>CAJUMQ010000002.1 GCA_910587035.1 uncultured Desulfovibrio sp. | reverse complement strand
TGCTTTGCGATCTTCATGTTTTTACGACAGTAAAAACATGACATCTCACTAGAGTCCGGGCACATATGTCCATTATTGGCATATGCTATAAACAGGCGATGATATCCAGGGTCAGTTCGTCACAAAGGCGCATGGCAGCCGCGACTTCAGCCCTGTTGATATCATCATAATGAATTCCAGCGCTGACCGCCACATTGCAGCGCAGGGCCTCGCATAGTGTCCGGGCCATTTTTTCGGCCACCTCGCACTCCCTGTGGCCGGGAGCGCCCATGGCGCAAGGGGGGGCATTGGGGCAGGCATATGCCACTGCGCCAATGTGAGCCGCCCCGCCGGTGAGCTGCACCTGCAGATCCGGGCCCTGGCGGAAGATGGCTGCCCGGATCTGGATGCGTCCACACTGGCGGCTGAAGGTTATGAAATTTTTATCAACATTTTTTTCAGCCATTGTTTGCGAATTATAGATTTGTTGATGATAACACATTGATATTGCCCACTTTATTGCTCTATATTAATGCCATTCACGAAGATTGGCAAAAAAATTTTTTTATCTGTATTTTTTTCTTGCCTTGTGAAAAAAAGCGCATTAGTGTTTTCGCACACGTACATCATGACTGCTTTTGAAAACACTTGTTTGGCGGAGAAAAAGTTGTTTGAGCGCACACACAATTTTTGGATCGATTTGCCGCCACAATGCGGCAAAGGGAGGAGAAGATGAAGGAAGTTCCCGCTAAAGCCATAACCGACGCGGTTGCCGCCCTGGCCATTAAGGCCTGCTGCAGGTTGCCGGAGGAAATGGCGGAAGCCCTGGAAAAAGCAAGGGAGACCGAGCCGTCCGCCACAGGGGGGGACGTGCTTGACCAGTTGGTGCGCAATGCGCAGATTGCCGCTGATGAGGAAGTGCCAATTTGCCAGGACACTGGCCTCGCTGTGGTCTTTGCTGATATTGGCCAGGATGTGCACATTGTCGGAGGCAATTTTGAGGATGCCATAAATGAGGGCGTGCGCAGGGGCTATGTGGATGGCTATCTGCGCAAATCTTCCGTTGCCGAGCCTCTTTTTGAGCGCAAAAACACAGGCGACAACACCCCGGCTGTCATCCATGTCCGGATTGTGCCTGGCGATAAAATCCGCATCCGCCTGGCGCCCAAGGGGGCAGGCTCCGAAAACAAGAGCGTGCTCAAGATGCTTGTGCCGGCGGATGGCATTGAAGGCGTGCGCAAGGTGGTGCTGGACGCCGTGGAAACGGCCGGCCCCAACTCCTGCCCGCCAATGGTCGTTGGTGTGGGCATTGGCGGCAATATGGAACTGGCCTGTCTTTGCGCAAAAAGAGCCGCCGCCAGGGATGTGGGCACCCACAATGAGGATCCCCGCTACGCGGCTTTTGAGGATGAATTGCTGGAAATGGTAAATAAAAGCGGCATCGGCCCCCAGGGCCTGGGTGGCGAGACCACTGCCGTTGCCGTCAATGTGGAATGGGCGCCAACACATATCGCGTCGCTGCCATGCGCGGTTAATATAAACTGTCATGCCGCGCGCCATGCCGAAGCTGTGATTTAAGGTTGTCTGGAGGATTTTTCTATGGCTGAGCCAAAACGTATCAGAGCGCCATTTGATGATGAAACGGCAAGAAGCCTGCGCGCGGGAGACAGTGTGCTTGTGTCCGGCACGATTCTGGCCGCGCGTGACGCCGCTCATAAAAGACTGGTGGAATGTCTAGACAAGGGAGAAAAATTGCCTGTGGATTTAACGGGCCAGGTTGTTTATTATGTTGGACCCACACCAGCAAAACCTGGCCATGCCATTGGCTCCGCGGGCCCAACCACCGCGGGCCGCATGGATGCCTACACCCCCCGTCTTATCAGGGAAGGTCTGAAGGGCATGATCGGCAAGGGCTACCGCAAGCCGGAGGTGGTGGAGGCCATGAAGGAACATGGCGTGCCCTATCTCGCTGCGGTGGGCGGCGCTGGCGCCCTCATTGCCAGAAGCATCAAGAGCTACACGGTGCTTGCATGGCCGGAGCTTGGCCCCGAGGCCCTCGCGCTGATGGAGGTTGAGGATTTCCCGGCAATCGTGGTCATAGACAGCCTGGGCTGCAATTATTATGAAGCCGGGCAAAAACCCTATCGCAAAATATAAGGAGTGGCCATGATAACGAGTTCACCCCGGGATTTGCGCTCCCGCCTGGATTTCTGGCAGGCTTTGTCCGGCGCGATACTGGCCCTTTTTGTGTGCGTTCATCTGGTGCTTGAGGGCAGCGTTGTCATCAGCCCGGAAATTACAAACACCATCGGCTGGCTGATGGAAGAAACCTATGTGGCGCAGATCGCGGCGCCAATAATTATTCTTCTCATAGTGTTCCACTTCTGGATCGCGGCCCGCAAAATGCCTTTTCGCGCGGGAGAGCTGGAGATCTTCTGGGATCACAGCAGGGCCTTGAAAGATCTGGACACATGGCTCTGGCTGGTGCAGGTCTTTACGGCTGTGGTCATTCTTGTGGGCGCCTTCTTCCATGTCTTTACTGTCATGGCCGATCTGCCAATCACAGTTGTCGAGAGCAGCAAGCGCCTGCATATGGGCTGGTGGCTTTTTTATGTGCTGTTTTTGCCCTGCACCATTCTGCATACCGGCATTGGCATTTACAGAATAGGCGTGAAGTTTGGCATAATAGACAAGGCGCGCCGCATATTCTGGCGAAAAGTAATCTGGGCCGCGATGGCATGTTATCTGGCGCTGGGCATTTGCGCCCTGACACGCGTCTGGCTTATTGGCTACTAGGAGGGGTGCATAATGCAGGTTCATTACAGTGATGTGCTGTGCATGGGCGCAGGTCTGGCTGGAGAGCGTGTGGCAGTGGAAGCGGCTCAGGCCGGTTACAAGGTCATCTGCCTTAGTGTTGTGCCGCCGAGGCGCTCCCACAGCTCCGCCGCCCAGGGTGGCATGCAGGCCGCTCTTGGCAATTCCGTCATGGGTGAGGGTGATTCTCCCCACATCCATTTTAATGATACGGTAAAGGGTTCCGACTGGGGCTGTGATCAGGAAGTGGCAAGAATGTTTGCCGAGACCGCTCCCATTGCCATGCGGGAAATGGCCTGGATGGGCGTGCCCTGGAACAGGGTCGTCCCCGGTGAGCATACCTATTTCAAAGGCGGCAAGCCTTTCCAGGCAGTGGAAAAAAAGGAGAAGGAGGGGCTCATAACCTCCAGAGCCTTTGGTGGCACCGCCAAATGGCGCACCTGCTATACATCTGATGGCACAGGCCATGCCGTGCTGTTCACCCTTGATAACCGGATGCTGCAGCTCGGGGTTGAGGTGCATGACAGGATGCAGGCCGAGGCGCTTATTCACGATGGCGAGAGGTGCATGGGCGTCATTGCCAGAAATTTGCGCACAGGCGAGCTTGAGGCCTATGTTGCCAGAGCCACGCTGATCGCCACAGGCGGATTTGGCCGTATATATCGCGCCACAACCAATGCCGTAATTTGCGATGGCGGCGGCCAGATAACAGCCCTTGACACAGGCATTGTGCCTCTTGGCAACATGGAGGCCGTGCAGTTCCATCCCACTGGCACCGTTCCCACGGATATTCTGGTCACGGAAGGCTGCCGCGGCGATGGTGGCACACTGCTCGATGTCAATGAATATCGCTTCATGCCGGACTATGAGCCGGAAAAGGCGGAGCTTGCCAGCCGCGATGTGGTCTCGCGCCGCATGACGGAGCATATGCGCAAGGGCCTTGGCGTCAAAAGCCCCTATGGCGATCATCTCTGGCTGGACATCCGCCATCTTGGCGAGAAACATATTACAACAAACCTGCGCGAGGTTTACGATATCTGCCGCCATTTCCTCGGCGTGAATCCCATAAATCAGCTTATACCTGTGCGTCCCACCCAGCATTACAGCATGGGAGGAGTGCGCGTGAACAAGGATGGACATGCCTATGGCCTAAAGGGGCTGTTCGCGGCCGGCGAGGCTGCCTGCTGGGATATGCACGGATTCAATCGCCTTGGCGGCAATTCCCTGGCGGAAACAGTGGTTGCCGGCAGGATCGTGGGGAAGAAGGTCGTGGAATTTCTGGAGGGTGATTCCATGACCTTCAAAACCGACTCCATGAATCAGGCGGCAGCCGGCGTGCAGGAGCGCATTGACAATCTGCGGCGCGGCACAGGCGAGGATTGCTACACCCTGCGCAATGCCATGCAGGATGTAATGATGGAAGATGTGGGAATTTTCCGCAATGGCAAGGATCTGCAGTCCGGCGTGGACAAACTGCAGGATATTCTTGAAAGGACAAAAAACATGCGCCTTGCCGGCAAAAACCTCAAGGGCGAGGATGCCGAGCTTGGGCTGGCCCTGCGTGTGCCTGGCATGGTTCGCCTGGCCCTGTGCGTGGCCTATGGCGCCCTGCAGCGCACCGAAAGCCGCGGCGCCCATGCGCGCGAGGATTATCCTGAACGCAATGACCGCGACTGGCTGAAACGCACCCTTGCAACCTGGAAGCCAGGGGACAGCCTCCCCACACTGAATTACGAGGACGCCACGCCATTCTTCATCCTCCCACCAGGAGATCGCGGCTATGGCGGCGGCAAACTGATCCCGGGGCCGGAAATCCCCGCGGACAAACTTGTGCCCTTTGACCAACCGGAAGCCCAGGAGGCCTGACATATGGGACGCATGCTCACTTTCGAGATATTCCGCTACAATCCGGCCGATCCGGCTTCAAAACCGCATTTGCAGACATATACGCTGGAGGAGCAGCCCAGCATGACCCTGTTTATCGCCCTGAACAGGATCAGGGAGGAGCAGGACCCGACATTGCAGTTTGATTTCTGCTGCAGGGCCGGCATCTGCGGCTCCTGCGGCATGGTGATAAATGGCAAGCCAGGTCTTGCCTGCCACACACAGACCGCTGATCTGCCCGACAGGATCACGCTGTATCCTCTGCCTGTATTCAAATTGCTTGGGGATCTCTCCGTCGATACCGGCGTGTGGTTCCGCGATGTGGGCAAAAAAATTGAATCCTGGATTCATACCAATGTCCAATTTGATCCCAAAGCCCAGGAAGAGCGGATGGATAATGAGCTCTCCCTGAAAATATTTGAGCTGGATCGCTGTGTGGAGTGCGGCTGCTGCGTCGCTGCCTGTGGCACGGCCAGAATGAAAGAGGATTTCATCGGCGCCACGGCCATCAACAGGCTGGCCCGGTTCTACATTGACCCCCGCGACAAACGGGATGCCGCGGACTTTTACGATCTTGTGGGCAATGACCAGGGAGTTTTCGGGTGCATGGGCCTTTTGGCATGCGACAATGTCTGCCCCAAGCAGATACCCCTGCATGACCAGCTTGGCATCATGAGGAGAATGGTGACTCTGGAATCTGTCAAGGCCATCATTCCCGAATTTGTGCGTAAAAAACTCATGGGCTGCAAAAGCATAAAGGCATAGTCAAAATGCGCGGCAGTCTGGCGCCAGACTGCCGCGCGCAAACATAACTTCTGGTGGAGACAGGCAATGGAACTTGTGGACAAGCTGTTTTTTACCCATGGCGCGGTGCAGGCCGCCCTGGTTCTGTCCATAACCATAGCATTTGGCATACTGCTTGGACGCATCAAGATATTCAGCGTCAGCTTTGGTATTGGCGGCATCCTGTTCAGCGGCATCATCCTTGGACATTTCGGATTTTCCCTGGATCCAAAGGTTCTGGTGTTCACAAGGGAGTTTGGCCTTATTCTCTTTGTGTTTGCCATAGGCATGCAGGTGGGGCCGACATTTCTGGAATCCCTGCGCGACCAGGGTCTGAAGCTGAATTTCATGGCCATATTTATTGTGCTGTGCGGCGCGGCCCTGGCAGTTGCGTGCTGCTTTGCCTTTAATTTGTCCATTCCCCAGACGGCCGGTCTGTTCAGTGGCGCGGTGACAAATACGCCATCCCTTGGCTCCGCCAATGAGGCATGGAGCCAGGTGGCAGGCTCGCCGGAGGCTGTCACAGAAGGCCTCAAGGTCATTGGCATGGCATATGCGGTGGCCTATCCATTTGGCATTTTTGGCATAATTCTTACAATGATGCTGCTGAAGGGCATGTTTCACATCAATGTGGAAAAGGAGCTGGCTGAACTGGCAGCCCAGCATCCCCGCCATCATCTCGCCAGCAGCGGTGGCACGGACATCCTGGTTTCCAATATGGCCATGGTGGGCAAAAATCTGGCAGATATCCTGCCCGCTGATGTCAAGGTTGCCGCTGTCAAGCGCTCAGGCGAGGAGTTTGCATTTAACGGGCTGTGGCGGCTGCGGCTGGATGACATCATTTCCATCACTGGCGCCAATGATGAGGCAGGCAAAAATTTCGCCAACATGCTTGGCAACAGCAAAAAGGCTCTGGATCACCCGCAAATGCTCTCCATCTTCACGGGGATACTTGTTGGCGTGGTCATAGGCAGCATCCCCGTGATGGTGCCGGGACTGCCCACAGGCCTCAAGCTTGGTGTGGCTGGCGGAACCTTGCTCACAGCCATCTTTTTGAGCAGGGTGCAGCGTTTCTGCGGCCTGACCTGGTATATGACATCTGGAGCGAACCAGTTGATGCGTGAGATTGGCATTCTGCTCTTTCTCGCATGTGTCGGCCTCCATGCTGGCACCGGATTTGTTGAGACTGTTGTGCATGGCTCCGGCCTGGCCTGGATGGGCATGGGCGCCATCATCACTTTTGTGCCGCTTTTTCTGGCTGCGCTCATTTGCCGAGCCTGCTGGAAGATCAATTTCCCATCCATATGCGGCATGCTCGCCGGCAGCATGACGGATCCGCCAGCCCTGGCCTTTGCCATGCAGTATTATGGCGGTGAGGTGCCGGCATCGGCATATTCCACTGTTTATCCATTGACCATGATTTTGCGCATTCTCATGGGCCAGCTTTTGGTGCTTGGCCTGATGGCGGTATAGCTGTAAAATCCGCGCTAACAAACATCAAGAGGAAAGGAGAGAAAAATGGCTCTTTACACAAAGGAAGAGGCTCTGGCCTATCACCAGTTTCCCCGTCCCGGCAAGGTTGAGGTTTTGCCAACAAAACCTTGCGATACCCAGAAAGACCTGTCCATGGCCTATTCCCCCGGTGTCGCCGAGGCGTGCATGGCCATCCATGCCGATGAATCCCTTGTTGGGACATACACAGGCCGCGCCAATCTCGTTGCCGTGATTTCCAATGGCACTGCTGTGCTTGGCCTTGGCAATATCGGCCCCAAGGCGGGCAAGCCTGTCATGGAAGGCAAGGGCGTGCTTTTCAAGATGTTCGCGGACGTGGATGTGTTTGACATTGAACTGGCGGAGACCGATCCTGACAAGATCATAGAGGTTGTCAAAACCCTTGAGCCAACCTTTGGGGGAATCAACCTTGAGGACATCAAGGCTCCGGAATGCTTCCATATTGAGGATACTCTCAAAAAGGAAATGAACATTCCCGTGTTCCATGATGACCAGCATGGCACAGCCGTCATTACAGGCGCCGGTTTTCTGAATGCATGCGAAATAGCCAACCGCAAGCCGGAGAACTGCAAGGTCGTGGTCTCTGGCGCAGGCGCGGCCGGCATTGCCTGCGCCAATTTCTATGTGGCCCTGGGCGTCGATCCGGCAAATATCTACATGTTCGATTCCAGGGGCCTCATCTGGCAGGGCCGCAAGGATCTCAACAAGTACAAGGCCGCATATGCACAGAAAAAGGAATGCAGCCTTGCCGAGGCCATGAAAGGCGCGGACATGTTCCTTGGACTCTCCGTAAAAGGGCTGGTGACCAGGGATATGGTCAAGAGCATGGCTAAAAATCCCGTTATTTTCGCCTGCGCCAATCCGGATCCGGAAATCACCTTTGAGGACGCCAAGGCTGCTGTTCCGGACTGCATCATGGGCACTGGCCGCACGGACTATCCCAACCAGATTAATAACGTTTCAGGCTTCCCCTATCTTTTCCGCGGCGCGCTTGACGCCGGTGCAACGGAGATCAACGAGGCCATGAAGATTGCGGCTGCCAAATCGCTGGCGGAGCTCGCCAAACAACCTGTGCCTGAGAGCGTCTCCCAGGCCTATGGCGGCAAGAACTTCACCTTTGGCCCCGATTATATCATACCAAAGCCGCTTGATCCGCGCATAATTGAGTGGGAAACCCCTGCAGTGGCCAAAGCCGCCATGGAATCCGGCGTGTCCACAAGGCCCATTGAGGATCTGGCAGCCTATCGCCTGGGCCTGACAGCCCGCGTGCAGGCAGCCCGCGCCCGCGCAGCCGCCCTGTATGCAAGCTATAAATAAAATTACGGCGCCATAAACAGAAAGGCCTGCCGCTGATGGCAGGCCTTTCTGTTTATGTAACGGCTGTCATTATTTGTCCGGCGCATTTTGGGCGCCAATGATCTTTGCAACCTGATCCCGCGAGAGCGCCTCCAGGGCAGATACGATCTTGGGATCATAGCCGGAATCCCTGAAGAGATTTTCAATGGCCTCTTCAATGCTCATGGGCTTTCTGTAGGAGCGATGACCCGTCATGGCCACAAAGGAATCCACAACAGCAAGGGTGCGGCCGCAAAGGCTGATTTCATTGCCGGTAAGCCCCTTGGGACGTCCGGAGCCGTCAACCCTCTCGCGCATGAGGCCGACAGTTTCGCGCACAGGCAGGTCGAAATAAAGATTGCGGAGAATATTGTCGGTAAATTCCGGGATTCTCCTGGTTATCATCTTCTCCTCGTCCGTGAGCTGGCCCTTTGTCAGGATCTCATGGGGCACAAACAGCTTGCCCACCTGGGAGAGTTTGGCAGAGATCATAAGGGTCTGCCTTTCATCGTCGGTCAGTTCCAGCTTGTCGGCAAGCAGGGCCGAAAGGTTGGACATTTTGTCGGAATCACCCACCAGATGCTCGGCATCCACACTCTCAATGGCATGGACAAAGGTAGCAATGAGCGCCTCCTGCCTTTTGCGTTCCTTTTCCCTGCGCTGGCGGTCAATTTCCGCCAGGCGTTCCTTTTCCTCCCGCTGGCGGCGCCAAAGGGTTATATCCTTCATCACAACCACGCAGCCGCTGGTTCTGGTCTCGCCAATGCCTGTAAAGGAGAAGGGGAACAGGGAAATCCTGAAAAGCCTGTCGCTGCCGGGATCCCCTGGCTGGCTGCCGTCTTTGGGGATGTCCATTTCTATATCCCTGTATTCGCCGGCTGTGCGCACAAGGGCCATGTTCTCCATAAGGGTGATGGCCATGTCCATGGGTATGATGTCCTTGAGCGGTGTGGCAGAGCCTGTCTCTTTGCCAGTCTCCAGATCCACCTGCCTGCCGATTTTCTGCTTTATGCCAAATATTTCCTTGAATGCGGGATTGCACATTTCAATGCTGTTTTGCTCGTCAATCAGGGCTAGGCCGGCCTGGAAGGATGAATTTACGCTGTCCAGCATCAGCTTCTGGCGGTCGATAAGTTCCCACAGGCCGCGATAATAGGCTGCCTGGGCCTTGTGCCGCCTGCTGGCGCGCCCTGCCCAGAACCAGGCTGTAAGCAAGGCAAAGCCAATGCTGCCAAGAATGCCCAGGCCGTAAATCTGGAATGTCTGCTTGTCAATGAGGGCATCGACCTCCGTGGCCGGAGTTTCCAGCACAAACATCCAGGACAGTCCATTGGGGACGCCGCCCATGGAATAAACCTCGCTTGCGCCGTTGAGTGCTTTTCTGCGCTCAAAGGGCAGACTGGCCACTTTTTCAATGCCTGCTTTCACCTGTTCAAGCGCAATGCGGCCATCTCTGGAAAGGGCCATTGCCAGACCGTCTGGGCCCATGTTCACTATGCGGGGCAGCAGAACTTCCATCTGTTCGCCATTGCGGGCGAGAAAAGTCGCAAGGGTCTTGTCCATGGGCACACTCAGGAGAAGCACTGCGACCGCCTTTGGTTCATCGGCGCCCAGAACTTCAAACAGGGGTTCGGCCATGTCAATGACTATGCCATCCGGCGTGTCCCGCAGGGGGCCAAACATGAAATGTCCCGCCTCTACCGCCTTGCGTCCCAGCTCCTGCTGATCCGGGATTATCTGGTCATTGAACTGCGGCGCCACCAGCACCGAGCCGTCAGGCATGAGAATGCGGGCGTCAGTCCAGGCTCTGCGCCTGGTGAAATCACGCAGAAGATCCTGGATATATGTATATTGCTCGGCCATGGAGCGCAGTGTTTCGTCATCACTATGCAGGGAGTCCGGATCGGAGAGCTTTTTGATGTCATCCTGGGGCAGATCCCTGGAATCAATGACAAACAGGCGAAAAAGCTCGGCCGTACTGATATACCTTGCCTGCTCCACAAGCTCATTGCGCCAGTTGCGGATTGAATCCAGCGACTTGTCCAGCCATGTCTGCTGAACATCGCGCTGCTGGCCAAGAATGGTCTGCCTGGCATATCTGGCCTGGGAGCCGCATATGAGCATGGCCACCAGGGCCACTATCACGAAAATAAGCAGACTCATGCCCAGAATGGTCTTTTTGGGCATTTCATAGCCCTTGTGTTGCATTACCTGCGCCGCGGACCCTTTGCTCATGTCCAATCCCTTCAGAATTTATGTTTGCGGTTAAATCCGGTTCATTATGCAAGCGAAAAATCGGGAAGCATGGCCGGTATTTTAATTTTTGCCTTTGACATGCATCCAGCGTCCATATTCATTGACGGAATATTGAGGATTATAGTTGCTGAAAGCGCGGTGCGAACGCACGCCGCGACCCAGGTTGTCCAGAACCCAGGCCTCATTATCAAGATAGACCACAAGAACGGCATGGCCCAGATTACGGATTGTGTCCCTAAGCACAACAATTCGCATCTTTTGGGGATCAAATCCCAGCTCCTTGAGGGTGAAGTATTTGACGATGGCATAATCCTCACAATCGCCGGACTTCTTAAGAAATTGCGCCGGTATGGCCCAGTAATCCTCCTTGCCCCAGTTCTGCATGTCATCATGATAGGGCCATGTGTTCCAGAACGAATTGACGATCTGCATCTGCTCCATGGGCGATTTGCCGCTGGCCCTGTTGAGCAGCTGGGACCAGGTGGTGGATTTGTTGAAATATTTTTCCGGAATGAATATGGGGCTGGCGTTGTTGCGCTTGAGCACATCCAGCCAGCCGGGCAGCGTGTTCAATGGCCGCTGGAATTCCACGGTGCCAAACAGTTTCACGGCTCCGGATGGCGAGATGTAGGATCTGGCTGCAGCCGGCGCATGCGCCCTGGTAGCTGAACGGGACTTTTGTGGCGTCCTTATGCCGGAGGGCATACCCAGCTGATCAACTGGCACATATTCGCGGCCGGCCAGACAGGGTTGCGTCAATGCCAGAATTAAAAACAATTGCGTGACAAGGGACACGGAAATGAAATTCTTTGCCCGCAGGCCCGATATTTTTTTACGGCGCATATACATAGGCATACAAAGCTATTGTCATATTTTTGTATTGAGATTATAAATCTTTCATTCAGGCAGCGCAATGCTCTAATACAATTTACATTTTTGCCGAAGGACATGTTTAGGAAAATTGTAATTTGAATAGTGCATAAGGTGCTTGACTGTCTAATGGTCCTGTTTATGAACCTTTAATTTTTCACATTCCATTGGATGGACTTTTATATGGAATTGCGCAGATGAACCCCTCTAACATAAAAAACTTTGGTGGGCAAATGAAATCGGCTCTTTCATGTCGTGCTGTACTCATCCTTCTTCTCGGTTTTTTCCTGGCTGCATCGGGCTTTGTGGCAACAGAGACAATGGCTGCGGCAGCCAAGCCAGCCTCCGGCAAAGCTGTTTATCCTCCTCCGCCGGCGCCTGGAGCGCCTGTCACGCTGGACGATACAATTTATGGCGTTCTCCGTTACCACAGGGCCTTGCGTGGCATGCAGGAGAACAGGCAGGTGCTTGAGCATGAGGTTCGGCGCGCCCAGGCGGGGTTTGGCCCCAGCGTGGACATCACCGGCGAGGCTGGCGGCAATCTATTGAGCGACAGAACCACCAGGGATTATGATCTGGACAAGCAGATGTATGGGATAGGCGAAATCAGCGGCCGTCTGACTCAGCCCATCTGGGATGGTTTTGCCACAAGATCCAGGGTGCGCAGCGCCAAGGCGACACTGGAATCCGTAAAGCACAGGGTCTTTGACACGGCCACGACGCTTTCCCTTGATGGCATCATAGCGCACATCGACCTTCTGCGGCGCCGCACCATCTATGAGCTCTCCGAAAAGAATGTCGCCGCGCACAGGGCCATATTGGGACAGACCCAGGATCGCAGCAATCTGGGCGCGGATACGGAGGCGGATGTCAGCCAGGCGCAATCGCGTCTGGCGCGGGCACTCTCCAGCCTCTCCGAGGCGCAGGCGGCGTTGCTGGTCGCAGAGGACACATATGCCAGGCTGACAGGCATGGCGCCATCGCAGCACCTGCAGCCGGTGAAGATGCCGCCGGAGCTTTTCAAGGGGCCAGGGGCCGTGTATGAGCTGGCCGAGAAGTACAACCCGAAGCTTGCGGCCTATCTGCAGGACATCCGAGCGGCGAGAGGTGAAAAGGAACTTGCGGAATCCACCTTCTATCCCACTTTCAATGCGGAGGTGGGGCCATCCTATACCGACCGCGGCGGCTCATATGACCGCTGGGTTTACAATTTCGATGCTGTTGCCACCATGCGCTGGAATGTCTTTAACAGTGGCGCTGATGTGGCGGAGACAAAGGCCGCCCAGGCCCGCATACGCCAGGCCAGACAGACCATGTATGACTTTGTGGATGATCTCAAACTGGATATTGAAAGCACCTGGGTGAACTATCTTTCCGCACAGGATCAGTACAAGAATTATTCCGAAGCTGTAAAATATAACGAGTTCACCCGTGTGGCCTATCTTGAGCAGTTCCATATGGGCAAGCGCAGCCTGCTTGATGTGCTGGATGCGGAAAATGAGCTTTACAGTTCATCCACCCAGGCCGAAACAGCCCGTGGCAATATCCTTGTGGGAGCCTACAGGCTATGCGCCCTTACAGGCAACCTGTTGCCGATGCTGTCCATCGATGTCAAGCCGCTTGCGGAAAATCCTGGTGTGGATCCGGAAGACAAGCGCGAGGCCTTCGCGCCCGGATGGTTCAACTAGGTGGAAGGTCGTGCATAATTAATTATTGCTGAAATAAATTCAGGTGCCGCTTGACGCGGTGCCGGACCGAAAGGCATTTAAATTGCTGGCAGCCATGCCGGGGGGTGGCATGGCTGCCATTGCAGCGACTGGCCATGCAGTGGCCATGTGATCATCTACCGGAAAACAAAAGTCATCGCGTGGGCAGGCTCTATTGCCCATGCATGCCCACGCAGGATGGGCCGGGTTGCTGCGGGCAGGCATGGCCTCGACCGGCTGTTGCCTGCCTTGGGTGTATGGGGCTATAATTTCCAGTCTGTATTTTACTTTTTTCATATATGGCAACTTTCCGGAGTTGTTGCCGGCAGGCATGAATAAGGAAATATGATATGGAAGAACAGAAGAAGGACGCGCCAGAGGCCGCAGCGGCCACCGAACCCGAATCCGGCAATCAGGGCAGCCAGGAAAAAAGGATGGCGCCTGCCACTCCTGGCGACTATGATCTGCGGCCCTCCGATGTGGATTTTATGCCAGGCCTGCTGCGCAGCCTTTCCGTTCTGCTGCGGCTGCGCGGCAAGATTGTCACCCCCCAGCTTTTGCTGGCCGGACTTTCCGGCAGCAAGATAAATCCGCGCACATGCCTTGGCGCGGCCCGAAAGGCCGGTCTCTCAGGCAGGATTGTATCCAGGCCAACGCTGGAGGATATTCCACCCCTGGTGCTGCCGTGCATTCTGCTTCTCTCCCATGATCGCTCCTGTGTTCTGCTCTCCATGCGCAAGGGCAGGGCGGAGGTGATTTTTCCCGAGATCAGCGACAGCGTCCAGACCGTGGAGATGAGCGATCTGCAAAAGGACTATTCCGGCTATGCCATATTCGCCGCGGTGCCAACCGCGGCAGACAATCGTGTGGAGGCGCCCAAGCTTTCCCATGGCAAACGCTGGTTTTGGGATGTACTGCGCTATTACGCCCCCATATACAGACATGTGGCCCTGGCAAGCGTGGTGATCAATCTCATCGCTGTGGCAAGCCCCCTTTTTGTAATGAATGTCTATGACAGGGTCGTGCCCAACAATGCCACAGACACCCTGTGGGTGCTGGCCAGCGGCATATTCATCATTTATCTTTTCAATTTTCTGCTGTCCGCCCTGCGCACCCATTTTGTGGATGTGGCTGGACGCAATGCCGATATTGTGCTTTCCAGCCTGCTTGTGGAAAAGGTGCTCTCCATGCGGCTGGACGCAAGGCCGGAATCCACTGGAGCCCTGGTAAACAACCTGCGGGAATTTGAGCAGCTGCGGGAGTTTTTCAGCTCCTCAAGCCTCCTGGCATTCATCGATTTGCCATTTTTGATTATTTTTCTGCTGCTCATCGCCTTTATCGCCGGGCCCATGGTTCTTGTGCCCATTGCCGCCATACCTGTTTTGCTTGGCCTAGGACTTTATTTGCAGGCCAGGGCCAAAAAAAGCGCGGAATCCGGCTATCGTCAGAACATGCAAAAAAATGCGCTGCTGGTTGAAATGGTGGCTGGTCTGGAAACGCTCAAATCCTGCATGGCAGAGAGCCGAATGCAGAGGCTGTGGGAGTCCGTGGCCGGGCTTTCGGCGAAATCCTCGAGCGAAAACCGCAAATACAACAGCATGGCCGTGACATCCTCCATGCTCATCACACAGCTTGTCACCGTGGCCATGATAGTCTGGGGCGTTTACCGCATATCGGATGGCCTTATGAGCATGGGCGCCCTTATAGGCGTCAATATTCTTGTTGGCCGCACCATGGCGCCCCTGCTGCAGATGGCATCCCTGCTCACAAGAATCCAGAACTCCCACATGTCCCTGAAGGCTCTCGATTTGCTGATGCAGCTGCCCTCGGAGAACCGCAGCGAAAAGGCCTACATGGATTTTGGCTCCCTGGAGCCGGAAATCAGCCTGGAAAAGGTATGCTTCACCTATCCCCGTTGTGAAAAGCCTGCTCTTGACAACATCAATCTGAACATAAAACCTGGCGAAAAGGTGGGAATAATCGGCCCCATGGGTTCTGGCAAGAGTTCCCTTGCGCGCATGATCCTGGGCCTGTACCAGCCCACAGGCGGGGCAGTGAAATTCGGGGGCATAGATATCCGGCAGATGCCAAGCTCCGATTTGCGCAGCCGCATAGGCGTTCTGCCCCAGGATGTGGTGCTTTTTTATGGCAGCATCCGCGACAATATCGCTCTTGGCGACCCATCCATCAATGACCACCTGATTTTGCGTGCTGCGCGCCTTGCCGGAGTTCTTGACTTTATCGGCAACAATCCCGCCGGCTTTGCCGCCCAGGTTGGCGAGCAGGGCAAGGCTCTTTCCGGTGGGCAGAGACAGGCTGTGGCCCTGGCCAGAGCCCTTGTGCGCGACCCGGAAGTGCTTATTCTTGATGAACCGACAAGCAATATGGACACGGATTCCGAGGCAAGGCTTCAGGCCAGGCTGACTACCATCATTGAGGGCAGAACACTTGTGCTCATAACCCACAGGCTTTCCATGCTAAGGATTGTGGACAGGCTTATAGTCATGGAGAATGGCACAATCAAGCTGGATGGCCCGAGAGACAGGGTTTTGCAATATCTGCGTGAAGGTGCCCAGAAAAGATCCGACAGGAAAAAACAGGATATTGCTGAAAGACAGGCAGCGGGGGCGGCATAATGGGCAATGAAACAGGCAAGGATCAGGGTGTTGGCGCAGAGGGTGCGCCGCAGGGCCAGGAGGAGAAATCCGGTCTCGCAAAGGGAATTGGCGCGGTAGGGGAGATAACAAAAACCCTGCTGATGCCTGGAGAGGATGAACAGAAGCCGGATCGTGGCATGTGGCAATCCCTGCGCGGGTTTCTGGGCATGGATAAACCCGGCAAGGATGAAGACGCCAATGCATCCCACAAAGGGCTGCCGGAGGGCAATGGCCAGAAGCAGAGCCTGTTTGCGGCCATGGACGCGCCTTTGCATGGCCTCACGCCAGATGATGTGCATTTTGCAAACGAAGTGGATGCTGCCCTTGCCAGGAGGCCGCGTTTTGGGGTGCGCGCCCTTTCCGTTACCGTTGCCATAATGTTTGGCTGTCTGATAGTGTGGGCGGCCATTGCCGATGTTGATGAGGTAACCCATTCGGAGGGCCAGGTGGTTGGCTCCCAGCGCACCCAGACCATCCAGAATCTTGAAGGCGGCATATTGCGTGGCATCCAGGTGCATGAAGGCCAGATTGTGGAAAAGGGCACAGTGCTGGCGCAGCTGGATAATGAAATGGCGGAATCCGCCTACAGGGATGCTGTGAGCAAGGCCATTGAGAACCGTCTTGCCCTGATACGCCTGGAGGCGGAATTGCGCGGCAAAAAACCGGAATTTCCCGAAGATTTGCGGGCATTTCTTGCCAGATCCCTCCCTGGCCGCAGGCTGGACAATAAAACGCTTACCCGCGCAAGACAGCTGCTGCGGGATCAGGAGCTGGCCTGGGAATCACGGCAGAGCCTGCTCAATTCCGAGCTGCAGGTGCTAAAGGCTCAGTATGAGCAACGCATGCACGATGTGGCTGAGCAGGAAGCGCACAAGCTCCAGCTTGACCAAAGCCTGAAACTGGCCATAGAACAGCGCAACACCGCAGCGGAGCTCATGCGGCGCAAGAATTTCGCAAAAATGGAGTATCTTGGACTGCAGCAGAAAGTTGTTGAATTGCAGGGCCAGGTTGATATGCTCAATTCGAGCATTCCCCGCTCCCGTGCTGCCGCAGACGAGGCAAAGCAGAGAATGGCATCGCGGGAGGCGGAGGAGCAGGCATCCATCACCCAGGAGATAGCCAAGCGCAGACTGGAGCTCACAAGTTTGCTGGAAACCCTCTCCGCAGGTGGTGACAGGGTTACCCGCACAGAATTGCGCGCTCCTGTGCGCGGCACAGTAAAACAGATATACATCAACACTGTGGGGGGTGTTGTAAAGCCAGGCGAGCCAATTATGGACCTGGTGCCTCTTGACGACACCCTGCTTGTGGAGGCAAGAGTAAGCCCCAAGGATGTTGCCTTTTTGAGGCCTGGCCAGGATGTTACGGTAAAGGTATCCGCATATGATTTTGCCATTTATGGTGGCCTGGACGGCAAACTGGAATCCATCAGCGCGGATACAATAGAGGATAAAAGGGGAGATTTTCATTATCTGGTAAAAGTGCGCACCCAAAAAACAGCCATCAATCACAATAATGAAATATTGCCCATTATTCCCGGCATGATGGTGACTGCGGATATTTTAATTGGTAAAAAGACTGTGCTGGACTATTTGCTCAAGCCAATACTCAAGGCCAAGCAGAATGCGCTGCGGGAACGTTGACAAGATGGACGGAATGGGGCAAACAGCGGATTACACGGTTTGACATGGTGGTTGTTCCGCACGTTTTTCGTGTAATATATAGGCCCCGCCCATTTTGTCCTTCCCGGGCGTTTCTGCCGGGGGTATCGAGCGGGAGCGGGTTTCTGATTACTGATGCATGATCTAGACAATGACATATATCATATCTGGCGCCCCGATTTGCAGGGGGTGGTGCAGAAGGCCATAAAACAGAAAAGTCAGGTGACCATTCAGACTCACTGGCAGCTGTATGGTTGCAATACGGCCGATCTTTCGCTGCATGGCAGGTTTATTGGAATCACCGGCCAGCAGACGCAGTTTATTACAGAACAGTATGATGTGGGCCTGACCAAAAATTTGCCTGCATCCCCGGAGTGCCTTTATACCATTATTGTGGACATGCCCCAGGGTGACAGCACAGGCAATGCACGCATGGAATATGGCGGCAGAGCGACAATTCTGGATCAGGAGCTGCACAGGAACAATTTGCCCCTGGGTCTGCTTCTGCATGTATGGGCGCCCACACGCATTAGGCAGCTGCGCAGGCATGAGCGCCACAAATGCCCGGAGCATATCTTTGCCATGCCCGGTCTTATGCTCATTGATGAGGCCCCCACAAGCAGGCGCAAGCTCCTGACGCTGCTTGGACTGTATTATGCACGCAAGTCGCGCGCCCGGCCTGTGCTGGTGGACATTTCTGCCGGCGGAGTTTGCCTTAAGACTAGCGATCCCGGCTGTCAGCGCTTTATGGGCGCGGATGACAGCTATCTTTTTTTCTTTTTTTCGGAGAAAGATGAGCAGCCCCGCTTTCCGCACGTTTTTGTTGGCAGGAAGGTTGGCATATTTCGATCCGCCAATTCCCGTCATGCCGGTCTGCGCATAAAATTTTCCCGCGAGCTTGTGTGGGAAGAACCGGACGATGAATTGCGCTGGCTGGATGTGGGGGCGGCAGGCTCAAGCAGTCTGGCCGCCATGATTGAACCGGATGAAACCGAAGAAGCCGGAGAGTAGGCCAGGATGGCTGGATTTTCGCGGGGGCATAAGCCCCCGCAATGGTTTAAGGCAGCCAGGCGATTGATTTGTTTGTCTGCGGACCGCCAGCCGCATTGTTGAAACGCGCGGCTTTTCAGCTTTCAACTGCTTTAAATTGCCCTTTCCTCGATGCCGCTCTGGGGAGCGGTGGCTGGCGCGGGAGGTTGAATTATGGATTTCTCTCCGGGCTGTATATCTTCAACATCACCGGTTGAGCGCGCTGGTGTCGATGCGCAGGCTGCCAGAAATGCGGCGCAGACAAATATAAGGGCCAAATTCGCCAGCTTTGAACGGGATTTCATAAGAGTCTCCATCATCAGGTTTATATGCCTGAGTATGCTACCACTACCAGTATTGGGCGCAAGTTTTTTTAGCGCCACACTTCCATAAAGGAACGAGCACTCCTGCCGCTTGCCAGATGCTGGAGCAGCGCGCTGCCGAACACTGCCGCATCCGGTCTGGAGGCTGGTGGCAGCGCAGTGAGCTGATCCGGAGTTTTCAGGCCAAAACCAAGAGCCACAGGCACATTAAAGATTTTACGGGCCCGGTCAATGGTTTCGGCAACAGTGTCTGCCAGGCTGTTTCTGGCGCCAGTGGTGCCCATGACGGAAACAACATACACATAGCCCCTGGCATCCGCGGCATATAGGGCCATGCGTTCATTGCTGGTATTCTGGGCCACAAGAGGGATGAGGGCCATGTCATGGCGCGCCAGAATCTCCTTGAATGGGGCTGCCTCATCGTGGGGCAGATCCGGTATTATCACGCCGGCCACGCCACATTCTGCCGCATCCTCCGCAAATTTTGCGAAACCGTATTGCAGAAATGGGTTGAGATAGCCCATGAGCACCAGTTCAGCATTGAGTTTCTTTCCAATTTTCTTTATGCCTGCCAGAATTTCTGCAAGATTGACACCTGATTCAAGCACATGGCGCGATGCGGATTCCACCACGGGCCCATCGGCCACAGGATCGGAAAAAGGCACGCCAATTTCAATAATGTCCGCGCCGCCAGCATCAAGGTCGGCCAGCGCCTGCCAGAACGACTCCCGATCCGGATAGCATGCAGTCAAAAATGGCACAAGCGCGACACGGCCGCTGTTTTTTGCCTCAAGTATTTTTTTCTCAAGCCTGTGCATTTTCGCTCTCCATTTTATTTGAGGCGGCAATGGCCGCATTAATGATATCCATGTCCTTGTCTCCTCGCCCCGACAGATTGACTACAACTGTGGCCCCTGGGGAAAACGCATCCCTGTTTTCCAGAACCCAGGCAAGAGCGTGGGAAGATTCCAGGGCTGGCAGTATGCCCTCTGTTGCGCAGAGCTTATGGAAGGCAGCCAGGGCCTGGGCATCATTGGCCATGTGGTACTCCACCCGGCCAGTCCGGGCCAGAAATGCGTGCTCCGGCCCCACGGCTGGATAATCAAGGCCGGCGGAAATGGAATGGGATGGCAATATCTGGCCATCCTCTGTCTGAAGCAACAGGGAGCGGCTGCCATGCAGAACCCCTGGAGTGCCCAGATTTATGGCTGCGGAATGGTAACAGCCTGGCTTGCCTGTGCCAGCCGCCTCCACGCCAATGATGCGCACATCCTTGTCTTCCAGAAAAGGATGAAACATGCCTATGGCATTGGACCCGCCGCCAACGCAGGCCACGATGGCGTCTGGCAGTTTTTTGAGCTGCTGTTTTATCTCTGCGCCTATGACACTCTGAAAAATGCGCACGAGAGTGGGGAAGGGATGCGGGCCTGCCGCAGTGCCGAAACAGTAGTGTGTGGTCTGCTGGCTGGAGAGCCATTCCCTCAGTGTTTCATTGATAGCGTCCTTCAATGTTGCTGTGCCAGTGGGCACTGGATGCACCGTGGCTCCGAGCAGACGCATGCGCTGAACATTTGGCGCCTGCCTTTCCACATCATTGGCGCCCATGTATATGACGCATTCCAAGCCAAGCCTGGCTGCCGCAGCCGCCGTGGCCACCCCATGCTGGCCTGCGCCGGTTTCCGCAATCAGTCTTGTCTTGCCCATTTTTTTTGCCAGCAGGGCCTGCCCCAATGTATTGTTGATTTTGTGGGCGCCTGTATGCAGCAGATCCTCGCGCTTGAGCCAGAGATTGGAACCCAGTTCACGGGAGAGAGTGGGACAAAAGGTGACCGGTGTGGGACGGCCGGCGAAGGTGTTCAGCAGATCTGCCAGTTCATCCTGGAATTGCCGGGTTGGCAAAATGTCATTCATGGCCTTTTCCACTTCCTGCAGGGGAGGGACCAGCAATTCCGGCACAAATGCGCCGCCAAATTCTCCAAAATATCCTTTCATTTCAAGCATCCTGTTGTGTTTTGCCTGTTTTGCGCACTACCGCTGCCATTTTGGCGGCATTTTTTTGCGCGGGAGCATCCTCTATGCCGCTGTTGAAATCCAGACCATGGGGGCGGCATATTGTGGCGGCCTCCAGGGCATTATCCGCATCCAGCCCCCCAGCCAAAAAAAAGGGATGGGGGAGGGAAATTCCAGCCAGCGCCAGCCAGTCCATGCACTGGCCGCTGCCGCCGCCCTGCTGGCCCGCATCGAGCAGATACATGCTGCAGCAGGCGGCATATCTTGCAGCCTCCTGCTGCAGCAGCTCAAGGGAGGCATGGCGCTGTGGCCACAAAACATAGATTACCCGCTCAGGCCCAACCTGCTGGCAGCAGGCTGGTGTCTGGGTGCCATGCAGCTGGGCATAATCCATTCTGGCGTCTGCCAGAGTCCGTTTGATAAATGCGGCATCGCCGGATGTGAACACACCCACCCTCGCCATGTGTCCACTGGCCAGTGTGGCCGCATGCCCGGGCTCGATGTAGCGGGGGCTTTTGGGATGAAAAATAAATCCGCAATAATCCACGCCAAGGGCAGCAGCCGTATCAAGATCGGCCTGGCGCCGCATGCCGCAAAATTTGATCAGCATGATTAATTCCTGCTCTCAAGCAGTTTACTGAGGCTTGCGCCTGGTTTGCCTTCAGCCATCAGCGCAGTCCCCACCAGCGCGGCATTAAAGCCGGCATCCGCAGCCATGCGCAGATGGATGGCCTCTTCCATGCCACTGGCGGCGATCCAGATTTCACCAGCTTGCGGGCGACCATTTCTGGCAAGCTCAAGGCAGGCCTGGCGGCTTACCTTCAGTGTATCCAGATCGCGGGCATTGACCTGAATGATTTTTGCCCCCGCCTCCCGCGCGATCTGCAGATCGGCCATGTCAAAAACTTCCACAACGCAGTCGAGGCCGCTACTTTCCGCCTGGCCGATCAGGGAGCGCAAAAAGGATGCCCCGGGCACAAGCCGCACTATCAGCAGCAGGGCGCCTGCCGGCGATGCGGCTGTCTGCCAGATTTGAAGTGGATCAAAAATAAAATCCTTGCGCAATATGGGTAATGGGGAGTCTGCCGGGAATGCGGCGCTGGCCTGGGCCATATAGGCAAACTGGCCGCCAAACCATTGCTCCTCGGTCAGAATTGACATGGCTGCCGCGCCTGCCTGCGCATATTGCAGGGCTGCCATATCCACCGGTACGGACTTGCAGATGATGCCGCGTGAGGGGGAGGCCCTCTTGTATTCCGCTATAACAGGCAATGGGCCCGGGTGGGATTTGCGGGTTATGGCGCTGGCAAAGCCACGGGATGGCCCAGGTTTTGGGCTGGCAAGACTGCCCTGGCTTGCGGCTTGCCGCAAGTGCGCTATTTCCGCCATTTTGGCCTGTCTGAATTTTTCAAGCATCGGCCACCACCCTTGCGCCAAGGCCTCTGCGCACGGCATCGGAAGCCCTGGCCATGGCCTGATCCAGATCGATATCCTCCAGCAGCAGAATTGCCAGAGCCGTGTTCAGGGTTACCATATCAAGCATGGCCTGACTGCCGCGGCCATGGAGGATTTCGCGTAGCACGGCAACTGCTTCGTCGCGTGAGGAAACGGCAAGATCCTCTTCTGTGCAGGGTTTTATGCCATATGTGGCCGGGTCAAAATGAATGGTGGATATTTTGCCGGCATGGAGCAGGGCAATATCGGCAGGTCCCATGGGAGTCATTTCATCATAGCCCCCGGCTCCGCAAACCACCGCCGCCCGGTAAATGGGCGAGCGCGAGAGGGTTTCCGCCACCAGGGGCACCAGCTCTGGGCGCGCCACGCCCATCAGCAGATGATCCGGTCTTGCGGGATTTATCATTGGCCCAAGAATATTAAACAGGGTGCGAATGCCCATCTCCTTGCGCAAGGGGCCAATGTTTTTGAAGCTGGGATGGAAGTGTGGGGCGAAGAGAAAGGCGAAATTGCGTTTTTCAAGCATGTCCAGGGCTGTGGCCGGATTGGCGTCCAGGGGAATGCCCAGGGATTCCAGCGCATCGGCGCTGCCGCAGGTGGAAGAGACAGCCCTGTTGCCATGCTTTACAACCTTGTAGCCCATGCCCGCCATGGTGAGGGCTGTGGCGGTGGAGCAGTTGAAGGAGTGGCGGCCATCCCCGCCGGTGCCAACTATGTCAATGCAGCTGCCCTTTATGCCTGGCACCCGCACGGAACGGGATAGGGCAGCCCTGGTGGCATGGGCCAGCTCAAGGGCGTTTTCGCCTTTCATGCGCAATCCCATGAGAAAGGCTCCAGCCTGGGCCGGGGAGAGCTCGCCATCCAGCAATGATGAAAAACCGGAAGCGGCCATGTCCGCAGAGAGGTCTGCCCCTTTTGCAAGCTGTTCGAGAATCTGGGCAATTGGGATGCGTTTTTCACGCGCTCCTTTTATTGCGGAGGGGAAATTTTCCAACAGGCGCAGGCCATCGGGGGTAAGAACAGATTCCGGGTGAAATTGCACACCAACCCAGGGGCGATCATTATAGCTCAGGGCCATGACCTCCCCTTCCGGGCCTCTGGCTGTGACGGTAAAGGCAGACTCTCCGCCTTCATCAACGATTGCCACCAGGGAATGATAGCGGCCTACCAAAATGGGGTTGGGGAGATTTTTAAAGATGCCCTCGCCATCATGGATGATTTCGGACTGTTTGCCATGCATGATAACCGGCGCCATGCCAATACTGGCGCCGGCATGGAGGGCAAGCAGCTGATTGCCGAGGCAGACACCCAGGACTGGAATGGAGGGATTGAGCATATCCAGAAATTGCGGGCAAAGGCCGGCATTTGCTGGATGTCCTGGTCCTGGCGATATGCACACCATCTCAAGAGAGGGATCCAGGGCCAGATCGAGAATCTGCGGATCGTCATTTTTCAGCACCAGCGGTTTTTTGCCAAGTTCGTAAAAGGCCTGCACCAGATTGTATGTGAACGAGTCATAATTATCGATGAGCAGAAACATCTAGTCTTCCTCCGGCAGCAAAACTTTGCGCATAATGGCTGATTTATTGCATACTTCCATCCATTCGGTTTGGGGATCGGAATCATGGACAATACCGCCGCCGGCCTGCCAGTAGAGGGTTCCGTCCACAAGCCACATGCTGCGAATGGTTATGCCCATATCCAGATTGACACTTTCCTGATCCAGGCCTATCCAGCCAATGCAGCCGCCATATGGTCCACGGGGGCGCCCCTCCAGGGCGCGTATTATCTGAATGGCCCTGATTTTGGGCGCGCCGGAGACAGTGCCAGCGGGGAATGTGGCCTGAAGCACGTCAAGGGCATCGAGCTTTTTGTCCCCTGTATCGTCAAGCATGGCTGTGACGCGGCTTGTCATGTGCATGACGTGGGAATATTTTTCAATCTGCTGATATTTTTCCAGCCGCACACTGCCAGGCCGCGCAATTCTGCCAAGGTCATTGCGGCCGAGATCAACAAGCATGACATGCTCCGCGCATTCCTTGGGATCATCCAGCAATTCCCTGGCAAGAGTCGCGTCCTCAGCATCGCTGTCCCCTCGGCGTCTGGTGCCGGCAATGGGTGCCAGCAGAAGGGAGTTTGCGGAGCAGCGGACCATTACCTCAGGAGAGGAGCCAAATAGTGTAATCTCTGGGAAGCGCATGTAAAACATGTACGGAGATGCATTAAGTCTGCGCATGGCGCGATACAGCTGAAAAGGATCACCGGAGAATTTGGTGGAAAACCTTGTGGAAGGCACCACCTGGATGGCCTCGCCATTGCGCAACTGTTCGCGGATATCATTGACAAATCGTTTGTATCCCGCTTCATCAGGCAAGGATGAAAACTCCTGGCTTGCGGCCTGGCTGGCTGGCGCGGCGGGAGAAGGCCCTGCGCCAGCAGCGACTGGATCGGAACAGGGTCCAAGATCCAGTTGGCAAAGCCTGTTGAACAGATGGTCAAACACAAGAACTGTGGTAGGGAGCGCCAGAATGGCATTGGCATCTGCCAAAGGTACGTCCGCCTGCAGCACAGGATTGAAAAGGGCGGCCATCTCAAATCCCATATAACCGTAAAGGGCTCTGGTTATGGGGGGCATTTTCGCCGCATCGTCCGCAGGTGTGATATTTATGGCAGCCATGACGGCGCGCAGCCCCTCCATGTATGGCATGCCATCATATAGTGCCAGGCTTTGGAAGCGCTCATCTTCCAGTTTGAGGCGCAATTTGCCGCTTTCGCAATATGCGAAAAAACACATGTTTGTGGCCAGTATGCTATAACGGCCCCAACGGCCGTCAACCTCGGCGCTTTCCAGCAATATGCCTGGCTTCTGTCCTATTACGCGCATAAAAAGACTTATGGGCGTTTCCGTATCCGCTGTGAGCCAGCGGCTGTTTTGTACGAGATTTATGGCTGCCCCGGATTTTTGATTTTCCTTCATGCGTGGCTCCTTTTTGCGCATAAAAAAAGCTGCCTTCCAGGGAAGACAGCTTTGGGCGCAATTAATAACGGATTAAGCGATCAGTTGCCTGTCTCCCCATTAAATACGATGCAAAGCCACCAGAGGCCTGTGTTGCAAAGTTGGGTTAATGAGAAGTCGAGCATGATCTTTCCGTAAATATGTATTTTTTCTGGGAGAGATTTAAAAATATGCATCCGCGTTTGTCAAGCATAAAATCAGGGACCCAAATTAAAAATTTTTCTGGCAAGGATATGATTTTGACGCTGCCAGCAAAAGGGTATATCCCCACCCATATATGGCGAATCACATGCCACACACATGACAACTCTCTGGTATAACTGCAAAAAGGAAGGTCGCTCATGGCAAATCCGGAAAGCCCGCAGAAAGACGGGAATTATTTGCTTGGCAATGGCTGCATGCTGCTGGCCGTGATTTTCTGGGGGCTGAACATACCCGTCACCAAGGTTTTGATTCCGGAATGGATGAGCGCCAATGGAGTTTCCGCAGTGCGCCTCATTGGCGGCTGCCTGCTTTTCTGGCTGACATCGCTGTTCATAAAATGCGAGCCAATCCGCAGGGGGGACTGGCTGAAAATTTTTCTTGGCGGTTTTGTCGGCCTGTTCCTGTTTATTTTTCTGTTTATAATGTCGCTGCGTTATGGCAGCGCCATCGATATTTCCATAATCCTGACATTGCCGCCCATGTTCGTAATCCTTATCGGAGTGCTGTTTTTACACAAGCGCCCCTCCATCACCGAATATCTGGGGGTGGCCATCTCCTTTGTGGGCGCAGTGATTGTCATCGCAGGAGGTTATGGCCAGGGCAGCGCAGGCACGGACAATATTCTGGGGGATCTGCTGGCGATCCTTTCCGCTCTCTGTTTTGCCATCTATCTTGTGATTTTGCAAAAGCCGAGCAAGGATTACTCGCCTTTGGCCCTGTTGCGCTGGGTATATCTGTTTGCCGCCCTACCAGCCATTTTTCTTGTGCCAGGCATGCAGGACATGCCCCTTGTGAAGGGTGACCCAGGCTATGGCCCCTGGCTGGAAATAGGCTTTATCCTGCTATGCCCCACTTTTTTCGCCTATTTTCTGACACCGCCAGCCATAAAGAACATAGGCGCGGAACTATGTTCCATCTACCAATATCTCATCCCTGTTGTGGCTGCCATTGCTGCGGTGCTGATGGGCATTGAAAAGATCCGTGTCATTCAGCTGGTCGCCATGGGGGTTATTGTGGCCGGGATGATCCTCACCAATGTTGGCAAAAAAAGGGCCATAGACAAAAAATAGGCCATGCCTGTAAAACCCGGTGAACAGGCTCCGGCGACCGCCAAAGGCGGATTCCGGAGCCTGGGGGCCTTAAGGGAAAGTTTTTCAGGTGGAATTATGAAAAATTCGACGTAAATCTTTAAACCGCTCCTACTTGAAGAGCTCCCTTTCAGGAACATTGCGGTCAATTCGATCCTCCACCTCTGTGCCGGCAGGTGGAGCAAATTTGAAGTCGGCGGCATTTGTGCCGGCATCTGGCCGAAAACCGGTCAGCTTCACATCGTTGGTATTGCCATAAAAATCTGTCAGTGCAGCCCGCTTGATGAATCCTGTTTCCGGCTCCACCCATATCATGGCCTCAATCATTTGCGGCACAGGCTCATTGGGCAGGAGCTTGAGTTTTGTAAGGCCATTTTCACTGCCAGCATTCCTGACATCAAAATCGCGATTCAGGGCTGCCGAGCCGGTTAGCACCTGCACAATGCCACGGGAATCGCGCAGAAGCTCTGGCGAGTAGCGATAGGCCAGCTTCTCATCTGGCAAATAATCCCATATTTCCTTGTCTGTCACCACCAGCAGCTCCTTTTCCGGGCTTGATGTCTGCCAGCGGATTTGAAAAGGCTTGCGGAACAATATGCGACCCTGTCTTTTTTCCGTGGCGCCACTTTCCTTGTGGGTCAAATTCTGCTCAAAATTGGCAGAAAAGGAATTTGTCTGTTCATAACGGCTTTTGATCCTGTCAATGAGTGCCGTATCCGCGGCAAGGGCCGGCATGGCCATACCCAGGCACAAGATCAGGGCTGTAAAGGGCGCATATGATTTTTTCATTGTTTTCTCCGTGAGGATGATTGGGTGCGGAGCGCTGCACTGGCGGGCATGTAATTTTCCATTCAGGTTTCAGCGCAGAACATTGCGTGGTTTGCTGCCATCGGCAGGCCCGATGAGGCCTTCGCGCTCAAATTGGCCCATAAGGCGGGCAGCGCGGTTGAAGCCAATATTGAACTGCCTTTGCAACAGTGAGATTGATGCTTTGCCATGCTCAAGAACAAAGTTTCTGGCTTCGGCATACAGCGCATCGGAGGTGGCATCACAGCCAACGGCCCCCTTCTGGGCGTCTGGGGGCGTCCATTGGGAAAAATCTATGTCATAGCGGGGAGCCTGATAGGACTTCCAGTGCGTGGCGACCTTTTGCACCTCTTCATCCGACAGAAAAGGGCCATGCAGACGCATCAGCTTGCCGCCGCTGGGTTTGAAAAGCATGTCGCCACGGCCAAGCAAATGCTCCGCGCCCATCTGATCGAGAATGGTGCGGGAATCATGCTTGCTTGTGACCTGAAAGGATATGCGGCACAGAAAATTGGCCTTGATGAGGCCTGTGACAACATCAACGCTTGGCCTTTGAGTAGCCAGAATCATATGGATGCCGGCAGCCCGCGCCAGCTGCGCCAGACGTACAATGCTCGTTTCAACCTCCCGCGCGGCGGTCATCATCAGATCAGCAAGCTCGTCAATGACTATGACAATGTATGGCAATGGTTTGAGGGATGACAGCTCCTCCGGCAGATTGTCGCCCAGGGCTGCAAGCTTCTGGTTGTAGGCGGCCACATTGCGCACATTGAGCAAGGGGATTATGCGGTTGCGATTCTGCATCTCATGCACCGCCCAGTCCAGGGCATTGCGGGCATCATCCATCTCTGTGACCACAGGATGCACAAGGTGGGGCAGATCGGCATAGGCTGCCATCTCCATTCTTTTGGGATCAATCAGCAGAAGACGCATATCCGTGGGCTGGGCGCGATATAGCAGGCTTACAAGTATGGCGTTCAGGCAGACGCTTTTGCCGGCTCCGGTGGCGCCGGCAATCAGCAGATGCGGCATCCTGGCAAGATCGGCCATATACGGGCGCCCGGCTATGTCCTTGCCGAGAATCATGGTCAGGGGGCCGCAGCCCTTTGTGAATTCCTGGGATTCCACCATTTCGCGGAAATTTACCGTTTCGCGAACATCATTGGGGATTTCCACTCCCACTGTATCCGATCCTGGTATTGGAGCCTGAATGCGCACTGTCGTGGCCTTGAGAGCAAGACTCAAATCATCGCTCAGGTTGGCGATTTTGCTAACCCTTATGCCCCTGGCGGGCCGGATTTCATAAAGTGTTACCACGGGGCCAGGGGTAATGCGCACAAGCTCCCCCTCCACATCAAAATCCTTCAGGCAGCTCATGAGTATGTGGCCCTTTTCACGCAGGGCATCATGGGAGACGGCAATGCCTGGAACAGGCGGCACAAGCAGATCAGGAGAAGGAAGCGGCGCGGGGGTGGCGGGCTCATCCTGAAACAGCTTCAGGGATTCCTGACTGGGAGAGGGTTTTGCCGGTTCGGGCTCATATATAGCAGTAACAGGAACTTCCGGCTCTTGTGGCGCGACAGTGGGCTGTTCTGGCTCTGGCTCCGCCGGCTGCTCCTCTGCCGCTTCAGCTGGTTCGGGGAGCTGCAAAGAGGCTTCAGATTCCGGAGTATCTCCGCGCTCGTATGCCTGGGGGGAAAATGAATCCCACTCGCTTGCCTCTGGAACAGGTAATGTCAGATCCCTGGGCGCCTCTTGCTCTTTGGGCTGGGCCCCAGAAATGCAGGGCATATTGATGTCCGGCAATTTTATCTTTTTTGTCGAAGATCTGATCTTTTCCGCAAGACCTGATATATCCAGGCGTGTTTTTATGGCTTCAAATAAATCCCTGCCATTTTCCGGTTTTTGGCTGGTTTTGGCGGTGGAAGTCTTATTTTTAATCTCCTTAAGACTGTTTTTTAAAATCAGGCCCAGGCGCGAGCAGAGATTGATCCAGGAAAAATTGCAAACAAGCTGCAGACCAATGAGAAAAATAAAAAACCAGAGCAAAAAGGAACCAACAGGGCTGAGATAGCGGCGTCCGTTGAAATAGAGGGTATTGCCCACCATACCCCCGCCGCTAAGGTCGCCAATGAAAAAATCTGTGGCAGTGGCGGTGACCATGAGACAGAGGGTGAGCAGAAACAGGCCACACCAGCGCCACCAGCGCATGGTATAGCCGGGAAAGACATAGGCTGCCCCAAGTGCCGCAAATACAACAGGCCAGAGCAGGGAGGCCACGCCAAACAGATCATTCAAAAAGCCTGAGGCATAGGCGCCAAAAAGTCCTGCCTTGTTCTGGACAATGCCCGGACCGCTTTTTACCAGATTGAAACTTGGATCATTGGCATCAAAGCTGAAAAGGCTTAAAAAAAGTAGAATTGACCAGAAAAGCAGAAAAAGGCCAAACAGTTCGCGGAAAAATTTGCGCAGATCCGTTGCAATCAACTCCTGTGCCAGAAGTTACAGGAACCTGGGGCCCCGGGGCAGAAAAAAAGGTCTATTCGCGGCCCAGATATTCCCGCGAGCGTGTGTCCACCTTGATTTTATCACCGGCATTTACAAAAATCGGCACCTGAATCACAAGGCCTGTTTCAAGGGTTGCAGGTTTTGTGACATTGCTCACGGTATCACCCTTTGCGCCGGGCTCCGTTTCGGTAACAGTCAGAACAAGGCTTGCCGGGATGTCTATGTCCAGCGGCTTGCCGCGATAGAGAAGAACCTTGCATTGCTGTCCATCCTTGAGAAAGCCATCCTTGCCGCCTGCGCCTGCGGAGTCCATCTCCAGCTGCTCATATGTGGTCATGTCCATAAAAATCAGGGCATCGTTCTCACGATAGAGAAACTGCATTTCCCTTGTTTCCAGATCGGGGCGATCAACCTTGTCTCCGGATCTGAAGGTTATATCCTGCATGCGGCCCGTGAGAATGTTGCGCAATTTGGTGCGCACCATGGCGCCACCCTTGCCGGGCTTGAAATGCTGAAATTCCACAATTTCGTATGGCGTGCCCTCGACCTCGATCTTGAGGCCCTTGCGAAAATCAGTGGTTGAATACATTTGCGACTCCCATTATTTTTCAAAAGAGATGATGTTTTGCCAGGCATCGCCGCAGAAATGGCATGATGGCAAATCGGCGCGCGAAATTATCTCAAGGCAGGCCACTTTTCGCCGCAGGGATAATTTCAAAGTGAAAATATTGTGCCATGACAATCAGACACAAAAAGCGCAATTTTGGAGCATTATTTAAAAACAGCCATTTGTCAAGGCGGAAAAAAGGGGCAGATATGCATATTGAACTGACACTGGAAAGCACGGCCTACACCACCGGGCAGCTGCCAGTCTTGAACACGCCGCAAATAGCCATGGCGGGGCGCTCCAATGTGGGCAAATCCTCGCTGATCAATGCCCTTGCTGGCAGAAAAAAGCTGGCAAAGGTGAGTTCCAGCCCTGGGAAGACCAGATCTGTCAATTTTTATCTTGTGAGCCCCTATGACTTCTATCTGGTTGATCTGCCCGGTTACGGCTATGCCCGCGCAAGTCATGAGGAACGCAGGAAATGGGCCAGGGTGCTGGACAAATATCTTGTGGAAACGCCTCAATTAAAAGGGCTTGCCCTGCTGCTGGACTGCCGCCTGACACCGCAGGCTCTGGATCTTGAGCTGGCGGACTATGCCCAGGCCAATTCTCTGCAAATTTTGCCTGTGCTGACAAAGGCTGACAAGTGCAATCAAAAGGAAAGACAGGCCAGACAGACCGAATGGCAGGACATTCTTGGCGTCCGCCCCTTGCTGGTGTCCGCCCACAGGCGCAGCGGCATAGACAGAATGTGGCGCGCCCTGATTTTTATGGCCACAGGACTGAAACCCAGGGATGATGGCGGGGAGGCGGCATAAAGCAGCAATTTTGTTTTGGGATGATAAAACAGGAACAGGGCATTATGCATAATGCCCTGTTCAATAAATCCTGGCAGAGACTCAGGCTTTCATAAGCCTATAGCCACTTGAACCACTGTTTCCATGAGCCCTGTCGCAGTTCGCGAGTTTCCGCAGCCTGCTGGGCGCGATATTTGTGATAGGCCGCTATGCTTTTTTCGGCGGCATGTTCAGCCACTTCAGGCACATCCTGAAAATTCTCCTCCACATAGACATAACGGCGCCAGGCCGGGCCATACTTGCCCATATGCCAGAACACATCGGCAATATAGAGCTCATGCTCCGCCATCAGGCGGCGGCATTCCTGCATATTCTCCCTGGCGCTGGTGGTGTAGGGAGAATCGGGGAAAGTCTGCTGCAGACGGTCGAAATATTCATATGCCTCCTGCAGCTCGGTTGTGGCGCGATCAATGGAGCGGAACTGATTGAGAAGTGACATGCCTGTTTGATAAAGCACATAGGGAATGGCCTCGTTGCGGGGATGAAGAGCCTCAAAATCCTTGTAGGTTTCTCCGGCGAGCTCAAACTCCTCATCAAGAAAATAGGCGTCCCCAAGGGAAAGCTCCGCATCTATGGTGTACGGGCTGAAGGGATAGGTATCCTTGAGCTTGTTATACAGCTCCACAGCGCGGACATAGTTTTTTTCGCTCATTTCCTCATTTGCGGCTTCATAGATTTCCTGCGCCGTATCTTCGGCAGGCGGCAGGTAAAGCATGTCGATAATGCCGCAGCCGGCGAGAAAAGTAACGCAGATGATGGCAATTAAGCCGCGAATGAGTTTATCAGGCATGAAGCTGTTCCAGAAATACAAAGGCTGCCTGGGCGGCGGTGGCGCCATCCCCGGCGGCAGTTATGACCTGACGACAGAGTTTTGAGCGGATATCGCCGGCAGCGAATATGCCAGGCACACTTGTGCGCATCTCGGTATCCGTTATTATAAAGCCCTGCGCGTCTGTCTTCACGTCAGAATGCAGAAACGATGTAACAGGAATGAAGCCAACATATATGAAGAGGCCCTGGACTGCAAGGGTGGAAGTTGTGGAATTGGCAAGATCGCGGATGACAATTCCATCCAGGCCCTTGTCGCCAAGCAGGCCTTCTATGATGGTGCTGCGGTGGATTTCCACCTTTTCCGGCATGGCCTCCAGCTTGTCCAGATAAATTTTGGCGCCCCGGAATTCGTCGCGGCGATGGATCAGGTGCACTTTTCTGGCGATTCTGGACATGTAGAGGGATTCCTCAAGGGCCGCATTACCGCCGCCAACAAGGGCCACATCCTGATTGCGATAAAAATTGCCATCGCACAGCGCGCAATAGGAGACACCGCGACCGATGAGCTCCTCTTCCCGTGGAACTCCCAAAAGCCGGTGCTTTGCGCCGGAGCATACGACAACAGTGCGTGCCTTGTATGTCTGCTCGCCGGCCTGGGCCTGAATGGAAAAATTGCCAGCCTCCCCGGATATGGCCGAGATTTCGCCTCGCGGCATGTCTATCTGCAGCCCCTCCAGATGCCTGGCAAAAAGATCGGCAAGCTCATAACCCTTGATGCCATCAGGATAGCCAGGATAATTTTCAATATCGGCGGTCTGCAGTATCTGGCCCCCTGGGGTGACGTTCTCGAAAAGAAGAACGGAACATCCGGAGCGGGCCAGATACAGGGCTGCCGTTATGCCGGCCGGACCCTCGCCAACAACAACGGCATCATAAAGTTTCATGCCAGACCCTTTGTATCCAGAACGCGCTTCAATGCCTCCTTGGATACAGCGCCTGTGATCTGCTCAACAGTTTCACCATTTTTGATCAAAACCATTGTGGGTATTGCACGCACGCCATAATTCTGCGGAGTGGCCGGATTTTCGTCCACATTCATCTTGCAGATGCGCACACGGCCTGCATATTCGGTGGAAAGCTCGTCAAGGATTGGTCCCATGGCGCGGCAGGGACCGCACCAGGGCGCCCAGAAATCCACAAGCACAGGAATATCGGATTTTTCAATTATACCGCCAAATGTGGCGTCTGTGATTTGTTCTGCCATGACTGTTCTCCTTTAATATTCCGCGCATATGATAACGCGCCAGTAGTCGGTTTTGAATTAGGCCTGAAAAAATATATTTCAGGTCCGCAAATAAAGTAAAATTCCAAGGCCACCATGTCAAGGATATACGTTTTTCACTTCGTTTCATGGGAGATGTATTGCAAATAAACTGAAGGCCCCGCAGAAACAGTGTCTGCGGGGCCATGCATCCTTTTCTTGCCTTCCGCCTATTTTTTATCCTTGCGCATGCCTTCAAGAATATCTGTGAGCACATGGGCCTCGCGCACCATCTGCGCTGTCTGTTCCACAGATTCTCCCATGACCCGGGCTATTTCCGCGCTAAGGTGGTTCACCTCTGCAATGCTACGGTTGATCTCTTCCGAGGCTGCGGACTGTTCTGTGGCGGCAGCGGCGATGGCAGACACGCGCACACTGGAATCCTCCGCAAGATGGGAGATCTTCTCAAGGGCATTGCCGGATTCCTCGCCCACATGGCTGGTGGCTTCAATGGCAGATACAGCATTGTCCATGGTGGAGGAGCTTTTGTACGTGCCTTCCTGTATGGCTTCAATGGCCGATTCAACATCCCTCGTGGCGCTCATGGTTTTTTCAGCAAGTTTGCGCACCTCATCGGCCACAACAGCGAAGCCGCGCCCGGCTTCACCTGCCCTGGCAGCCTCAATGGCTGCATTGAGTGCCAGGAGATTGGTCTGGTCCGCAATATCGCGGATGAGCGTAAGAACAGTGCCAATGTCCTTGGCCTGCTTGTCAAGACCTTCCATGTCAGTCTTGAGGCTGACCGAAAGAGTCTTGAGGGTGCGCAGGCTGTCAATGGTTCTCAAAACAAGAGAATTGCCCTCATGTGCCTGGTTTTGCACCGATGATGCGGCATCCGCGGCGCCTTCGGCATTGCTGGCCACTTCAAGCACAGTGGAATTCATCTCATTCATGGCAGTGGCAGCCTCGGACAGCCTGGCGGCAGCCTCGTGGGCCTGGTTGCGCACATCATCAAGTGCCGCGTTGAGGGACTCTGCACCCTGATCAATGGCCAAAACCACACCTTCCAGCTGGGACACCATGGCTGCGCGCGCCTCCTCGGCCGCGCGCTTGCTCTTCTCCTCAAGCTGGATGCGCTCCGTTATATCCTCGCCAACTTCAACATGCCCAATGCGCTTGCCATTGGCATCTTCGATGAAGGCAAGGATAATCTGCATGACCTTGCCATTGGGCATGTGATTGATGACCCTGTTGTTGCCCTTGCGCAGCTGCTCAATGCCACAATTGGGAGTATTGCAGATATTGCCGTTTTTGGCGGAGCAGTGCCTGCCGAGAATCTCGCCCATATGCGACTTGTTCATGGACTTGAGCGATGCTGTGTTGCAGAATGTCCAGTTCATGTCCATGTCGGTTACGGCAATGGCCCAGGGAAGTGAATCAAGAATGCCCGTATACCAGTGCTCCCTGTCCTGGGCGGCTTTGCCCATGGCCGCCACGGAACGGGCCAGCCCCTCGGCTGCGCCGCAGGCGGAGACATCCAGGCTTGCATCCTTGCCCTGGCTCATGGCCCGGGCATAGGCCTCGATTTTTTCGAGACCGGACAGCCGGCCGGAAATGACGAATGCGCCGGCGATGGCGCAAAGAACCGCCGCTCCAATGCCTGGCAGGGCGGCAATCATGATGGATTTGCCCGGCATGAGGGCAATGCTGGCAATGCAGCATATGCAGGCCAGAGCCAGAAAACAGATAAAAATTAGTATCAACGATTTTGCGGTAGTGTTGCGCATTATGCTCCCCTTTCATTCCGGCCAGGAATTTAACATGTCCCTTGTTTTTTATTACGGTAATTAATTGAATACCTTTAGGCAATAAAGATATGCATAAATTGCGCCAATTAAAGTAAAAAATGGTTTATGGGCGCATAGTCGCCACGGGGCCAAAACTTTGAATTGTAAAATCAGCCTGCAAAAATCTAGAATATCTCTTGAATTGTTGGGCCAGAATTGATAGCTTTGGATTGGATAATTGCCCATTCTGGCAATATGGCATTCCATTGGGACGTCATGTGCCGCATTCTGGTTGAATTTGCCTAACCGCAATTTTCGTTGGTCTTGATTTGACAGATGCCGGCTGGCGCTGCCATCCGGGTAAAGTTTGCATTTTAATGGGGGCATTGATGCCACAGGTCGCAGCCCGTATTAACGCCGATCAGGAGCGCTGGCTCAAGGATTATTTCCGCACAAAAAGCGCGGGCGCGGAATTTATTCTGCCCTGGGCCGTGGATACTTTCTTTAGGGCGATAGCGGGCATTAAACAGATTTTCAGCGCATCAGAACTAAAAACCATTGTGGATGCCTACAAGGACACCAAGCTTGTGCCAGAGAGCACGCGCCTGTCCTATCTCCTTCTGCGTGTCACGGACGCCTGTGATCTCAATGGAGTCCACATGCGCCACGGAGCGAGCAAATCCAGCCTGGAATCAAAACTCAAAACTCTTGATGACACCCAGGCCACGGCCCTGATGGTCTGGGCCTCCGCATTCTGGGTCAGCAAGAACTGTTCGGCAGAAAACCTGGACGATTACATCAAGGGATATTAAGCCGCAAAAGGCCGTTCCTCCCAGACAAGTTGGGGAAGAGGCAATCTCCCCCTATGGCTTCAGAGCATCCGGCCAGAATTGGCAAACCCTGGCCGGGGCGTAACCGGCCAGAAAGGCATCCATGAGTGTGCCAAAATTGACACGGTTGCGCGGCTTTATCGTCTGTACTGCCGGACAGTCAGCCGGGAAAAAGCGCAGAGATGCCCGGTTGCCCACATAATTGAGATTTGCCAGGGGCTGTGCCAGCAGATAATCCCATAATCCACGCCTTTCCTGTATTGCATCCGCCTGGAGAGAGGCAAGTTTTTCCTGAAAGTCGGGAGTCAGATCCTGATGCGGGTAAAAAAATGCCGCTCCCTGTTCAATCAGTTTTTCATTAAGGGATTCGCCATTTTCCAGACGGACATCAGCAATGAGACGCCCGTAGCGGTCATGCTGATTGAGGCCGGGAAAAACCAGGCCCACCTTCTGGCCACGAGCCAGCCCCTCCAGAGCCTTTTTGGCCTGACGGGCATAGAATTGCGCGGGTTTGCCGTTGCGGGGCATCTCCGGCGCATCTATGCCGGCCAGGCGCACAACGCGGCGATCCTGCAGCTTCATGGTGTCGCCATCAAAACAGTGGGCGACAATGCCATCGGGATGCGAGGCATCTTCAGCATGGACCTGCCGGGTTGGACAGAGAAGAGGCAGGCAGACCATAAGCAGCCAGACAATGGCCCGTTTAATTTTCATAGAAAGACCTGAGAAGCTGGCTGCGCACTGGATGACGCAGCTTGCGCAATGCCTTGGCCTCGATCTGGCGGATACGCTCGCGGGTCACATTAAAATCCTTGCCCACTTCCTCCAGTGTATGGTCGCTATTTTCGGCAATGCCGAATCTTTTGCGCAGAACCTGCTCCTCCCTTGGCGTCAGGTCCGCAAGCACAGCCTCCAGCAGTTCTGAAAGCTTTGTGTTGATGACCTCCTCAGCCGGGGCCACAGCCTTCTTGTCCTCAATAAAATCACCGAGGCTGGAGTCCTCCTCATCGCCGATGGGTGTTTCCAGAGAGATGGGCTCCTTGGCGATTTTGAGAACTTTTTTGACCTTGTCCACAGGATATTCCATACGTTCCGCGATTTCCTCCGGGGTGGGATCGCGGCCAAGCTCCTGCACCAGGTAGCGCGATGTGCGAATGAGCTTGTTGATGGTTTCGATCATGTGCACAGGGATGCGAATGGTTCTGGCCTGATCGGCAATGGCTCTGGTGATGGCCTGGCGGATCCACCAGGTAGCATAGGTGGAAAATTTGTAACCGCGCTGATACTCAAACTTGTCCACTGCCTTCATCAGGCCAATATTGCCTTCCTGAATGAGGTCAAGAAACTGAAGCCCGCGATTGGTGTATTTTTTGGCTATGGATACCACAAGGCGCAAATTGGAGCGGATTAGCTCCTGCTTGGCGCGCATGGCCGCATTATTGCCGCGCTTTATGCGCCAGAGCACTTCTTCCAGATCGCCAACCGTGTGGCAGCATTTCTCCTGCAGGCGCTTGAGGATTTCAATCTTGCCCACGATCATTTCCTTGAAGGAGAAAAGCTCGTCCACGCTCATGAGCTTCAGTTCGCGGGCGGCATCGGCAGGATTGATTTCACGGTGGTCAAGATGGTCAAACAGCTCCTGGATGTCCGCCTGTGTGCGGCCGGTGGCCAGAATGTATGCGGAAAGATCCCGCTGGCAGTTGTGCATCTGCTGGACATAATCCTCCACGGTTTCAATAACCCTGTCGATGAGGGTCTTTTCCAGCTTGATGTCTCGCAGACGGCTGACTATCTCATCCTTGAAGGCTATTATCTCCTTTTGCAGGGCAGTTACGCGCCTTTCAAGGGTGCAGCAGTCATCCAGCTTCTGATAGATTTTTTTCTTTTTCTTGAATACAGCCTTGATTTCCTCAAGCAGGCTGATGACCCTTGTCCTCTGGTTCATTTCATCTTCAGATGGATCATCCTCCTCAATGGTTTTTACCACATCCTTAAGCTTGATGCGGTTCTGCCGCAGATCGTCGCCGACATGGATCAATTCCTCCACCGCCACGGGAACTTCCACCAGGGCATAGAGCACTTCCTGCTCGCCCATCTCTATCTTTTTGGCAATGACCACCTCGCCATCGCGATCGAGCAGGGGAACAGCGCCCATCTCGCGCAGATACATGCGCACCGGGTCTGTGCTGCGGGATGAATAGTCGCCTGTTTCATCCCCTTCCCCCAGATCAAGGCCTGCGTTGGCAAGTTCGTCAACAGGATCGCTTACTGATGACAGTTTTTTGGCGTCCTTTTCGGAATCGACAATGATAATTTCGAACTGCTCGAAGGTGCTTATTATTTCCTCGAGCTGTTCGGAATTGTTCATTTCTCCCGGGAGGGCCTTGTTCACTTCCTCATAGGTCAGAAAACCGGTGCCCTTGCCCTTGTCGATGAGCATCTGGAATTGAGGTATATTTTTCAAATTACTCATTTTTTCCCCCCGTTGTTTCCTGAAGCGCTCTGAGATACTCCAGATCAGCGGCAAAATCGCCGCCCGCGTTTTCCGCGATTGCGGCAGAAAGAGAGGCTTTGCGGGCAGCCTCATAAAATTTTTCAAGTTCCAGTTTCAGGCAGACCAGCTCCTGGTCAGCATTTGTCAGCGGGGCGGAGCCGGGGCCGCGGTGGGTGCGCCAGAAATTTTTTTGACGCTCGTTGAGATGATAGAAAGCCTCTTGGGCTCCATATTGTTCGAGAATGGCCCACAAATTGCGGGCAGCTGCGGACTTCAGGGCCAGATCGGCGCCCAGATCGCGCAAATCATTCATTCTTTCGGGATACCGGATGGCAAAGATCATAATCTGGACATCGCGCATGTTTTCAATGTTGTGCAGGGTGCCCCCGCTATTTTTGTCCCAGGACTTGTCGTGTGGAGAGAGGCCGGAGCGCAGGGCGGATTCGGAGATGCCAAGAAGCTGTGCGAACTGACTTGCATAGGGGCTTGCGAGTTCAGGAACCTGGACATCCGCCAGAAAGTTTTTAACCCATTCCACAGCTTCCCTTGGCGCAAATGCGGAAAGAGCCCCAACGCAATAGCGCAGGCCCTCAGGAGCGGATTTGCAGAGCTGGTCAAAGGCATCCCTGCCCCCGGCTTTTAAAAAGCTGTCAATGTCCTCGCCATCCGGCAGATGTACGACAGGACAGGCCAGACCCCTTGCAAGCAGCATCGCGCAGGAACGCAGGGCAGCCTTGCGGCCGGCGCCATCCCCGTCAAAAACAAGGACAATGCGGGATGTGAAACCCGAAATCCGGCGGATCTGCTCCGGCGTAAGTGCTGTACCCAGCACTCCTATGCCATTGTCATAGCCATATTGATGCAGGGTCAGCACATCCATGTATCCTTCGGTCAGTATGGCAAAACCTTTAGAGGAAATGCCCCGCCTGGCCTGGGCAAGCCCATATATGTGCTCCTTCTTCCTGTAGATGGGGGTGTCGGAGCTGTTGATGTATTTTGCCTCATCGCAATCCTCAATAATTCTGCCGCCAAAGGCGACGATCTGCCCCGACAGGCTCTTTATGGGAAAAATCAAGCGCCCGCGAAAGCGGTCATAACAGACGCCACCACTGGATTTGGCCAGAAGACCGGCCTCGCAGGCCTGATCCGGCCCATAGCCCAGAGCTCGCAGTGCATCGGCCAGATTACGCCAGCCACCGGGCGCCCAGCCAAGGCCAAAATGCGCGACAATCTCCGGCGAGATGCCCCTTTGCCTGATATAGGCGCGGCAAGCCTGGCCCTTTTCCCCAGCCAGGGCAGAACAGAAGTAGCGGCCGGCCGCCTCGTGCATCGCCAGCATCAGCTGCCTTGCGCTGGCGTTTTTATCATGTTGGGAGCCCTTTTTGTCCCTGCCTTCGTATTCAATCGATATGCCGGCCTCGCTGGCAAGCTGGGCCAGGCTCTCGGCAAAATCAACCCCGTTTATGCGGCTGTAGAACTCAAAAATATCTCCGCTGGCCTGGCAGCCAAAACAATAGAAAAATCCCTTTTCGGCATTGACCGAAAAAGATGGTTTTGTTTCCTGATGAAAGGGGCAGGGCGCCACGTAATGCTGGCCATTGCCCTTGAGATCAACATAGCGGCGTACAAGATCCACTATGCTGATTCGCTCCTTTATTGCCTGAATTGCCTGGCTGCTGCGCATGGCATGTCATCTCAGTTCATGGAAACAATGGTCATGCCATCGCCTCCGCGATCTTCCGGAGCCAATGCAAAGCTGGAGATGGCAGGGAAGGTTCGCAAAAAATCGTGGATCTGACGCCGCAGGGCTCCAGTCCCACGACCATGCACAATCTCAACCTCGCCAAAGCCGGCAAGGATGGCCCGATCCAGAAAGCGCTCAATTTCGGCTATGGCCTCATCGGCGCGCATTCCGCGCACATCCAGGCTGAGGGATCCCCCACCGGTAGGGATGGATTTGCTGGCTGTGCCGGTCTTTTCCCTGGAGGAGCCGATGCTGTCGCGCAAATCCTTCATGTCGGCCCACAGGCTCACGCCATTCATATCCAGGCGCACACGTTTTTTGCGCCCATCCACATCGCGGATGACCCCGCGTCGATTAAACCCCGTATGCAGAACGGTCTGGCCAATCTTGAATTCGGTTTTTTCCGGCAGTACCGATGGCGATTCCTCGATGGGGCCGAGACCAAGCTCCTCGCGCAGGCCGGACATCTGTTTTATGGTTTGCCTGGCATTGGCACGGCCCGATTTCCAGGCATGCATCAGTTCGGATATTTTGGCGCGCACGTCCCCATTAAGCCTTGCCCGCTCCCTGTCAAGCTTTTCGCGTTTATCCGCGAGAATGCTGTCAGCCCTGGCTCTTTCCGCCTTGAGCGCCTCTATCTCGGCCTCCCGCTCAGCGGCAATGGCATTGAGGCGACCCATGATGGCATCTGGATCCTGACCATCCTGAAGCAGATAATGTCTGGCTCTGGCCAAAATCTCCTCTGGCATTCCATGTGCCTGGGCTACATGGAGCGCCTGGCTCGAGCCCACCTGATCATAGGCTATCTTGAACATGGGGCGGCCTGTGTCAGGCGTGAAGAGCATGGAGGCTGCGCGAACGCCAGCCTTGGTCAGGGCATAGGATTTGAGCGCGGGAAAATGCGTTGCGGCAAGCACAAAACATTTCTTGTCCAGCAGGCCATCCAGAACTGCCTGGGCAAGAGCGGCGCCTTCGGCGGGATCTGTGCCGGCGCCAAACTCATCAAGCAGAGCCAGGCCATGACCGTCCAGATATTTCCAGGCCTTGGAGAGATGGTCGATCTGGGCGGTGAAGGTGGAGACATTGTCGTCAAGACTCTGTTCATCGCCAATGAAGGCGTCCACGCGGTCAAACCAGGGCAGATGCGAGCCGGATGCGGCAGAAATTGGCAGCCCGCTCATGGCCATCACCGCCAGGAGCCCCATGGTTTTGAGGCAAACGGTCTTGCCGCCGGCATTGCCGCCGGTAATCACCAGAACCCTGTCGCCAGGGCGCAGAATTATGTCCAGGGGGCGCACTGGATTTTGCCTGTCGCCGCGTGGTTTCTCCCCAGTTTCCTGGCGAGAAAGAGCAAGCAAGGGATGCCTGGCAGCCAAAAGCTCAATGCCCTGGTCAGCATCGCTGAATGTGGGCGAAGCGCAATCCAGATAATCAGCAAGCAGCTTTTTGGCATTGAGCAGATCAATGCGGGCAAGAAGACTGTTTGCAGCGCGCGCGCCCGGGAGGGCGTCATTTAGCAGGCCGGCAAGATAATCAATTATCTTTCTCTCCTCCTCGCGCTCCTCATGCTTGAGTTCCTGTAGGCGGTTGTTGATTTCCACCAGAAACATTGGCTCAAAGTAGCATGTCTCCCCGGTTTGGGACCAATCATGGATTATGCCCTGCATTCTGCCCTTGAAATTGGCCTTAAGCGGCAGCACATAACGATCCGAGGAGAGCGTCATGAACTCATCCTGCAGATATGGCAGCATGTTGTATTGCTGCGCATAATCCCTGACCTTGCGCAGGCAGCCCTGGTGGAGAGCCCGCAATTCATTGCGCAGGCGGTACAAGCCTGGTGAGCTTTCATCCTTCAGGTAGCCGTCATCGGATATGCAACGGTTGAGGGCGGCAATGAGCTGCTCTGGCATGTCACAGCTCTGGGCCAGTTCGTGCAGATGCGGCCAATGCTGGCAATGGGCTGCATCGCAAAGGGAATCATGGGCCTTTTTGGCCTCGCGCAGCATTTGCCGCAATGCCCAGAATGCGTCCAGATCCGGAGAGGATTGTCCGGGCAAGCCAAGGTTGTCCAGGAGAATGGCAACATCCGGATATGCGGTCAGCGTGAATTTTATATTTGTCGGGCTGGAGACCCAGATCTGGTATTCCGCAAGCATGGAAAAAGCGCGGGCGGCTTCATCCGCATTTTCCAGAGGTTTTGTCGCTGCGGCGAGAATGCGCCCGGCACTGGAGATGCAGAGGCTTTCAAGATAGGCGACAACCTTGTCAAATTCCAGTGAATGTAAAGTGCGGGGATGAATCATATGTTGTTTGCGACCATTAAATAAATAGTGGCCTAAATTATAATTTTGCAAATCTTAACGGGCAAAGCCAGTATTTTCGCCTTGATGCGGTCAACAGGCATGGTATGGGAATTGAAAAAGGCTCCCTTGCAGTGTTCCAGCCGCATGGCCCATCTGAGCAAGCACATACGCCAGGCAGCAGAGTTGAAGTTGGGACATTCTCATAAATAATAATACATGCCGCCTGACTGGCAAGGGGAGCGGCCAGAACCGTGGATCAGCCCTTGGCGCAAAGTCTTTTTTTGACCTCCGCCGAGACGGCCTTGCCATCCACTCGGCCCTTGTTTGCGCCCATGACCAGGCCAATGACACGGCCCATGTCACCTGGCCCGGTGGCGCCAGTACTGGCGATGGCATCATCTATGGCCTGGGCAAGGGCGGCTTCATCGAGCATTTGTGGCAAATACTCGCGCAGTATGGCGAGCTCTCCCTCTTCCCTGGCCGCAAGATCGGGGCGGTTGGCCGCATTGTACTGTTCAATGGAATCCTGGCGCTGTTTGGCCTGCCTGATGATGACATCCATGAGCTCATCATCGGCCAGGGTGCCATCAGTACGGCACAATTCCACCAGACGGTTGCGGGCCGCGGTTTTTAAAAGGCGCAGCACGCCAAGGCGCACTGCATCCCTGGCCTTGTAGGCCTGCACATATTCCTTTTCAATCCTTTCGTTCAAAGTCATGGGATATCCTTAAAAATGCGCGTTAAAATGAAGGGATGCGCAAGGACAGACTGGCGCAATTGGACAAGAAAGCGGAAAATTCTTTATTTAATAGATAAAGAATTTTCCGCAATATTATGGTATTTGTCAGTTGAAATTTTCTCAATCTCAACCCTGCGGCCTGGCCTTTCACAACAAAACACGGTTTTGCTGTCCGCCATTGGCCGTGCCGCCCGCTTTCGCGGCCGGGCGTGCATGTCTACTTGCAAGAGACATACACTATAGGCATACCGAAAGAAGAGGTCAGATGGCTGCCGCGAATGAAACTGCGCCGCGCAAAACGACTGATGCCTGGCATAGTCAGTATGGCGCTCCGCCAACATGATGCAGACAAAGCTAAAACCACGTTTTTTGCTTTACTCTCTTCAAGTTTTTACGACAGGAAAAACCTGGCATCCACTAGGACATGTTGAGCTTGCGCATTTTCTTCATCAGCCTTTTGCGGGCTGCGGCCTTTTTCTTCTTGCGCATGACGCTTGGCTTTTCATAATGCTGGCGCTTCTTCATTTCTGAAAGAATGCCAGCCTTTTCCACCTGCTTCTTAAATCTGCGCAGAGCGATGTCAAAGTTGTAATCGTCCTCGTTCAGGAAAACTCCCGGCAACAGAATCACCCCCTTCGGCAAATGACCAAAATTTAAAACAAAAAAGACATGTAGCAAACAATCAGAAAAATTGCAAGATTTTTATTGCGCGGCAGGTGCAAGCCCGCGATATGGATTGGATTTTCATCACCTTGGAAACATACATTCATTAAACCAATGCCGTTGTTCGCAAGCCAGTTGCAATTTTATTCCCTCCGGCTGGCCTGTGGCTCTCAGTTGATGAGATCGGTCAGGGATTTTGAGGCTCTGAAAACTATTGTGGACGATTCCGGGATGCTTATGAGCTCGCCTGTGCGCGGATTGCGGCCAGACCGGGCCTGATGCCTTACCACCTTGAATGCGCCAAAATTGCGCACAAGCAGATTGCCGTCCGTGGCCAGGGCATCCTCAACGGAATCCAGAAAGGCATTGAGTATTTTTTCTGCCTCTGGCCGCGGCAGGGCATGTTTTTTTACCAGCATGTCCACAAATTCTTTTTTGGTCATGGGGCAGCCTCCCTGCATGGGGTTGATTGCATTGCGGGGCATCTATGTTGTATAAATTTATATAAATTATATTTGCGATAATTGCCAGTGAGACTCTGGCCATTTTGCCTGTTGTCTCCTCGGGGGAGAGAAAAATGGAAGCCGAGATAATCTCAGTGGGCACCGAGCTTTTGCTCGGACATACAATCAACACGGATGCTGCTTTTGTGGCCAGGGAACTGGCCAGTCTTGGCATTGGCCTGAGGCATACACAGGTTGTTGGGGACAATGCGGAAGAGCTGGAAAAAGCGCTGCGTCTTGCCAGTGAACGCAGCGATATAATCGTTACCACAGGTGGCCTGGGCCCCACTGCTGACGATCTTACAAAAGAAACAGTCGCCGGATTTGCCGGAGTGCCGCTGGTGGAGGATGCAGCCAGCCTTGCAAGCCTGCGGGAATATTTTGGCGACAGGCACATGTCGCAAAATCAGTACAAGCAGGCCATGCTGCCTGGTGGCGCCACTGTGTTTGCCAATATCTGCGGGACAGCTCCTGGCTGCGCCGTGCCTTTGCCAGGCAACAAGGTTATAATAATGCTGCCTGGCCCGCCGCGTGAACTTGAGCCAATGTTTAAAAATGAGGTTGTTCCTTATCTTGCCCAAAAATCCGGTGGCTGCATCCAGTCCCATATGGTGCGCACGTTTGGCATTGGCGAGGGTGAGGCAGCGCAAAGACTTGGCTCTTTGCTGCAGGGCGAAAATCCAACAGCGGCTACATATGCCACTGATGGTGAAATGTTTGTAAAAATCACCGCCAGGGCAGAAAATGCCACAAAGGCTGAAGAGCTGGCCATGCCCCTTGTTGACAAGGTTTGCGCCACGCTTGGCGAAGTAGTTTATGGCATTGACGCGCCCAGCCTGGAGAGCAGGGTGGTTGAGCTTTTGCTGGAACACAAAAAAACTGTGGCCACAGCCGAATCCTGCACAGGCGGACTCCTTGCAAAAAGGATAACTGACAGGCCAGGATCATCTGCTGTTTTTGGTTTGGGACTGGTCACATATGCCAATGAGGCCAAGGAAAAAATGCTTGGCGTCCCCAGGGAGATGCTTGAACGCCATGGCGCCGTAAGCGAACAGGTGGCACGGAGCATGGCCATGAATGCACGCAGGCTGGCGCATAGTGATTTTGGCATTGGCATAACCGGCATAGCCGGCCCGGATGGCGCAACGCCGCAAAAGCCTCTGGGGCTTGTCTACATTGCCATGGCCTTTGAAAATGGCATATGGCTGCGCGAAATGCGCTGCCGGGGCCGCTACCCTGGCAGGCAGTGGATACGCCAGAGGGCTTCAGGTCATGCTCTTGATCTTCTGCGGCGCTATCTGACCGGGATTGGCCCGGATCTTCAGGAGAAGTAGGAAGGGAGCGGAGTTGGTGCCCAGCCCCGGCATATTCGGAGATTGCCACAAATTTATCAGGACTACCAGGATGCAAAGGACATTATCGCTGCTTGTACTCTTTATGCTTTTGGCGGCTTCAATGGTCAATGCGGCCACCCCGGCCCAGCCAGCCTACAGGACCTTGCGGCTTGTGGAGGGCTTTCCCTGGAACGAGGGCTTGCGTCTGGAGTTCATACCGGATGAAGAGCTTTGCAAAAAGCATTATGGCGGAAAATGGCGCTCCATGTGTGCCGCAGCCATGGGCCGTGTTGGCGATACTGTAAAAAACATTGTCATGACTCCTGCCGCGGAGGGTTTTTGGCAATGGGTGGAACCATCCCAACTGCAATTTTTTCCTGCAAATCCGGAAAGTATAAAGCCCGCTACAAGCTATAGGATAGAGCTTGGCAATTTTTATCCCAGGGCAGTCATAAAGCTGAAGAGCAGCCATGCCAGTTTAAAAACCCTGCCACTTGCCTGCAGGCTCCTGGCAAGCGATTTCTGGATCGATCCCTCCCCTCATGGCAGAAACAGGGTCACTGCATCCTTCCAATTTAATTATCCACCCCCAAAAGGCTACCGGCCTGAGCTCATTGCTCCGGCAGGCGCTGCCTTTGGTGAGCCGGAACTGGTCTGGAATGAGAACCATGACCTGCTCAATATTTCATTTGCTGTGGATAAACTCCCGGAAACTCCATCCCAGGCCGGCATTTTTTTCACCGGTCTGGGCCAGATTGCGCTGGTGGATGGAAGTGCCCGCTACTTTGCTTCGGATGAGGCCAGGGGCGCTCTTTTCCACCAGAACATGCCTGGCGCCAGGAGTCTGTTTAAAGTCGGCAGCGCAAGTCTCAAACGGGAACTGAACGATGAGCTTGACCGCAGATATGTGCTGGAGTTTGAGACATCCCTGTATGCCGCCCCGGAAGATGTAAGTAAAAACCTTGTGGTGTTCGAGCTGCCCCGCTACAACACCCCTGGCGCTCTCGTGCCCTACAACTGGAGCGCGGCCCCTGGTGTGCCGCCGGACCTGCTGAAGAAATCCAAAAAACTGTCTGTGGCGCCGCTGCAGGTGGATAACATGCCGCGTTCAAAATTCCGGTTCGCCATAAATCCGGAGGCGGGGCACTATGTGCTTGCTTTTTTGCAGGCGGATCTAACCTCAACCTCCGGCCAGAAATTGCAGGCGCCATGGATCAATATCTCCCGGGCCACGCCAGGGGAGCCGGAACTTGGCTTTATGCAGCCAGGCAGCATTATGCCCCTTGCGGATAATGGCATCCTGGATCTGTTTGCTACAGATGTCGACCGCATAGAATGGGAGGCGCAGATGGTGGAAAAGCCTTTTCTGGCTCTCCTGGCCTCCGCATCAATGAACGCCTTTGTCAATCCTCTGGGCGGAAGCACCCTGGATATGGATTCCATAAGCACGGTAAAAAGAGGCAGAATTGATCTTGGGGATGCTGTGCCTGGCAATGCCCAATTCTCCACCCTTGATGTCGGCTCAATCCTCAAGAATGCCGATGCGGGCAATGGCCTGGTGTTCATCAGGCTTGCGGGCTACCGCAAGGACAAGGCGGTGGCGGAGGCATCGCGTCTGGTGCTGGCCACAAGGCTTGGACTGGTGGTCAAAAAGTCGGCTACCGGAGTCATGGATTGTTTTGTTAGAAATATCCTGGATGGCGAGCCGGCAAAAGACGCCAGAATTAGCATTTTGGGCGCAAATGGGCGCCCTGTGGCGGAGGCTCAAGCCGATGCTGATGGTTTTGCCCGTTTCCCGGCACTGTCAAATTTAAAAAGAGAGTCAAGGCCTGTGGCTGCTATTGCGGAAAGCGATGGGATGCTGGCCTTCATGCCTTTGGATGACAGGGCCAGGGAGCTGAATTATTCCGAATTTCCCACAGGGGGCATGCATACTGGCGCGGATGACGTGAATGTGTATGTTTTTGGGGAAAGGGGAATCTACAGGCCTGGGGACAGCCTGCATTTTGGCTGTGTTGCCCGCAAAGGGGATTTTGCAGCTCTGGCCCCGACCCTGCCATTGTATGCGGAAATCATCGATCCTCGCGGCATAAAGGTCTGGGAAAAAAATTTCAGGGCTGGCGAATATGGTCTGGCTGCCCTGGAATGGACATCGCCGCAAACCGCTCTATCCGGCAAATATGTCATAAATATACGCCCGGCCGCAAAGGGCGCCATTTTGGGCAGCTCCTCCGCAAGACTGGAGGAATTCCAGCCTGATGCCCTGAAAATGAAAATTACATTGCCAGAGATATCCGGCTGGCTGCCAGTGGATGCCGGCAATGCTCCGGCCATAGGCATAGCCCTGCAGAACCTTTTTGGCACCCCAGCCGCTGGCCACAAGGTTCGACCAATGGTGGAGACAATGCCACCCGTATTTTCATTCAAGGGGTATGAGGGGTTCATATTCACCGATGCCATGCCATGGCGGGGCAATGGCAATAGCCGCAGGCTTCCTGAATGCGTGACAGATGGCTCAGGCAGGGCAACATTCAACATACCGCATGAGCTGCTGGCTCGCACATCCGCCAGCATCAGGATAGTCGCCGAGGGTTTTGATGCCGCTGGCTCAAGGCCAACCATAGGCAGTGCCTCATTTATTGCCTCGCCCATGCGACGCATTCTGGGCTACAGGCCGCTTGGCTCCCTGACAAATCCGGATTTCATTCCCGTTGGCTCCAAAGCCGAACTGGAGTTCATGGCCCTTGAGCCGGATCTGGAAAAAACTGCATGGAATGATTTGCATTTTTCCATAGCCAGACGCCAGTATGTCACAAGCCTTGTATCCGATGGCAATGGCGGTTTCAGGTATGACGAGACGCCTGCATCGGTGCCCCTTCGGGAATGGACGGAAAACCTGCCCCGGGACGGCATGAAAATCGCTTTGGATACCAGCATCCCCGGTGAGTTCCTGCTGCTGGCAAAGGATGCAGATGGAAGAATAGTGTCGCAGATGCCCTATGCTGTCGCTGGCAATCGGGCAGCTCCTCCCAATGCGCCACTGGCGACAGCTAAAATGCGCATCAGACTGGACAGGAGCGAATATGACGCAGGGGATACCATAAAAGTGGCCATTTCCACGCCCTATGATGGTTTTGGCATGTTGAGCATTGAAAGGGAGGGGGTGAATGCCTTCACCTGGTTCATGGCTCAGGCGGGAGACAGCGTGCAGCAGATTGAATTGCCGGAGGGCTTTGCCGGCAAGGGCTATGTGGTGGCGAGCTTTACCCGCTCCCCTGCATCGGATGCCATCTACATGGCGCCGCATACCTGGGCCGTGGCATCTTTTAATGCCAATATCAAAAAGCATGATGCCGCCCTTGAGCTAAAGGCGCCCGACACCATTCTGCCTGGCGGCGAGCTGGAAATCCACCTTGCAAGCCAGGCCAAAGGTTTTGCCATCATAAGCGCAGTGGATGAAGGCATATTGCAGCTGACAGGTTTTAAAACTCCCAATCCCCTGGCCAGCCTGCTGGAGGACAGGGCTTTGGATGTTCGCACACTGCAGGCATATGATCTGCTGATGCCGGATCATGCCAAAATTGCCAGCCGGCTGGCCGCATTTGGGGGCGGCATGTCCGGTGTGCCTTTTGGAATGCGTTTTGAAAATCCTTTTAAAAGAAGGCATGAGCCTCCTGTGGCCTTCTGGTCCGGGATTGTGGCAACAGGCCCGGAGGGCGCGACTGTCAAGCTGCCTCTGCCTGATTACTATAATGGCAAAATCAGGATTATGGCTGTGGGAGTCAGCGCCCAGGCCGCAGGCTCGGCAACCGCGGACACCCTTGTCAGGGGGCCTTTGGTGGCATCGCCAAATCTGCCGCCGGCAGTGTCTCCGGGAGATGTGTTCGAAGGCAGCCTGACTGTTGCCAACACCACAGATGCTGACATCAAGGCCGGAATTTCAATGAAAACGCCAGCCTGTCTTGAAATTCAGGGGGCCATAGCGGCAGAGGCAGTCATTCCCGCAGGGGGAGAAAAGGTGTTGCCTTTCCGGCTTAAGGCAATGGCCGTCCCTGGCGCGGCGACTCTGGATTTTAAAATTGCCGGGGCTGGCGTGGATCTTGACCGTAATGGCTTTATGTCCATCCGGCCACCAGCCACGATGCTGACTACCCTTGATGGCGGCATTGCCAGAGCGTCAGGCGAGTTGCCGACGCAAAGAGCTGTCTATCCTCAAAAAGCAGCTAGTGTGGCAACGATCTCCGCAGTGCCGATTCCCCTTGCGACAGGCTTTGCACAGTATCTGAGCACATATCCCTATGGGTGCACCGAGCAGCTGGTGAGCAGGGCTTATGCGCAGGTGCTTTTGCGCGCCTGGCCCATACAGGGAGTTGATGCCCAATTGCGCCAGAAGCTGCTGGAATCAACCCTAACGGCCATACGCGAGAGGTTTAATGGCAATGGCGTTTCCCTTTGGCCAGGAGGCGAGCCTGAGCTGCTGCTTACGGCTTATGCCGCAGATTTCCTGCTTGCCATGCGCATTGCCGGTCTTGGGGGCGGTGACGAGCTGCTGGCAATGCTTTGCGATGCCCTGGCTGCCAACTGCCAGCTGAATGAGCCGACCCTTGCTGCTGCCAGAAATTCCGCCTATGCCATCTGGGTATTGACCAAAGAAGGACGGGTGACCACGCAGTTGCTGGAAAATCTGCAAAAAAGCATGGAGGAACTTGGCATTGAGGGCTGGCGCAATGATCTGGCCGGAGCCCTGGTGCAGGCCATACGGGCGGAAATGCACATGCCGGCGCAGGCACCGGAGGCGGTAATCAACGAGACCTCCGGCTGGTTTGACGAATATGCGCAATATGCCTTGAATATGGCCATACTCTGCCGCTATTTTCCGGACAGATGCGATGACAGGGCCAGAGAGGGCTTTTATGAGGCCACCCTGATGAGCATGAATGGTGGAAAATATGCCACTTTTTCTGCCTGTCAGGGCATTAATGCCATTGTAGCCATTGCTGCGGGCAATACTCCTGAAATCATGCAGGCGCGCATTGCCTGTCTGGATGATTCTACAGGCGGCAGCGGCAGTCTTCTTGCAAATGGCGCCATGTACTCCTACAGCATAGACCAGTGTTCAAGATATCATCTTGAGATGCCTGGTGGGGATAAACCGGTTTTTTGGCAAATAGCCACCACCGGGTATGGGCGAGAGCCAGTGCTGGAGAATGTGGCCAGAGGGCTTGAGGTGCAGCGCGAATATGCCAATGTGTCCGGTGAAAAAACCAGCAGGGCGATGCTGGGTGATGAAGTTACAGTCACCTTAAGTGTGCGCGCCATGCGGGATAGCATAAGCAACTGCGTGATAACGGATATGGTGCCTGGAGGTTTTGAGATGGTCATTCCCCGCAATGGTGAAAATGACGAAAATCCGGCATCCGGCATCAAGTTTATGGACAGGCAAGAGGACAGGATGCTTATTTTTGCGGATGTGGGAAACAAGCCGCTTGTCTTCAAATATAAAATACGACCTGTGGCAATGGGCGCATTTTTCGCCCCGGCCACAACTGCCCAGTCCATGTATGACAGCGCCATTTATGGCAGTGGCCCAAACCAGAGATTTGAAGTGGCGCAATGACATGGTTATTGCCTGAAGGCAGAAAAAAGTGGCTGCTTTTGCTGGCGGTTCTGTTTTTGCCTCCCGGATTGACGCTATGCGCTCTCGCTTTTTCACAAAGGCCGGCTCTGGTGGAGCAGGTTGAATTTGGCAAAGTGGTGCTTGACCGCTCAGGCGACCTGATGAAAATACAGCCTGCAAGCGATGGCAGATACCGTCTCAGGGTGGCTCTCGAAGATGTGGAGCCTCAGGCGATCAGGGCCATCCTGCATTATGAGGACAGATATTTTTATCAGCACCCGGGCATTAATCCCATTGCCATGTGCCGGGCGATGAAATCACTGGTCTCCAGGGGGGGACGCAGAATTGGCGCGTCAACCATTTCAATGCAGGTGGCGCGGCTGCGTGGAAAATTGCGCACCACCACATTTTCCGGCAAGCTCAGGCAAATATGGCATGCGCTTGTGCTGGAATGGCACTACGGCAAGGATGAAATCCTGGAGGCCTATTTAAATCTTGCGCCCTATGGTGGCAACATAGAAGGCATAGAGGCGGCCGCGCGCATCTATTTTAATAAACCGGCGGCATCCCTTACGCCCATGGAGTGTGTGGCTCTTGCAGTTGTTCCCCAGAATCCTGCACGCCGCAATCCAGTTAAGGGTGGCGATTTTGACTCTGCCCGTCAAAGACTTGCCACTGCTCTTTGGCCCCAAAGCGGCGGCACAAAAGCCGCCCTGCATGTTCGGGCGCCCGCTGATTTGCCATTTTCTGCCCCTCACCTTTCCCTTGAGCTGCTGGAGAGGAGCGAAGATACTGTTATTCGCACCTGTATTGAAGGCGATCTGCAGAAAATGCTCGCCAGATCGCTTGCGCAGTTCAGGGCTCAAAATGCCCGCAAGGGGATTGCCAATGCGGCGGCCATGATTGTGGACTGGGGCAGCATGGATGTGCGCGCCCTGGCCGGTTCGGCCGATTTCACAGATGAGGGCATATCCGGCCAGATAGATGGCACCAGGTCGGCTCGATCGCCGGGCTCGACTCTCAAGCCATTTATCTATGCCCTGGCATTGGATCAGGGCCTTATACACCCCATGACAATGCTTGCGGATACGCCACGATCCTTTGGCGGCTATGATCCAGAAAATTTTGACAGGGGTTTTCGCGGACCCGTGACAGCCCAGGAGGCCCTGAAATCCAGTCGTAATCTGCCAGCCATAAGACTTGCGGAACGACTTGCCAATCCTGATCTTTATGGCTTTTTGCAAATGGCTGATGTCAGGCTCCCCCATGATGCAGCCTATTATGGGCTGGCCCTGGCCCTGGGCGGCGCAGAGGTCAGCATGAGGCAGCTGGCCACAATGTACGGGATGCTTGCCAATCTGGGCATATGGCGTCCATTGCGCTATCGGGCTTGCGGGGAGGAAAAAATGGCAAGGAGGCTTGTTTCACCGGAGGCAGCCTACCTTGCGCTATGGATGCTGGAAGATCCGCAGGCCAGAATACGCAGCGCAAACCGGCTGGTGCCCTATCGTTGCAAGACAGGCACATCCAATGGCTTCAGGGACGCGTGGACAGCCGGCATAATCGGCAGATATGTAGTGGTGGTCTGGGTTGGTAATTTTGACAATTCGGCCAATCCCTATTTTGTGGGCGGCCAGACGGCCTTGCCCCTGTTTGTGGAAATTGCCGGCGCCCTTGGCTCCATGCGCAAATTATCCGATACATTTGCCGATAAACAGAGCGGCCTTAATCTCGCAAAGGCGGATGTCTGCGCTGCCACAGGTGATTTTGCCCATGGCCAATGTGGCGAAATCGTGGAAACCCTGATAATTCCCGGTGTATCGCCTGTGCGCGACAGCGGCATATTGAAGAAGATCTTGATTGACAGGCAAACAGGCCTGAGAGCATGCGGCGATACCGCGGCCGATGAGGTCTGGTGGGAGTTCTGGCCCAGCGACATGAAAGAAATTTTTGCAATGGCCGGCATTCACAAGCCGCCACCGCCGGAATGGCTGCCACATTGCTCACATGAGCGGGAAATGGCGCATGGCAGGGCGCCACGCATCATGCTGCCAAAGAAAAATGTCATTTACCAGAAAAAAATGACAGACAGCGCATACAGGCTGCCGCTTATGGCCGCAGGCGAGGCCGATGCCAGAAATATCCACTGGTATGCGGGGCAAATGTACATTGGCAGCGCAAGACCGGGCGAGATTCTTTTCTGGCAGCCTGGCAAACCCGGTGTTTTTGATCTGCTGGCAGTGGATGATCGAGGCCGTGGCAGCCGTCAGAAATGCCGCATCAATGCAATACCCTGATGTTGGATTGGTGCATTTTTGCGAGCAAAATGCACCCCGGATCAGGACAAAATGCGCATCAACTCCCTAAACAGCTCGCGTCTGGCCCTGGTCCCGGCGCTGTTGCCATCACCCCGTGCACGCAACAGCAGCTCCCTTAATTTTTCCTGTTTGTCACAGGGCACAATTTCGGCCAGTGTATTATCGATTTCCTGTTCCGGACAATTGAGCAGCCTGTCCCTCAGGCGCTCTGCCCGGTGGAATTCCGCCACATGGGCAGCATGCACATTTTGCCGGCTTGCAAGAGCCCTGGCTATGGCTTCGGAATCGAGATTGCGCATAAGGCGCCCAATAAACTGTCTCTGGCGCCTGGCGCCCTCCCTGTCGTGGATGCGGTCATGAAGAGCCAGCGCCTCGCTCAGCTCCTGTGGCAAGTCAAGAGTGGCTCTTGCTGCGGGATCAAGTCCCGCCAGATCCTCTCCCAGCTTTTGCAGGGCTGTGCTCTGTCTTTTGAGGGCGGAGCGGCTGGGCCTCCGCTCCTCATCGTCGGATTTGGCTTTCTTTTTCATATATATTATCTATTATTGAATATGTTTGATGATTTTTGCGGGATTGCCGGCCACAACAGTATTGGCCTCCACATCCTTTGTGACAACGCTTGCGGCGCCGACAACGGCATTGTCGCCGATGGTCACACCCGGCAAAATGGTGGCGCCAGCGCCAATCCAGGCCCGCCTGCCCACGCGCACCGGTTTGCATGTGATAATCATGCGGTTGTCGAGATCATGGTTATTGGATATCAGCTGCACATTGGCTGCCAGCATCGCGTCATCTTCAATGGTGATGCCGCCTGCGGCCATCATCAGGCTGCCATTCATGACCACAACATTTTTGCCAATGCTGACCATTTCCGGTCTCACAACAGTGAGTGGCGCATTTATGATGCTGCCCTGGCCGATATGTGGAAAAAGCTCATGCAGCAGGGCGTCATATTCCTCTGTCATTGGCATTGTATGATTCAATTTAAAAAGCAGCTGGGCCTGCCAGGTGGCTCTTTCCAATTCATCGGGTGTCTGTTTTGCCAGGTCTATTCTGAGTTCATCCATATTTTTCCACCAGAGTCTAACTGTGGGGATGGGAGGATAAACACTCCCATCCCATGAACAGGTAAAAGATTAGCCTGCCAATTGCGGCCTTGTCCAGCCCGTTGGTGATATGGCTTACATAATATGTATAAGGCAAAAGGCCCGGAAGCAATGGCTGCATTCCGGGCCTTTATTTATAGTGGGATGCCGTGCAGGCCAATATTATTTGGCTGCTTCACCCTGGTTTGCGGAAGCCGGCCTGTAATCCTGGCCAAACCAGACCTGGGGAGCTTCGGGCAGAGTGGGCAGTATTTTTGTCCAGTTGCCCTTGTCCAGGAAAGCCCTGTCCTGCTGCAGTTTGCGGCTGAGGTTGAGGATCGGTGGCACAACTGTTTCAATGTCAGGCGCCAGGGCAGGGCAGATGCCATAATTGGTGGCAGCCTCTGCCAGTTCCACCGCCTTCTGGCTGCATTCCATTGAAGTCATTAGCGTATCAAGGGACTTTGCGGGATTGTGGAAGCCAACGCCATTTTCTGCGGAGACATAATCCCAGAAAAGCTGTCCCTTGCGGTTGATCTCGCGAGCTTCAGCCAGAAGCTGGTCGTAGTTGGGCGCCTTTGCGCCCTCCCACTGGCTGGCCATGCGAATGGCCTCATGGGCGCGCACGGATGCAGCCTGGGCCTTGATAAGCTGGTTGTAGGTTTTTTCCTGCACATAGATTACGCGGGCCTTGAGATATTCCGGCGACTTGTCAAAATGGCATTGCCGGCAGGCGCGCATCTGGGGATCCTTAAGTGGCGATGTCATCCAGTGGCTTGAGAACTTCTGGCCATCCATGCGCATATATGGCATGTGGCAATCGGCACAGGAGACTCCAGCCGAACCATGGGGGCCATTGCTCCACATTTCATAATCAGGATGCTGCATCTTTATGATGGGCGTTTTGGATGCCGCATGGACAAAGTCGACAAACTGGGTTTCCTTGCCCTCGGCATTCTTGGGCCCATGGGTCTTGTAGTACTGGTACATGTCTTCAGGATCGAGGCCATTATCCCAGGGGAATACAGGCTTTGCTGTGGGGCCATTGCCCTTTGCCGTAAAGTAGTATTCCACATGGCATTGGGCGCAAACCAGGCTGCGCTTCTCGTTCCTGGAGATTTTGCTCCAGTCACGGCCGCTGCGCTTGAGCCAGTCCTGAAGAGGCACCGAGTAGAGGCGCAGCTCCATGGTGGCCGGGTCATGGCATGTGGCGCAGGATATGGAGTTCTGGATTTCGTTGACCTTGTCCGGGGCGCGGAAGCTGTTGACATCCATGGCCCAGAACTTGTCGCCATATTCCCTGATCCAGTCCATCATTTTGGGCGTCTTGCAATTCCAGCATGTGGCTGGCAAAAGCCCCTTTTCGCCATAGCGGTTAATGCGGTCTATGTTTACAAAGTCATTTATCGCGCGGGTATGGCCCCGGGTTTCATTGTATTCATACATGAAGGGATAGCCGAGCCAAAGGTTCTTCAGATATGGCTGCGCATATTTGTAGCCCTTGGGCAAAGGATTGACATTGTCATTCTTGTGATATGGGATGGAGCCCTTGTAGACGGTCATCTCCTTGTCACGGTTGTTCCACATGTATGTTTCATACTGGTTGGGGAACTGGGACTTAAAGGCATCCATGCTGATATTCTGGGGATCGATGCCTGTTTTGTAGACTGGCGGCTGAAGATCCACATTCACATCATCGCCGCATGCGCAAAGCAGGGATGCGCCAACAAGAATTGTTGCAAGCGCCATAAATCTTTTAATCATATCCCACCGTCCTTTCGCTTATGGGATTAAGCCGCATATGGGCGACGCTTCTGTGGCAATCGGTGCAGTATGGCTTGACGGCCATGCTTGCGACCTTGACATTCACCGGGCTATGACAGTTGATGCAATTCTGGTTGATTACATCGCGATGTCTTTTGGCCGGCGGGATGGGAATATCCTTGCCCTGAAGGTTGCCAATGATGTCCTCCATGCCTGCCACAGCCTTGAATGGCAGCTTGGCCGCCAGAGCATGTGGAGCATGGCATTCATTGCAGGCCAGATTGGCATGCATGCCCTTTTTCTGCGTTACTGCCGCCTCCCGCATAATGTGGCATGATGCGCAGAACTGCCGCTGATCCGTGGCATTGAGCGCCCAGGCGAACACCCCGGAAATGACAATTCCTCCAACCAGACCACACAAAAGCCATTTCCAGCCCCTTATGGAAGACTTTTGAGCGGGGCCATTTCTGCCGCCCTCCATGATCTCCTCCTGAATATGGTTTAGGTGTTTTCTCGAAATTCTCATTTTATGCAGTTATTTGCAAGAGATAGCACCCAGATTTTAGCCATGGAAAATAGGCAATGCCGGCTGCTGAAACACAGTCGCATATTGCCTGAAAGTGCCATATGCTGGAGTTTTAAATCTGTTTGTTAATGCACAAGCAGCTTTGGAAAGGGATCAATATCGCTAACAGTCAGCCAGAATGTCACCGCAAGCACCGCCAGTGTTGTGACAAGGGTGAGCATTCTCACCCAGCCTGGCGCAAGGCCACCGGGGCGGAACACGCCCTCGGTCATTTCACAGCGCCTGGTGATGGCGGCGGAATAAAGCACAATGGTGGCAATGACGAAAATGAGGGACCATCGCGTCTGGCCCGGGTCCGCGCTGATGAGGGCGCTCATGCAGAAGATGGCGCCCAGGAAACCTATCAGGACATATAAAAAATACTGGTTGTTGCGCAGCACATTAAAGGCCAGCACCTTGATGGATATGCAGGAATAAAGATAGGGCAGCAGGGTGAGAATGACAGCTGTGGAGGCCAGCTTTGCAAACTGGGCGTTTGCGGCCGGGGAAATTGTGAACAGGGCCATGACGCTCATGAGTGTGGCAACCACAAAAAGACCCCATACCGGCACGCCATTGGCATTTACCCTTGCGAAGAGGCTGCCAAAAAGACAGTCATCAGCGGCAGCCTTGGCGCTCTGGCTGACAATCATAATCCAGCCGCCAAGGGAGCCTATGCACCCAAGAGCCGCGCAGCCTGCAACCACATTGCCGGCCATGTCGCCAAGGGCAAAACGCACGGCATCGGCAAAAGGGGCGGAGGAGGCAACAAGCTCGTGATTGGGTATCATGCCCATGATGGCAGAGGAGCTGAGTATGTAGCATGCTCCGGCAATGGTCACCCCACTGATGGTGGCGATGGGCACATTTTTGCGCGGGTTTTTGACAACAGCAGTGGAGACGGAGGCGCTTTCAACACCAATGAATGCCCAGAGTGTAAGATTTATGGTGCTACTGTAGGCATGGAAGGCGCTCTGGCCCGTGACATTCCAGCAGCTCTCAAACAGATGCGGATCAAACCAGAACCAGCCAAGCAGGGCCACGCCGAGAATGGGCAGCAGCTTGATGGATGTGGCCACAGATTGCACAAAGCCGATAAATCTTGGACCAAGCATATTGGCGTACGCCAGACTCCAGATGAGAAAAATCTGCGCGGCCACACAAATGTAGGGATCGTCAAAGATGCCCCAGAAGTGGGAAAGATAGCCAATGGCCGCCACCCCCAGGCCCACATTGCCCACCACATTGGCGACCCAGTAGACGAGATTTGTCTGATAGCCCATATAATCGCCAAAGGCCTTGCGGCTGTATGCGTAGGGTCCACCGGCAGCAGGGTCAATATTGGCAAGTTTTGAGAATACAAGGGCCAGGGCAATGGCCCCGGCAGTGGTTGTCAGCCAGCCGAGCAGGGAAACGCTGCCAAAGGCCGCCAGATTGGCCGGGAGCATGAACACGCCGGAGCCCATCATGTTGCCCGCCACAAGGAATGTGGCGCCCACTACACCAATTTTGTTATCTTTGGAGACTGTATCTGATTCCGCCATTTTGCATACCGTGAGGATTTATTGACTGGCACTGGCCGGGAGTGCCGGTAAAGTTGGCCAGGTTTGGCGGGGAAGGGTTGGAAACGTGTTTATGGGGCGATACCCCTGGCAGGGGCAGGCAGCATGCGCACGGCGCAACCGGCAATTGCCTTGAGTTCGGATTGAAAGAGGCCATCTCTGGCCTGAAGGGAGAGACCTTCCAGAAAAGTATTCAGGGCGCCAGCCAGTGCCGGCACATCGGTGTCTTCCGGTATCTGGCCATCATCGATGGCCTGGCGCAATCTGTCAGAAAACATTTTTTTTGTTTCCATGCGCATGGCTCGCACCGAGTTGATTATTTTTTCCTCGCTCTCCGCAATATTCACGGCCGCCAGCACCACCATGCAGCCGCAGGGAGTGTTGGGTGCCAGGAGTATTTTTGCGGCGGAGGTGAAATAATCTGCCACAGCCTTGTATATGTCCGGCTCATTCATGAATTTTTGGGATGGCTCCAGCCAGTAAATATGTTCGTAATGGCTGAGGGCTTCCAGAAAAAGGCCGGCCTTGTTGCCAAAGGAGCAGTATAGGCTGGGGGGGTTGATATCCATTGCCTTGCACAGATCCGCAACAGACGCAGGCTCATAGCCCTGCCGCCAGAATATCTCCAGCGCGGCCTGCAGGGCCTTTTCCCTGTCAAATTCGCGGGGCCGCCCTTTTGGACGCTGCCCGGTTTCTGTCTGTGTTGGCATGGACAAGTCCGCGTTTTCTGTTCGCTCCGATTTTTGTAAACATTTTGGCGGCCGGAGGCAAGCGGGGCGCGGAGAAAAATAGCGCACAACAAAATCAAGGGAGATTGGCAGGCATGCAATGTGGCTACTGGCAACAGCCTGGATGCATATTTCCTGGATTGCGTGGCTTTTTCATGTTTGCAGCAACAAAAGGACATGCGTCAGGGGTCAGCTTTTTTTGCTGTTCCCCCTGGCCTGTGCTGGGCCACAGGCACCGGCGCAAGCCATCTCATCTCAAATCTGCGTTGCTCCCCCTTTTTTATGGAGCCTTTCCAGTATCCATGCCAGTGCGCGCGCCTTATGTGCGGGCCTGGTCCGGACCTGACTCCTTTTATTACTGTGGCAGCCCGGCAATGTTCGGGGTTCGCTTCCGCCTTCTCCCCAATCTGATGAATTCTAGGTGTGGCTGGCGGAAATATACGCCAGCCTCCATGCCTGGTTTTTACTGGTTGCCGCCGCGCAAAATATTCATTCTCATCCCTGACGCTTACGCAAACATGAAGCACAAGATTCAGCGCCCCGCACAGCCCGGCATCGGAAAAGGGCATGCTTTCCGCAGAGTCAGTCTGTCCCCTGGCGGCCAGGTTCCTGCGGATCAAGTCATTGGATAGCAGCAGGGCTGTTTCAAGGCTGTAGTCACCCAGGGGAATAAGAAAGGGAACCGAGAGATATGGATGGCCGAGAAAAAGCAGCCTCAGGAAAAGGGTGTCCCTTGTGTTGTTCTGTTCAAGCGATGCGAAAAAACCATTGACGGCATGGCCATTGACCCACATGGGGCCGGTATCAAAATAAATGCACCAGGCCGGCAGCTTTTCAAGCATGGGCAGGGCTCCCGGCCAGGGCGCGGCCATGAGCGAGGATTGCAGCCCCCTGTCAAAACGCACAATATCCTGGGCCGGACGCCAGGCTCCGGCGGTGGAGAAACCGACAACAAGCCGGTCAAAATGTTCCCGCCCAACTCCAGGGCAGGCTTTCTCAAGCAGAAGAATCCAGGCGTCAAGAGGCAGGAAAATGCGCGGGTCCCAGGCTTTTAAGCCATTTTTGCGCAGGTGCCGCAATTCATCCGCCTTTTTCCACAGCTCCCTGTTTCGGGAGCTGAAATTGTTGAGAAACTGTGTGCACAGGGGCGCCGGGGTCATGGCTTTTCCGTCTGTTGTCTGCCGTCGCAAAGTTTCGCCCAGGCGGATGTTATTTTTTGCATGAAAGGTGGAATGACCTTTTGCAGGCAAAACTCGTTTTCCACATCATTTCTGGCCCGTCGGCCCATTTCCTTCAGAACACCGGCACCGTCCAGCCACTCCGCAATGATATCGGACTGGTGCCGAGGGTTTTCATCCGGCAGGGCAAGCATGTTATCGCCATGCCGAAAAAAGCTGTCGCAGGCCTTGGGGGCAACAAGCACAGAGGCGCAGCTCATGGCCTCCAGATTACCCCTGGCGTCTGTTCTGGCATACGGTGTGATGACAAGCCTTGAGGATGCCAGAAGGTTGCGGTATTCAACATGCTCAAGAAAAATTTCCGGATAGAGACGTGCTTGCAAGTCTTTTGGGAGGGACTCCAGCCTTTCCAGTATTCCACGCATGAAAAAGCTGTTTGGCAGCAGCATCGCGATATGGCTTTGCGGCCTCTTTTGCAGGAGCAGGGCTGCTGTTTCCCAGGCTTTGCCTGTCTGGTCCAGAGAGGCATCCTGCAGGTTGAAGGCAAGGAGCTCCTGCGGGCTGGAAAATTTCCAGCAGGAAAACCCTGGGCCACAACAGGGCGAAAAGAAATCCGTGTCCACAGCGAGTGGAGCCGGCCGGATTTTACGGCAGACTTCCTGACCGAAAAGGAAGGGTTCCGGCTTGAAGAAAGAAAAGGCCAGATGCGCCTGCATGGCCTGCAGTGACTGCAGGGCGTATCGCATGGCCGGCCCGCGGCCGGATTTGAGGGCCGGGGATTCATATTCAAGAAAATTCACATGGAGCGCGGAGGGGAACAGCTCCCGCAGGGAGAATGCGGAGCCATTGGCGGAGGAGGAAATTATAATGTCCGGGTCATAGCCGCTGTCGCGCACCGATCCCAGGGTCATGTTTGTCGATCGGCTGACCCTCAGTGCATCCTGCCATAAATCCAGATAGTCGTTTTTGTCGGTTTTCTTATTGTCCGGCTTTTTGAGAATAACGCGGCGCACTCCGGCAATGGCGTATTCACGCCGTTCACGGCCGGAGGCAAAAATCACCTCATCCTGCCTGGCAAGCCAGGAGGCGATGGCGCCCAGATTTCCCGGAGAACGGCTGCAGACAAAAAGATATCGCATATCCGCTACTGGAGAATGATGGCCCGGACCGGCCTGAACCGGTCCGGGCCATGGCATCCTACATGCCTGTTTCCGCAGATGTCTGGGCCTGGGCTATTGCCAGCACAATCTGTCCGGACTCTCCACCCGATATATTGGCAAGAGTTGTCTCCAGAGTGATTTCGCCATTCTCATATGTTGTTGTATGCGACGATTCTCCCTGGGTCTGGGCGGCTTCGCGCCAGCCATCCCCAAGTGTTACCGATGTCACATCGCCGGACTCATTGCGGCTGAGAGTGAGGCCGCATTTTTCCGCCAGATTATCAAGTGTCCGCACCTCAGTCAGATCAAGACCGCTAATCATCACCTCCACATCCAGGACCATTGGCGTGCTGGCATCGGCATTTTCCCCATTGGCCAGCATTTCGGCCAGGGTATGGGAACCGGCTGGGCTTGATGCATTGAGCAGGAAATCAATGCCATCGCCGCCATCAATAAGATAGTCGGTGGGATCATAGACGATCATGTCATCGCCGGCGCCAGCCCTGATGGCATCCGCATCCCTGCCGGCATCTATGAAGTCATTGCCATCCGTGCCTGTGAACAGGGTGTGTCCTTCCAGATTGATCAGGTTTTCGAAACCGGTATCCGCATTTGCCTCATCAGACATGCCGGCACGGGCAGCCAGGCTTTCTGAAGCTGTGCCTGAAATATCCGCAACCAGATTCAGATCCGCATCCTGAGCAGATTGCATGGTTGGCTGGTCCATATCCTCCACAAGCGGGAGCGGGGCTCCATCAGGAGAAGTGACCTGCGTCGCAACTACTTCAGCATTTTCATCTCCATTGGGTTCAACCGGGACAGCCATGGCATCCTCATTGGCAGAGATTCCAGCGGCATGGCTTGCAGGCTGGGATTCATCTGTCTCTTTTTGGTGCTGGTTGTCCAGAGCCGGGATATTGTCCGCCACCATGCTGCTGGAAATGCCAAAGGCCGCGGCGGCAGTGGCCAGGGGTTGAGTTTTATTTTCAACCCTTATTGTGAGATTGCCTGCATTTTCATTAGCAGGGATTTCATAATTTATGACAGTGCTGTCCTGATCGCCATCTTTTGCAGTCAGGACAAGTTTTACACCCTTGCCTTGAATCACGCTGGCATCTGCATAAAGGTCAAAACTGAATTCGTTGTCTGTGCCAGTTTTCCTTACTGTCAATGATGTAGCGCCATTTGTTGCCTGCCATTCTCCATCGTCAGTCTTTGTGAGGGACAAGATTATAGGCGGAAAGCCCTCCCCTGTTCCTGAAGAAGCAAGGCTGATGGCCAGGCTTTCAAGCGGATCTCCTCCATTGGCGACTCCGTCAGCGCCATAATCCAAAGTGAAGACACCATTTGCGGTGATCTCGGTTCCATCCCTTGTATAGTCTCCAGATGGATTGAGCCATTCTGACCGATCGTCATTAATGGTGACAGTCGCATTTATATTCAGTGGATGACCGAGGCTATCAACTGCTTTGAATTCAAAAGGCCGGTTGGCTGTGTCAACTCCCGCAGGGTGCTGATATGCGCCAGTCTGAGTGAAGATTAGCTTGTCGCCATCTATTCTGAAACTACCAAACTCTTTAACCTGCTCATTCACCTCGTCAATATTGGTGATATTCAGACCCTCTGGAATGTCAGTGACGGAGATGGCCTTATCGCTCTCCACATCAGCGTCATCTGTTTCAAAAGCCAGTTCAGGCAGCGGTTTGACATTCACCTTGAGCACAAATGGGTCGCCAGTGGCGCTGCCGGACATGCTGTCGGCGTCTGAGTCGGTGATGGAGAATTTGAATTCATCAACACCTGTGACATCCTCTTGTGCTGTGTATGCATACTTGCCATCAGCCTTGATATGCAGGATGCCATACTTGCCCTGGATATCCTGATCCACAAGTTTGCCATTGGCATCAAGCTGCAACTTCTGTTCGACGCCATTGACTGTTATGATGATGGCCTTGCCATCGCTCCTGTCTGCTCCAAAGTCGTATGTCAGTATGCCTGGCTTTTGCGGGTTTGTGCTTTCATATGTGGTGCCGCCAAACAAATCCAGCTCGCTGCTGGTGAAGGACATAGTCGGGGTATCATCCTTGATTGTAACAGTGGCGGTAAGGGTTGTGAGATTGCCATTGGCATCGGTCACCTTGAAAGCGACAGAGTCAAAGGTCTTTGCATCTTCACCCTTTTCATGAGTCCATGCTTTATCCTGCGTGAATACCAGCTTGCCATCTTCGATGCTGAATTTGCCGTATTCAATGGAGTCATTGATTCTGTCAATTTCACCATCAACGATGCTGAAGCCTTCGGGCACGTCTACACTCTGGCTGCTTCCAGTGGCCACATCGGCATCACTTGTTGTAAATGTCACGGCATCGGGAGTGACAGTGGAATCTTTCACTTCAACCTCAAGGGTCGCGGGTTTGCTGTCGCCATCCCTGTCTGTAATTGTGAAAGTGAAGGTATCTGTGCCGCTGGCATTGGGATTAGCCTTATAACTGTATGTTCCATCCCAGTTGACGGTCAGTGTGCCATGAGTTCCAACCACAGTTACAGGCTTGTCAGCCCCCAATTGAATATCATTGATGGTGACGGTCTGCGCATCCGGAATATCGGCGCCAAAGTTGTGGCTCCAGGTGCCGGTGGTCACATTGGTGCCGGAATCCACCACCTGACCCAGTTCATTGACATTGATCTCTGGCGCGTCATCGACAATGGTTATCTCAAGGCTGCTTTCTGTAGTCTTGTCATTGTTATTGGTGACTACAATGTTGACGTTCTGAATAAAGTTTGTCCCGTCCGTCTGGTCGCCGTGAGAGACATTGCCCGTGAGCGTGAAGGAGTAGCTGAGTTGGCCGTCAGCAAAGCTGACAGAGAGAGTGCCGCCTGTGAGCGCAATCTCGGTTGCGCTGCCATCAATGGCGATATCCTTGCCATGCACGGTGATGCTCTTCACTCCGTCAGGAGCTGTAATGGCCATGGCGCCATGGGCCGTGGTGTTTACGTTGCCGGCATCTGTGCCGTCTGGCAGGCCGGCTTCGTTCACTGTCAGCTTGCCATCAGTTACTGCCGGATCAAGCGGTGTGCCGGGTTTGGGATTCCCTGGCTCGATTGTGAAGCCATTGTCCTTGCCGGTGATGTTGATGGCAATGCTGCCTTGCTTCTTGTCGCCATCGGCATCGGTATAGGTGAATGTCAGGGTCTCGGTCACTGTCTGGCCGGCAAGCAGGCCCTGCACTTCTGCGCTGTCCTGCGCCAGATCAAAGCTGTATGTGCCATCATCGTTCAGTGTGAACTGGCCATATTTGGATGTGCCATCGCTGGTCCACTCAAACTTGCCACCCTTGTCAGCTCCGGTGGTGATCAAATCAAAGGCGTTCCCGCTGATTATGCCGGTATAATCTTCCGCTATCTCAAATGGTGTGGCTGGCGCAATCACAGGACCATCATCATATATGTCCAGACGGATGGGCGCATCAGCAGACTGGCCATAATCATCCGTAAATTTTATGCTAATATCATGGCTGAGAACTTCATCATTGGCACCGGTATGTGAACCTGCAGCCGTCTGAATAAAAGAGTATTCGAAGTTGCCAGTCTGGGCATTAAATCTGAAAATCAGGGTGCCTTCAGGCAGATTGAAAGTACTGCCAGCGGCCGAGATAAGGGCGCTCAATTCAGGCACAAAATTTTGCCCGTCAATGGTGGCCGTTATATGTGCGCCTCCGGCAATTTTAACCGTGAGACTGCCTGCTGAATCTGTGCCGCCATCGCGCAGGGCAATATCGCTTGTGGACAGGATGCCGGAGGTTCCGGCAATGCCATTACTGTCAAATTCAATGGATGGAGCCGGTGCCACCTCCACGCCACGCACTGTGGTCGCAGTGGCAGGATTGCCATTTTCATCTGTGGTGGTGACCGAGGCTTCAATTTCCCGGCTGCTGCCCAATGCGGCAGTGTCAACCTCCACCTGCCAGGTAAGATCGCCCCTCACTATTGTTGTATATCTATTGCCAGCTACGGTTATGGTGACAATATCACCAGGGTTTACATCTGCGCCGGCTGTTCCGGTGAGTATTGTAAACTCTGTCTGCATTTCTTCATCTGTCAGGACATCATCGCCGGTGACAGGATCAATGGTTATGGAGGCAAGAGGAGGAGTGACATCCACCTCTGCATCTACGGTATCCGTAACTGTTACCGGATTGCCATCCCTGTCGGGAATGGTGATGGAGGCCTCTATTTGCTCGCCGTCCACGATGGCCTGTGTGGGGATTTGGACCTCCCAGGTCAAATCATCCCTGACCTGCGTCGTGTATTCAATATCGCTGCCAGGTATTCTGACAGTAACCACATCGCCTGGTCTGACGCCACCACCGGCTACCCCAGAAACATTTATAAAGGGATTTGTCGCCCTTGCGATATTTATGGGCTGGTTGTCGCCAATAGAGACAATTGAGATGGTGGGAGCGATAAAAGCATTTTCATCAGAAATAAAAGGCGCGCCCGCCAGGGCAGAGGATGCTCCTGCGGCTTCTGCTTCGGTTGAAAATGATGATGCAGCCTGAGCGACTGAGAAGCTTGGGGAATAATCAACTCCATCCAGACGATCCAGCCCAGCGCCTAGATCCGAATTGGCATATTCGTTAAATCTGCTGTTGCGGGCTGCGGCCGAGGCTGCTCCGGGACCGGCTGCAGGCATCAGGTCCGGCTCGTTCATTGAGGCGAAAAAGTCTGCGGCAGCGACTTCTGTCCCGTCAAGCTCAAATGTTGGCAGATTTTCCTCATTAAACTGCGTATAAAAATTACGCAGGGTAATGCCTGTTCCATCCGGAAAACTGATATTGAGGTCATCGCCATCCCTGGCAAGAGTGGAGTCAGAAGCGGGAAAATTGAAAATAAACTTGGCCTGGGCTTCACAATCCACAACCTGGTTGCCAGTTACCGGTCTTGTCAAAATAATGTCTGCCATGGTTTACCCCCTGTCCTGATGATTCAAATTGCTTCCATGCCAAATGATTAAATAAAAAACTCCTGTGGCCATGCAGGCGGCATGGCCACAGGAGTGGCTTTACGGGCGCAAAAAAAGACGCCGTCAAAAAAATTAATTAACGGTCCGCAGAGAGAGAGAGAGCAGTCCCATGTCGAACCTCAACTATCAGTTCGGAAAATTAATACGCCAGTATAGTAAGGCGCAAAATATCCATACAGTCGAGGCCCAACTTCGTCAGGGCACTCTGCCAATATTCTGTTTCATCGGCTTGAGTCCTGATAATTGGTTCCGGACAGATTGTCAAGCAGTTTGATAATGAAAATCAGGCCTGGCGTGTCTAAATCCAGCTGGATTCCAAAAAATTTCCAGAGCCGGAGATGCTGTTTGCCTTTTAAACAGCATTTGCCTGTGATTTTACCTCCCTAATTTATCGTAATTGCTCACAAAGCCACCAAATTTTTTGCGGCATCCCTGGTCTGGACACGGATCTTCGATGGAAAAAAATCCGCAGGGTTGACCAGCTTTTGCAGAAGTTCACATTTCTGGCAATTTTGCGCTCACGGCCTCATAAACCAGTTTTAATGGCTCGCGATATTTTGCTGCCAGTCTCTCTCTGGTTGCCACATCGTCCACCAAAGGCAGACATTCAACATGGTCGATAAGATCAGCGAACTTGACCAGCAGAGCGGCTGTGTCATTGCATGCCACAATGGCGGCTATATAATCAAGATAGTCCAAATTTTGTGGTCGGGTTAATTTCCTGATACTGTCAATGGCCAGCCTGGCCTCATCTTCATGCAGGTTTTGAGCCAGCTTTTGGGCGCCGTCTGGCACATCCTCCAGAACATCATGAAACAGGGCGGTGATTATAATTTTATCATTGGCGCCTGAAGAATGGAAATCCGCAATGTCATAGCCCCTGGCAGCGAGAATGCTTGCGCAGATATGCACCACCCGCAGGCAATGTTGCCAATAGGGGCGCCCTGCATGATCCTGCTGATTCCAGTGAAGATCTTTTGCCAGATTGGTGAGCTGATGGTATCTGTCAATATTCATTGATGTCCCCTCAAGATATAGCCTGCGGGTTTTGGCGCTGGGAGCTGATACACTTGCCGCAGGAATGGCAAAAATAATTTGGGAAAGAACGGATTTTATTCAGTCTTTGCCGCAGGTGGAATGCCCGTTGGGGGATGAGCGCAGCATTCTTTCAAGACATTCGGCATCAAGGGGAGTGAGATTAAATCGCATTCCCGCTTCATCAAGCAGCATTGTCAGGCTGCAGTCCGGGCTGTCAATGCGTTTTTCCTCGATATAGACAAGGGCCAGACGCACCAGTTCGCTTTTGGGGATGATGGTTGCCATCTGTCCGGCTCACGATTGTGTATTCTCACCCTGATAGGCCGCCACATCCAAAAGCAGCGTGCCTGAGGCAGGTTTGAGAATGACAGTGTAGATTTGCACATCTTTTTCGGGCGCATCGGCATTGGCAAGGCTGGCAAGCATGGAGGCTGGCGCAAGAATAATGGAGGCTTCCGGTTCCACATCCAGCGGATTGGCCTTGATCAGACCGGTTTTTTCAGATTTGATAAATTTTTCCACCGCCTGGCGCAGCAACTCCATGCGGCCTGGCGCATCGGGTGGCATGTCGGCAAAGTTCAGCTCCATGCCAGGCATTTCCGCCTGCCAGGGCACATAGCCTTTGGCCATCAAAGCCTGCAGCAGCCTTTCAGCAGAGCCGGCTGTCAGGGGCTGCCGCAATTCCAGATGCTCCAGCAGGCTTTCCCCTGTGACCGGGCCTGTCTGAACTGGCGCAAGGCGCCCGGCCCAGGTCATGCCGGCAAAGCCAAGGCCGGCCAAAACAGCGCCACAGTCGTCAACAGGCGCCCCAGGCTCAATGCGCTCGCAGACTTCCCGCATGGTCATGCGGGGCCTGAATTCCTCGAGAGCGCAGACAGGCTTGTGGCCGGTCTGCGGCACCAGATCGCGAATACTGCCGCCAATGTGTTCTTTGGCATTGTCTCCTGCAAAGGCTACACAGGCCGGATGCTCACCGCAGAAAATCAGCTCGCCTATGCCGTCAAGGGAAACAGGCGCGAATGTCCAGAGCTGGAGGCCGGTATCGATTCTCAATGTCGCCCTGCCGCCAGGATTGTCCACCACATCCCTTGCGCCAGGGGCAAGGTCAAGACGCCAGAAATAACCTTTGCCAGATTCCGGCTGTACGCGAATATTGAGAATGTCCGCATGGGTGTCATTCACCACTGTGAGGGGGCTGGCGGCATTGGCGCAATCTGGCTCAAAACAGGCAGGAAGGAGGAATGCCAGAAAAAAAACAACTGCCTGAAACAGGCAAAAATGAGAAAACATCTGGGCATGTGCGAGGGAGCTGGCTGCTTTGCTGGGCATATGTGGAACCCGTCAAAAAAATCCCCTGTCGGGAGAACCGGCAGGGGATCGGGAAATAATTAATGGGAAGATTTTTCCAGAATGACTTCCGCCTCGGGATGAGCCTGGCGCAATGCTTCATGCATGGCCACCGCATCTGCAAATGCCTTGAAAGGCCCGACCTTGTTTTTGCCATTGTCGGAGGCGTAGCGGATGAAATATGCCTGATCGGCCTTAAGTGGAGCGCCGGTCTCATCGCTGACAACTTCCAGCTTGACCTTGCCAATACCCTTGTCCTTGATGCCCAGCTTCTGAGCCGCCGCATAGGAGACGTCGATGATTCTGCCACGCACAAAAGGTCCGCGATCCGTCACGCAAACCATGACGCTCTTGCCATTATTCTGTTCCGTAACCTTGACCACAGTTCCCATGGGCAGAGTGCGATGGGCGGCGGTAAATGTGTACATGTCATAGCTCACGCCGCTTGCGGTGGCCTTGTTATGGAAATCCTTGCCGTACCAGGATGCCTTGCCTGTAAGAATTTCGCTTTCTTTTGCGCGTTTCTGCCAGATGGCGCGATCGAAATCCGGGAGCTGCCTGTCCTTGTCAATGGCTGCCTTGTTGAGAGATTTTGGCCCGGGCAGACTGATTTTGTTTTCAACAACAGATTTGCTATTTTTGCGGGAGGCTGTTTTTTTATGCTTTGCGGATTTACTGGCGCTGACCGACTGTCTTGCATTTTTTTTAACAAGACTTTTTTGGCTTTTGGAAGAATTTTTTTGTGAAGATGCCGCAAATGCATTCAGGGGAGCAAGCAGGGAAAAACACAAAAATATGGCCGCGCCCATGAAAAGCAAGCGATGATGCTTCATTACCTAGTCCTGGTTGATGTTGGGGGCCCGCGGAAACCCCAATAATGTCAATTGCCCCAAATGATTAAATCAACCATGACAAAAGGCGGGGCGACCGCGTCGCTTTGAGCAATCGTTAAACGATTGTCAAATGGCATGGAAAAACATAACCCCTGTATAAAGCGCCTGTCAAATGCGGCATATCCAGGGATGATGTTTACTAGCATTTTTCATGCCAAAATGTCTTAGCGTTTTTTCAGGGCCTTCATGACCTCCAGAGCCTCAGGCTGGGAGGCATTGCCCTGCAGGGCGCGTATGGCCAGCTCCTCGGCCTTGTCGCGCTTGCGCCAGTCCCAGTACATTTTGGCCATTTTGCCATAGGTGTTGGGGTGGCCGCCAAAGGTGCGCAGCACAGCCTGAAACACTTTTTCAGCCTTTTCATATTCCCTTAGCTCCAGCCATGCGGCGATGGCGCCGGTATATGCTCCCACTTCCCTTGGCTGATGCTCGATGGATTCCTCATACATTTCAGCAGCTTCCACAAGCTGGCCGGCAGCTACAAAAATTTTGCCAAGCTGGACGCGAATGCCTTCATCATCGCTAAATTCCTCGGCAACGCGTTTCAAAAAGGCGCGCCCCTTTGCCAGCTGGCCCTCTCCCAGAAGTCTTGTGCCTGTCTCAATAAGCATTTTTTTCCGCTCAAGCCGCTCCTCCGTCTGGCGTCTAATTTCATTTTCCGCCTCGGAGGTGATTATTCTGGCCAGACCATCCAGCACGGTGGCCAGGGCCGCCTCCTTGCCCAGCTGGTAGGGGATGGGTTTGGGCTTGCCCAGACCATGCGGGTCGAGAAGAGGCTGCATGGCCTGATGGTGCATGAGGGAATTGAGAAAATCGCTTATCTGTATATCCAGCTCGGCCCTGGGACCACGCATGAGGTGGACAGAGGCGAATTGCCTCAGGGCGGCGCTCATGGCTTTCAGTGCGCGCGGAACCTCGTTGCGCCTGAGATAGCCGTTTGCGCGCGCAATGTTTTCCCGCAATTCCTTTGGCGCCACATTCAGCATTATTTTATCTCCTCCTGCCAGAATTCCATGACAAGCTCTTTTTTTTCGCGCAGTATTCGCAGGGTCCTCTCTGGCACAAGCCAGCGGATGTCGCGCTGGCAAAGCCAGCCTTGTCTTATTTCAGATGCGCTGATGTCCAGCCAGGGAATGGGCAGATAAAAAATGTCGTGCCCGTTTGGAACATGGACGCAAGCGCATTCCCCCTTGCAAAAGCGAATATCGCTCAATGCGCCTGGATTCTCCTCGCAATCCGGCCAAAGGGCGCGGGAGAGCGTCAAAAATTCCGCCCGGCTGAAATTTCCCCTTGGGGCAATTACAAGATTGCTGAAAAAAGGCAAGTCCAGCCCCCTGCGCCATTGCGGTAAAAGGCCATAATCCAGGCTGCCAAGAATAAAATAGAAATCCTCGCCGGGATATGCGCGCCCATACTCCAGCAATGTGTCTATGGTGTATGTTGGCCCGGCTCTCCGTTTTTCCAGATCATTGCATGTGAAACCCGTCATGTCCGCAATGGCATGGCGCACCATTTCTGCCCTTAAATCAAAGGGCAGTAGCGTGCCGGCATCCTTGTGGGGCGGATTGCCGGCAGGCACAAAATCCAGATGTCCCGCCTTTGCCGCAAGCATTTCCGCGCACTCCACAGCAAGCCTGAGGTGTGCCACATGCAGTGGGTTGAATGTGCCGCCATAAATAAGTCTGCCCACCAGAGCTCCCGATAAATATATTTTTTAGTCCTTAAGTCAGGCAGTACTGCAAAAAATGGCTGGACCAGGGCATTAATCAGTTGCAACGCTCTATGCGTTTCAGCCTACGCGCTGGCATTTCCCCTAGTAGCGGGACAGGCGCATGAAAAATTCAATTTTTCCCCTCACTTTTGCGCGAACGCTTCAGAAGAAGCGCCTTTGCCTGTTTTCAATAGGCAAAGGCGCTAATCGCGAACCTGGCCATTGCCGAGAACAACAAATTTTGTGGTTGTCAATTCATTGACGCCCATGGGGCCATAGGAATGCAGCTTGCTTGTGGAAATGCCTATTTCCGCGCCAAGACCCAGCTGCCCCCCATCATTAAAACGGCTCGACGCATTGACGGCGACCATGGAGGCGTCCACTTCCCGTAAGAAACGCATGGCCTGCGCATAATTTTCAGTACAAATAATTTCTGTATGGTTGGAGCCATAACGGCGGATATGGGCCATGGCCTCATCCATGTCGCGCACCAGCAGCACTGCCAGGATCTTGGCGTGGAATTCGCATCCGCAATCTTCCGGCCGCATTTGGACTGCATGGGGTCCCAACATGGGAAAGGAGCCAGGACAGGCTCTAAACTCCACATTATGGGGATCAAGTTTCTGCGCAAGCAAGGGCAAAAAGCGGGGCGCCACATCCCTGTGCACAAGCAGGCACTCCAGGGCATTGCACACTCCCGGCCTTTGGCATTTGGAATTTTCGATTATGGCGAGAGCCTTATGCAGATCGGCGCTGGCATCAATGTAGGCATGGCACACGCCCTTGAAATGCCTGAGCACGGGCATGCGGGCAGCCTCGCAGACGGCGCGGATAAGCCCCTCGCCGCCGCGGGGAATGATAACATCAATATATTCATCCATCCCGCAGAGGGCCATAACTGCCTCATGGGAGCGGTTTTCCACAAGCTGGGCGCAATCCGCTGGCAGGCCTGCATGTTCCAGGGCCAGCCGGAGGAGTTTCATGAGCGCGATATTGGAATTGATGGCTTCGCTGCCTCCCCGCAGGATTATGGCATTGCCGGCCTTGATGCAGAGCATGGCTGCGTCAATGGTGACATTGGGCCGAGATTCGTAAATCATGGCGATAACGCCAATGGGAATGCGCATTTTGCCCACGAGCAGCCCATTTGGCCTTTGCCATTGGGTTTCGGTGGCGCCCACAGGATCGGGCAGGTCGGCCACATGTCCGCAGGCGGCTCGCATTTCGGCCAAAATACCAGAATTGAGCGTGAGGCGATCCAGCGCCGGGGCATCCATGCCGGCAGCCATGGCAGCCTGAATATCCAGCCTGTTGGCCTGCATGATTTCCGGCTCATGCACGGTGATAAGTTCCGACAGCCTCTGAAGAAAAAGATTTTTGTTTTGCGGAGACGCATGCCCCAGTGTGGCGGCGGCCTCTTTGGCTCTGGAGGCAATCTGGCGAATTTCGGCTATTATGGACATTATCCCCTCCGCAAGGGTATTTTTATATTTTGACAGGCGCTTGATTTATGACCTATTACAGAGGCAGCCAAATGCCCACCCGCATAGAGGGCTGCAGGAATTTTTTAACGTGTTTTTATCCCCAAGGAGTCTTGATACATGAATCAGCAAAATAATCAAGGCAAGGCAAGCCCGGGTCTGCTGGATGGAATCCAGAATGAAGTAAGCGCGGAGAACGCGCCACTATTGCAATTCATAACCAGACATGCCGGTTTTATCGCGGGCATTGTCCTGCTGCTGTTGCTTGTGCTGGGTGGCATGGCCATATGGAACTGGTATCATAAGGGGAGATTGAAGGAAACCCGCGAGGAGCTCGCGAAGATCAATATGGAATTGAAGGGCGCGGATAGGGAGACAGCTCTGGCCAAACTCGCGGAAAATGCGCCTGATAGCACTAAACTCTTCATCTTCATGAGTCTTGGCCAGGCAGCCCAGGAAAATGGCAATCCCATTCTGGCAGCCGATGCCTATGCCAGGGCCGCGAAACTGGATGGAGATGGCCCCCTGGGCCTCACTGCTGCGCTGGGCAGCGTGGGCAGCCTGCTTATGCAGGGGGAATATGTCCAGGCGCTCGCTCTTTTGCAGGAGCTGGAGGCAAAACTGCCACAGGCTGCAAGGTCCCCCCAGCTCAGGCAGATGCTTGCCGAGGCTGCCGCCCATGCGGGCAAGCCGGAACTGGCCATCAAGACCTATGAAGCTCTGGCCAATGAGATCAAGACGCCGGAAAGCGCCTATTTTCGCGCCAGGGCCGAGGCAATCGCCGCAGATATGAAAAAGGACAAGGCCGGAGACAGGCCCGAATCCGGCGGGGGGGATAAATAATGTCGGCCATGGCTGAAGCAAAGGCGGGAGAGAAGGTTCTGCTGCTTGGCAATGAGGCCATTGCCAGAGGAGCCATGGAGGCCGGCCTGGGCATGTTTGCCTGCTATCCGGGCACGCCATCCTCCGAAGTGGCTGAGGCACTTGTGGAAGCCGCCGGGGCATGCCGGAATGGGGCCACGTCCGGGACATTCGTGGTGGAATACTCAGTTAATGAAAAGGTAGCCATGGAGGTGGCCTGCGGCGCTGCCCTGAGTGGCGCGCGCAGCATGGTCGCCATGAAACATGTTGGCCTCAATGTCGCCGCTGATCCACTATTCACTGCCGCCTACATAGGCATGCCAGGCGGGCTGGTGGTGTTGAGCGCTGATGACCCCGGCTGCCATTCCAGCCAGAATGAGCAGGACAACAGGCAATATGCCCGTTTTGCCGGGCTGCCCTGTCTTGAGCCTGTTTCCGCCCAGGAGGCTCTGGACATGACCAGATATGCCTTTGACATGGCGGCAGGGCTGGAGCAGCCTGTGCTGCTGCGCACAACAACGCGCATTAGCCACATGCGCGGGCCGGTTACATGTGGCGGGATTGCGGAATCGCCAGCCAGGGACTTTGCGCGCGCGCCAATGCGTTTTGTGCCGGTGCCGGCTGTTGCCAGAAAGCGCCATGTGGCTCTTGCAGAACATTTGCGAAAAGCGGCGGAAATAGCCGAGAAATGTCCCTTTAATACCATAAAACGCCCTGAATCTGGCAAGTCCCGTTATGGAATAGTGGCCAGCGGGCCTGCCAGGGCCTATCTGGCCGATGCTCTTGAGACCTGTGATTTCGCAAAGGATGTGGCCGTCTTTGAGCTGGGCATGACATGGCCGCTGCCTGCGGAAAAGCTGGGGCACTTTTTGCTTGGCTGCGAGAAAGTTCTTGTTCTGGAAGAAGGCGCGCCATTGCTGGAAAACGATATCCGGGCTCTGGCCCAGAAGACAGGCGCCGGGTGTGATATTGCAGGCAAGGATGGGGAGCTGGGAGAGTTTGGGGAATATTCCACAAGGCTTGTGGCTGCCAGGCTTGCCCGCTGGCTGGGATGCGAGAATCCGGTGCCAGACGCCCTGCCGGCAAGGGATCTGCCAGGCAGACCACCCAATCTGTGCCCAGGTTGCGCGCACAGGAGCGCCTATTATGCCGCCCGCAAGGTTTTTGGCGATGATGCTGTTTATTCCAGCGATATTGGCTGCTATACCCTGGGCCTTGTTCCTCCGCTGAAGGCTGCCGATTTTCTGGTCTGCATGGGCTCGTCCGTCTCTGCAGGCTCCGGTTTTGCCAGAGGCGGAAGAGGCCGGGTGGTGGCCTTTATTGGTGATTCCACCTTCTTCCATTCGGGCATGACCGGCCTGGCCAATGCTGTTTTTAATAATCATGATCTGCTGCTGGTAATTCTGGACAATGGCACCACAGCCATGACCGGCCATCAGCCAAATCCGGGGATGTTGCAGGAAAAGCTGGGCGAAAATGCCACGCATCTCGATATTGAAAACATAGTCCGCGGGCTTGGTGTAACGCAATTTGCCGCTGTACGCGGCAGCAATCTCAAGGCTCTTCTGGCAGCCTTTGAGGAAATGCGGGATCAAAAGGGTGTGCGTGTCATCCTCGCCCAGGAGCCATGCATGCTCTACGCCAGACGGGCCCTTGGCAAAAAAAGAAAAACAGTGGCCGTGGTGAAAGAACAGGGCCAGGAGGTTGAGCGCTGTTTCAGGGAGCTGGCCTGCCCGGCTTTCATGAAGGTTGAGGGCAAATTTTCCGTGGATGAGAATCTCTGCAGTGGCTGCATGCTCTGTCTGCAGATAGCGCCAGGGGCCTTTGCCGCCAAAGCTCTGGTCAAGGCTGGCTGATGTTTGGAAAAATAAGGGATGCGGCCGCCACACTGGCCCTGCGCGGCGTCAAGGAGAAACTGGTGAATCCGCAATTTTGGGATATTGGCATTATAAGGGAGCTGTTTTTCAAGGACGGCAAGCTTTTTTTGACCGTTGAGCTCAAAGGCCTGGAGGACAGGCCCATTGAGGTCTGCGCCAATGATATCAGCATAGCCGATGATGGCAGCGAGGTGCGCATAGGCGCATTTGAAAGCAATATGCCATTTGCCCATAATGCCCTGAACCGGTTTGCCACGCAGGTTTTCCGCATACCGGAAGGCATGGGGCGGCTCTCCCTGGTGGCTGTTAAAAAGACATTGGGCCTGTAGCCTGGGCCAGATTCGCCCTGGCTACTCTGGGGGCGCTGGAATACCGGCAGGGGCCGCCAGATCATATTGGGACAAAATGAAAGGGGCGCGGGATTGTTTTCGCGCCCCTTGCCTTGTTCTTTTTAGGCCTTTGCGCCCGGGGCAAGATGGATTTTTAGCAGTCTGTAGAGATCTTTTACATCTATTGGCTTGGCAATATGCCCGTTCATGCCGGCAGATATGGCGTTGGCCACATCCTCGCTGAAGGCATTGGCTGTCATGGCCAGAATATGCACCTTTGTGGCATCCGGGTGGCCGCAGCGGCGTATGGTTCTTGTGGCCTCATAGCCATCCATCACAGGCATCTGCACATCCATGAGAATGAGATCATAGTAGCCAGGCTCAGAGGCGCGGAACTTGTCCACCGCAAGCTGGCCATTTTCGGCAGTTTCAACGGTGGCATTGACCATATCCAGAAATTCCTGGGCTATTTCGCGATTAAATTCATTGTCCTCAACCAGCAGAATGCGTTTGCCGGAGAAGTCAAACCTGTCGGGAACCCCAACATCCCCACCTCCGGCCATGCTTATGCGCTGCGTGGCCGAGAGCAGCACATTGTGCAGAGTGGAGGCAAAAAAGGGCTTGGCGACAAAATCATTTACACCAGCCTTTCTGGCTGTCGCCTCAATCGGGCTCCAGTCATAGGCGCTGATTATGATGATGAGAAGATCGTCATGTGCCACCTCGCGGATACGCCTTGCGGTTTCAGCGCCATCCATGCCAGGCATTTTCCAGTCAATAAAACAGACGTCAAAACCGGCAGCTGCCTCGTGCGCCTCGCGCACCAGCTCCACGGCCTCCTGGCCACTTGTGCACCAGCGTACAGAAAGGCCCATGCGCTCCAGCAGAAGTGTCGCATGCTCGCAGGTGCCATGATCATCATCCACCACCAGAACTTTCAGGCGTGGCAACGTGGCCGCATGTTCCCCGGATTTTTCGTTATAGCCAAATGGCAGCTCAACGGTGAAGGTTGTGCCGTGCCCTTCCTTGGATTCCACATTTATGGTGCCACCCATGAGCATGACAAGGTTGAATGTGATTGACATTCCAAGACCGGTGCCGCCATATTTGGCTGTGGTGGTGGCCGTGGCCTGCTCAAAGGGCTTGTACAGCCGATCCATGAACTCCTGGGACATGCCGATGCCTGTATCCGTGATGACAAAGGCCATGCGCAGATTGTTGCGCTTTTTGGATAGCTGGCGGATCTTCAGGGTTATCATGCCGCCAGGAGGGGTGAATTTCAGGGCATTGGAAAGGATGTTGATCAAAATCTGATTGAGGCGAAGAGGATCGCCGGTGAGTTCATCCTCCTCAACATTCTCCTGGTATATCTCAAAATCGATGTTTTTGGCTTCGGCCTGTGGCCGGACGAGATCGTTGATGTTTCTTATGTTGTCAGGAAGGCTGAATGGCTCATGGGTTATGGAGAGCTTGCCATTCTCGATTTTTGACATATCCAGGACATCGTTGATCAGCCTGAGCAGATGTCTGGAGGATTCGGCAATCTTGCCCAGGCAATCCTCAACCCTCGCGATATCATTGATGCGTGTGAGCGCGATGGTGGTCATGCCGATGATGGCATTCATGGGGGTGCGTATCTCATGGGACATGTGCGAAAGGAAACTGCTTTTGGCCACGCTTGCGGCGTGGGCATTTTCCAGGGCGTCGCTCAGGGCCTGCTGGGAGCGGAATTCGTTTGTGCGATCCTGAAGGGAAATGATGGTGTTATTGCCTGTTATGGTGGGATAGACACAGAGCTTGAACACGCGATTGCCGCTCTCCATGATTACGTCGTGCTCATTTGAGGAGTCCTTGGCTGAAGGCGAGCCAAGAATCTGCCTGAGCCATTTGGCGTCATCGATGGGCAGAAACTCGAAAAAGAGATCCGTATTGGCCAGTATTGCACTGGCATCCAGATTTATGATCCTCTTGCTGTTGGTAGTTACATAATTAAAGACATGGGCATTTGTTGCGATTATAAAAATTTCATCAACATTCTGGGAGAGCTGATTGAATAGCCGTTCCCTGTCTTCAAGCATTCTGGTTTTGGCTTTGTCCTGTCTGTTGACTATGAAAAATGAAAGAGCAATAATAAGGCCAAAAACTATTGTAATTAAAAGATTTATAATAACATCTTTTTCTGTGGCTTTTCTCTGTGTTTCCAATATATTCTGTGCAGAATTTATAATAGCACTGATAGCCTTGTCAACAGCATGGACTTTTGGTTCCACGATATTGGTATATAAATCTATTGATTTTTCATAACTATTATTTCCCAAAAGCTGTTTTGCGGCCGAGCGTCTGACGCTGCGAATATCCTTAAAGGCATCTTCCAGCTGAGTTAAAAGCTCTGGCTTGCCTTTAAATATTTTTTTAATAGCTAAAAACGAAGCATTTTGCATGGCCTCCTGAGTTTCAAGTATTTTTGTAATGTCATCATATGTAAGTTCTGGCCTTGTCATCAGGCTTGGCAAGGATATCTGCATTTCGCCAAGCCTGGTTTTTATATCCCTGGCATATTGCAACACGTGCACAGGATGATTTATAAGAAAGTTGAGTCTGTAATTAAAATTATAAAATCCATATGTTACGAATAAAACATAAGCCACAAGCAAAATATATGGAAATATTTTCCAGGAGACTTGTGCTTTCATGCAAATTTCCTTACTAAAAAATAATAGTAGTCCGAATTATGGCTTTTATTTAATGCGCAATACAAGCCAGCATACAGCAGCTTGTTTAACCCATGCAGAAAAATATAGCAAACATTTTTTACTCCAGCATGGCTGGTTCCAGTTTGACGCAAGGCTTTGGGACATGTAGAAAAGCGTACCCGGCACCGCTGTCAGGCCGTATCGGGCTGACAGCCGCCGCAGGAATTCGCGGCATGGCGTCAGCATAATAAAAACTGGTGAAGAAAGACATGATACCGCAGGAACGCATCAGAAATTTTTGCATAATCGCGCATATAGACCACGGCAAATCCACCCTGGCCGACCGCATTCTCGAATTGACTGGCATGGTGAGCGCAAGGGAAGCCAGGCAGCAGTATCTGGACCGGATGGATCTGGAGCGGGAGCGTGGCATAACCATCAAGGCCCAGACTGTGCGTATCCCCTATAAGGCCAGGGACGGCCAGGAATATGAGCTCAATCTTATAGACACCCCTGGACATGTTGATTTCAATTATGAGGTTTCCCGTTCCCTCGCTGCCTGTGAGGGCGCTCTCCTGGTAGTGGACGCCTCCCAGGGAGTGGAGGCGCAAACCATAGCCAATGTCTATCTCGCCCTTGAGAATGATCATGAGATCATACCTGTTCTGAACAAGATTGACTTGCCTGGGGCGGATGTTGAAGCTGTCAGGCAGGAGATTGAAGAGGGCATAGGCCTGGACTGTTCCCAGGCCTTGCCAATCTCCGCAAAAAGCGGGCAGGGAGTGGATGAAGTGCTGGAAGCCATAGTGCAGCGCCTGCCGCCGCCAAACGGAGACCCTGACAAACCGCTTAAGGCCCTGATTTTTGATTCCTGGTATGACAGCTATCAGGGCGTTGTAACCCTGTTCAGGGTGGTGGACGGCAAAATCAGCATTGGTGATAAAATACGCCTTATGAGCACTGGCCGGGAGTATGAAGTTCTGAGGCTGGGGGTTTTCTCACCGGAAGCTGTGGATGTGGAAAGTCTCGGCGCAGGGGAAGTGGGCTTTTTGTGTGGATCCATCAAGGAAATTGGCCATGCGCGGGTGGGCGACACTATTACCGGCGTCAGCAGGCCGGCCAGCGAGCCTGTGGCCGGTTTCAGCGAAGTGAAGCCCATGGTGTTTTGCGGCCTTTATCCCTCCGAATCCGCTGACTATGAAAATCTCAAGAATGCCCTGCAAAAATTGCAGCTCAATGATTCCGCGCTTTCTTATGAGCCGGAAACATCCCAGGCACTGGGTTTTGGCTTTCGCTGCGGCTTTCTTGGTCTTCTGCATATGGAGATCATACAGGAGCGGCTGGAACGGGAATTTCAGGTCAATCTCATAGCCTCCTCCCCCTCTGTGATATATAAGGTGGAGACAACTGACGGCAATGTGCTGGATATCGACAACCCAAGCCGCATGCCGGACATGAGCAGGGTCAAGAGCATGTCCGAGCCATATGTCAGCATGGATATACACATGCCGCCGGAATATGTCGGCAATGTGATGAAATTGTGCGAGGAGAAAAGGGGGATACAGAAAAATCTCAAGTACCTTACGGCCAACAGGGTCGTGGCAAGCTATGAGCTGCCCTTTGCCGAGATAGTTTACGATTTTTTTGACAGGCTCAAATCCTCCACCCGCGGTTATGCCTCCATGGACTATCGGCCCCTGGATTACAGGGAGTCGGATCTTGTGCGTCTGGACATAATGATAAATGGCGAGATAGTCGATGCTCTCTCAGTCATAGTCCATCGGGACAAGGCCTACACCTATGGCAGGGCGCTGGCACTGAAACTCAAGCGGACAATTCCCCGCCAGCTTTTCCAGATAGCCATCCAGGCAGCCATCGGCCAGAAGATCATCGCCAGGGAGACGGTCTCCGCCTTTCGCAAGGATGTTACGGCAAAATGCTATGGCGGCGATATAACCCGCAAGCGCAAGTTGCTGGAAAAACAGAAGGAAGGCAAGAAAAGAATGAAGAAAATGGGCAATGTCGAGCTGCCTCAGGAGGCTTTTCTGGCAGCCCTGAAAATAGGTGATGAATAAAAGGGAAGCGGAAAAACTGGCGGCGGGAATCACGGGATAGCTCCGGCTGACTCCCGCCTTAATTCAGCAGACTGTAGTGATCAGGCCTTTTTGATCTTGCCCGAGCTCACAAGATCCGCCACCTGCTGCACATCCTTGTCGCCACGACCGGAGAGATTGACAAGAATGACCTTGTCCCTTGCCATTGCTGGAGCCATCTTTATGGCCTGGGCCAGGGCATGGGAGGATTCCAGCGCCGGCAGGATGCCTTCATGCCGGGAAAGCTCAAAAAAGGCCTTCAACGCTTCCTCATCCGTCACTCTCACGTATTCCGCGCGGCCGCAGTCCTTCAGTTTTGCATGTTCCGGCCCAACTGAGGGATAGTCAAGACCGGCGGATATGGAATACACCTCGCCAGCCTCACCGGATTCATTCTTTATCATATAGGAATTGAAACCATGCAGGATGCCTGGCTCCCCAAGGCAGAGCGAGGCCGCGTGCTGGCCATAGCCGTTGCCCCTGCCGCCTGGCTCTACGCCAATAAGCCGCACCTGCGGGTCATCCATGAAACCGGCAAAGATGCCGATGGCATTGGAGCCGCCACCTACACAGGCCATGCAGATGTCCGGCAGGCGCGAAAGCTCGGCCAGCATCTGCTCCCTGGCCTCGCGTCCGATTATGCTCTGGAAATAGCGCACCATGTACGGGTAGGGGTGAGGCCCCACAGCGGAGCCAAGCACATAAAAAATGCTGTCATCGGCAACCCAGGCGGCAATGGCTTCGTCAACAGCCTCCTTCAGGGTCTTCTGGCCGCTTTTGGCGCAGACAACCCTGGCGCCAAGCATTTGCATGCGGATGACATTGAGATGCTGCCTGGCCATGTCCAGCTCGCCCATATACACAGTGCACTCAAGGCCCAGCAACGCCGCGCTTGCTGCTGCCGCAACCCCATGCTGGCCGGCGCCGGTCTCGGCGACGACGCGGGTTTTGCCCATGCGCCTGGCAAGCAGGCATTGTCCAAGGGTGTTGTTGATCTTGTGGGCGCCAAGATGGTTGAGATCCTCGCGCTTCAGCCAGATCTGCGCGCCGCCAAGTTTTGTATCCAGATTTTTGCAGTGAAAAACAGGGCTTGGCCTGCCCGCATAGTGTGCATTGAGGTAGCCCAGCTCCCTTTTGAAGCTTTCGTCGGCAATGGCGTCCTCAAAGGCTGCCGCCAGTTCATCCAGTCTCGCCCTGAGAGGCTCCGGCACAAAACTGCCGCCGTATTCACCATAAAAACCGTTGCTGTCCGGCTTGCCATCGTGGCCCTTTTGCTGGCTCATGCTGTCTCCTTGTTGCTTGGAGGAAAGATTGTATTTTTGCAGGCTCCCTGTCAAGCGCCATTACATGATATGCCCTGCGCCGTCAGCCCGGCGGGGGGAAATATAAAAAAATTCTAAAAAACAGGGCGGATGTCAATATGGTCCTGTCATAAATTGTTGCTAAAATCCAATCAGATTGTTAGAGTATATGGAAAAGTGGCATAATGCGATGAATGCCTCGCATCCGAGGATGCCAGGCATATTGTTTATTCATAGCAATGCGCAGACAGCCGGTTTGCGCAAGGAGGCTTTATGGTAAGCCAGGCGATGGTGAAAGATCTGGAAGATCTGCTCGGCAAGGAAAATGTTTTCACTTCCGATGCGGACCGCCAGAGTTATTCATTTGATTCGGCGGTTCTGCCCTCTGTAATACCAGCGATTGTATTGCGGCCCACCACGGCCGAAAAGCTGGGCGAGTGTGTTAAAAAGCTTTATGATGCCGATATACCCATGACTGTGCGCGGGGCAGGCACCAACCTGTCCGGTGGCACCATCCCCGATACCGAGGACAGCGCGGTTATCCTCACCACTGCGCTCAACAGGATTATCGAGATAAACAGCAATGATCTCTATGCCGTGGTCGAGCCTGGCGTCATCACTGCCCAGTTTGCCGCGGCAGTGGCCAAAAAGGGCCTTTTTTATCCTCCGGACCCGGGCTCCCAGTCCGTTTCAACCCTGGGCGGCAACATAGCGGAGAATGCTGGCGGCCTGCGCGGCCTGAAATATGGCGTCACCAAAGATTATCTGATGGGAATTGAATTTTATGATTCCACAGGCGCCCTGGTCAAATCCGGCTCGCGCACGGTAAAATGCGTGACCGGCTACAATCTGCCCGGGCTGATGATCCAGTCGGAGGGCACCCTTGGCGTAATTTCCCAGGCTGTCATGAAGCTTGTGCCTCCGCCGCAGGCTACCAAGGCCCTCATGGCTGTCTTTGCCACCATGCAGGATGCCGGCGATGCCGTGGCCGGCATAATCGCGGCCCATATCCTGCCCTGTACCCTGGAATTTTTGGACAACAACACCATTGTCCGTGTTGATGACTTCACCCATGCCGGGCTGCCCCGCGATGCAGGCGCCATTCTTCTTATTGAAGTGGATGGCCATCCCGCGCAGGTGGCGGAGGATGCCGAGGCGGTTGAAAAGGTCCTCAAGGCATGCAAGGCCACAGCGGTGCATGTGCCACAGACCGCAGAGGAAAAGACAAAGCTCTGGGAGGCCAGGCGCCAGGCTCTGCCGGTTCTTGCCCGCAGCCGGCCAACAACAGTGCTCGAGGACGCCACAGTTCCCCGTTCGCAGATCCCGGCAATGCTCAAGGCCATTAATGACATTGCCGCCAAGTACAAGGTTGAGGTTGGCACCTTTGGCCATGCCGGCGATGGCAACCTGCATCCCACCTTCCTCTGCGACAGGCGGGACAAGGATGAATTCAAGCGCGTTGAAGATGCCGTTGACGAGGTTTTTGATGTGGCCATCAAGCTCAATGGAACACTTTCCGGTGAGCATGGCATAGGCACGGCCAAGGCCAAATGGATGGAGAAGGAAACCTCCAGGGGCACAATCGAATATTCCCGCCGCCTGAGAAAGGCGCTGGATCCAAAGGGTCTGCTCAATCCCACGAAAATGGTGGATATACTGAAATGAATAATTTGCAGGAACTGGCACAGCGCCTGATGGCGCTGGATGACAAAATATCGGCCTGCATGCGCTGTGGCATGTGCCAGGCTGTGTGCCCCATGTTCGGCGCCTCCGGCCAGGAGGCGGATGTCGCGCGTGGCAAGCTTTTTTTGATCAACAATCTTGCGCACATGCTGCTGGATGACCCGCAGGCTCTGGCGGACAAGCTGGGCCGCTGCCTGCTTTGCTCATCCTGCCAGGCTGTCTGCCCTCCAGGCGTGGAGATCATGTACATCTTCCGCGAGGCAAGGGAGCTGGTCTACAATTATCTTGGGCTTAATCCCATAAAAAAATTCATTTTTGGCATTCTGCTTGCCAATCCCGGGCTGTTCAACTTCTCCATGAGAATGGGAGCGCCGGTGCAGGGACTGCTGTTCAAGAAAACTGGCGATGTCCAGGGCACGGTTTGCGCGCCCATGTTCAACTTCATGCTTGGCGACAGGCATATCCGGCCACTTGCCAAAAAGCCTCTGCATGCCATTTATGGCAATGTGGATGAGCCCCGCAAGGCTGGCGGCATCAAGGTGGCCTTCTTTTATGGCTGCATGGGCGACAAGATGTATGTGGACATGTCGGAAGCATGCATCAAGGCGCTCAGGCATCATAATGTCGCTCTCTTCATGCCTGCGGAACTGGCCTGCTGCGGCATTCCCGCCGTCTGCTCCGGCGATGTGAAGGGCATGCTCAAGGAGCTGAAAAAGAATCTTGATATCATGGGCAAGGCCGACTTTGACTATGTGGTCACCCCCTGCGCCTCCTGCACCTCCACTCTCAAGGAGTTGTGGCCCGAATATGCGGCCCGAATTGGCAAGGCCGAACAGAGGCTTGCCGAGGACATCAGCTCCAAAACCATGGACATAAATGTGTTCATGGTCGAGGTGCTGGGCGTAAAACCACAGGAGCCAAAGGAAGGGGCCACGGTTGTGACCTACCATGATCCCTGCCATCTGGTTAAATCCCTTGGCGTGCGCACCGAGCCTCGCGCTGTGCTTGAAGCCAACCCCGGATACAAATTCACAGAGATGGATGAGCATGACCGCTGCTGTGGCTGCGGCGGCTCTTTCAACCTTTTCCATTATGACTATTCCAGACAGATCGGGCAGCGCAAACGCGACAATGTGGTGGCCAGCGGGGCCAAAGTGGTTACAACCAGCTGCCCGGCATGCATGATGCAGCTTGAGGATGTGCTTTCGCAAAACAGGGATCCCATCAAGGTCAAGCATACGATGCAAATCTATGCGGAGAGTCTCGACTAGCCAGTGGGGCGGCTCTCCAGTTTGTCTATGGGGAGCAAATTTAATTATTGTAAGGTAACAGTTCCCGGGCCAGCGGGTTATGCCCGCTGGCTTTATCCGCCCAAATGTGGATATGAAATCCGGGAAAATGTATTATAAAGGAGATGGGTATGCCTTCTGAAAACCAGGCACAGGTGGAGGCCTTTTGCGCCAAAGCCGCTCTGGTAAACGCGGTGGTGCAGGAATTGCCAACCATGGCGGCTGCTCTGCAATATGTGGTGGATGTCTGCGCGAGCAAGGCTCCCTGCGAGATGCTTGCCGATGAGCCGGGCACGGAGCCGGGCCCCCTGGGGCCAAACAAGGTGCCGACCAGGGTGCAGCGTGTCATAGCGGCGCCTGCCCTTGGCGACGAGGACTTCGCGGCGCTTGAGGAAGCCTGCAAGGAAAAGGGCTTTCTGTGCCTTCGTTCCGGTTTGAGAAACTATCTTGCAGGTATAGATGTGGGTGTTTCTCCGGCCATTCTTGGCGTGGCCGCCAGCGGCACATGCATGGTGGACAATGATAATGAGGATGCGCGCCTGGCGGGCATGATTTCGGAAATCAATGTGCTCCTGCTGAATCGCAATGAAATATATCCCGATCTGCCAGCCATAGCGGAGATATTGCGCAAGCGCATGGATTCCCGGCCTGGCACCTATACCACGCTTATCACCGGGCCAAGCCGCACTGCGGACATCGAGAGGGTGGCCGCAGTGGGCGTGCATGGGCCACTCGAACTGCACATAATCCTATTGGAGGGACAAGGCCATGCATGAGGCGCCAACCACACTTTCCAATTATCGCAAACAGATTGATGAAGCGCTTGGCGATGATTTTCTGCGGCGCACCCTGGATACATTTGCGGTTGCCTACAAGGCTAACCGCGAAAGCGTGTTCAGCGAAATTGACGAGCATGGCCTGATCAAACAGATCGCCGATGCCAAGGATGACGCCTGCCGCCATATGGAAGAGCTTTATGAAAAGTTCAAGGAAGAGGCGGAAAAACGCGGCGCCCATGTGCACAGGGCCAAAGATGCCGATGAGGCCAATGAAATAATCGCCCGTATTGCCAAAGAGAACAATGTCAAGCGCGTCGTCAAGTCAAAATCCATGACGGCGGAGGAAACCCAGCTCAACACTGCTCTTGAAAAAGAGGGCCTGATTGTCGATGAGACAGATCTTGGTGAATGGATTATCCAGCTTCGCCATGAGGGGCCATCCCACATGGTCATGCCGGCAATTCACCTCTCCCGCTATCAGGTGGCCAAGAATTTTGAGGAGGAGACCGGCCAGCAGCAGGAGGCGGAGGATGTCCAGAAGCTGGTCAAGGTCGCCAGGGTCCAGCTAAGGCGCAAGTTCATTGCCGCCGATATGGGTGTGAGCGGCTGCAACTTCGCCATTGCGGAAAATGGCGGCATTTCCACAGTGACCAATGAGGGCAATGCCCGCATGGTCACCACCCTGCCCAGGGTGCATGTGGCTCTGGTTGGTCTGGACAAGCTCGTGCCCACCATTGATGTAGCCCTTACAGCCCTGCAGGTTCTGCCGCGCAATGCCACGGCCCAGAGGCTCACCAGCTATGTGACCCTCATCAGCGGCGCTGTGCAGTGCAATGCCGAAGGCGCTCCAGATCATAAAAAAATACTGCACATAGTCTTTTTGGACAATGGCCGCACGGAAATCGCCAAGGACCCGCTCTTTTCGCAGATTTTCCGTTGTGTGCGCTGCGGCGCCTGCGCCAATGTCTGCCCGGTGTTCCGTCTGGTTGGCGGCCATAAAATGGGCTATATCTACATCGGCGCCATCGGACTTATTCTGACCTATTTCTTCCATGGCAAGGACAAGGCCAAGGTTCTCTGCCAAAACTGTGTTGGCTGTGAGTCCTGCGCCAATGTCTGCGCGGGCGGCATTGATCTGCCGCGTCTGATCCGCGAGATACGCGCCAGGGTGACGGACGAGCAGGGCGGTGGCGCCCAGGCCGCATTGCTGGCCTCTGTCATGAAGAACCGCAAGCTGTTCCATAGCCTGCTCAAATTTGCAAGCAAGGCGCAGCGTCCATTCACAGGCGGCACGCAATTCCAGCGGCACCTGCCAGCCATGTTCCTTGGCAAGCATGGTTTCAAGGCATTGCCAGCCATAGCGTCCCGCTCTTTCCGCGACCGCTGGCCGCAAATCAAGCCAAGGCCGCAGGCTCCCACCATGAAGGTGGCCATCTTCAGCGGCTGCGCCCAGGATTTTGTCTATCCGGAACAGCTGGAAGCTGCGGTCAAGGTAATGGCAGCCAAAAATATAGCTGTAGACTTCCCCGAGGAACAGACCTGCTGCGGTCTGCCTGTGGAGATGATGGGGCAGCGCAAAACATCCATCGATATAGCAAAACAGAATATCGACGCTTTTGACGCATCCAAATATGATTATATAGTCACATTGTGCGCCAGCTGCGCATCCCATCTCAAGCATGTCTATCCCAAACTTCTGGAAGATGACATGCAGAGGGCCGAGGCCCAGGCCTTTGCCGAAAAGATCATCGATTTCAGCTCCTTTGTGCATGACAAGTTGGGCATGAAGCCAGAGGATTTCAATAACAGTGGCGAGAAGGTGACATACCATGCGTCATGCCATCTTTGCCGTGGTCTCAAGGTAAAGGATGCCCCGCGGGCTCTTATTGCCGATGCCGCGGATTATGTGCCCTGCGCCGAGGAGGATGTCTGCTGCGGTTTTGGCGGCACCTATTCAATGAAATTCCCGGAAATATCGGGAACATTGATGAACAACAAACTCAAAAATATTGAGGAAACCGGCGCATCCAAAATAGTTGTGGACTGCCCTGGCTGCGTGATGCAGATCCGTGGCGGCGCGGAAAAGAACAAGAGCAAGGTCAAGGTCCAGCATATTTCCGAGCTGCTGGCTGACAATCTCAAAAACAAGGAAGATGCAGGCAAATAGCCTGAGTATCTGAAACAGATGAGCGCTCCCTGCCTGCGCGGCACTCAATCGCCGGGCAGGGAGTTTTTCCTCTGCAAACATCTTTCTGGAGAATCTCCATGAAAATCCTGCTGACTGTGATGCTGGCGGCCATATTGATTTCCGGCTGCTCATTTCGTGGCTGGGATCCTCCCAATCTGGCCCCAGAGAGCAGTCTTGCTCCGTATTGAGTCGCCAACCCCGGCATGTCTGCCCAAAAGCCATTGGATGCCGAATGGGAGAGGCAGCGGAGGCAATGGGGCGCCATCGCCAGGTGCATTGTTTTCAATGTAATTTGTTTATGCTGACGGGGGCTGGACATAAAGTCTGCCCTGGCAAGCCATCAATACTCTTAGAAGCCATGGATGAGATAATTGTAAAGGTGCGCAACAAGACGGGGATAGAACTCCCCGCATATGCCACGCCAGAGGCGGCAGGCATGGATGTGCATGCCTGCACGGAAAAGGATATTGTCATTGAGCCGATGGGGCGGCAGCTCATACCCACTGGTTTGCAGCTTGAGATGCCGGCGGGATACGAATGCCAGATAAGGCCCAGAAGCGGCCTTGCCCTGCATTATGGCATAACAGTTCTGAATACTCCCGGCACCGTGGATGCCGATAGCCGCGCGGAAATTGGCGTGGTTCTGATAAATCTTTCAGACAAGCCATTTGTGGTGCACCACGGGGACAGAATTTGCCAGATGGTGTTCAAAAAATGCGTGCGCGTTCGCTGGAGTGTCACGGAAAAGCTGGATCACACCAAAAGGGAGTTTGACAGTTTTGGTGGATCCGGTCTGACTGCGGAAGATCTGAAAAATGACGGCCTGTGACTGGCGGATTGCGGGGCATGTGCGGCCGTTTTTTTCTTGATGCCAAAAACAGGAAAGTCGATCGCATTCTGGCTGCTGTCGCCGCGGAATCACCAGGTATTAAAGCAGGTGAGATATTTCCCGGCGATGTGGCTCCAGTTCTGCGGGATCATGATGGGCATCTGCAACCGGTGGCAATGGGCTGGGGGCTGCCCCGCTGGGACGGCAAGGGGCTGATTTTCAATGCCAGGGCTGAAACAGCGCTGGCAAAGCCCATGTTTGCAAAAGCCCTGAAAAACAATCCGCTCATTGTTCCGGCAAGCGGTTTTTATGAATGGCAGCCAGTGCCAGGCAAAAAATCCAAAAAGAGGTTTTTGTTCCAGGCCAGAGATGGTCAGACCATGTTTCTGGCAGGCTTCTGGAACAATTTTCTGGATGGTTTGCCTCCCTTCAGGTTTACCATACTAACCACGGAAGCCTCGGAATTCATGCGGCCTTTTCATGACAGGATGCCTGTGCTCATAAAGCATGCCGATGCTGCGGCCTGGTGCCAGGGCAGGGACCTGCCGCGTCTGCTGGCAGGCGCGGATGTGTGCCTGACAGCCAGCCAGATGCCGTAAAAGCCATTTTTGCGCCCATCATTCAATCCCAGTCAGTCAGGCTCTTCAGCCGGGGCGCAATCACACTTGTGCCAATTGCCGCCACTCGCGATGTTATCTAATCCAGGCCGTATTTGCGCAACTTGTTGTGCAGGGTAGCTCTGGTTATGCCCAGGCGTCTGGCTGCCTCGCTTTTATTATTGCCTGTCTGGCGCAAGGTTGATTCAATCGCCTGTTTTTCCACCATATCCAGGGACATGTCCGCAAGCGCCAGATCCACCTGGCCGGTTGGCCGGGATTCAATGGCCGGGGCATTGGCAACATTTGCAGGCAGATCGCTTTCCATAACCAGATCGCCCCTGCAGAGTATCACAGCCCTCTCAACGGCGTTCTCAAGTTCGCGCACATTGCCTGGCCAGGGGTAGCGCAGCAGGCAATCCAGTGCCTGTGGGGCAAATCCCCTGATGTTTTTGTGGTTTCTGGTGGCAAAACGCTGCAGGAAATTTGCCGCCAGCAGGGGAATGTCATCCGCGCGACTGCGGAGCGGCGGCACATCAATGCTTATGACATTGAGGCGAAAATAGAGATCCTCCCTAAAGCGCCTTTCCCTTGTTTCATTGCGCAAGTCCCTGTTTGTGGCGGCAAGCACCCGCACATTTACATTTATGGGCGTATCGGAGCCTACCCGCTGCACTTCCCCCTGCTGCAGAGCGCGCAGCAGTTTTGCCTGCAGGGGCAGTGGCATCTCGCCAATTTCGTCCAGAAACAGGGTGCCACCATCTGCCTGCACAAAACGCCCATCCCTTCTTTTTTCCGCCCCGGTGAAAGATCCTTTTTCATGGCCAAAAAGTTCAGATTCCAGAAGGGTTTCCGCCAGGGCCGCGCAGTTGACCGTAACCATGGGCTTTGCAGCGCGGGAGCTGGCAGAGTGCAGCGCGCGGGCCACCAGTTCCTTGCCGGTGCCGGATTCGCCGGTTATTAAAACTGTGGCCTCTGTGGGCGCTACGGTCTCAATAAAACGGAGCATGGACTGCAGGGCCGCGCTTTTGCCCAGTATTTCCGGGCCCTCGGCAGCCTCGGTGAGCTGCCGGCGCAGTTCCCGGTTTTCCACACTGTGGCGGGAGCGGTCAATGGCCTGCTGAAGCGTCTGTTTGAGCAGATCAAAATCCAGGGGCTTGACAAGATAGTCATAGGCGCCCAGCCTAAGGGCATCCACAGCGGTCTCCACGGATGAATATGCTGTCATGAGAATGACTGGCAGGGCTGGATTATAGGAAAGCATGGACTTGAGCGCATTTATGCCATCCATCCTGGCCATGCGCACATCGGTGAGTACCACATCCATGCACTGGCTGCGAACCATGTCAACAGCCTCATCGCCATCGCATGCCTCATCCACTGTAAATCCCCAGGATCGCAGCATTGTTCTGAGCATGCCGCGGTGGGCATTGTCATCATCAACCACCAGAATACGACTGCTGTTCACTTTGCCCCCCAATAATTGAAACTGGCCCCATGCCAGTTGCATGATCCGGGTCCCGCTATCAGGACATTACCCCTGCCCGAAAACCACCCCTGCGGGAAAGGGGAGGCCAGGTGTCGCGCAAGGCCACAATGGCTAAATCCCCAGGATCGCTCCTCGACGCGACAGCCTGGGCAAGGCAAAATTATGTTTTTTGCCTTGCGATTATCATAGTTAAAAATACTCCCACTGGTCACAGCGCCACACTTTTTGGCGCCGCCCTAAGCCAGATGCGAAAGATTGTTCTGCCATGTCCCCCAGTATTGGCAGGCATGCGGGAGACGACATCAATCTCCCCCTTATGAGCTCGCACTATCTTATGCACCATGGGCAGACCAAGTCCGGTGCCGGACCCCTTGGTGGTGAAATAGGGATCAAAAATCTTGTCTATTATGTCCGACGGTATGCCGTGGCCTGTGTCCATGACCATCAGGCAGGCATTTTCATGGCCTCCGGCTACTGCAATGGTCAGTTCTCCACCATCGGGCATGGCTTCCATGCCATTGAGGCAGAGATTTAACAGGGCCTGGCTAAATCTCTCCATGTCCACCATCACATCAGGGATGCGTGGGGCCAGGCGCAGTTTTATGTTCACATTGTGCATGGAGCTGTTTTGACGAATAAGGCGCAGCACATGGGCGATCATATTTTCCAGGCATACCGGCTTCAGCTTGACATCGCCTGGCCGTGAAAGCCCAAGCAGATCCGTGATTACCCTGTTGAGGCGGTTGACCTCATTGACCATGACAGTGGCCGCTTCCCTGTCATCGCTGCCCTCCGGAAAACGCTGCGAAAAATATGTGGCATAACCCTTTATGGAGCTCAGCGGGTTGCGGATTTCGTGAGCCACGCCAGCGGCGAGGGTGCCAACCGCCGCCAGTTTTTCCTGCCTTCGGATTTCTTCCTCAAGCCTGCGCACCTCGCCTTCGGCGCGATGCTGCCCCTTGCGGGACTCCGCAGCCCTTTGGGCATAGGAAAGGGCAAGCAGGCAAGCCAGGCCAACCAGCATTGTCACAACGCTCAGCATGATCACATAACTGCGATTCTGATTGCTTGTGATCTCAAAGGGTGAAACATCCATGCCCAAAAATATGGCTGGTTCTGGCACATCTTTGGGCCATTCCTTATTCCCCATGGTAAAGCGGCGATATAGCAGAAAAACCCTTTGACCCTCGCTGCTTATGATCTTCCATTTCTCATTTTCGCCAGGATCGAGCCTGTCCAGCTGGGGGCCATCTATGGGCTGCCCTTCAAGACGTAGGGTTTCGCCAATGCGGTTGCGATCCGAATGCGCGAGAATTACGCCATCCGGCATGGTCACAGCCACAAAGATGATATCCGGACTGCGCGTTATCTCCTCAAGCAATGTTTGCAGATGCAGTCCGGCTGGGCCGCGCATGCCTGTGCGCAGGGCGCTTTCAAACACCATCAGCAGGGATGCGCCCTTTTCAGCCAGGAGTTCGGACATGGCTGCTTCACTGCGCCTGATGGACATATATGCCACCAGGCTTACCACCAGAATGAGAATTGCGGCAGCGCTACCCAGAATCCAGCCAAGAGGCATGGTGCCTCCGTTCCTGGCCAATGTGAGATTGTCCTGCCCGCCGGGAGCGTCAAATGCCGCCCAGAACGCCCCGAACAAGTTCTTGTTAAAAGGCGCTGGATGCGCCTCCTGCTCAATGCTCATGGCTGCATCATAAACTGGTATCTTTTTATTATCTACATGAAATTTCAGGGTAAATTTTTAATAATCCCTATTTCAAAATATGTAAAGCCTGAAAAAAAACGGCTTGAAAGTTATATTTCCGCATGCCGCAATGCTTTAAGGGCAGGAGCAATGAGGAGGAGGAAAAATTTTTTTCAACCCATAAATATATCGCAACATCTCACATGAATATAAAAACTTTGACGCCAATTTTATGAATTTGCTGGACTTATGCGCCTTAATTGGTAAAAATAATATAACTTTTGCACAAAATTTCCAGTCTCAAACCGGCTGTAAAAACCACTTTGAATGTGTTTTTTTTGAGGAGGGATGTTTTTATGTCTGCAATTCAGAAGACGCTTTTGCGCAATGGCCGCATAGTGTGCATGGACAGCGCGGACACGCATGCCAGCGCCGTCCTGATGGCATGCGGGCGCATAGAGGCAATTGGCGATGAAGAAGGGCTTGCGGCCCTGTGCGGCCCTGATTGCCGCAGCATTGATCTGGGTGGCGCGGTGGTCTATCCAGGCTTTATCGATACCCACAGCCATATCGACATGTATGCGGCATGGGTGGGCTATCCGTATTGCGGCGGCAGAAACAGCCTGGCCGAAGCCCTGGCAGTATTGAAAGAGTATGCGGATGGCAACGCCGATGCCCCCATTGTCTTTGGCTATGGCTATGATGACACGGCAGGCAGGGATCATAGGGGGGCCACAACCGGTGATCTGGATGCGCTTTTTGGGGACCGCCCGGCACTGCTGGCCCACATCTCCCTCCATGCGGCCTATGCCAATACAGCCATGCTGAAACTGCTGGGCATTGATCCCGCAAGCCAGTCCGGCAATATTGAAGTGGTTTGCGAGAATGGGCGCCCCACAGGGCTTTTAACAGAGAATATGGCCATGGCTGCCATTGGCAGGTTGCCAAAAACAACCCATGACGAGTTTAAAAAAGGTCTTGTGAAGGCCATGTCCATCTATAATGCCCAGGGGTTCACCACTACCATAGGCGGAGGCCTTGGGCTTGGCGGACTTCTGCCTGGGGACACCTTGAGAGCCCTGGGAGAGCTTGAGATCGAAGGCGCCATGACCGTGCGCTGCCATTTGCCGATAATCAATAATGGATATGAAAACGCCTATCGCAATGGCCTGCTGTCCGGCCCAGGCAGCCCTCATGTGAGGCCCCATGGGATGAAGATTGTAACAGATGGCTCCATCCAGGCATATACCGCGGCCATTCCCGAAGGATACCACAGCCGGCCTGATGTGCGCCCCGAACCGCTCTTCACCCAGGAAGAGATGGACAACATGGTCTGGCTGGCACATTCGCAGGGGCAGCAGGTTGTTGCCCATGGCAATGGCAATGGAGCCATAGAAATGGCGATAGTGGCCATGGAGCGGGCCCAGGCCAGAATGCCGCGCAAGAATCCCCATCATCTGCTCATTCATTGTCAGACCGCCTCGGACAGCCAGCTTGAGCGAATGAAGGCCTGTGGTTTTGAGCCATCATTTTTTGTGCTGCATGTCTGGAACTGGGGAGACAGGCATAAAAATATTTTCCTTGGCCCGGAACGGGGCGCAAGAATCGATCCCTGCGGGAGCGCCGTGCGCATCGGGCTGCCATTCTCTCTCCATGCGGATACGCCTGTTCTGCCGCAAATGACCATGCGCTCAATTCATACAGCCGTTAACAGGATCACATCGAGTGGGGAAATCCTGGGGCCCGACCAGCGTGTGAGTCCCCTGGAGGCCATGCGCGCCTATACCACCTATGCGGCTGGAATGTGCCTGGATTCTGCCAACCGTGGCTCAATCGAACCCGGTAAGCTGGCGGATATGACCATTCTGGACAGGGATCCGCGCACCGTCGCGCCAGAGACCATCAAGGACATCAATATTACAGGCGTCATTTGTGGAGGCAAAACAGTGTATGGCGACTATGGCCGCAAATAGCCGGTAAGGCCGACATGGTTGACATATTTTTGATCAGGACATTTGGCGATTGAAAACAGGCAAATCAAAACCACCCGCCTGGCGGGTGGCCTTGATGAATGCTCCAGGGGATTGTCCCGACAGAGTTCAGTTTTAACCAAGGAGTGGCTATGGGCTGGTATCTGGGTTATTTTATCATTTACTTTGCGGCCATGTTTGGGATTGGCTTCTATTACTTCCGCAAGGTCAAATCCGCCAACGACTATCTCATTGGCGGCTGGAGCATGGGGTTCTGGCCGATTGTCGGCACCGTCATAAGCACATGGTGCGGCGCGTCCATTTTTATAGGCACCGTGGGCCTGGGTTTTAATGTTGGCGCATCAGCCTATATACGCTTTTCCCTTGCCAGCATCATATTCACCCTTATTTTGCTCCTGGTGTTTGCCAAGGCCCTGCGGCGCCAGAAACTGTACACCCTTGCGGATCTCTTCGGATCCCGCTTTGGGCCTTCCGTTGGCGTTATTCCATCCCTTCTTTCCGCTGTTGTCTATGCCATCCCAACCACGGCCATGCAGTTCCTGGCAATGGCCACCATCTGGACAGCCTGCTTTGGCATGGACTGGAGCATGGCGCTGATTCTGTCATTTGTGCTGGTGTTCGCCTTCACAGTGCTTGGCGGTCTCCCGGGCACAATCATCACTGACGCTCTCCAGGCCATTCTCATTGTCACCGGCATTGTCATCCTGGCAGGGGCGACGGTGCAGTTTGCAGGCGGCTGGGACCAGCTCATGGCCAAGACTCCACCAGAATATCTTTCCGCGGCCGGCCCTTACGGCGCAAAGGAAGTGGCCCTGTTCTTCCTGTCCGTGGGCCCCTTCTATATGGTGTGGCAATCCTCGTGGCAGCGTATCTTCGCAGCCAAGTCAGAAACCGTTTCTCTGCGCGCAAATACCCTTGGCGTTGTGGTTTGCGCTTTCATATTCATCTGTCCTGTGGTCATTGGCATAGCCTGCCGCCAGTTCCTGCCTTTGGACACCAAGCCGGACCTGATTTTCTCCATTGTCACAAAGGACATGCTGCCCCCGTATATTGGCGGCCTCATCTACTGCGCGCTGCTGGCTGCCCTGGTCACTGGCGCCGACAGCTTCATCCTGCAGGGCTCGTCAAACCTGACTCATGATTTTTATCGGCAGATGCTGAACCCCAAGGCGACAAACAAGCAGCTTATGACCATGTCGCGCCTTACGGTCCTTATTATTTCCCTGGGCGCTCTTTGGGTGGCCTTCAACTTTGATGGCATCATCGCCATCTACCAGTGGGCCTTGCGCCTGACAGCCACCACACTTGTGCTGCCCTTCCTTGCCACAATGTGCTGGCGCCGCACCACCAAGAAGGGTTGTGTTGCAGGCATGCTCATGGGGCTGGTGGGCACACTGTTCTGGCCATATCTTGGCATAAGCATGGATCAGACCATCTTTGGCTTCATCTGCTGCGCTGTTGGCCTGTTTGGCATTACCCTCATGACCAGGCACAGCGACAGCGAGTATGTGGCCGCGGTGCTTTGGGAGGATCTGCCCACAGCCGAAACCCGCATTGAAAACCACGATTATTGATCTGTGAGAGGAATATGGCCTCCTCTGGCGGGGAGGCCATGCGGAATATTTTTTTATTGCGCGCATATATGCACACAACAGGCCGCAGGGTGTTGCAATATGCCAGGAAAATAAATAAGCTCTCTCAGAAGATGTTTTCATAAGCGCCAAAGAGCGCTTATGAAAAAGATCATTCGCCAAAAAACGTGGTTTTTGGCTCATTTTCGCCGCCAATTGCGGCGTGCCAGGCAGAAAATGCCTGGCGAAGAAGCTGTGAAAACAGCTTCTCATGCGCGGAGGGGTAGCGAAGCGGCCGTAACGCGCTCGACTCGAAATCGAGTTACCGGTTAGTAGCCGGTACGTGGGTTCGAATCCCACCTCCTCCGCCAGATTTACATTCTTTCCATCAGAAAAGTTGTCAGAATATTTGAAATATCTTGACAACTTTTTTATTTTAAGGGTCTGTGGATGTTCTTAAGTCTCCCCGGGTTTTTTGTATCCTGGTCACACGCAGATAATTTTTACAATTATAGGCAAACAGATTAAAGGTTGTTTATGCCCCTGAAAAAATCCGAAATCTACTCCCGCCTCTGGGAAAGCTGCGACGCGCTCCGGGGCGGCATGGATGCAAGCCAGTACAAGGATTATGTGCTTGCCCTGCTGTTTCTCAAATATGTGAGCGACAGGGCGGCCCGGGACAGGGCTGCTGGCCTTTATTCCGAAATAGTTGTGCCGGATGGCGCAAGCTTTGCGGATGCGATTGCCCTCAAGGGCAGATCCGACATTGGCGACCAGCTCAACAAGAAAATATTTGAGCCCCTGGCGGCGGAAAACAATCTGCCCAGGTTCGCGAATTTTAATGACGATGAAAAACTTGGCAAAGGCGATGAAAAGAGGGACAGGCTTGAAAAACTTGTCGGCATTTTTCAGGATCTCGATTTTTCCTCCAACCGGGCCGGCGGCGATGACATTCTTGGCGATGCCTATGAATACCTGATGCGCAATTTCGCCACCCAGAGCGGCAAGTCAAAAGGCCAATTCTACACGCCGGCGGAAGTCAGCCGCGTAATTGCCGGAATTTTGGGCATAGCCAAAGCGCATACCACGGCGCAGACGACCGCGTATGACCCTACATGCGGCTCTGGCTCCCTGCTGCTGAAGGTGGCAGACGCCGCCAATACGCCAATCTCTCTTTACGGGCAGGAAAAGGATGTGGCCACGCAGGGCCTTGCCAGAATGAACATGGTTCTGCACGGTTTTGCCACGGCGGAGATTGCTGGAGGCAATACACTGGCCAATCCATTTTTTCTTGACGGCGCATCCTTGCGAAGATTTGACTACGTCGTGGCCAATCCGCCATTTTCCGACAAGGAATGGAGCACAGGCATCAATCCTGCCGAGGACCGTTTCCGCCGTTTCCAGAGCGGCGAGCCGCCTGCCAAAAATGGCGATTTCGCCTATCTTTTGCATATAGTCGCCTCCATGAAAGCCAGTGGCAAGGCTGTTTGCGTTTTGCCGCATGGCGTGCTTTTCCGCGGCAATGCGGAGGCCGGTTTGCGCCGCTGGCTGCTTGAGCAGGGTTATATAAAGGGCATTATTGGGCTTCCAGCCAATCTGTTCTACGGCACCGGCATCCCCGCCGCCCTCATAGTTCTGGACAAGGAAAATGCCCAGGCCCGCAAGGGCGTTTTCATGCTGGACGCAAGCTCGGGCTTTGCCAAGGATGGCCCAAAAAACAGGCTGCGGGAAAGGGACATCCATAAAATCATTGACGTGTTTGGCAGGGGCGTGGATGCGCCAGGCTATGCCCGCATGGTCAGCCATGCGGAAATTGAGAAAAACGATTTCAACCTCAACCTGCCCCGCTACATTGACAACAGGCAAGAGGAAATTGAGCAGGATATAGAGGCCCACCTGCATGGCGGCATTCCCAACCGGGATATTGACGCTCTTGAAAACTGGTGGACTGTCTGCCCCACGCTCAAATCGGCGCTGTTTGCAAGCCTGCCGGACAGGCCAGCCTACGCAGCCTTGAAAATTGATCCGGATTCCATCCGCGCCGCCATTCTGGAGCATAAGGAATTTCAGGCGTGGCTTGGCAGCATGACGGCCCATTTTCAAAAATGGCGGGAGCAAATCCGGCCAGCAATGGCCGAATTTGCCAGGGGCGCCCATCCAAACGATTTTCGCAGACACATATCGGAAAATATTCTGGCCCATTATCAGGGAATGATTTTACTGGACGCCTATGAGCCGTACCAGCGCATTATGGAGATATGGGAGGAAACCATTCAGGACGATTGCTGGCAGATCAGCCAGAATGGCTGGAAGCCAGACATAGCCGTCATTTATCAGGAGACCAGAAAAGGCAAAAACAGGGGCCGGAAAAAGGAAAAAGGCTGGTCTTGCGACCTCACTCCCAAGGAGCTGGTTGTCGCCCGCTTTTTTGCTGAAGATCAGCAAAATCTGGAAAAAATGCAGGCCGATCTGGAGGCTGTCAAAATCGAGCTGGATGCGGTTGAGGAAGAGGATTTCAGCTCAAACGATCCGCTTTTGCCGCTTAAAACCGGCAAAAATGATGATGACGACCCCGACGCAGGCAAGATTAAAATAGACAGGGCAGCCGTAAAGGCCCAGCTCAAGGAATGGAAAAACCGCCGGAATATGGCTGAAGAACGGGACTTTTTGCAAAAATGGCTTGATCTTTCCGACAAGCATGAAAAGCTGAAAAAAGCCATCAAGGAAAAAGACAGGGCCCTTGATGACGCCTGCCGTACGCGCATCGAAACACTGACGGAAGACGAGGTTAAACTGCTGGTCATTGATGACAAGTGGATTACACAAATCGAAAAAGCGGCTTGCGAAGTGGTGGACGGCATCGGCCACAATCTCGCGGCCAATGTTTCCGACCTTGCGCAAAGATACGCCACGCCGCTGACTGAGCTTGAAGCGGAAGTCAAAGAGCTTGAGGCAAAAGTGGGAACCCATTTGCAAAGGATGGGATTTCAATGGCCGTGAAAAAGGGCTTTAAGCTGACCGAAGTGGGGGAGATACCTGAGGATTGGGAAGTGAGGTGCTTGGGAGAAATTTCCGACAAAGTCGGCAGCGGGATAACCCCTACAGGAGGAGAAAAGGTATATAAATCGTCTGGGCGCCCATTTGTACGCAGTCAAAATGTAGGTTGGGGATTGCTGTTATTGGATGATCTTGCATACATTGACGAAAAAACACATTCTTCTTTTAATTCCACAGAAATAAAAATTTATGATATATTACTCAATATAACTGGCGCGTCAATTGGTAGATCGGCAGTCGCAAACGCGCAAATTGCACAGGGGAATGTAAATCAGCACGTATGTATAATTCGTTTAAAAGAAGGCATCGCCGTCCCTGAATATATTTGTGAATATATACTATCAGATGCGGGACAAAGGCAGATAAACAATTTTCAGGCAGGCGGAAACAGGCAAGGCTTAAATTTCCATCAAGTAAGATCAATTAATATCCCATTCCCTTCTTACACGGAGCAATCCACCATCGCAGCCGCCCTCTCCGATATCGACACCCTCATTACCTCCCTTGAGCGGCTAATCGCCAAAAAGCGCCTTATCAAACAGGGCGCAATGCGGGAATTGTTGACCGGCAAGAGGCGATTGCCAGGGTATGTAGCTAATTATAAATTGACTGAGCTCGGTACAATCCCAGAAGATTGGGGTATTGCTCCTTTGGGACAAGTGGCACTCATTTTGAGGGGGTCCTCGCCAAGACCCATTGAGCAATATTTAACAAAAAACCACAATGGCCATAACTGGATAAAAATTGGTGATGTAAATCCTACTGCCAAATATATAATAACTACAGAAGAAAAAATTACAAATGAAGGAGCCATCCATTCGCGGCCTGTGCATAAAGGTGATTTTTTACTTTCAAATTCCATGAGCTTTGGCCGTCCATATGTTTTACAAATTGATGGTTGCATTCATGATGGCTGGCTAGTCATTCAGAATTATAATAAATATTTTTATACTGATTTTTTATATTACTTGTTGTGTTCAGAACTCATTTTAAAACAGTATATATCAAAAGCTGCTGGAAGTGGAGTCCTCAATCTTAATAAGGAATTAGTTGCATCAGTTTTGGTTTGTTATCCATCATATTCTGAACAAAAAGCAATCGCTGCAGTTCTTTCCGACATGGATTCGGAAATTTCCGCGCTTGAGTCCAAGCTGGAAAAAACGCGCCAGATCAAGGCTGGCATGATGAATGAGCTTTTAACCGGCAGGATAAGGCTGTCATGAGCAAGCAATATGCTGAACGCGAAACGCAAAATCGCGTCATAAGGCTGTTTGAAAAGCTGGGCTATGATTTCCTTGGGGACTGGCGCGACCGCAAAAATATCCCTGTGGTTGAAACACTGCTCAAGGACTTTTTAAAATGCCAGGGCTGGAGCGATGCCCAGGCTGTGGCCGTGGCGGACAAATTGCGGCAGGAGGCAGCCCTCAATGCCAGGACTCTTTATGATGCCAACAGGGCTGTTTACGGCCTCATGCGGCATGGCGTGAATGTGCGCCTTGAAGCAGGCGAAAATGACAGGTCGATCTTCCCCATAGACTGGCAAAATCCGGAAAATAACCATTTCGCCCTTGCCGAGGAAGTGAAGCTGGCTGAGGGTCATGAGCGCCGCCCCGACCTTGTGGTTTACATCAATGGCCTTGCCGTGGCAGTCATTGAGCTGAAAAAGGGCTCTGTCTCCATTGTGGACGGCATAGCCCAGCTTATATCCAATCAGTCTGCTGACTGTAATCCCGGTTTTTTCACCACCGCGCAAATACTTATTGCGGCCAGCAACAGCGAGGGGCTGCGCTATGGCACCATCGGCACCCCTGCGAAACATTATCTGCCCTGGAAAGAGCCGCATGAGGAAAGCCATGATTATGTTATGGACATTCAGCTTGAGCAGATTTTCCGGAAAGAGCGCATTATCGAGCTTTTGCGCGATTTTGTGATTTTCGACGCCGGCAAGAAAAAACTGCCCCGGCCGCATCAGTATTTCGGCATCAAGGCTGCGCAAAACTCCATCGCCAGAAGACAGGGGGGCATAATCTGGCATTCCCAGGGCAGCGGCAAATCCCTTGTCATGGTGCTTCTGGCCCGCTGGCTGCTGGAAACCAATCCGCAGGCCCGCATTCTGGTCGTCACCGACAGGGTTGAACTGGACACGCAGATTGAGCGTGTTTTCAGGGACGCGGGCGAGGGCCGCGTAAAACATATCGCCTGGGGCAATGAGCTTGTTCCGGCGCTGGCCAGCCATGAACACAGGCTCATGTGCGCGCTTATTCACAAATTTGGCACAAGGGCTGTGACAGGCGAGCAATCCATCAAGGAATATGTCAGGCATTTGCAGGATGCTCCAGCCCATGCTGCGGGCGAGCTTTTCGTTTTTGTGGATGAATGCCACCGCACTCAGGGCGGCAATCTGTACAGCGCCATGCGGCAGACCCTGCGCAATGCTGTATTTATAGGCTTTACCGGAACGCCATTGCTCAAGGCGGATCGTAAAACCACAATGGAGCTTTTTGGCGGCTACATCCATACCTATAAATTCAATGAGGCTGTGGAAGACGGGGTTGTACTAAATTTGCTGTATGAAGCCAGGGATATTGACCAGCGCCTTGGCTCCAGTGCCAGGCTGGATGAGCTTTTTGAAAAGCGGGCGCAGCCGCTCACACGCTGGCAAAAAGAGGAGTTGAAAAGGCGCTGGACAACAATGCAGCAGCTTTTGAGCTCCCATGACAGAATGGAAAAAATTGTCGGCGATATCAGCTTTGACTTTGAGACAAAAGACATTTTGAGCAGTGGCCATGGCAACGCCATCCTGGTGGCGGCCAATATCCGCGATGCCTGCAAATATTACGATATTTTTCAAAATTCAAACAAGTCCGGCCTCAAAGGCCATGTGGGCCTTGTGACATCCTATAATCCCACCCGGCGGGACGCGCAGGAGGACATGGGCGACAACAGCGAAACGGATCGCCAGTTCATTTACAGAATTTACAGGGAAATATTGGCGAAGGTAAAGCCTTCAGCTGGCAGATCAGCGGCTGAAACTTATGAGGAAGAGGTAAAAAAGCAGTTCATTGAGCAGCCCGACAAAATGAAAGTGCTGATCGTGGTGGACAAGCTGCTGACAGGCTTCGACGCCGTGCCATGCTCATATATCTATCTGGACAGGCATTTGCAGGATCATGGGCTTTTTCAGGCCATATGCCGCACCAACCGCGTGGCCTACGATGAGGAGGACTGGAAGCCTTTTGGCAATATTGTGGACTACAAGGATCTGTTCAAGAAGGTTCAGAATGCCATGGCGGTTTATACATCGGAAATTGATATGCCGCCGGACGATACAGACCCGGAAATTCTGCTCAGGCAGCGCCTTGAACTGCTCAGGGACAGGCTTGAAGCCGCCAGGGACGGGTTTGCGGCCATTATGGAGAATGTGCCAGCGCCAAAAAACGATCTGGAAATTATCCGCCATTTTTGCGGCAATTCGGAGAAGCAGGTGGATCTGGATGAACATCAGCCCCTGCGCGAGCTTCTTTACCATGCGGTGGTGAAATTGCTGCGGGCTTACGCGGCTCTTGCTGATGAGCTTGCCCAGGCCGGATATGGCCAGGAGGATGTCGGCAAAATAGTTGACGAAATAAAGACTGCCGAACATGTGCGGGGAGTTGTGCGCAAGGCCAGCGGCGAGGATCTGGATTTAAGGTCATTTGAAGCGGGTATGCGCGATCTGCTTGACCGCTATGTGGAGGCTGAGGAGCCGCGCGCAATATCGTCTTTTGGCGACAGGCCGCTTCTGGATATTGTCGCTCAATCCGGAATGCTGGAGGCGGTGAAAAGGAAATTTGGAAAATTGAAAATGGGCCAGGAGGCCGTGGCCGAAAGCGTGGAAAACAATCTCCGGCGCGCATTGAATGACGCCATGTCCACCAATCCGGTTCTGTATGAAAAAATGTCCGTATTGCTCAATGATCTGATAGCGCAGCGTAAGGCCAAAGCCATTGAATATGAAAAATATTTGCAGGAGCTGATGGATAAGATCGTATCTCCGCTTGTTCATCAGGAGGACAGATGGCCCAAAAGCTGCGATACGCCGGCCAAACGCGCGCTTTATGACAATCTTGGCGAAAATGAAGGCCTGGCTCTTGCCTTGTATGCCGATCTTGTCCAAAATCGTCCTGCGGATTGGCGGCAAAACAGGGCAAAACAAAATAATGTAAAAAGCATTTTGGCCCGGCATCTAGGCGAAAGCGCGGAAGTGGTGCGCATCTTTGCCATTATTATGAATCTGGATGAATTCCGATGAGCTGGCAGTTAACTGTAAATGACATTGAAGTGGCGGTTACGCCAAAGGATATAAAAAATCTTCATCTCGCGGTCTATCCTCCTGATGGAGAAGTGCGCGTGTCCGCTCCATTAACGATGGCTGAAACCAGAATAAGGTATTATGTGCTTTCAAAAATGGGCTGGATAAAAAAGCAGCGAAACATCCTGCAGGCGCAGCCGAGAGAGCCTGAACGCGAATTTTTAAATATGGAAACGCACTATGTGTGGAATCAGCCCTGTCTTTTAAAAATTCATCCCCATTCCGGACGGGACGCCGTTGAGCTGGATTATAATATCCTGAATATTTTTGTTGTCGGCAATGCCGCCAAAAACAGGATGGAAAACCTGTTGCGTGGCTGGTACAGACAGCTCGTGACAGAGGAAGGCGGGAGAAGGATTGAATACTGGCGGAATATCCTCAATTTGCCTCCGGTTGTTCTTGCCGTGCGGCATATGAAAACCCGCTGGGGTACATGCTCGCCATTAAAAAATAAAATCCTGCTGAATACTGAGCTTGCCAAAAAACCGCGCGAATGCCTTGATTATGTGGCGTTGCACGAGCTTGCCCATTTTTTTGTGCCCAATCACGGAGAAAAATTTACCCGTTTTATGGACAGGCATCTTCCCAGTTGGCAAAATACCAGGCGACTGCTTAATGGGCTTCCCCTTGGAAAATAGTTTTAATAAAAGCAGTGCAGGGCATATCCGGTAAATATGGCCCTACTGGCGTATCCGGGATGGTTTCAACCGATAAATGTCCTGATGTGGCATTGCCATATGTTGGCCAGGGTATTTTTGCCAGTCCGCAGCTCTCTTCTTATCTGCCAGTTTTAATATCCTGCATCCGCACCGCAATGAACATGCCCGGCACTACCAGAACCGCAATCAGCGCAATGGAGGTGGCATAGCCTCCTGTAAGGGAATACAGCCAGCCGCTGACCATGGGGCCAAGAAAGCCCGCGGCGATAACCGCGGTGGATGTTATGCCCAGATTGCTTTCCAGATGCGCCGGGCCAAAGTTTTGGGCTATGAACGCGCAAAATTGCGGCATGCTACCGCCGCAGGACATTGCAACCATAATCAGGCCTGCGCAGAGCGCCCAAAAACCCCATAGCCGGGGCAGAAAAAGAAGAATTGCCAGACCGGCCAGCATGCACAGGGAATTGAAAACCATTGATTGGCGAAAACCGCGGACATCGTACATGGTTCCAAAAAACAGCCGCCCCAGGCCATTGCCGATGGCATAAATGCCAATGGTGGCAGCTGCCAGCCCGGCGGCAATGCCGGCATCCAGCGCATAGGGCACAATATTGCCGATGATGGTAAGGCCACCTGCCTGAATAGCCAGGGCCCAGATCCAGATGCCCTGAAAACGCCATGTTTTTATCATTTCCAGAGTTGTGCTGCCGGGCAGGCCGGTTTCTGGCCCGGCTGCCGCAAGGGCGGGCGGCATTTTTAAAAAAAGCGCGATGAGGGGGCCGGCCAGGAGGACCGTTATCCCCAAAAGGCGCAGACCGGCAAATACATCCATGTCTTCCAGAAGCATGGGCACCAGCCAGGAGCCAAAGAGCAGGGTGCCCAAGGAAAGCCCAAAGGCCAGCAGCCCGCAGACAATGCCGCGCTGACGCGGAAACCAGCTCACGGCAACGGCCATGGTGACAATATAGCTTATGCCAATGCCAAAGCCGGCAGCCATGCCATAGGATATCAGCAGATGCCAGAGCCTGTCCGCAAGGGAGGAGAGGAGCATTCCCAGGCCAAGCAGGGCTGTGCCTGCGGCAGCGGTGGCCCTGGCGCCAAGATGGCGCACCACAAAGCCGCCAGAAATCATGCCAAGACCAAAAAAGACGAGAATTGCCGTAAAAACAAGGGATGTCTGGCTGCGGGTCCAGGCTGTTGCCTGTTCCAAGGGCAGCATGAAGGCGGACCAGGCATAGAGGACCCCATCCAGAGTGGAGATGGCAAAACCAGCTGCCAGGGCCACACAGCCTGGCAGGCACAGTCCTGCTTGGCTGTTGAAGGGATTAAAATTTTTCACGCCATTTCACCACTATTTCAGGGCCAATTTTGCGCAGGGTAAGCAGCTTGTCCGCCAGGAGAGGATTGGTAAACGCATAGTCCGAGCGGACATGGGCGCCCCGGCTCTCTTTGCGCTCCCTTGCCGCATGGAGTAGGACCTCTCCGCAATCCATGAGATCCAGCACCTCGGCCGCCCGCATGAGTGTGTGCGAACAGTCCGCCATGAGGGCCGATTCAGTTTCGGCCCGCAGATTCGCAAGATAGGCCAGGCCCGCATTCAGCAGGCTTTCCGAGCGTATGCCATGCGGCCCCACTGCAGCATAGTCGTCCATTATTCTTTGCAGGGCAAAGTTGGCTTCCTGCCAGGGCGCGCCTTTCTTGCGGGAATGAAAGGAGGATAGCAGATCGATTTTCGCAAGAATTGCATCATTGGCGGCCGGGTCCGGCAGACTGTCCCGGGTTTGTCCATATTTGGCAGCCTGTTTTCCGCCTCGCCAGCCAAGCCATGCCGCAAAACCTATGCCGGGGCAGCCATTGCCCACCATGTCGCCGGCAGCGAAAAGGCCTTTGGTGGCCGTCTCGCCATTGATATCCACATCCAGGCCACGGCCATGAAGGATGGGCTCATATCGCATGAACTCCACTCCGCGCCTGGCGGGATCGATATTTTTTTCATCCATATAGGAGAGCAGGGCGGTGAGACCTTCATCCTTCATGGCGCGGCGCATATGCGCCAGGTCTTCGCCGCTGGCATCGGAGCAGTCCATGTAGGCAGGGCCTGAGCCATTTTTGAGAACATCCGTAAAGGCGGTGTTCCAGATGTCGGAGGTGACATCGCCATACTCAACATTTGACCTGTCGGTAAAGGGGCCAAGAGGGCGGCCATCGGGGTAGCGGCAAACGCCAATCCAGGTAGCCTTGCCACAGCGCTGGAAATTTTTGGGCCCGGCATGGGTGTAGGGGAGTTCCATATTGACCATGGCGGCGCCGGCGCGCCAGCCCAGGGCCTGCCCGCCGGCATTGTTAGGACAATGCGCGGTATTGAACATGAAGGCCGGGGTGGGGGCATTGCTATACAGGCGATGGGACACGCCTGTGGCCAGTAACACAGCCGGACTTTTGACAAGCGTGAAGGCAGGCTCATCCGCTCCCATGTCAAGGGCAAGCAAGCCCGTGATGTGGCCATTGTGCGCAGCAAGCTCCATTACGGGATGATGATTGAGAACCCTGATATTGCGTTTGGCAGCCTCGCGCAGGAGAATCTTTTTTTGATTCTGGCCATTGTATTTGAGAAAAGGCTTCATCCTGCCAGGCAGGGCATGGCCCTGGAAAAGCCATTTTTCGCCATAGGGCCGCATGTCTATGCCCCATGACTGCCAAAGGCGCACAAGGTAGAAGCTTTCCTCCAGCATGGCGCGCACCAGGGAGGGATCCTTGTGCATGCCGGGAACACGGTTGAGAACCTGCGCCAGCACAGGCTCGATGCTGTCGCCATGTTCTTCGGGAATATAGCACATGAAGTGATCATTGCCAGTGGCGCCGGAGCCGCTGCGGCGGGCATGGGCCTTCTCCAGCACGACAATATCGCGGGCGCCGGCATCGGCAGCCGCTATGGCAGCCATGAGACCGCCTATGCCACCGCCGACAATGGCCACATCAGCCTGGATGCTGTTTTTAATGGGGATCATGCCTTCCTCCTTTCAATGCTGGCGCTTCGACATGATAAAGCATATATGGCAGGGGGATCCGCAGACGTATTGCGCCTGCCGGGCAGTCCAGCACACAGGAGTCGCAATGCCAGCATTCATCGGGATAGCGGACAACCGGGATGCCATCCTGCCCCACCACAAGTATATGCGAGTTGCATATTTCCACACATGTGCCACAGTGGCGGCATTTTTCACCATCAATCAGGGGGGGCATGTGACCTCCTAGGGTTCAGGACAGAAGAATTATTTTTTTATGGCAGAGTCTCAGGCGGCCGGCAGATTCCAGACGCCGTAGAAGCCGGTTTACAGAAACCCGGTGCAAGCCAAGATGCTCGGCAAGCTCCTGCTGGGATATGGCAATGGCAGGCTGGCCATTTTCCTCCACTGCGGCAGAGCGCAAAAACCGCAGCAGTCTTGAGGTGTTGTCATCATAGGCCCTTTGCAGCAGAGCGGAACCAAAAGACCGCATCTTTTGCGCAAGGCTGCAGAACAGCGAATTGCGAAAATCCATGGCATTTGTGATCAAATCATCCACCTGGCATCTTGAGAATGCCGAGAGTATGACATTTGTTTTGGCTTCCACCTGGAATGTTACAGGCAGGGAAGCCATAAATCTGGCCTCGCAAATGAAATTGCCCCTGGGAATGGTGATGAGCACCAGCCTCTCGGCTGTGGAGCTGTACTGGACAACGCGCACAGTGCCGCCTTTGACATAATAGAGGCTATCAGGCACGGTGCCGGGGGAGACTATGATCTCCCCCTTCCTGAAAATGGCTGTTTGCGCGCGCTCCAGATACTTTTTGGGCAAGGGTATATCAGGGACAAAATTGAAATCAGCACCTGGGTTTTGATATTGTCCCGCTGCCATCGCGCTTCTCCTGTCAGGCTCTTTTTTGCCGCCATCTGGTCTGGATCGCGCCATTGCCATCGAGCCAGATCTGCATGAACTTGTCCGACAGCAGGGGATTGGTATAGGTGCAGTCCGCACGCTGATGCAGGGCCCGGCTTTCACGCCTTTCAAGGGCCGCATTCATGACAATTTCGCCAACATCCAGAAGATCAAGGGTTTCCATGGCCCTCATAAGGGTATGGGAGCATTGGGTGCCAACCTGAGCCAGCATGTTTTCGCGCAGAGCGCCAAGATATTTGATGCCGGCATTCAGAAGCGATGCCGAGCGTGTATGGTACGGGGCTGCAGGAGCATAGTCACTCATTATCTGCTGGAGGGCCAGATTGGCCTCGCGCCAGGCCGCCCCATTCTGTCTGCCCATAAAGTCTGCGCAGATTTGCCTGCATCGCGCAATGTCGGCATCATCGCAAGATATCCTGGCCCTGTCATGGGATGAGCTCCATTGGGCGGCGTTGACGCCACAGCTGGCGCCAAAGACGGCAGCCCCGGCTATGCCGCCCCTGAAATTGCCAATGACATCGCCAGCCGCATAGAGGCCAGGCACAGTGGTGGCGCCTGTGGTGGCCACATCAAAGCCTCTGGAGAATATATGGGGTTCGTACTGCTGAAACTCTATGGAATGGACATGAGGATCGATATGGTTTTCATCCATGTAATCCAGCTGCGCTGTCAGGCCCTCGCTGATCAGACCTTGGCGCATGTAGGCAAAGCCCTCCTCGTCAAGGCCTGTAAAATCAAGGTAGGCCGGCCCCGTGCCCTTGCGCATGACATCTGTGAAAGCCGTGGACCAGATGTCGGAGGTCATGTCGCCATACATTATGTCAGGCTCTGTGACAAAGGGACCAAGGGGCTTGCCATCCGGATATCTGTAGACTCCGGCCCAGGTTGCCTTGCCGCAGCGGGCAAAATATTTTGTGCCCGCATGCCGGTTGGGGATTTCCATGTTCACCATTGCCGCGCCCTTGCGCCAGCCCTGGGCCAGGGCGCCTGCGCAACTGGGGCAGTAAGCCTGATTGAACATCCACCCCGGGGTGGCCTCATTGTTGTAAAGGCGGGTTGTGCAGCCTGTGGCCATGATAACTGCCCCGGCTTCCACAACCTTGAGGGATGGCTCTGTGTCTTTTGTATTGAGGAGAATGGCGCCGGCAATGCCGCTGGCATCGCCCAGCAGCTCCAGGGTAGGGTGATGATTGAGAAAACGGACACCACGCTTTTTGGCCTGCCCCACAAGCACGGCCTTCTGGTTATGGCCCTTGTATTTCAGCCATATTTTGGGGCGCCCCGGAAAGGCATGGCCTGAGCAGTGCCATTTGCCAGTGGGTTTCATGTCTATGCCCCAATCATCCCACTCCCTGGCGATGTCAAAGGCATTCTCCATGTGGTAACGGATCATCTCCCCCTCGCCACAAAGGGCAGTCTGGCTGTTGGCCACCTCTTTTATGGCCACGCTTATGTCTCCATGCAGCTCTGGCACATGGCAAAGAAAATGGTCATTGCCTGTGGCGCCGGAACCGCTCCTTTTGACATGCGCCTTTTCGGCAATGAGAACATCGGCGCCATTGTCTGCTGCGCGTATGGCAGCCATGAGGCCGGCAATGCCCCCGCCAATGACCAGCACATCCGCCTTAAGTTTTTCGGTTATCTCCATTATACATCTTCTCCCTGCTGTTTCAAATTGCTGTTGGCAAGACCGGCCTGACATGTGGATGATCTGCTCATTTTTGCCCGGCTGATTTTGGGGTCGCTGTGGCATTTGCCGCCCTGTTTTCATGGAGATCCGCAGAATCTATGTGCAGCATCATGAACGGCATGGGAATTCTAAGGCGCATGGCCTTTTGCCTGCAATCGAGCACGCAGGAATTGCAATGCCAGCATTCATCCGCAAAAGCCACCACCGGAACCTTGTCCTTTTTGGGATAGTGGCGAAAAACCTGAAGCGGACATATTTCCACACATGTGCCACAGCCTGTGCACAGGGCCCTGTCAATTACTGGCGGCATGTTTCCTCCTGGAGATTAAATGGTATTGTTTAGCCGGCAACCGGGATATCGGGGAATGCGAATGGCGCGAGCAGCCATGCGCAGAGAAAGACGATGGCCGCGCCAGCTATGCAGATCAAAAAGCCCAGCCGGGCATAGTCGCCCACTGTGGCAAACCCCTTTGCGCCGGAAATGCTGACAGCGGTGGGAGTTGACGAGAAGGGGAACATGACGCCGATGTTGGAGACCATGCCGATGCTGATGGCGGCTGCCACGGGGTTGAAACCAAAGGAGTTGCCCAGGTGAATGGCAATGGGCGTGAACACGGCCATGACGGCGAAATTGTTGAGAACCTGGGAGAGCAGGGCGGAAATCAGCACAAGGGCGAACCAGACCCACTCGCCGGATGCGCCATTGAGCCAGGTGGCCAGCAGATTGGCCAGCCACTTGTCCACACCGCCGGCCTGGAGGGCATCGCCAATGACCAGACCGCCAACCAGCATACACATGACGCCCCAGGCAATGTTTTTCTCTGCCTTTGGCCAGTCCATGGCAAAAATCAGCTTGCCGCTGTCCCGGTCAATTCCACGCGGAATGACGAACAGGGCCACGCCAACCATGAATGAAACGCCCTGGACGCTAAAGACACCCTTGAGAAATTTGATGCCGGAGGCATTGGCGATCATTGGCCCGGTTATCCAGAAAAAGAGGGCGATGAGCATCATGACTACAGCGATATGCTCATATGTGGACACGGGGCCAAGATCTCTCAGTTTTTCCTCAAGATAGGCCTTTGGCACTGGCAGTGATGTTTTTTCCCTGCCTTTGGATGGAAAGCTCAGCCATGCGATGAAAAACAGGGCGAACAGGCATAAAATGGCAGCCGGGATGCCGATGATGGACCACTGCCAGAATTCGACCTGATAGTGTGCAAACTTGTCCACATAGCCTATGGTGACCAGGTTGGGAGCGCCGCCCATGGGAGTGCCCACACCACCATAACAGGATGCCATGCCCGCAACCATGCACATAACGCGGATGAGGTTGCTCTGGCCCGGCTTCAGGCCCAGCCCCTCGCCTGTGGCCACTGCTATGGCCGTAAACAGTACAGCCAGGGGTATGTTGGGGACAACCATGGAAAGCAGGCCACAGGACAGGCCAAAGAGTATCAAAAAGCGTATGGGGCTGTCTTTGACTACTGGCCTGTTCATGCACCAATAGGCGTAGCGCTGGATAAAACGGCTCTCTGTCCATGCGCCAATGAGCAGGGTGGAGCCGAGAATGATCATGATGGTGAAGCTGCCGAAATTCTTGAAGAGTTCAAGTGGCGCGGCAACGCCCAGCAGCGTGTAGATGGCTATGGCCAAAAGGCCTGTGCCAGCCAGTGAAAAGGTGTTGAACATCCACCAGGTCATCACCCATACTGTGCCGGCGATGGCCCGCATTCCAGCCGGTGGCAGCCCGTCCGGAGCTGGCAAAAGCAAAATCAGGCCACACAGGGCGGGCCCCAGCAGGATGTTGAATATCTGGCTTTTAAGAGTTTGTCTGTCCTGTATGTCAGACATGATTCTCCCCCTTGGATATAGCGGTATAAATGCCAATCTACAGGAGGGAGAAGTGGGAATTAAGAACTTTTGTTACATATTTGTAATATTTTTCACAAAACTTGTGCCAGAGAAACCATGCCCATATGCAGGTCAGCAAACAGCTTCCACGAGGCTTGAGGCGCCTGGATTTGCAGGAACTATTTGCGCCGGTTTTGGCGCCTGTACTGCCATGGCTCCATGGGGTGGGCATCCTTCCACAGGCCCAGGCGTTTCTGGCGGGCGCGCAGCTCATCCTGCTTCCATTCCCTGCAGAATGCCGCCTTGCAATAGTGCGTGTAATGCCAGGCCAGACCGTTGGCCAGCAGATCCTGATTTAAACTGCCGCCATCCAGATTGTCGACAACTCCGACAACGCGCCCATAGCGGTCTGTGTCCATTCGCGTCACCCGTACTGTCTGACCGGCAACGCGGCTGGCTGTGAACTGTCTGGCGCGCTGGCCATAAGCCTGGCTGCGCTCGGGGCAATCAATTCCATACAGGCGCACCTTGATCTGCCTGTTGCCCTGGGCAAGCAAGGTGATGGTGTCGCCATCGGCCACTCTCACCACCTTGCCTGTGATTTCGCTGCCGGCCATGGCGGAGGCAGTGAGAAGCATAAAGAACAGGACAAGGGAATAAAGCATTTTCATGGAAATGCCTCCTAATTATCTTGTATGTGCATTCAATATATGCAAGAAAAGGTTTGGTGTCTGCAAATTTATATCCAAGGAAAAAATCATGACATCCAAAGACGCAATGTTTTTCAACTGTTCCGAAAAGCACGAAGTTGAGCAGGTTTGCAGAAAATATGAAAATCCCGAGGCAGTCAGGGCTTTTATCAAACAAAAGGCGGCCGAGGGAGTGATTAAATACTGGACCCACGATAAACTTTACGCCTTTTTGGCGGAAAATGGCTTCAAAGCCGCTCCCAGGCCAGAGAAAATGACCATGGCCGAGCTGGCGGCCAGAATTCAGGAAAAATGCGGCATTAGCCGCAGCGAGGCGGAAAAGTTTGTAAGCGTATTTGGAGATTGTCTTGAAGATGCGCTGGTGGCCGGGGAATCTGTCACCCTGACCGGTTTTGGCACCTTCAAGGTTGTTGACCAGGCAGCCAGAAAGGGGAGAAATCCCCAGACAGGGGCAGAAATTGATATCCCGGCCAGAAAGGCTGTGAAATTCGCACCGGCCAAGGCCCTGAAAGAAGCTGTGGCCAATTCCTGATTAAATCCGCATGTGCCCGGCATGGCGTCTGCCGCGCGGACGCCATGCCATTTTGGTGAAAGCCTGAATATGAAATGCCGCAGGCCAGACACCTGGGGTCTTTAGCACTTCAGGCATTATTTGCCATGGCGGTGTGGCGTTGATTTTTCAAGGCTATGCCCAAAAAGCCATTCCCTGGCCGGGGTCAGCCTATAGGCATGATCAAATGAATGCATATGCTCGCTCCCCCCGCCATCCTCCGGCAGGACTGTCCCGTTTTCAAAACCCATAAGATTGACGGGTTTTCCCTTTTCCAGCTGGTTGGACGCCAGGTCGTCCTGGGTCTGCTGGGGGAGCCTGGCGCTCCATTCAGACCAGGTGTAGCCCCGGGACATTTTGCGGGCGGCATCCTCTATTGCCTGGACGGACTGCCACGCTTTGCCATTTCTGCCTGCATAGATCATTATAAAGGGATGCTCCACAAGTTTGTCAAAGCCGCCTTTGTCCCAATGGCAATCCACAAAAATGGAGGCTGCGAATATGCCTGGATGCTTTATATTGTAATACATGGAAATCATCCCGCCCATGGATTGCCCTGTGGCGTAAAGCCGGTTGGCGTCAACGGCATGGTTCGCAACCACATGCTTCAGCAGCTTGAGGACGGTCTCAACTTCCGGAGTGTGCTCATAGGCATCGTTTACGGCGACTCCAGAAAATTGGGGCACGAGAACATAGCAGGGATTTTTTGCCTGGGCCTCCGGGGTTGCCCAGACCAGGGCGCCATAACCCTGCACAAGAGGTTTCTTGACATCTGCGCCAGGTGTGGAGGCATCGGCCATGAAAAGCACCAGGGGATATTTTTTGCCAGGTTCGCGCCCTGACGGCGAAAAAAGGTTGTAGCGCATCGTTGCGCCATTGGCGGAAAATTCCAGCTGTTCAAATTGCGGCGCGATTTCAGCTATCATTTTTTGCAAAACCGCATCGCCTGACTTGTCAACAGGTGAGCCCTGGCCAGGTTTGCCCAGCTGTGGTCCGCCGGCTGCCAGTGCCTGACCGGCGAACATACCCAGTGCGGCAAGTAAAAAAACAAGGATATGAGCCATTCTGGTGAAATATGCGAGCGTCATTAAATTTCCCTTTGTCTTTGGTTGATTGCTGGCTGGGAGCTGGATTTTTCCGGTTTGGCAGAATATTCCCAGCACAATGCATGCAAATTATTAAGCGTGAAAAAGTCTTCAGGCAAGAAGAAAAAGGGCCTTGCACCCAGGCCGGTTTTCTTAATCCATGCATATCAACTCCACATCTGCCATATTCAATTGTCGCCTCGCGCCAATTTTCCAGTTTGATGCAATTTGATTAATTTGGCATACTGCCGGCATGGGTATGCGAGTTATATTTTTGCTGTTATTTTATGCCATTTTTTGGGGCGCCGCCTGGGCGGAGGCAGCCAGTGTGCCCGTGCAGGTTGATTTTGCCAGACATGGCACGAATATCCTGGCCGCCGTGGTTTGTGATCTGCCTCCGGAGTATCACGCCTACGCCAATGACGAGCGCAATAGCGGCAAACCGACCACGCTTGAATTTACTGTGGAAAATGAGGGGCTGATGCCGGTGGTCTATCCCACAGGCATACCGGAAAAGGATATTTTTGATCCCTCTCTCTCAGTAAATGTCTACGATGGCCGCACCACAATGCTGGTGATTTTGCCAGGCGATGCCAATGCCTCCATGTATGCCGCCAGCATAGATATGCTGCTTTGCTCCAACAAGCGCTGCATGCCTGTGAAGGAAAGCATATCCGGCCAGGTGCCCCAGCGCATGCCCCTGCTTGTGGATGTGCCATGGCAGGCCCAGGCCGAGGAGTTGCTGGAAAGGGAAGGCGAATCCTCAGGGGAAATCTCCCTTGAAGAAGGCCAAGCGCCCCCGCCTATTTCCGTTGGCTCCGGCCAGGCTGCTGAAGACGCCAGGGACAGGCCGGACAGGAACGAGCTCTCGTCTCCTGAAGATTTTGATCTTTCCCTTGCCCCCCGTTATCAGGGGGAGGAAGGTGTTGCCTACAATTTTGGCACCGCCCTTGTTCTGGGCCTGATAGCCGGTTTGCTGCTGAATGCCATGCCCTGTGTGCTGCCCGTGCTCACTCTCAAGGTCACTGGACTTCTGCTGCTGGGCGACATGCCGGACAGGGAAAGGCGCAGGCGTTTCAGGTTACACAATCTCTGTTTTGCGGCCGGCATTCTCACCCTGTTCACCATTCTGGCCATTGTGCTGGGCGCAATGGATCTCATGTGGGGGCAGCTTTATCAGAGCCAGGCGATCCTGCTGGTGATGCTTCTGCTGGTGTTCCTCATGGGCCTTTCCATGCTGGGCGTCTTTACACTGCCTGCATTTGACTTGCGCATTGGCGAAAACACACGCAATCCACTGCTGAAATCATATTGCACAGGCCTGGTTTCCACTTTCCTGGCCACTCCCTGCAGCGGTCCCATGCTGGGCGGGGTGCTGGCCTGGGCCTTTACCCAGCCCATGCCAGTTTTCCTGGCGGTTTTCTGGGCTGTTGGCGCCGGCATGGCAATGCCATATCTGGTTTTCAGCATCTGGCCCGCAATGGCGCGCATACTGCCCAGGCCAGGCAACTGGATGTATGTCTTTGAACATGCCCTGGGCTTTCTTCTTCTTGGCACAGCATTATACATCCTTTCAATTCTGCCAACGGACAAGCACATTCAGGTGCTTTGCGTGCTTTTGTTCGTGTCTGTCTGCGCGTGGCTATGGGGCAGGTTCTGCGGTCTTTCAGCGCCAACACTGCGGCGGCGTCTGGTGGGAGTAGTCTTTTTACTGCTTCTGGGTGGCTCATTCGCCTGGATTCTCCATCCTGTGTCGCCCCTGCCTCAATGGCAGCAGTTCTCCCCCCAGGAATTCGCGGCTGATCTGGGTAAAAAGAATCTGCTGGTAGAATTTACAGCGGACTGGTGCCCCAACTGCAAATTTCTGGAGGCCACAGTACTCTCGCCACGCAATTTGCGCTCGTGGCGCAAAAAATATGGCCTTGACTTGATCAGGGTGGATCTGACCCGCCCAAATGCCTATGCCCAGAGACTCCTGGAAATGCTTGGCAGCAAAAGCATTCCGCTCACGGCAATTTTTCCAAGCGGCAAAAATTCATCCTCGCCAATGGTTCTGCGTGACCTGTATGGAGCGCAGACCATTGAAAGGGCCCTCAAGGACAGTCTCGGCAGTTCCTGAGTTTTCTGAAAATTAAAATGCGTTGTGACAAGTGTCGCGTCAAGCGACAATAGTCGCAATCCCGATTAGGGATTGCGCGCCGCCAGCGGCGGCGTGAGCAAAGCAAAAACCACGTTTTTTGCTTTGCGATCTTCATGTTTTTACGACAGTAAAAACATGACATCTCACTAGTCCAGGCCGGGCCGCGCTCCGCTGCAGGGGGAAATTCAGAATGAACATGCCATAGAGTTCTTTACGGTTTTGCCGATAAGGAATAATGTTTTGACAGGCGGCGTATTCGCATTATGCGTGTTTTGCCACCGGCGCGCCATCGCGCATGAATGGGGAAAGCAAGGGAGAGGCCATGGAGCCAAGTCAGAAAAGACAGGATGACGAACTTCTGCAACTTGTGACTTTCAGTATTGGCGAAGAGGAATTTGGCGTCAACATCCTGAAAGTGCAGGAAATCAACCGGACCATGGAAATAACCAAGGTGCCACGCGCTCCGGAATTTGTTGAGGGAGTGATAAACCTGCGCGGCAAGGTTATACCAATCATTGACCTGCGCCGCCGTTTTGGACTCGTATCCAAACCGGAGGACAAGGACACCCGCATCATCGTTATTGAAATCAATAACATAATTGTCGGGTTTGTGGTGGATGCCGTATCGGAGGTTCTCCGCATTCCTGCAAGCACGGTGGAACCGCCACCGCCTGTGGTTGCCGGTGTTGAATCCGACTATATCAGCGGAGTCGGCAAACTCAAGGACAGGCTCCTGATAATGCTGGATCTGGACAAAATCCTCTCCACCGAAGATATGGATATGCTCAGCGCCCTTTAGCGCAGTTTTTGTTTTTCAAATATTGCCTGGCAGCGATTTACGGAAGCCAGGCCCAGTCGAAAAAAATCGGATTTTTGCGCCCATGTTCAACAAACAGCGCCTCCTGACCCCTGGCCCCACCCCCCTGCCGGAAAGCGTGCGTCTTGCCCTGGCAAGGGATATGATTCATCACCGTAAAAGTGATTTTGAGAACATCATGTTCTCCGTGCAGGACAGGCTGCATGAGCTTTTTGGCACGTCATCACCTGTACTTCCCCTCGCATGTTCCGGCACAGGAGCCATGACAGCTGCTGTTTATTCCCTTTTCAGGCCAGGCGAGACAGTTCTTGTGGTCAATGCCGGCAAGTTTGGCGAGCGCTGGGGCGAGATTGCCAGATCCAGGGGGCTCAAGGTCGTCATTCTGGATGTGGAATGGGGGCAAGCCGTAGAGCCGCAAAAGATAGCCGACATGCTGGCTGCCCGTCCGGACATCAGCGCCGTTCTGCTGCAGCTTTGTGAAACTTCAACCGGCGTGCTGCAGCCAGTGCGTGAAATTGCCGCCATTGTTGCCAAAACAGATGCCCTGCTTGTGGTGGATGGCATTTCCGCAGTGGGTATTTCCCCATGCCCCATGGATGAATGGAAGATAGATTGCCTCCTTACCGGCTCGCAAAAAGGCCTCATGCTGCCGCCAGGCCTGGCTCTCATCGCCCTTTCTCCCAGGGCCTGGCAAAAGGCGGAGAGCATGAGCCCCGGCTGTTTTTATTTTAATCTTCCCCGGGAAAGGGACAGCCTCAAAAAAGGGCAAACCCTCTTTACCACTCCGGTGAATTTGATTTTTGGCCTGCAGGCAAGCCTCGATATTCTCCTCGAAAAAGGCCTGCGCGATGTTTATGCAAAACAATGGGCCATGACCATGCTTGTGCGCGCAGGCGCCAGAGCCATCGGCCTGGAAATGCTTGCCAAAAACGACTATTCCTGGGGGGTTACAGCCATTAGCCTGCCGGAAGGCATTGATGGCGGCAAACTCCTGCAAGTGGCCAGGGAAAAGTACGGCGTTTGCATGGCCGGTGGCCAGGACAGGCTTAAAGGCAAAATCGTGCGCATAGGCCATATGGGCTGGGTGGACTGGTCCGACTGTCTGGCAGCCCTTTATGCCATTGACCGCTCCCTGCAGCTTGTTGGGGGCTACTCGGCTGCCAGAGACTATCTTGAAACCGCCATGGCTGCCTATAACCTTGCCCTGGCCGGGCAGCCTGGAGTACTGCCCGACTCTGCCCAGGTGCGCAGCTAGATTCATGGCTCTTCCAGCCACTCCGGCTGCTTCAGGGTATTAAATTTTATTTGCAAGACACTTGCCCGCAAGGGAAAGTGTCTTATTTTTTAAGCGGAAACAACAGCCATTTGTGGCAAAAGCTGTTCAGATCCACAAGCCATGGCTGCTATTTATGCCTGGTTGTGCCCCAAGTTTGCCTCCATATGGCAATGTTAAACCCGTTGCCGCACTTAAAAGGGCGCAGCCATATCGTGTCCGGGCAATTTTTAAGGGAATTGCTCCAAGTCATTCCTGCATGGGGCGTATATGAATCAAAAAAAATGCGGCTGTAACAGCCAGCAGCCGGATATGCTGCCTGAAGTCACCTTTTCAACTTTCATCATATCTCTTGCATCATCGGCGCTTGTTGGCCTGGGCGAAGTGCCAGACCCAGCCGACGGCAGCATTTCCCAAAATCTTCTTTTGGCCAAACACAACATTGATGTTCTGGAAATGCTCCGGCAAAAAACATGTGGCTGCCTGGACGAGCAGGAAACCGGTCTGCTGGAAAACATACTTTGCGAATTGCGCATCAAATATGTTCTCGTATGCGACAAGGGCAAACAGGCCAGATCGGCAGGTGGCGCATAGACAAGCCGCCTGATGCCGCATATAACCAGCTGGTAGGTTTGTTTTGGAATCCCAGGAAGCCATTTCATGATTACATGAAATAACTTTCCACCCCAGACAATGGTCTGGCATGGCATTGTAGCGCCGGAGATATGTCATAAACACATTTTTGGCGAGAGATCTGCATAGTTATAGACTGGAGTTGTTGGCATGAAGACAGTCAGGGCCGGTTTGATTGGCATCAGCGGCTATGCCGGCATGGAGCTGGCGAGAATCCTGGCCAGCCACCCATCCATGGAATTGACCATGGCCTGTTCCCGGGGGGAAGCTGGCAAAAAACTTGGCGATTTTTATCCCTTTTTGCGTGGAATGCCCGGCAGCGACATTGAGATATGTGTCTATGATATTAAAAAGGCTGCCAGCGCTTGTGACATCGCATTTCTGGCAGTCCCTGCAGGCACAGCCATGCAAATGGCGCCGGAACTGCTTGAAGCCGGTGTGAAGGTGGTGGATCTTTCGGCGGATTTCAGGCTTCATGATGTTGCCGTCTATGAACAATGGTACAGGCAGAAGCATACCGCTTCCGGCTATCTTGCGGATGCTGTCTATGGCCTGCCCGAGCTTTATGCAGCCAGCATTTCCAGGGCAAAACTTGTGGCAAATCCCGGCTGCTATCCAACAGCTTCCATTCTTGGAGCCTATGCTGCCATCAAGCATGGTATAATCCATACAGACAATATCGTTATTGATGCCAAGTCCGGCGCCAGCGGCGCTGGCCGCAAGGCCGCAGTGCCCACCCTGTTCTGTGAAGTCTCGGACAATTTCCGCCCGTATGGAGCGCCAACCCACAGGCATACGCCGGAAATCGAGCAGGAACTGTCGCTTATTGCCGGGCGTGACATGATAGTCTCCTTTGTGCCGCATCTTGTGCCGATGAAGCGGGGCATTCTGGCGGCCATATATGCAAATCTCACTGATAAAAAACAGGATTTGGCCTCCATCCATGCCTTGTTTGCGGAAACCTGGTCCATGAGCCCCTGGATCCGGGTGCTCCCTGCTGGCACATTGCCAGAGACAGCCAACGTGCGCGGCAGCATGTACTGCGACATAGGCATTTGTGTGGACAGCAGGGCCGGACGGCTTATTATTTTTTCCGCCATTGACAATCTTTGCCGCGGCGCATCCGGCCAGGCCATTGCCGATGCAAATCTCATGTTTGGACTGCCGGTGAATTGCGGCATGGCAGACATGGCGCCTCTGCCCTAAACCCATGTCCGCCAAATCACCTTATGCAAGCGCGGCAGTATGCGCGCCCCTGCTTGAACGCCTCACCGGGTTGCTGGATGGACGCAAAATGCGTTTCATGGAGGTTTGCGGCACCCATACAGCGGCTATCTTCCAGAGCGGACTAAGGGCCATGCTGCCGGGGAATATCAGGCATATCTCCGGCCCAGGCTGCCCGGTATGCGTTACCCATGACGCTGAAGTGGCCCTCTATCTGGATCTGGCCGCCAATCCCGATTGCCTTGTCGCCACATTTGGCGATCTTATGCGCGTTCCCGGACCGGCAGGCGCCAGCCTTAAACATGCAAGCGCCGCTGGCGCCAAGGTTGAAATCGCCTATTCCCCGCTCGATGCCCTGACAATTGCCAGGAACACTCCGGATCGACAGGTTGTTTTCCTTGGTGTGGGTTTTGAAACCACAGCGCCTGCCGTTGCGGCCGCCATTCTGACGGCATCCTCAGAGGGGTTGCAAAATTTTTCTGTTCTCTCCATGCACAAGCTGGTGGCGCCGGCAATACATAAGCTGCTGGAATCGCACCTGTGTGATGTGGACGCCTTTCTGCTGCCTGGCCATGTTGCCACCATAACCGGCGTGCAGCCATTTCAGTTTATTGCCGAGCAATATCATAAGCCTGCCGCTGTGGGCGGTTTTGAACCGGCAGACCTGCTGGTTGCCCTGTGCTCCATGGCTTCCATGCTGGCGGATGGCGCGCCAGCCATCACCAACATGTATCCCCGCGCTGTAGCGGAAACCGGCAATCCCCGCGCAAGGGAGCTTATGCGGCAGGTGTTTGAACCAGGGCCTGCCCTTTGGCGCGGACTGGGCGAAATAGCAGGCAGCGGCCTGTCTGTGCGGAATGAATTCGCCGCCTATGATGCAATGAAAAAATTTCAGTTGACCCTGCCGAAAATCGCACCGGTCACAGCCTGCCGGTGCGGTTCGGTGCTCACAGGCGCCATCGAGCCGCCCCAGTGCCCCCTGTTCGCAAAAAAATGCACTCCGGCAACGCCGGTTGGCCCCTGCATGGTCTCATCGGAGGGCAGCTGCGCCGCATATTTCAAATATGGGGATTATTGATTCATGGAACAAAAAATATTGCTGGATGAGGGCAGCGGCGGCCGCGCCTCCCAGCGTCTGATCAATACCATTTTTTTAAATGCGTTTGATAACAGTATCCTGGCACGCATGGATGATGCCGCCGCATTGCCGCAGATTGACGGCCCCATGGCCATGAGCACGGATTCCTATACTGTCTCTCCTCTCTTTTTCCCCGGCGCCAGCATTGGCTCCCTGGCAGTTAATGGTACAGTCAACGATGTCTCCATGCTTGGGGCAAAACCTCTGTATATTACCTGCGGCTTTATTCTGGAAGAAGGTCTGCCATTGGCAACCCTCCAGCGGGTCGTGGAGGATATGGTGACGGCTGCCGCAGAATCCGGTGTGAAAATTGTGACCGGCGACACAAAGGTTGTGCCATCTGGCGCATGTGACAAAATGTTCATCAATACCACCGGTCTTGGCCAGATTTTTATGAATCCCGCTCCTTCAGGCCATGCTGCCAGGCCCGGAGATGCGGTCCTTGTCAGCGGCGCCGTTGGCGATCATGGCATTGCCGTGTTCACAGCCCGCGAAAATCTCTCCTTTGCCAGTTCCGTAAAATCCGATTGCGCCCCTCTGGCCGATCTGGTGGCCAAGGTGGCATCTGCGGCACCAACTGTGCATGTGCTGCGTGACCCCACCCGAGGCGGTCTGGCCACCACTCTTAACGAAATTGCCGAACAGTCGGGAATCTGCGTGGAACTCAATGAAGAGAGTCTGCCTGTCCATGCGGAAGTCGCGGACGCATGTTCCTTTCTTGGGCTCGATCCCCTCTATCTGGCAAATGAGGGTAAATGCATCTGCATACTGCCCGCTGAATACGCCGATGCTGTTCTCCAGGCGATGCGAGCTCATCCCCGTGGGCGGGAGGCCGCCATCATCGGGCGGGTAACCGATGCCCAGCCAGGAAAAGTCATCTTGCATACAGCCATTGGCGGGTCGCGTTTTCTCGGAATGCTTGAGGGCGCACAGTTGCCGCGCATTTGCTGAGCAGGCACCCATTTGCGCCGGGATCCTTTTTTTACAGACCTTTTTCAGGAATGCCAGCCGATGACAAAAATCTGTTCATCCATTGAAGAATTGATTGGACATACACCTTTGCTGGAAGTGGATGTTATCCGCAGACGTCTTGGCCTTGGGGCCCGTATTCTTGCAAAACTTGAATTTTTTAATCCAGGTGGCTCCGCCAAGGACAGAATAGCTGCATCCATGCTGGATGATGCTGAAAAAGCGGGCAGACTTGCGCCAGGGGGCATCATCATTGAGCCTACATCCGGCAATACCGGCATTGGCCTGGCATTGCTTGCGGCTGCCCGAGGCTATCGGCTGATTGTGACGATGCCGGACAACATGAGTCAGGAAAGAAAGGCGATCATGGCCGCTCTGGGGGCCGAGATTCAGTCCACACCCGCAAGCCTCGGCATGCGTGGGGCATTGGAGAAGGCCGAAGAGCTGCATGCGAATCTCCCCGGGTCCATTATAGCAGGCCAGTTTGTGAATCCCGCAAATCCTGCTGCCCATCGCAATGGCACAGGTCCGGAAATTTTTGAGGATACGGATGGGCAGGTGGACATGTTTGTGGCTGGTGCCGGCACAGGAGGAACAATAACCGGTGTTGGCGAATATCTCAAAAGCCGCAAGCCGGAAGTGCGCATTGTGGCAGTGGAGCCCGCCACATCTGCGGTGCTGTCCGGTGGCAAGCCCGGCCCCCACAAAATTGCCGGCATTGGACCAGGTTTTGTGCCACAAATATTGAACACCCCAATTCTGGATGAAGTCATTACCGTATCCGATGAGGATGCCTTTGCCACGGCCAGGCTGCTTGCCTCCAGCATGGGGGTTCTGGCTGGCATTTCCTCCGGGGCGGCCATGCACGCAGCCATTGTCCTCGCCAAAAGGCCGGAAAATGAAAATAAAACCATCGTTGTTCTGCTGCCGGATACGGGTACCCGCTATCTTTCCACAGGTGTCTTTGATCAGGCCTGATTGTCCCGCGGGAGGAGGAGACAGTAATTTCCTGGAAATTGAAATTGAATTTCTTTTTTATTGACATTGCTTTTCATTTAGTTCACATTTTCCCTGTTCGTTCAATCAACAGCGCTGCCATTAAAATGCAGCCAGCGTTTACAGCCTTAAAGGAGGCCAGGGAATGACTAGTTTGGGCGTTAAAAAACAGGGTTTCAAAAAAAAATTGTTTACGCTGCTGATCGCAGGCGCCATGCTTTGCAGCTTATCAGCGCCGGCCGGAGCCATTGATTTTAAAGTCTCAGGAGAATGGCTGGTGGGATTTGGCGCCGGCACAGGCGAGCTATATTCCCATTATCGCGAACCTGGCAATGGGCCAAAGCAGAAAACAAACAGCAATGATATTTTTGAGGCCAATCAGAGAGTGCGCCTGCAACTGGACGCAGTGGCTTCAGAGGCGCTGTCCGGCACCGTTTTCTTTGAAATAGGGGATCAGCGCTGGGGCATGGCCGAACAGGGAGGCGCGCTGGGCGCAGATGGAAACAATGTAATCAAGCTTAAAAATGCCTACATTGACTGGATGGTTCCCGAAACTCCCCTTTCCTTCCGCATGGGGCTGCAGGCTGTAGCTTTGCCAAATTCAGCTGGCGGCTCGGCTATCATGGATGCTGATGCTGCCGCTGTAGTTGCCAACTACAAAATTAATGACAATGTGGGCATTACCGCCTTGTGGTTCAGGCCTGTCAATGACAATTTTGACACCAAATATTTTACACGGAACAGTGATCGCGCGGGTTATCTGGACAACATGGATCTGTTTGCCGTGACATTGCCCATAATATTGGACGGCTTTGAAATTACCCCCTGGGCCATGTACGGCATGCTTGGCAAAAACGCCTTGCGCGGGCTGGATTCCGTCAATGACGAAGAACCATGGGAGACATCTGACGGCATTCTTGGCCTGACCATTCCAGGACTCAATCCCGGCTTCAATTTCGCCGATGGCAATCCACTCGACTCCTCCTCAACCGGCAAAGCCTATGGCTCCATGTTCTGGGCCGGCTTGCCCATGGCCATAACCATTTTTGATCCCTTGAATATCGAGATCGATCTCAATTATGGCTATGTGGAGGAAATGGGCCGCTATGATATCGTCAAACGCGGCAATTATAATGACATGGTGCGCGGCAGCACACAGAGACAGGGCTGGCTGGCCAAGGCCCTTGTTGAATACAAAATGGAATGGGGCGTGCCCGGCATCTTTGGCTGGTATGCCTCCGGCGATGATGGCAATGTCAAAAATGGCTCGGAAAGAATGCCATCCATTGCCGGCGCCGGCAACTTCACCTCTTTCATCGGGGATGGCAATCTTGCCTGGGGCTCCTTTGATGACAGCTGCGACTGGGCCATGACCTACTCAGGCACCTGGGGCATTGGCCTGCAACTGCGTGATATGAGTTTCATTGAAGATCTGACCCATACATTCCGTGTTGCCTACTGGGGTGGCACCAACAGCCCCTCCATGGTGAAATATATGGAAAGCGCCTATTCATGGCGGGAAGGCTATGGCGGCGATGGACCATATCTCACTACAAATGATGGACTGCTTGAGTTCAACCTGGTCAACCAGTATCAGATATATGAGAATCTGGAGCTCAATCTGGAGCTTGGCTATGTGGTCAATATGATGGACCAGGGGACCTGGCAGAAAAGCGGATATTATGATGGGCAGGGCAATGGCAAATTCGAAAAACAGGATGCCTGGAAGGCCCAGCTGACATTTGCCTATACTTTCTAATCTCGCCAAAGTCCCGTAAAGGTTGTTGCAAAAAATCCCTGCCGGATCCAGCAGGGATTTTTTTATGCCAAAAGCGTCCCTTAGCACAGAAGGTTTAATCGCATTTCTGCTCCATTATTTCAGCAAGGCTTGCTGCTTCGCGCCTGACTGCATGATTGAACAGCCAGAGCAGGCCAAAGCACAGGAGAGTTGCTTCGGAAAAGAAGAAGAAAAGCCATTGGATATGGGTTTCCCTGCTGGCCGGTTTTTCCCTTTCCAGCCATTTTTGGGCTAGCAATGTTCTTTCCCTGGGGGTGATGTTGGCCAGGGCCATATCGATCACATTGAAAAGCTGCGGCAGGTCCTTGCGCACAGCCACGGCATGGCCGTAGCTGGAATCAACCTCTCCGGCCTTCTGCATCTGCAAAATACCGGCAGTGCGGATTTTCTCGAGCAGGTTGAATTCGTAGTCAAGAATGGCGTCGGCCTCGCCGGCTGTGACCATGTGCAGGGCATCAAGTGTTGTGGCAGCGGGCACCGCGATAATTTCAGGATGGAATTCCTTTAAAAAGTCATGCCAGGAATAGTCCCTCGTCACCGCGACCTTTTTGCCGGCCAGCCCGGCCAGATCCAGCTTGTCCAGTCCCGAGTCACGCCTTGTCATGATTATGCCAGGCAGATTGACATATGGGGGAGTGAACTGCATGAACTCGTCTCTGCGGCCTGTTTTAGCGGCCGCCATGAATATGTCAATGTTGCCATTGCGGGCAGCGTTTTCTGTATCAGCCCAGTTCGCAAGGGCCACAGGGCGAAACTGCAAACCTGTCATTTTTGATAGAAGCCGGAGATAGTCCCCGCCAAGGCCGGTATAGCGACCACGTTCATCAAACATTTCAAGTGGATAAAAGTTTGGATCCACGCCAACTGTGAAAACGGGATGCGAAGTGACAAAAGCCAGCTCTTCAGGTGTGATTTTGTCGAGGATGGAGTTTTTCTCATCCAGGATATCCCCAAGGCTGTCATTGTCCGTTGTCATGGCATCGGGGAAAAAGGCCCTGGCGCCAATCCAGACCTGTGTGACAATTATGGCAATGCCTGCAAGAACCGCCAAAAGCTGTCGCATTATGCCTCCTCCTGTCTGTTGGCAACCCTCGTGCGCAGGGGCTGGTCATCAAACAAAACCGGGTAGTCACTCTTGCCAAACAGAAAAAAGCGCAGGCGCGAATGGGGGATTTGAATGAGTTCCTTGCGTCTGTTGAGATAGAACAGGGCGCCCAGGCCAATCCAGATGTAGAGCATTATCCAGGAAGGCACGCTGATCGCGGCTGGCGAGCTTGGAAAAATCAGCAGGAAAAAGCAGACTATGGAAGTTGCAGCGCCAACTACGCAGAATGGTTTTGCCCAGCGAGCTTCGGGCACATGTTTGTGGGCCAGCAGATATTTGAGAGCTGTCAGACAGGTGAACAGGTAAGCCAGCGCTGTGCCAATGGCGGACATATCCACAATCCAGCCCAGGGCCGCGCGGCCAAACCAGGGCACAATCAGGCAAAGGCCAAGAGTGAAAAGCACGCTTTTCCATGGCGTATTATATTTTGGATGCACGCTGGAAAAGAAGTTGGGCAGAAACTTGCTGCGGCCCATGCTGAACAGAAGTCTGGTAGTTGCCATGAAAAAACCGTTCATGCCGGTGAGTATGCCTGCCAGCACAGGCACAGTAAGGGCTATGCCGCCAAAGCGGCCAAATACCTGGTCAGCAACCCAGCCGGTTGCCCAGGCGTGGTTGCGGGAGAGGAGATCCTTGTAGGGTATATAGCCAGCCACACACAGGGTTACCAGAGTATACAGTATTGCGCCCAGGGCTATGGACAGCAACATGAGATCCCTCGCTTTGGCGGGGGAGAATTTGAACTCCTCGGCAGTTTGTGGAATGGTGTCAAAACCCACATACAGCCATGGCGTCAGGGCCAGTATCACCAGAATGCAGGCTATGGGCGAGCGATCCTCGGAGAACAGCGGCTGAAAGTTTTCAAGCCTGGCGGACTCGGAGGCAAAGGTGCCGGCTGCCAGCACCAGAATGCCCAGGGCCAGAGCCAGGGCGAGGGCCACCTGGATTGTGCTGGCTGCATTCATGCCCCGGTAGTTCATCCAGCCAAAGAGAATCAGGACAGATGACACAAATATGAGCTCGCCAATATTGATATTCCAGCCAGCTATGGAATAGAGATAGCCTACATCCAGCACCCCGGGCATGAGGTAGCGGGTAAGCAGTATCAGCGCCATGGCATTGGCGGCAATCACGCAGATGTAGCTGAGAACCAGCGCCCAGCCGCAGACAAATGCCCCTCCTGTGCCAAAACCGGCGTAGGCATATGCAAATGCGCCGCCGGCCACAGGATAGGGCTTGATCAGAACACTGTAACTCAGGGCGACTATGCATTGGAAAAAAGCGCCGATGAAAAAGGCAATTACGGTGCCAAGTGGCCCGGCATCCGGCAGAAAGCGGATAGCGGGCAGAACAAAACAACCCCAGCCCACAATGGCGCCCAAGGCCAGTGCAAGCACTTCTACAGGGTTAAGGGTTTTTTCCAATTGCTCCCTTGTTTCTTCCCCGTGGGTGTGCGGCATTATACCTCCCTTGTTTTTGTGGGAAAAAGCAATCCTTGTGCCATAAAGGACAATGTGGATATTTTGGCCATACAGGCCGATTTTGCAACACATATCAGCCGGAGGGAAAGTTATGCCGAGGTTAATCAAGTTGAAACCGACTTGCAAAGTCTCTGCTATGGGGAAATATTCAAGTCATTTATAAATCATAATACAGATGCAACTTATGCCTGGGATGGATATTTGCTCCATGTTCGCATCTCCACAAGTGACGCGAGAGAAGAAAATCCTTGGGCTGAAGAAAATGGGAAGATTGTATATAGCTGCGCGGAGGGGCATTTATGGGCGTCATGCGCATCTGCTTGATTATTGCATGGCAAAGGGACCCTGTTTAAGCCATGCCTTCATGGCTTAAACAGGCATCGGCTTATTGTTAATAGCCAATGGTGAAGCGTTCCTGATGATGTGCTGGGTTGGCCAGCTCATCGACCATGGCCTTGGCGTAATCCTCAACGGAAATGAAGCTGTTGCCCTTCCCGTCCACAATCAGATCATCCTTGCCAAGCCTGTATTTGCCGGTTCGCTTGCCTGGTCCCTTGGCTCCCATGTCGCCAAGGTTGGCCGCGGGAGAGAAAAATACCCAGTCAATGCCCTTTTCCCCCATAAGGGTATTGAGATAAAATTCGCCAAGAGACTTGACCCCTGGCATGATGGCATCAGGAATGACGCCGCTGTCCACCAGTCTCAGGCCAGGCTTGACAAACAGGGTACCCGCGCCGCCAACCATCAGGAGCCGCTTCACATTGGCCTTTTTGGCGGCATCCAGAATTTTGGGATAGTTGGTTAATGTTTCCCGATAAATATATGGGTTAGTCCAGCCTGGATTATAGGCGCTGATTACATCATCATAACCCTTCAAGTCGGCAATGAGCGCATTTTCATCGCTGACATCAACTTTTTTGATTGTGAGGTGTGGATTTTTAACAGTGATTTTGGCAGGATTACGCACCAGAGATTCCACGTCATAACCACGGTCAAGCAATTCAGCAAGGATTGCCTTGCCAACAAAACCGCTTGCGCCAATAAGAGCAACGTTTTTTGCCATTTACCGCTCCAGTTGTTTTTGTGGATGTCAAGACTTGCTAAAACATGGTAAAATTAACACAGTTTTCTATAAAATCAAGCGGTTATAAAATTATTACCTGGTAAGTTTTTTATTACCCATTGATAATTTTTGTTTGAGCCAATACCGTATCATTTAGCAATCCACAGGATTTTGACCATTCAATTTGTCAAGCCATAAAATTGCATCATCACATACCATGCTGAAAAAAAGTGAACTGCCGTATTGTCCCGTAACCACTACCATAAACATCATAGGCAGCAAGTGGAAAATTATTCTCATGCAGAGGTTTGAGAGCAGACCCTGGCGTTTTAATGAGTTGCTAAGGGATATCAGAGGCATAAGCAGGAGAGTACTTAGCGACTCGCTGAAATCCATGGAAATGGACGGGATTTTGACAAGAACCGTTTATCCGGATGACCATTTTCAGCATGTGGAATACAGTTTAAGTGAGCTAGGCAAAACTCTTGTGCCAGTACTCCGGGAAATGGAAAAATGGGGGCTGTTTTACAAAGATTATTATAATCACTGATTCTGAATGACAGATATGAAAAAGCGCCCGGATAATCCAGGCGCTTTTCCATGGCGCGAAAGCGCCTGTTGGCATAATTGATTGCTACTTCAGGACTTCCAGACTCTTGACATCGATCTCGACAGCGCTGCCAAAGTCCTTGTCCACTTCTCCGATTATGCGAACGGTGTTTTGCGGTGTCACCTTTACATTGTAAAAATACTTGTCGTCTATATCCACCTTTATCTCGCCTGTGGAGTCCCTGAAGATGTAGTCGTCCTTGCCCACTTTGGAAACTATGGAGCCAGTGAGGGTCACATAGCTGTCATCTGGCAATGCTTTGGCCTGTTGTACGGTGGTGGCCGTCGCTCCGCCAGGGCCGGAAAAGCCCCCCTGGGGGGCAGCCCCACCTTCAAAAGCGGCCATGGCAGGAGATGTCAGGAAAAGTGAAAGGAAGATAATAGCGAAATAAGGCATAATTGTCTCCATGTCTTGGCAGGGCGGAATTACCCTGTCTTACATAATATAGCAAAAATTAATTCGTGTCGCCAGCAGCTTTTTGGTCCATCAGATGCTGGCCGCAAGGGCCTGCGCGGCCAGATTGCCCACTGTGGCCGGATGCATCTCTCCTGATTCATATATCTCGCAGACATCATAATTGCCGGATAGCGCGAGTTTTCGCAGAGCTGGAGTATCCATAAGGTTTGGCGGCAGCTTGCCAAGTGCCCAGGCAGCAAACATCCGACATGGGGAATCTTCATCGGAAAGGCCATTAATCAGCCAGGGGCGTGATTTTTCAGCAAGCATGGGATTTGCCATTGCGCGCACAGTCCAGGCTGTATCCCAATGGCTCGAGATATGCGTAGATATTCGCGAGAATATCCTCATTGTCTTCGATGACCAGAATGCGATTGCGCATGGGATGCTGGCGGCCGCTCATTCAATTATGTCAATGCTGTCCACTTCCACCTCAATTGATGTCTTGCATGGGTGAACGCGGGCGGAGCGAAATGCCCCGCCCGCGTTTTAAATTTTACTGCAGAATCTCCAGCACTTTTGCATCTATCTTTACAGGTTTGTTAAAATCCTTGTCAACCTTTCCGGAAATACGCACCCTGTTGTCAGGGGTGACGGTGCGACCATGAAAAACCTTAATGACAGTGCCGATGTCAGCAAGGCGTCGGCGCAAGCAATTATCAATATAAAAAAATAAATTTTTTGTGTCGCTATTCGTTGGGTATTATGGCAAATGAAAGAATATTTGCAATTATAAGGCAACTTTTTGCCATGAAGCCACATTTGTCTGTTGCGTAATTCATTTTATGTTTATAAAAATCTGAAATTTTTGCCATGGGGGGCTACAATGTTGAAAAGGTCACTGGGACGCTGCGGCCTAGAGATTGGCGAGGTGGGCCTTGGCTGTGAGGGACTTCTGGGCAAATGCCGGTCCTATATAAATGCAGCTCTGGACATGATGGAGCAGGCAGGAGCAAATGGCATAGATCTTTATTCTCCAAATCCGCAAATGCGCGATGACCTCGGGCATGCGTTGCGCGGCAGGCGCGACAAATTCCTGCTGCAGGGCCATATCTGTTCCATCTGGGAGAAGGGCCAATACAAGCGGACGCGGAATATTGACGCAGTGCGCCGGGGGTTTGAGGAGCAACTGGAGCGCCTGAATACCGACTACATTGATGTGGGCATGATACATTATGTGGATTCCCTTGCGGATTGGGAGGCTGTGGAGCAGGGTCCGGTTCTGGCTTATGCGCAGGATCTGCTTAGGCAGGGGGTAATTCGCGCCATTGGCCTCTCCAGCCATAATCCCAAGGTAGCCTCAAAAGCTGTTGGCGGAGGCAATATCGATGTCCTGCTTTTTTCCATCAATCCCTGTTATGATCTGCAGCCAGCCGGAGAAGATGTTGAACAGCTCTGGAATCGCGAGCGCTACAAGTCCCCCCTGGTGAACATGGATCCGGATAGGGGCCAGCTATATGAAACCTGCCAGAACCTCGGGATTGGCATTACCGTGATGAAGGCCTTTGGCGGCGGTGATCTTTTGAAAGCGGAGCAATCCCTGGCAGGAGTGGCCCTCACCCTGTGGCAATGTATAAGCTATGCCCTGGATCGTCCTGGTGTGGCCAGTGTGCTTGCTGGCGCGCGTACGCTTGATGAGCTCAAGGCATCTTTGGCCTATGCGCATGCTACGCCGGAGCAAAGGGATTATGCCGCCGCCCTGGCGAGTTTTCCACGAATAAGCTGGCGGGGGCATTGCATGTATTGCGGCCATTGCGCCCCTTGTCCTGTCGGTATTGATGTCGCCGCTGTCACAAAGCTCCTAAATCTTGCCCTTGCCCGTGGGGAATTGCCGGAAACAGTGAGGGAGCATTATGCGGTTTTGCCACATCATGCCGATGAATGTCTGCAGTGCGGTGAATGTGAAAAGAGATGCCCCTTTGATGTAAAAGTGCGGGAGAACATGGCAAAGGCCATGGAAGTTTTTAAATAGCCAAACCCCTGATTAAAGGGGTTTGGCGACATTTTTGCGGCCCGCGCAAGCGCGGGCCTGACGATTATCACTGCAAGGGGGAAGCCCCCCGACTTTTGCAGCCTTATCGGGGGAATTTGTATTAAAACATACGCAGGCACATGTCTGTAATCCAGATCCACAGCGGGCACATGCCGATGAAGAGGATGACACTGATTGTCAGGGAAGATGTGCCCGTGGCAACATATGTGTCATATTCGTCAGCAATGATGATGCCGGAGAATGCAGGCGGCAATGCGTTGGCCACAACCAGCATCTTGAGGTTGAGCGGATCCATGTGGACAAGCATGCCCACAATGAGGGTAAGGGCAGGCATTACGCCAAGCTTGAGGATAGAGCCAAGAATGGCCTGCCAGTTGATGACAACCTTGATTGAGGACAGGGTGATGCCTGCGGAAAACACGGCCATGGAGGCATTGGCCTTGGCCATCAGATCAAAGGACGGGCTTGCCCATGCCGGCCACGGTATGCCGATAAGAACCCATATGACCGCGGCGATTGGCGCCCAGGCGACAGGCTGTTCAAGAGCATGAATCACAGGGCCCCAGGCACTGTGATTCTTGGAGGAACCGGGCTTTTCCTTTTCCAGGGAGGCATTGAGCAGGGAGAGGCCAACTGGAATGCCCACAGCGTTCACCACGATGCCGACAATGGCCACCACAAGGGCTACAGCCGGGGTGGCGCCAAAGATTGGCTCCAGCACGGCAAAGCCGAGGAAGCCGATGGTCGGCGAGCCACTTATAAGGGCGCTGACTGCTGCATCGGCGCCAGTGTTCTCTTTAAAACAATATTTGTAGATATAATAAACGCCCATGAAGCAACCCATGATAACCACAAGGGAGACCAGGGAGAGCTTCAGATCCTTGTAAAGCATGTCGCGGCTTGCCTGCGCGATGGACACAAACAGGGCTGCCGGCAGGGCGTAGTTAAGAACGACCTTGTTGAATTTTTTGGAATCATCGCCGGTAAAGACCTTCCTTTTCCCAGAGATGTAGCCAAGCAACATTATGACCACTATGGGGACGATGGCATAAAGTATAATGTGCAGCATATGCGCGCCTTTATATACATAAACTGCCAATGCGCAGTTTTTTGCTCATAGGCAGCCGCAAACAGATTTTTGCTGGCTGCCGGGATTTCCGGCCCGCAACCATACAAGCGGGCCGGAACAACCATGAAAATCGGAAAAAGGTTATAATTTTATGCCTTCGGATGCTGGAGGGCTTCCGGATTTAGATAGCCGATATGGCCGCTTTCCTTGCCGGAATTGGCAGCCAGCTGCACATGGATAAATCCTGGCTTGCCGGAGGCTATGGATTCTGACAGCGCCTTTTTCAGCTCGGCAGGGGTGGTCACATACCACGCGGCCGCCCCAAAGGCTTCGCCGATTTTTTCGTAATGGGCATCAATATCCAGCGTTGTGGGGGCAGGATCGCCATTATGGGCGAGATTGACGCCGACACCATTGTAAATGCCGCCATTGTTGAACACTATGATGGTGCAGGGCAGCTTGAAACGGCAGATGGTGGACATTTCCATGCCTGTGAAACCAAAGGCGGAATCGCCAAGTATGGCGACAATCTTCTTGCCTGTGGCCATGGCTGCGCCAATGCAGGAACCCAGACCCATGCCCATGATGGCCCATGTGGCGCAGTCAATTCTATGCCGGGGCAGGAACTGATCAATGGTGTCACGGGTATCATCCAGGGTGTTGGCGCCCTCGTTGACAAGGATGATGTCCTTGTTTTCCGCAAGTATGGGTTTGATGGCATCCAGTGCGGCAAAATGGGTCAATGGCTGGTCGTCGGCATGAGATTGCAGACGCTCGGCGAATTTTTTATTCTTGGCCGCTGTTTCCGCCTGCAGGGATGGCATCCAGTCCGGATCCATATGCAGCTTGCAGGATGGCAGAGCGGCCAGCATCGCCGATATGGAGCTGTCCAGGTCGCCTACAACGGGAGCGGCAATGGGACGGTTGCAATCCATTTCATCCGGATCGATATCGAGCTGGATGAACTTGCCTTCGGGATTCCACTTGCCATGTCCGCGTGACAGCAGCCAGTTAAGCCGCGCTCCCACAAGCATGACCACATCGGCATGTTCCATGATGGTGGAACGGCAGCTCAGGGCGCTTTGCGGATGGTCATCCGGCAAAAGCCCCTTGGCCATGGACATTGGGAAAAAAGGAATGCCGCTTTTTTCGATAAAGGCCTTAATTTTCTCATCAATCTGGGCATATGCGGCGCCCTTGCCAAGCAGGATGGCAGGCTTTTTGGCGCCAGCCAGCAGCTTCATGGCCCTTTCCACGGCCTCGGGAGCGGGAATCATCGCCGGGCAGGGATCCACCGGCGTGAAGTACCAGTCTTTTGTGTCGCTGGCATTGACTATCTCGCCCAGGCAGCTCTCCACCATATCGAGATAGACACCGCCGGGACGACCGGAAATGGCTGCGCGCCAGGCCCTTGCGACGGCCAAGGGTATATCGCAGGCATGATTTACGCGGAAGGCCGCCTTTACCAGTGGTTTGGCCACATTGAACTGGTCCAGGTCCTCATAGCCACCCTGATTGAGGTCCACGGGTGCCCTGGCGCTGGAGCCGGAAATCTGGATCATGGGGTAGCAGTTGACCGTGGCATTGACTGTGGCTGTGAGGCCATTGAGAAATCCCAGAGAGCTGACTGTCAGCAAAAGCCCTGGCTTTTTTGTAAGATAGCCGTGGGTGGCGGCGGCCATGCCGGCCTGCTGTTCAAATCGGAATCCCACATAGCGGATGCCCTGCTCCTGTACAAGATAGGCCAGGTCTGTGACCGGAATACCGCAAAGGCCATACATGTGGGTCGCGCCTATGTCCTTTAGCGCTTTTGCCAGAATGTACATGCCTGTAACCTGCTCCGGAAAATGCGGGGCAGAGGCTGGTGTGCTGTTTTTTGTATCCATAAGTATATCGATGGTTGATATTAATAAGCTGGTATGGAGCAGGCGACTGCGCAGATGCGCAGCCGCATAAAGCCCTTACATCTTGCCGTCTGCCAGGGTGTGGGTTGTGCCGTTCTTCTTGAACTCCTCCTGCTGGGCCTTGGTGTAGCCAAGGCTTGTAAGGATTTCCTCATTGTTGCCGCCAAGGGTCGGGCAGGGGCCATAAGTGGGCTGGTAGCTGCTCAGTGTGAAGGGGACGCCCACGGTCACAAACTCGCCAACCTTGCCTGGCTGGTCAATTTTGACAAGGGAGTTGCCATCATAGAGCGTTTCATCGTCCATGATTTCCTTGGTGGAAAGAACCGGCGCCACAGGAACGTCAAACTGGGCCAGATGATCAGTGATCTCAAACTTTGAGCGGGTGGCGCACCAGTCGCCCACGCGTTTGTAGATCGCCTGCTTATGACGATCGCGGGCATCGGCTGTGTTGAAATCGGGATTGGTAAGCCAGTCTTCGAAGCCCATGCCCTTGCAGAACTTCTCAAAGCTCTTGTGGTCGCGTTGCAGGATTACATATACGCAGTCATTGGGATCATTGGCGAAGTTCTTGCATTTGTAGGTCCAGCCCAAAACGCCTGAGCCTTCCTGGTTGCCGGAGCGGGGCACATAGTCGCCAAATTTCTGGTCCGGATATTGCGGGAACTGGGTAAGATAGCCAATTTTGTCAAGTGTGAGCTGGTCACGTGTCTTGATACGGCACAGGTTGAGGCAGGCATTGTGCATGGACTGGTAGACAAAGCAGCCTTCGCCTGTGCGTTCACGCTGGGCAAGGGCGGCCAGAAGTCCAATGGCCAGATGCATGCCAGTGTTGGAGTCGCCAAGGGCTGCTCCGCTCTGGGTCGGGATGTTGTATTCACCTTCCCACCAGCCTGTTGTGGAGGCCGCGCCGGCCGTAACCTGGGCAACCGGCTCATATGCCTTCAGATGGGCATATTTGGATGAAATGGGGAAACCCTTGATGGTGCCATAGATGCAACGGGGGTTAAGTTTGTGGACAACCTCCCAGCTGAAGCCCAGCTTGTCCATCGCGCCTGGATGCAGGTTTTCAACGAAAATGTCGCAACCCTTGATGAGTTTTGTAAGGACTTCCTTGCCATCTGGTGTGGCTGCGTCCAGGGACAGGGATTTTTTATCCGAATTGAGCTGCAGAAAGTAGTAGCTTGGGCAATCGGGGTCAAACTGGAGTTCGTGACGGGTGGCGTCGCCGCTGCCGGGACGCTCAATTTTTATAACTTCTGCCCCAAGCCATGCAAGCAGCTGGGTGCAGGATGGACCTGATTGAACGGCTGTGAAATCAACAATCTTAATTCCTTGTAAAGGAGCCGTAGACATATATGTAACCTCCGTTAATAACTACAGCGTCGATTACATGATTATGCCTTCTTGCAGGGGCAGTCAAATTTTTTATTAGTTAAATCAAGGGTATATGCATATATACCCTTGATTTAATTCATTAAAAAATTTTTTAAACACCAAATTGACGCGTTGGCTGCAAAGCTGCGTCTAATAGTGCCGCCCTTTTGACGGGATGGATGCCTGGCATGGTACCTTGCCCCTGGCTTTCAGATGACGGCTTCGGTAGGAGCCGGTGAAAGCCTGATATTCCGGTGGAGGAACATGCTGGCTTATTACCATATTTTCAGATAGCGCATCGTATGCATTTTTTTTGTGGAATGCAAGAAGTTTTTTGAATTTTTCTGGATGGCCTGAAGATATTGGAGAGGGGCCGGAGTGATCCAGAGGGTCACTCCGGCCCCAGGGACGGCCTGCGGGAGAAGGAATCAGGAGAAGTTGAAGTTGTTCTGATAGCAGCGGGTGAGAGGCACAGGGTATTTATCCAGAGGCACCATCTCGCGGCTGAAGCGGGATGTGCCATCCGGCTGCCTGTTTATGAGCAGCCATGCCGGGCCATCTGGATCGAGTTTTGGAAAGTCGGAGCGATACTGGCCCGCCCGGCTCTCCTTGCGCTCCATGGAAGCAGCCACAAAATGGCGGCTGACAAACAGTATTGCTTCCACCTCCCGCAGTTTAAGCAGCTCATGCGGATCATTGGCAAACATGCGTGGTATTTCCTCATGCTCAATCCGTTCAAGTTCCGCAAGGGCTCTTTGCATGGCTGTTTCGTTTTTAATGATGGATACATCATACGGGAATACTGCGGCCTGGATATGGGTCAGGACATGTTTGGGAGTGAGAGCGCCAGGGACGGTTTTTGTCATTGGCTCAAAGATATCCGCGCGCATCCGTCCAAGCTCGCCAGCGCTGAACTCTGGCAATGGTGCGGAAGAACCAGCCAGCCAACCGGCCACTGCCTCGCCTGTCATGTGCCCTGTCACGGCCGTTGTCATCAGGGCATAGCCACCGGCATACACCCCGGGCTCAAGACTGCGGGCAGTTCCGGCGGCAAACAGGCCATCAATACCGGTATAACCGTCGGCATCGGTACGGATGCCACCATGGGAAACTGTCATTTGCGGCACCCATTCCGTATTGTCGCGGAAAATGTCAAGGCCAAGTTTGCAAAGTCTGTCGTAATTCAGTTTTTGCCAGCCTGTCTGGGGCCGCAGAATTGGCATGTCCTCTTCCTTCAGGGGGCTGACATCAAATATTATGGGGCCGCGCCCGGCGCTGATCTCCAGAGCCATGCCTATGGTGGTATAGTGGGGATCCGTATTTGGCCCCAGGATGGGTGAATAGCGCGACATGAAGTTCTCGCCCAGCCTGTTTACAAAACGCGCTCCCAGGGGAAAGAGATGCGTCTGGCCTTCCCAGGCAAACAGTCTGGGCATGTTCCACACCCGCGAAAATTCCAGGTTGTAGAGGGTTGCGCCAACATCATAGGCCATGCGCATACCTTCGCCTGTTGGTGTATTTTTGCCATAGGATGTTTTCCAGCCGCCCATGCCGCTGGCGGCTATTACCGCCCTGGCGCGGAAGATGTAGAAGTCGCCACTGCGGCAGTCAAAACCGGCTGCCCCGCAGACGCGGCCAGCGTTTGTGAGGTAGCGATTGAGCATTATGCGCCCAAATCTCTGTACGCCTTGCTCTTTCAGGCGTGCCACAAGGCTTTTGACCATGAGCTCGCCGCCTCGTCCTTTTTGTCTGGCAGGAAAGAGCTTGACGTGGGGCAGCCCACGTTGAGGCACACTTTTGAGAGCGCCATCCGGCTTGCGGAAAAATTCGCAGCCAAAGGTCTCATAATCCTTCATGCGCGCTGCTGATTGGGCAAGCACTTTTTGCATCAGGTGCTGGTCGCACAGGCCATCGAAATAGTAGACCAGATCCTCCAGCCACTGATCCACATCGTCTGGCGGCAGAACAGCCTCAAAATCACCACCGGCCATGCGCATCAGGCCGCCCCAGTCAGCTGGGCCCTTGTCCACGATAACAACCTTTTTGTCCGGCGCCTTTTCGGTCAGGGCAAGTGCTGCCCACAGGCCTGCGGAACCGCCGCCAACCACAAGGACATCGGCATCAATAATTTTTGCATCCGTTTTCATCATGCAGCGCCTCCACCAAGATTTACGGGAATATCCGGGAATGTTGGCGGCAGAACCTCACGCAGTGGATTGACGGTAATGGCCCCGGAGGGACAGCCGATTTCACAGATAAAACATGTCATGCAATCATCGGGATAGGCTATCCAGGCCTTGTCATTGTCGTTCATGCGCAGGGTATCAAGTGGACAGAGCTTCACGCACTGGCCGCAGCCGATACAGATGTCGGCATCGATCTTTTCGATCATGGCTTTCTCCAGCTAGAAGGTATAGCTCAGCAGGCCGCTGATATTCCAGGCATCACGCAGTCCCTTACCGCCACCTCCGGTCTGGGCCTGCCCCCAGACATTGTCAGATCTGTCCATCATCAGATGCACATAGCCGAATTCGAGATTGAAGGTGAGATTGTCATAAATCTTGTAGGTATTGAGTATGCCGAACTCCAGCGCATAGTCCTTGTCTGTAAGATAGATATTGTCGCGCCCCATGGGGGGTGTGCCGCCGCTGACATTTATGTCCATCCATTTGCCTGTGCGATCGTGGATTTTTTCAAGAATGCCGGAGCTGTTGGTGCCACCCCACAGGCTTATGTGCAGAGTGTGCTTGAGGTTTTGCCAGAAGCTGAGATTCTTGAGGCGCACACCAACGCCCCAGGTGCCGATGAGGGTGTTTGCCATGACGCGGTCACGTTCCAGGCCGTTTATGTCCGGCCCGGCAAAGGTATCGCTGAAACCGGAAACGCCAAAGTCATTGACGATATAGGGCAGACGTTCAGATCCATTGCCAAGATCGTCATCATCACCGGAGGCGTACCAGCCATAAAGGCCGGGAATACCCCAGCTGGTTCGATATTCCAGGAGCAGGGCGCCCATCCAGCCCTTGCGGTCCATGGTGGAATCGCCATCCCAGCTCACACTGCCATAGGTGAATTCCCAGGCCAGGCGGAAGGGATCGACCATGGTAAACTCGCCGGTTATGCCGGCCCACCAGGCATTGGCATAGGCATGGGTGGTTTTGCGGTTGATTTTGGGATCATTGCCCATAAGCGGGAACATGCCGCTGAAGAAATAGTTGCCATCAACACCATTGATGCGGTTGGCAAACTGGCCATTGGCGTTGCGGAAGGTATTGGGACCAATGGCGCCATAGATGCCCCAGGGAGTGACCGCCCAGCCGTCAAAACGCAGGGGGAGGAATACGCCGCCAATATCCATGTTGTCCATGAAGCCATTTTCATTGGGGTCTGTGGCGCTGATATAGTTGTCATTATATGGCCGCATCCAGAAGGCAGTGACGGATACATTCTCATTGATGGGCAGGCTGGCCGTAACGCCGGCGCCATCAGCAGTGAGCACCGTTGGGCCGTCAAGGGCGAAATAGGGGGAGCGGAAAGCCTGGATGCCCATGCGCAGCCGCAGGTTTGTCTCTGGCACCATCCAGTCTATGAAAGCTCTCTTGAGCTTGACAATGGATGCATCCGCGCCCAGGGCGCCACCTCCCTGGGGATTGCTGGCCTTGCCCCAGATAAATTTGCCAATTTCAAAATAAACCTGGCCGCTCAGGCTTTCGGAGGCTACTGCATCGAGCTGGATGCGCACGCGGGAGCGGGCCTCAAAATCATCCTCCAGATAATCATAGCCGGTATGGCCCTTGTCGCTGAAATTGCCATTCTGGCCGTACTGCATTGAAACCAGCCACCAGCCTTTGACCTTGAAATCCACTGCGCTGGCCTGTCCTGAAGCAAGCAGGACAGAAAAAATGGCAATGGATGATAACAGGGCAATTTTACTTATAATCCATTTAAACATAGTTTAAGACCTCGGTGGATTGTCTGAACATTGCCGCGACCCGTGTTGGCGCGCGGGCCGCAATGACTTTGGGCATTCACTTGCAATCCGTGCGGGATTATCCATTTCAAAGCCTTGCAAGCATGGGGATAATCCCGCCTTATTGCGGAGTATTCTGGCCTGTGCCTTTTGTACCCGGCAGAATCAGACCTGCATTCTAAGCGGAAAATGAAAAGCTATGGCGCCGGTGGGGCAGCTTGTGCGGCAGTTGGCGCAATGCCAGCACTCGTCCCCAAAGAAAACCTCCGGTCTTTCCAGCTCGCCATAGGCTTTCATTTCCAGAACATAGCCTGGGCAATCGTCGACACAGGTGCCACAGGCCTTGCAGTGGCCGCAATGCAGGCAGCGGGCGGCCTCGGCCATGGCCTGATCCGCCGCAAAGCCGGCATTGAGTTCGGCGAAGCTTTTGCCACAGGCATTGGTCTTTTCCTTTTCCGGTTCGGCGTGGGCATATTGATCGATGCCGTATATTTCGGCAAAGGGCACAATATACGGGTCGGCGAAACCGGCCATGTCATCCCTGGCCTCAAGCATGTTGTCATCATTGAATACATATACGCGGGCATTTTCCCCTGTGAGCCAGGCATGGGCTGTAAAAGCGGCGCGGCGGCCATCGCCCACAGCCCTGGCAATGGAGGCGGGTCCGGCGGAAATATCGCCAGCCGCGAATATGCCGGGCCTGCTTGTGGTCTGGCTTCTGTCCACCTTTATGAAATTGCGGGGCGTCAGCTCCAGACCGGCCATATCGTCCCCAAGAAATTCCAGATCAGGCTTCATGCCCACCGCGAAGATCACGGTGTCACAAGGGATGGTATGAGAGCCATCCGGCGCAGGTTCAAGGGTAAGCTGCCCCTTTTCATCAAAGTGGCTTGCGCGCACCTCAAAATAATCCACTCCGCAGACATTGCCGTTTTCCACACGAATGCCGGACATGGTGGAGGAGTTGTGGATTTGGATGCCCTCGACAGCGGCAAGCTCGAGATCATCTGCCGGGGCGCGCATTTCTCCGGACTTTTCAAGGCAGATTATATGCACATTTTCCGCGCCAAGACGTTTTGCAGTAAAAGCGCAGTCAAAACCAACGCCACCGCCGCCCATGACTACAACCGTCTTGCCAATGGGGTTGTTGCCATCGCGCTGATAGCGGCCAAGGGCGGCCTCGCGCAGAAATTCGCCTGCCTTGACGGCTTTTTCCGCTCCAGGAATGGGCAGGCTGTTCTCTTTTGTCAGGCCTGTGGCAATGATTATGGCATCATGGCGATCCTCAATTTCCTTGAGGGTGATGTCCACGCCAACGCGGGTGTTGACAAAAGCGCGGATGCCGGTCTCGAGCACAAGACCAACCTCTCGATCAACCACATAACGGGGCAGGCGGAAGCTGGGCACTCCATAACGGGGCAGTCCGCCGAGCACGGACCCGGCCTCGTAGACGGTGGGAGCATGCCCCAGAAGGGCCAGGAAATAGGCAGCTGTCAGTCCTGCCGGCCCCCCGCCGATTATGGCCACCTTTTTACCTGTGGCAGGCCTGTTTTTGAAAAGTATTGCGCCAGGGGTGGCATTGTCGGCAGCCGCCCGCTCAAGAGCGCGGGTGTTGACGCAGCCCTCCATGTTCTTCCTGTTGCATTGATCCATGCAGAAATGGGGGCAGACGCGGCCAGTTATGCCAGGAAAGGGATTTTTGGCGCGCAGGTAGCGCAGGGCCTCGGTAAATTCGCCTTTTTCCACCAGGGCCTGCATCTTCTGGATGGAATTGCCCGCAGGGCAGGCTGCCTCGCAGGGAGAAGTACGAAACTGCTCCTTCAAACGCGGCCCAAAGGCCACAGGTCTGGTAATTTCCCGACTATATTTTGGCGGCATGTTGTGTCTCCTTTTTTATCCGCGAAATCAGAGGATATTTTCCTTGCCCCAGTGGAAAGTGGTGCCGTTGGCGCCGCGCATTAATAACAGGGGCTTTGCCATTTCGGGATTAAGGCCGGGGAATTCGCGTACCCGGTACACGCAGCGGCCTGATTCCTTGCGTTCCATTGTGGCCTGAATGGCCAGATCACAGACATTGAGCACATCCTGGGATTCGTGGCAGCGCATGAGCTCGCGCAGTGTGCCTGCGCGCAGCCTCGGGGTCTGGGTCTTGAGAAAGCGGATTTTCTCCAGAGCCCTTTCCATGCCGGCCATGGAGCGGCGAAAACCCATATAATAATCCATGACATTGCGGGCAGCCTGCTCAAGCTCCTGATATCCCAGTGGCTCAGTGTCGGAATCCCGCATGGGGGCGAAAATGCGCTCCTTTTCCGTTGCCGCCTTTTCCTCGTCAACCTTGCCGGCTTCAGCCATCCCCGCGGCCTTCATGGCAGCCTGGCGCCCTGCTTCATAACCGCCGCACATGGCGCCGGAGCAGTAGAGGAAGATGCTGCCGCAAAACAGGTTGGGCACCGTGGATTCAAAAATGTCATTCACCGCTATGGTGCCGCCATAGATAAGCTCGCCAATCTCAACTTCCAGAAGCTTGTGCTGGAAATCAGTATGGGTGCAATCGGCCCAGTCGCCAAAGGTGGCCTTGTCGCCCGGCATCAACACATATTGCAGCTCATGCACTATGTCAGGGTCAACATGGCGCATATCCATGTAGAATGGAGGCCCGGAACCTTCCATCTGTTCCTGGAAAGTGCCCTGGATCTGGTTATTGCGCACGCCATTTTCGCACATGGGGTCATATTTGCACATGAATCTCTCGCCAAGTGCGTTGAGCTCATGGGCGCCGGAACTGTTGATGCCATTCATGCCAGGGCAGCCATAGCCCTTGGGCAGCATCGTGGCGCGCTGATAGGTGTCCAGCTCTGTGACGGCCGCTCCGGCTTCGTAGCCAAGGAGGACGCCGGCGCTGGTGTTGTAAGGATACATCCAGACATTGAATGCGTTATGGGTGGAATTGTCCGCGCCGCGCGTGGCGGATCTGCCCTGGGCGGAAACAACGGTCTTGGCGCGGATTATGACATATTCCCCTGTGCGCACATTCCAGCCCAGAGCGCCGCAGGCCCGGCCGCCATCGGTGAGGATGCTCATCACCATGATGCGGTCCACAACATTGACGCCGCTGGCATGCACCAGCCTGGCCATGACCCGCTTGATGGTCATGCCATTGGAAATGTGCACCCACCAGCGCCCCGGCTGGCCGAAACCCTGGGTACGGGTGTAGGTACCATCCGCATTATGGGCGAAATCTACTCCGGCTTTGCCCAGAATATCCAGAAAATGCGGCATGTGGTTGTACCAGCCATTCACAAGCATGTTTCTTGTCCAGCCATTGAGAGGCTTGGCATAGAATTTCACCAGATCATCTGCGGTGTCATATGGCTCACCCGGCTGCTCAAGCACAGCCATGTAATGATCATTGCCTCCGCCAATACAGCCGGAGCTCTCCAGCTTGCCCTTGTCCACCAGAATCACATCCAGCCCCTGATCGCGAGCGCCAAGGGCCGCGCCGCAACCGGAGGCGCCGGAGCCAATGACCAGAACATCGGTCTCCAGCAGGGTCCCCAAATTGTGTTTTGTCGTTCTCATGCCTTTTTCCCTGTTACAAGGTGTGCGGACAGAACGCGGAGCCCGGGGGCAATCCCATGCCACAGCATGGTCCGGACCCCTGCTTGTGAAAAACTTCTGTAATATCGAACAGAATCTTTTTTTCACGCTGTATTGTCAAATCAAAATAAATAAACTAATGTTTGATAGAATCAAACAGTTGGAGAACGGCCATGATCAAGGAGCTCAATGGCGATTTTCTGCAATGGCTGCGGGGGTTCTATTATGTGGCAAAAACCGGCAGTGTGCGCAGGGCTGCCGAAATTATGCACCGCAATCCATCCACCATCAGCTATCAGCTACGCTCGCTGGAGGAGGAGCTGGGCACAGCGCTTTTTGATCGCAACAAAAAAAATCTGCAGATTACCCCGGATGGTGATACGATACTGGAATGGGCCATATCCACCTTTGAGACTCTCCAGAATCTCATTTCTTCTGTCGGTAATCAGGGCGGTGTGCTACAGGGGAGTGTGCGCATGGCCGCGACCCTGCCTGTGGCCACTGTAGCGGTAAGCCCCATCAGCCGCTTTGTGCGTGAAAATCCCAAAGTGGAGCTTTATCTGGAACGCCATCTGTCTGGGGAGGTGCGCAAGGCCGTTGAATCCTCGGCAGTGGATTTTGGACTGCTGCCCATAATATCTGGCGGGGGCGAGGATGAGCTGGAGATCATAGCCAAATCGAGGCCTTTGCTTGTGCTTAATCGGGACAATCCCTGGGGCGTTCCGCCAATACCCACGGCGCAGGATCTTTCCGGCCTGCCATATGTGGCTTTTTCCAGCCGGGAGGGGCGGGATGATCTGGGCGAATATGTTGTTTCCTCCGGCATGGAGGATTTCATCCAGAAAAATGCCGTCATCCGCGTAAACAACTATCACCTGATGATGCGGTTTGTCTGGCAGAAGCTTGGCGTGGCCATTATGGACGAGATGTGTTTTTATGGCACATATTTTGGCGCCAACTGGCAAAATCTGCAATCAATTCCCCTGGACCACATTTTGCCCAATCAGCTTTATGGCCTTATGACAAGGCGGCACAAGTATATTACGCCCCAGGCCAGGGCCCTTATGGATGTTTTGCGGCTGCATTTTCTGTCTTTTTCCCCGGATGGAGCCGGGAATCTCTGGGATTCCGCTCGCCAGAACGTGAGCGCGGATGGGGAGATTCAAAATGGCGATGCAGGCTTGGGCAGAAAAAAACCTGGTGGAAAGCGCCCTTGCGGGCGGCAGTCCACCAGGAAGGAGGAGAAGGAAAACTAGAAAATGGCCGCGCCCACCGTGAAGGTAACGGCAGCCACCACCAGCCACGCCACAAGGATGACAATGGGCGCGTTTTTCCAGATGGAGCGGGCGTTGGACCATTCATTGCCATGCAGCAGCGCGGCGCTGGCGCTGGCGGCAGGCGTCAGGAAGGCAATATGACATGCCATGACCACCATGATCAGGGCCAGATCCGGCGAGGCTCCAGAGGCTGTGCAATAGCTCAGCACTATGGGCATCATGGCCACACCAGTGGCGCCATTGTTCATCACCTGGGTAAGCACCAGGGCAATAAAACCTATGATTAGCGCGAATGTCATGGGTGTGCTAAGGGCAAAAATCGGCTCCATGGCATTCATCAAAAATGCGGTGATACCGGTATCCTTGGAGGCCATGGCCGCCGAGAGCGGCTGCACAAGCGCAAGTAGCAGCACAATGCCCCAGGTAACGCCGGAATCCACCATCACCTTGAAATTCAGCAAGGGCTTGCCATCAACCTTCATGGCTGCCATAACTGTCACAAGCAGCACCACAATACCAGTATTGCCAATGGCTCTCAGGAACTTTGTCACAAAGAAGTCTTTGGGCAGGAAGTTGGGCGCAAGCAGAAGAATGACCAGCAGAAACAGGAAGATCAGCACAATTTTCTGCACCCGGCTAAGACTGAGAGCTCCCTCGGTATCCAGTTTTTCCGTTTCAAGGGTGAGCAGTTTGCTCATGTCCGGCTTGAACACATATTTGCCAATCAGGATAAAGGCGATGGCGCACATGATGCAGATAATCACGGCCAGGAGCATGTATTTGCCATAGTCCAGATGCACGCCGGACATGTTGGCGTATGCGCCAAGAATTGTCAGGGGCACCTGCTTGAAGGGTATTATGCACATGCCAACCTGGGCTGCGAAAACCACGGCAAAGACCATCATTGTAGGATAGCCCTCGCCCTTTTTGTAACCGCAGGCATTGCATATGCCGTACAGAATGGACCAGCCGATTATGGCCGCCGGGGATGCGGATGTAAGGGCGCCAAGAATGAATATGGAGCCCATGAAGATAAATGAGAACAGCCAGGGTTTGCCTTTCACAAATTTGCGGGTGATGAACCACAGGGAGATGAATTTGGAAAGCCCATAATAGTTGATTGTGGCGCAGAAAACGAAGATGAAAAACATCATCTGCACAATGGGGTCGCCAAAGCTCTTGTTGAATAGCTGCACAGGCTTCATGCCGCCTATGAGCATCAGGGCCAGCAGGCCGGCCAGGCTGGGCCAGACAATCTCAATGAATATCCAGCCATAGAGGACGCCTATAAAAATGCCGATTATGTTCATCCCCAGGGGTGTGAGTGGGGCCACAGGCGCTATCTGTCCAAATCCGAACATGATGCACAGGCATACGAGTGTGTGCACATAATACATGGGTGACACTTTTGCGGGCTTTGTGGGGGCCTTTGCTGTAGTTTCCGCCATGACATTATCCTTGCCGCCCCAGGGCGGCTTTCTGCTTGCCAGTTAATGCCATGACACCGGCGCCTGTCCGCAATAATGCCCAGGTCATGTGCTGTGTAAGGTCCGCCTTTCTGCGGGAATGAAATTGGATGCCATACCCGGCAGGGAAAAGCGGAGCAGCCTTTGCCATGTTTGAGATGTGGGCCATTGCCCCGGCCCTTGTGAAACTTTATGCAATTAAGGCACTGTATGGTCAAACCAATAAAAATAAACTTTTGTTTGATTTGCTCATACAGAATATTGAGGGAAATAATGCTGCGGGCTGCCATGAGTTGAACTGATGGCTGCCGGAAAAGATAAAAATACCCAGCTAGAACGCCTTCTTTTTTTAAGTTTCTGGCCGGGTATCTTTATTTAAAAAGTGCTGGAGATCGGGGAATGCGAGGATAAATCCCTGCCTGGGCAGTTATAAGTTCAGAAAATGCTGATGTGGAGATTTATGTACCTGTCTATGAGCACATTATCGGGGAGGGATATGGAAATGTGCCGCAATTCGTCATCATCAAGCCGGTGAAGCGCTTTTTCGGCCTCCCTGGCCATATCCATAAAAAAGGCCAGTGGCTGGAGAATGCTGGCCGGGCAATTCTGATAGAGGTAAAGGCTGCCATTAACAAGGACTATGGGAAAAAGGGAACAGGCCAGAGGCCTTTTTTCAAAAGGCAGGCGGCATCCGGAAGAGCTGGCCGATTTGCACCCCTGGGCGCCGATATAGGCAGTGTCCGGATTCAAAAGGTAGAAATCGTCTGGCGTATGTTCATTGATCTGGCCCGGCAAAAGAGCCATGGGAAAAGGCGCATCCGCTCCCTGGGGGCCGCAGCAATAGCGGCAGAGGGAGCAGTATTCATTTTGCAGGCAGCCATCAGTCCAGCGCAAGGCCAGGGTGTGGGGGAATGTTTTTCGCCAGGCGGCCAGAGATGAATGCAGGTCCTTGCCCATTTTATTCTCCAGATTTCGGTTTGCCGGCCCCCAGCAGGGGGCCGGCAGTTCTCAAGCCTTGTCCATCACTTCTTGACGGCCAATGATATCGGGGTCGGCATGTGGTGAGCGGGGTCCGGACTTATGCACTTTCTGGACAATATATATGGCTGCCATCAGACCAAAACCAACCATATCTGTCATCAGGCCAGGTGTAATCAGGGTAATGGCCGCTGCAATCAGCACCAGCCTCTCCCAGACATAAAGATCCCGCAGCCAGTAGCCAACGCTGGCGAAGGAAAGGGCGGCTATGCCCACAGCTGCTGTGCACACATAGAGGGCAATTTCGAGATTGCTTGCGCCAATCATCAAAAGCCCAGGATTGTAACAGAAGATATAGGGGATTAAAAATCCGGCCAGGGCAAGTTTCACAGCCATAAACCCTGTGGCATTGGGTTCCGCCCTGGCAATGCCAGCTGCGGCATAGGCTGCAAGGGCCACGGGAGGCGTGAGGTCAGCCAGAATGCCAAAATACATTATGAACAGATGGGCAGCCAGCATGGGCACGCCAAAGCTCTGGATGGCTGGCGCGGCAATGGTGGCCAGCACTATGTATTTGGCTGTTGTGGGCAGCCCCATGCCGAGAATGATGGAGGAAAACATTGTCAGCACAAGGGTGAAGGCGAAACTGCCGCCGGAGAGTGCCAGGATGGCATTGGCCAGCTTGAGACCCACGCCCGTAAGCGTGACCACGCCTATGACAAAGCCTGTGCAGGCGCAGGCTGCAGAAACGCTTAGGGCCAGCCTGCCGCCATTCTCCATGGCCATGAGGATGTCCTTCACTGCCAGTGTGTTGCATTGCCATAGGGCTGTGGAGACGCGCATATTGCTCGGCCCGGCACCTTCCCAGGCTTTCCAGTTGTTTGCAACCACCGAAATGATGACTGTGGCGAGAATGCAGTAATAGGCGGATTTGAGCGGCGTATAGCCCTGAATGAGCAAATAGACCAGAACAAAGATGGGAATGAGCAGATATCCGCCCTGGCGCAAGACAATAAGTGGCTTGGGCAGCCTTTCTTTAGGAATGCCCTTGAGGCCCAGTCTTTTGGCCTCCATATGCACCATGAAGCCCACAGCCAGATAGTAAAGGAGCGCAGGGATAAGGGCGGCCTTGGCAATTTCTATGTAGCCAACTCCCAGGAACTGGGCCATGATGAATGCTGCCGCGCCCATGATTGGCGGCATGATCTGGCCGCCTGTGGATGAGGCTGCTTCCACCGCGCCGGCGAATGCGCCACGGTAGCCCACGCTTTTCATGAGCGGAATGGTGAATGTGCCTGTGGAAACAGTGTTGGCAACGGATGAGCCAGATATGGTGCCAAAAAAGCCGCTGGCCAGTACTGCCACTTTGGCGGGGCCGCCCACATAGCGGCCAGCAGCGCCAAGGGCAAGATCAATAAAGAACTTGCCAAGCCCTGTGCTGTGCAAGAATGCCCCAAAAAGGATGAAAAGAAAGACAAAAGAGGCTGCCACGCCCAGGGGCATCCCAAACAGGCCCTCTGTTGTGAGGTACATATGGCCCACTATTCTTTTCATCGAAAATCCGGGATGGCCCATAAGTCCGGGAATGAGATTGCCAAATTTCGCGTACAGCAAAAAAACTATGGCGACGATGGTTATGGGCAGTCCCACAATGCGGCGCGTCGCCTCCAGCACAAGCAGGATGGCGGCGCAGCCAAAAATGAAGTCAAGTTCTGTCGGAGGGCCGGCATCGAGCACTATGACGTCATAATTCCAGACTATATAGCCACAGACGGCCGCGCCAGCTGCCGCCAGCAGCACATCATACCAGTTGAGCTTGTGCTTGCTGCCAGTGGCCCTGGCCGGATAGAGCAGATATATCAGCACCAGCACAAAGGCCAGATGGACAGACCTCTGTATTTGCGGCGGATACTGGCCAACAGCGGCGGTATAGAGGTGGAAAAGAGAAAAAAGAATGCAGAGGACGCGGATAAAAATGTTCAGCCAGCCACTGAATGTGCGAAAGGTCGCTTCCTTGTCGTATTTTTTGACAATTTCGGATACATCAAGGGTATCCTGAATCTTTTCTGCAGCTCCGGAATCAAGTTTGCCTTCTTCAAGGGCAAACCCGCCGGATCCCTCCTGCCTGATTATATCCATCCTCTCTTTGTGACTCATATTCGCATCCTGAAAATAAGTTGCATATGCAGGGAAAAATCTGTCAATCCGTTTTTGTGCCGGCACAGTCACGGATTTTAAATGTCACAGCCGCGCCAGGAGCAGCAATTTCAGCCAGCGGCAGCTCGTCAAAACCGTGGGCATTTGGCAAAAGCAGGGTATGTCTTGCAACGCGGCCCACGCGCAGGGTAAATTCCGGCATGACTAGGTTGATGTCATCAATAATTATGTGGCCGTTTTCAGCCCGCATTTTCTGACCTTTTTCTGGCGCATGTGGCAGTCCGGCGCCAAAATCCATATATTCGGTGCGCGCCACAACAATGTCTTTGCCTTTTATGTCAAAATAGTCTGTTACGGGGCTGAGCGCCACAGAATGGATATAGCGGATGGCGAATCCCCGCTTCGGATCGAGCCTGATTTGTCTCAGGCAGGCGCCTTTGTCATCGTCGAGTTCAAGAATGGCGCAGGATGCCGCAGCGGACGCGCCTGGGAGCAGACACAAAAGACAGAATATGGATAATGAATATAAAAGGCGCCGTGGCAAGGGCCATTTACCCCCAATGGACAGAGCCTGGCGCAAAGAGGCGCCAGCCCGGGGTCAGAGGTGTAAAAACATGTGTCAAAATGACTGTATGTGAAATTTGGGCCAGGTCTGATTCAGACCTCATCCGGCCGGTTGGTCACCGGCCAGGATGATGGGCGAATATTGCTATGAAATCTACTTCAGAGCGCCTTTTTCCTTAAGATATTTGGCCGCGCCGGGATGGAAGGGGATGGTTATGCCATCCGCTGCATTGTTCACCTTGATTTCCGCGCCCTTGTTGTGGGATTTGGCTATGGCATCCGTATTTTCATAAAGAGTGCGGGTCAGTTCATAGACATCCTCTTCGGGCATGTCCTTGTTGACCACCAGAATAGCCTGCACGGAAAGAGTTGGCACGGCTTCAGTCTGGCCCTTGTAGGTATTGGCGGGAATGGCGTCTTTCACCAGATAGGGGAACTTGGCCACCGCAGCATCGGTCTTTTCACCCTGCAGGGGAATGAATGTCACATCCTGGGTGGTGGTGATGTCCTGAATGGCGGGATTTGGCGTGCCAATGGTAAAGACAAAGCCATCCAGCTGCCTGTCCTTGAACTGATCGGCTGTTTCGCTGTATGGGGAGAAGATGGGCTGCAGATTCTTATAGTCGAGTCCGTAGAAATCAAAAATCTGGCGGCAGTTGATTTCATTGCCGCTCCCACGGGCGCCCACGGAAATCTTCTTGCCCTTGAAATCCTCGATATTCTTTATGCCGCTGTCCTTGGTGGCCACAACATGCAGATATTCAGGATAAAGGCGTCCGATGGCCCGGACATCCTCAAATTTTTTCTTGAAGGGCTGGGTGCCATTGTAGGCGGCATCGGCCACATCGTTCTGCACAATGGCGATATCCACCTCTCCAGCATCAATAAGACGCATATTCTCGCCAGAAGCGCCGGTGGACTGGGCAGTGACGGAGTATTTGCCATCGCTCTTGCTGCCCAGCACCTGGCCTATGGCGCCGCCAAGGGGGTAGTACACGCCGGAGGTGCCCCCAGTGCCAAGGGTCAGTCTTTTCGCATCCGCAGCCTGGGCATTCATGGCGCCCAGAATAATCGCGCCTGCAAGCAGCAGGCCCAGTACTTTTTTCATTTTTCGCACTCCTTGAATATTATTGGATGGTCAGTTGCGGCAAAAGAGCCGGATGCGCATCACAACCGGATGCAACCGCCCGGAATAGATTACGCGTGAAGTATATCAACATACTCCTGTTTTATCAGGTTGCAATCTGAGATAAACCAGATACGCCAGAATTGCAAGGCCGGGCATTAACTGATATGTAATTATAGAGGTTGGCGTTGAAATTTAAACTTTTCAGCGTGAAACATCGCCATCCAGACAATAATTGTTTGTGTCTGGCGCACTCTCCCCACGGAGAGAGTAAAGAGAAAAATGTATTCTCTGTCAAAATTGCCACTGGCATGAAAATCAAAATATATCCGGGCTGGAATGGATATGCGAGCTGTTTTGAGTGTCGATGCCCCCAGGGGTCCGGGCTATGGAGTTGTGACAGTCTATGATGCCGGCGAACTCGCCGAGCCGGTCTTTGTGCTCTGGCGCATGTCGGACAATACTTCTCTTGCCGAGGGCGGCTGGCGGGAAGGCTCCCAGACCCTGTCGATACTTGACTGGAACAGCAATGGGGAATGTTCCCAGGTGCATGTGGGGCCAGATGTCATTAACAACATGGAAGAGCCGGACAGCTACGAATTTGAAATAACTGGCCTTGGGCGCTGCCCTCTCCAGGTTGCGGAGATGCTGCAGTCCCGCATTGTTGATGACAATGGCGGAGATTTTGGCGCGCCACCCCCGACCACGCCGCTGCCCCAGCCCCCGGTAAAAGATCTGGACGAAATCATACATCAGGGAGTGGAAAAAACACCTGCGGATGAGCCCATATACGCGGGGGCGGACGTGGAGATGTCCCAGGGTGTCGCCGGCCAACCGGCGCCCCCCAGAAAGAGAGGCTGTCTTGCCCTGTCAATTGTCTTGATGATTTTCTGGGCAGGCTGTGGCTGGTTTCTGTGGCAGAGCGCCATGGATGCCCCTGCGGCCAACAGGGAAGAAGGTGAGGCCATTTTTGAGATTATTCCAAAAGCCACGGAATCCGGATTTGTGGAACAGGAGCCGGCGCCAGAGGGATCACAGGCCGGTTCCACCACGGCAATGCCGGCAACCAATTTTAACTCCGGCATAGCCGCCGGAAGATGAGGAAATGCCAAATGAGTGAAAACATGCGCGCCGGCTGGATAGGCACTGGCGTAATGGGATCGTCCATGGCCGCGAATCTTGTCAAGGCCGGCTTCAGCCTGACGGTGTACAACCGCACAAGGGACAAGGCCGCCCCCCTGCTCGATATGGGCGCGCAATGGGCTGACAGCCCCAAGCAGGTTGCTCTGGCCTCCGATATCGTGTTTTCCATTGTGGGTTTCCCCAATGATGTTGAGGCTGTCATGCTCGGTGAGAATGGTGCCCTTAAAGGGCTGCGTAAAGGAGGCATCCTTTGCGACATGACCACATCAAGTCCGGAGCTTGCCAAAAAAATCGCCCTCCAGGCCCAGGGCGTAGGCTGTTTCAGCCTTGATGCTCCTGTGACCGGCGGGGATATTGGCGCAAGGGAGGCAACCCTCTCCATATTTGTGGGCGGAGATGAACAGGCCTACAACCGGGCGTTGCCATTTCTGAAAGCCATGGGCCAAAAGTTCATGTACTGTGGCGGTGCCGGCCAGGGCCAGCAGGCAAAGCTGGCCAATCAGGTTGCAGTGGCCGGGGTAATGTTCAGCGTTTGCGAATCCCTGCTTTATGCGAGCCAAGCTGGCCTGAATGTGTCCGAGTGGCTGGAGCTGGTGGTCACCGGTGCTGCAGGAAGCGTTGCCATGAACACTCTTGGCAGGCGCCTGCTGAAAAATGATTTTGAGCCGGGATTTTATGTGCGCCATTTTGTCAAGGATCTGGGCCTGTGCCTGGATGAATGCCGCCGCATGGGCCTGGTGCTGCCTGGCGCAACCATGGCCGATGAGCTCTATCGCATGATGCTTGCCCAGGGCGCCGGAGATCTCGGCACACAGGCTCTGCTGGAATGTCTGGCCAAATTGTCTGGCAAAAACTGGAAAAAACAGATCTAGGGCTTCCTGCCATGGCCAACCCAGGTTTGCCATGGCAGGAATGCAAGAGCAAATGCCGCCATATAATGTGTCAGTGCTGGAGATTTATTAAAAATTTCTAATTTCAGGAGGTAGCCATGTCATATACGCCTCCCCGCAATCCGCTGGAGGATCCGGCGCTTGAACCCTACAGACAATTTCTGTTAAGCCGCTCCGAGAGATTTGAACAGGAAAAAAAGCGCATTGAGGAGCAATATGGCTCCCTTAGGGCCTATGCCGACATCTACACCACCTTTGGGGCGCATCTTGTCAATGGCGCGGATGGCAAATATTGGCGCTGGCGCGAATATATGCCCAATGCCGGTGATGTCTGGCTCACAACCAGCAAGCTAAATTTTCAGAGATTTGCCAGCCACAAGTTCAAGGACATGGGCAATGGTGTTTTTGAGATCACACTGCCCGCTGAAGATCTGCCGCATGGCGAATATGTGGAGCTGCGCGTGCAGCCAAAATCCGTCTATGCCAGCCATGCCGCCCCTGGCCACACTGAACCGCCACTTCGTCGTGTGCCGGCATTTGCCCAGTGGGTTGAGCAGGATGCGACCATTCCCACCCAGTGGTGCGCCCGCATTTGGGCTCCGGAAAAGCCATACGAATTCCGGCATCGCCGTCCGGGCCCGCTCCAGTTTCCACGCATTTATGAGGCCCATGTGGGCATGGCCCAGTCTTCTCTCACCCACCATGGCGAGAGCGTGGGCACATATGAATATTTTGAAAAATTCGTGCTCCCGCGCATAAAGTCCTGTGGCTATACGGCCGTGCAGCTGATGGGAGTGCTGGAGCATCCCCTTTATCGCTCATTTGGCTACCAGGTTAGCAGCTATTTCGCGCCCAGTTCCCGCTACGGCAATCCGGACCAGTTCAAATCCCTTGTGGATGCCGCCCACGGCCTGGGTCTGGCTGTGATTATCGATATCACCCACGGCCATGCCTGCGCCAACACTGAGCAGGGCATTGCCTGCTACGACGGGTCGGACTACTTCTTCAGCACAAAATATAACCAGTGGGGCACGCCATCCTTTGACTATGGCATTGAAATGACAAGACGTTTCCTGCTCTCGAATTGTCGTTACTGGATGGAAGAGTTCAGGGTGGATGGCTTCCGTTTTGATGCCGTTGGCAACATGCTTTATATTGATCATGGCGCAAACGACAGCTTCTCCCATGTTGGCCGCTGTTTTTATGGCAAAAACGGGGAGCCGCGAGAAGATGTGAACGGAGAGCTGTATCTGTGCCTGGCCAATGATCTGGTTCATGGTCTGGATCACAATGCCATCACCATTGCCGAGGAATTCTCTGGCATGCCCGGCCTCACCTGTCCTCCTGCCGAGGGCGGACTGGGCTTTGACTACCGTTTTGCCATGGGCATACCGGATTACTGGGCAAAAGTCATAGAGCACCCGCGCGACATGGGCTCCCTATGGTATGAAATGACAAATCACAGGCCATATGACCGCACGATCAGCTATGTGGAATGCCATGATCAATGCATCAATGGCGATGATGCCATGATCTGGCGTCTGCTTGGCGACGGCATGTACAGATATATGGCCGTCACCACAGACAGCTGGAACATTTCCAGGGGGCTGGCTTTTTATCGGCTCATGCGCCTGATAACCCTGTGCGCTGCGGATGCCGGCTATCTCAATTTCATGGGCAATGAATTTGGCCATCCGGAATGGCTGGACGCGGAGGAGCATGCCCACAGGCAATGGCATCTGGCGGATCAGCCAGAATTGAAATATGCCGGTCTGGCCGCATGGGACAAGGCCCAGCTGTGTGATCTTGTGGAAAAGCATCTTGACGATTTTCTGCAACAGCCAATCTTCCGTTATATCCATGAGGAAAATCGCATTCTTGCCTTTGAACGTGGCAGGCTACTTTTTGTTTTCAATTGCAACGAAACCCAGGCCGTGGACAATTTGCTGTTTGCCGTGACTCCCGGCAAATATGTGGAGATTTTGTCATCAGATGAAAAAAAATTCGCCGGGCATGGCAATCTGCACATAACAAGGCCGCCTCTGGAGCACTTCACCATCCCGCTGCCGGATAGGCCGGAGCAGGATATAAGCCTTTATCTGCCACCCATGGTGGCGCTTGTTCTCCACAGAGAGGACTAGGCGAAATTAGCATATGTCTATTGAAATAGACATATGCGCCAGGCTGTATGGTTGAAGTCAGGGCAATTTCAACTGATCCTTGCCATGTATTTACAATAACAGATAAAAGATAAAGAGGTGAAAGACCGCGGTCTTTCACCTCTTTATTTAATTGCCCCCGCTGCTTTCAGTCAGTCAGAGTCAGTCTGCGCCTGTTGTTCTCTATGGTCTGGGATGGAGCCTCGCTGCGATCCCTGAAGAATGTATGCAGCAGTTCATGGGCAAGATGCGAATTGGGACTGCCAAGGTATTCCTCATACATTTTCAGGAGCTGGGGATTTTTATGGGACTGTCTGCGTGGCATGTTGCGATCCAGATTGTATAGCCCCTGCTGTCTTGTGGCCGCATTGGGATGATATTTGCCCTTTTGGCGAGTTGTGCCACCGCCATCCACACAGCCGCCAGGACAGGCCATGACTTCAATGAATGCATAAGGGGAGGCTCCGGCAAGCGCCTGCTCCGCGAGAGCGCGGGCATTACGCAGGCCATGACAGATGGCAACCTTGATTGTGCCGTTGGCGGGGCCAAGATCGATCTCCGCCTCCCTCACGCCTTTCATGCCACGTAGTGGCGCTATTTCAATGCTGCCCATTTCCGTGCCGTTGAGAACATTGTAGACAGTGCGCACGGCAGCCTCCATGACGCCGCCAGTGGAGCCAAAAATTACGGCCGCGCCAGTGGAAGCGCTCATGAAGGGATTGTCGAAAGGCTCCGGTTCCACTGTAGCCAGATCCACACCAGCCCGGCGAAGCAGGCGCGCAAATTCCCTGACTGTGATGACCACATCCACATCTGGGCGCCCATTCTGGCCAAGTTGCTCCCGATCCGCCTCGTCCTTTTTGGCGATACAGGGCATGATGGATATGGTGCGAATATTGGCAGGGTCTAATTCCATTTTTTCCGCGAGGTAGGTTTTTGCAAGCGCTCCAAGCACACCCTGTGGGGATCTGGTCGTGGAAACATGGGGCAGAATTTCCGGGCAATGTTTCTCAGCATAATTGATCCAGCCTGGGCAGCAGGAAGTGAACATGGGCAGCCTGGCTCCGTTTTTGATCTTTTCTAGCAGTTCTGTGCCCTCTTCCATGATCACGACATCTGCTGCAAAATCCGTATCGATAATGATGTCCGCGCCAATTTTGCGCAATGCGCCAATGATTTTGCCCTCCACATTGACGCCGGGGGCAAAACCAAACTCCTCGCCAAGCAGCACGCGCACTGATGGCGCGAAACTGAATACCGTTGTCAGTTCCGGATTGGCAAGATAATCCAGAACCGTGTCATTCTCATCCCTTTCCGCCAGCGCTCCTGTGGGGCAAACCAATGTGCATTGGCCGCACTGGATGCAGGCCGAAGCGCCATGGCGATCCGCCATGCCGACACCTATGCAGGCTTCAAGACCATGGCCATCCACTGTAAGGGCGGCAACGCCCTGAATCTGGCGGCAAACCTCCACACAGCGCAGACAGCGGATGCACTTGCTCATGTCCCTTGTCATGCCTCTGGCGCTGTCATCAAAAGGACGCTGCTGGGCTGCCCCACCAAGCCTGTCCGCAAAACGGTTGCGGGAGAGGCCCACTGCTTCGCCCAGGTCCTGCAATTCACAATCTCCATGCCTTGCACAAGAGACACATTCCTGGTCATGGTCTGCAAAGATCATCTCCACCTGCGTGCGCTGCATGTTGCGCACCTTTTGGGACATGGTGTCAACACTCATGCCATCTGCAAGAGGTGTTTCACATGCCGCGGCCATGCGCGGGCCACTGCCATCATCAACCTGCACAAGACATACGCGACAGGTGGCCGGCTTGTGTTCCAGAGGGGTAAAGTTGCAAAGACTGGGGATGAAAATACCACTGCGCCGGGCAAGTTGAAGAATGGTTTCGCCATCTTCAAATGCGTACTCTTTTCCATTGATGCGGGCTTTCATGGCGCTCCTGTGAATCATGTAGAATTAGGGTGAAAATGTCCGGGCAAAAGGGATGGTGTTGCATCCAGGACAAATAACAGTTGAACGGCTGCACGGTTAAACCCAAGGTTTGGCGCTTCGGTAATGGTCATGTTTTTACGCGGGCAGGAAGCATGACATCCCGGAGTGGGAGCGCCGAGGCGTCGCGGACTTCCGATTTATAGCGTCCGCCAGAGCATTTTAGGGATGAAAATGCTCCATAAACAAAACTCTACTGTGTAGGAGGAGCATAACACATGGCGGGCATATCCGCAATGGCAGGGATGGTACAGGAGGAAATCTTTTAATCAGCCAAAGTTTGGCAGCGCACTTCTGGAGCGTTTACATTTAAATTTTTACGAATTTAAACGGGATGATGCCATCATTTAGACTGAAAAGAGCGGTTTCCAGGCTTATCCACCAGTGGCGGAACCGGGTAGATGCAATCACAGGATGACATGGGCTTTAATCTGTCTGCTGCATACTCTCGCGCGGAGCAATTCGATGACCGGCAAAAATATCAGCAATCGGCGTCTGCCCTTGCCGTTTTATTTTGAGCCGGATTCTTTTACGGCTTCCTCATACTGTGCTTCAAGCTCATGCAGAAGCTCCTTTACAGACAGAATGCAATCTATTCTGTGCACATTGGCGCCGCAAAAGGCGAAGCCACCTTTGAGATTTCCTCTTTTGGCATTCATGAGCGCATAGGCGATGCAGTATGGGGTTTTTTCCTGCTGGCAGGTACTTACGCAGTGAAAGATGCATTTGAAAGGTTTTTTCAGTCCCTGCCGGGATTTTTCTATGAAGTCATTGCGCAAGGCGCGTCCGGGCATCCCTACCGGGCTGGATATTATGGTTATGTCGTCCTCTTTGGCATCGATATAGGCCTGCTTAAAGCCCATGTCGGCATCACATTCATTTGTGGCGACAAAACGGGTGCCCATCTGCACGCCAGAAGCGCCAAGATCGAGAAATTTCTTTATATCCCAGCCTGTGTAGATGCCGCCAGCGGCAATGATGGGGATATTTTTGCCGTATTTATCCTCAAAAGGTTTTACGGCCTCCACAACCTCCGGCACCAGAACCTCCAGCGCGTGGCCCTTATCCGCTATATCCTCCGGTTTAAAGCCAAGATGTCCGCCAGCTTTTGGGCCCTCCACCACAAAGGCATCGGGGAGATAACTGAATCTGGACAGCCATTTTTTGGCAAGCACTCCTGCCGCGCGGCCGGAGGAGATGATTGGCACCAGTTTTGTTTTGAACTCCTCTTTCTTTTCCTCGCACAGCTTGCGCAGTTGCCCTGGCATATCCAGGGGCAGACCGGCACCGGCAAAAATCAGATCCACCCGGCTTTCGATGGCCTGGCGCACCATCTGGCTGAAGGTGGTGAGGGCAACCATGATGTTAACGCCTATGATGCCGCTGGTCATGGCCTTGGCCTTTTCAATTTCATTGCGCAGGGCGCGCACATTGGCTTCAATGGGATTTTGGGCCACATCCGGTTCTTTCATGCCGATCATGGCTCCGGCGATGACGCCGATGGCCCCCTGGCTGGCCACAGCCGCAGCCAGTCCGGAAAGGGAAATGCCAACGCCCATGCCACCTTGGACAATGGGGAGACGCGCCGTTAGATCGCCTATATGCAAAGCGGGAAAAGCCATTGAAACCTCCGCAGGCAGTTTGCTGCCAGCCTTTTTGTATCTGTTGAAACCTGCCGGGATTTGCCGCCAGCACCATCAGGGGAACAGATTGGGCGCATCCTCAATAACATAGCTAATACCGGCAACGCATTATTGCAAGTGCCGCAGCCCCGGCAGAGGCGAGCGCACTAATTTTTACCAACATCCCTGGCATCCACTATTTTAACGCCAAATTCAGCGACATCATCCGGAGGGGCATAGAAAAGAATCATGAAAGGTACCTCTCCGCCTGGGGGCACATTTGTATTGTTCGCAAGGATTTCCATTTTGTTGTTGAGAAAGGATTCCATTTCCTTTTCACTTAGAACCTGCAGCTGAAAGAGTGAGAGCTGTGTGCCCGCAAGCTGTCTTTTGGCTGCCAGGGGCTTCTTGTTTTTATCATAGATTGCTCCCTCCAGCTCAATCAGCTCCTTGGGCTCGGGAAATTCGTTAACAACTTTGCCTTCGATGACGAAAACCTTGCCCACCTTTTCATTGAGAAGGTTATACTGCCTAACATTGCGCATGGTGAGCAGCTCCACCTTTTTGGCGATGTCTTCGGGGGCGGCTTCAGGTTTAGGATCATACAGGTAAAAATATGCGCCGGCACCAGCCGCAATGAGCGCGACAAGAATAAGGGCGATCCAGATACTCTTGCCCCTGCCGCTTTTTTTGGCAAGTGTTGGCAGCATGTCGGCTCTGCCACCTGCTGAAGGTTCAGCCTTTTTCGCCCCTGGCAGCTGAAAAACAGACTTGCAGACAGTGCAGCGAAGCTTGGCGCCTGGCACCGCCAGCTTGTCTGGCAGGTTGAATCTGCTTGAACATTGTGGACAGGTTACTTCCATGCCATTACTCCGGGATTTAAAAACATATCTCGCCCCTTTTTCCACCCGAATAATCCCCCAGGTCGGGCAGCGGGGCATGAATGTGGCCCCGAATATTTGCGGGGCCATAAAAATTCATGCTGTCGCATTCATGTGAAATGGGCTGCCTTTCATTTCCATTCCAGTTTACAGTCCTGTGGCAATCTTGCAAATATCTGGCAGTCCGCGGTAGCGTTCGGCATAATCCAGACCATAGCCGACAATGAATCCGCCAGGCAGCTGAAATCCGGCAAAGTCGACATGAATGGCCGCCTCGCGCCGTTCCGATTTGTCAACAAGGGCGGCAATACGCAGGCTCAGTGGGTCGCGGGCCGCAAAGGCGTCTGCCAGAAAGCGCATGGTCAGGCCGCTGTCCACGATATCCTCAACAATCAGGACATGTTTGCCACGGATATCCGTCTCAATGTCCTTGTTAAAGATGACATGCCTTGAGCTTGCAGAATTCATGCCATAGCTTGAAAGGCGCACAAAATCCAGTTCCAGAAGGGGATTTTTAAGGCAACGCACAAGGTCGCTGAAAAAAATGAATGCGCCTTTAAGCACACAGACTGCCACAAGGGGGGTGTTGCCATAGGTCTGGTCTATTGCCTCGGCGAGTTCACCCACCCTTTGGGCAATGATGTCCCTGTTAAACACGGTCTTGAGGGTTATGCCCTCATTATTGCCTGTTGTTGCGGATTCCATGCGCACTTGCTCATTTGTCTTTCATAAGATCATTGACAACCCTTTTGAGAACGCTTGTCTCCGCCATGCCAGGCTCGGAAATGATGAGTGAGCCATCAGGAGCGAAAAAGGCATTGTGCGGCACGCTGCTGATATTGTAGGAATCCGTTATCTCCTGGCCTGCAATGTAGACAGGGTAGTTTACGCCTGCATTCTTTATGAAGGATTCCACAGGGGCGGCATTTTCGTCAACGGAAAGGCCAATGATCATCAGCTTGTCCTGCGGGTAATCCTCACGCAGCTTGACCAGTTCGGGCAATTCCACACGGCAGGGGGGGCACCAGGTCGCAAAGAAATTGAGCATTACCACCTTGCCCCTGTTCTGTTCCAGCAATGACTTGAGCTGGGGCAGGGTGATGTTTTCCGCGGCATTGGCGCAAAATGGCATAATCAGGCACATGCAAAGGCAAAAGATCAATTTTTTCATAACCATTCCTTAAACTTATTTTATATTGACTGGCAGATATATTCTAGCCAATGGAGGATGCCTTTTCCAGTTGGGACATGATGCTTGTGGCCGCGCGCACCCCGCTGACAGCATCTTCACAATAGGCGTCTGCGCCTATGGATTCCGCGAACTCCCTGGTTACGGCCGCGCCGCCCACCAGTATCTTTATCGGCAGATTTTTTTCGCGCACAAGGCGTATTGTATCCTCCATGCGCACCATGGTGGTGGTCATCAGGGCCGAGAGACCGATCATCACCGCATTGTGCCGCATGGCGCAGTCAACTATTTCGCTGGCAGGCACATCCTTGCCGGCATCGATAACCTCAAAGCCGTGGTTGCCAAGCAGCAGGCAGACTATATTTTTTCCTATATCATGAATATCGCCTTCAACGGTAGCCATAACTATGACAGGCTTTTTTTCGCCCCCCCCCATGGCCGCAAGCAGTGGCTTGAGTCTGGCAAAACAGGACTGCATGGTTTCTGCGGATCGGATAAGCTGGGGCAGAAAATACTCCCTGCGTTCATAGCGCGCGCCAACCTCCGTAATTGCGGGGATGAGAATTTCATTTACAATCCGGAATGGCTCGATACCTTTTTTGAGTTCTGCATCCACCAGGGCGCCAGCGCTGTCGGTATCACCGGCCAGCACAGCGTCGTAGAGGGTTTCAACAGGACGGCTCTTTTTGCCGTCGGCAATGGCAGAGTTGCCGGCCTTCCACTGGCTGAAGCCATCAATAAAACCGGTGGCTCCGGGATCGGTGCCCTGCAGCACATTTATGGCAGACACGGCTTCCCTTATGCGCATGGAGCCAGGATTGGCAATGCAGGCATTTAGACCGGAACCGGCCGCCATGGCAAGAAATACGGAGTTAAGGAGCTCCCTGGCCGGCAGTCCAAAGGATATGTTCGATAGTCCAATGGTTGTGGCGAGGCCATTTTCCCGGCACCATGCGGCAACTTTCATGCATTCTCTGGCAGCGGAATCATCGGCGGAAACCGAAAGAGCGAGAATATCCACCAGGGCAAGGCGGCGGTCGAGGCCTATGGCGTGCGCGCGGGCGAGCATCTCCTCAATGATGATTATTCTTTCTTTGGCCGTATGGGGCAGTCTGGTGCCCAGGATGGGCAGCAGAATGAATGGCGCTCCATAGTCCCTGCACAGTGGGCCGAGAATTTCCAGCCTGCCCTCTTCGCCACTTATGGAGTTTACAAGGCATGAGCCCGGGCAATAGGGTATGGCTTTGGCGATGGCTGCGGCATTGGGAGAATCCAGAGACAATGGCACAAGATGCCTGGCTACAAGCTCGCAGGTCAGCGCAGGCAGGATTTCTGTTTCATTGACCAGGGGCGCGCCCACATTGACATCCAGCACTGCGGCTCCCGCCTCGATTTGCTCCGCTGCAAGACGCAGCGCCTCGCCAAACTCGCCATCTGCCAGTTCCGCAGCAAGTTTTGGCTTGCCAGTTGGATTTATGCGTTCGCCTATGATCTGGATTGGCGAGTCTGCGCCGATGCGCACCAGGCTGGAACGACTGGTGAGGCAGATGCCGCTCCATGGGGCAGCGACGGAAGCCTTGGAATGAATGCCGGATGTGGCCTTGACCAGAGCCTCCATATGGGCTGGTGTTGTGCCACAGCAGCCACCCAGAATTCTGGCGCCCATCTCGGCATAGACAGCGGTTTTTTGGGCAAACTCCTCGGGCCCGAGGGGAAAGACTGTTTCACTGCCCCTAAGCACGGGCAGCCCGGCATTGGGCTCCACCAGCACAGGCACTTGGCTAGATTTGAGCAGTGTTTCCACCACCGGCAGCATCTCCACAGGGCCGAGGCTGCAGTTTGTGCCCAGCGCGTCCACATCGAGATTTTGGGCCGTTGCCGCGAAAATTTCGGGAGTTGTGCCTGTGAGGCTCACCCCATGCTCAAAAGTCATGGAGACCATCACTGGCAGATCGCAGACCTGTCTGGCCGCGGCTATGGCCAGTCTGGCCTCTGCCAGATCGAACTGGGTTTCCATGAAAATGACATCCGCGCCACCGGCGGCCAGACCGCGAATCTGCTCCTGGAAGGCCTCCACCAGTTCAATAGGCTCAATACCGCCAAGAGGTTTTGCGAAAAGTCCTGTGGGGCCGACATCGCCAGCCACAAAAAGGGGGCCTTCCCTGCCGCTTGCAGCTATGGCCTCGCGCGCCATGGCTGCAAGATCGCGATTGACCTCAAATACATTCAGATCTGGCGGCAGCTTGAATTTGCTGGCGCCAAAAGTGCAGGTGGTGATGATATTTGCCCCTGCAGCAAGATAGCCGCCATGGATGCGTCGCAGCACATGTGGATTAGCCAGACAGAACTGTTCCGGAGGGCAGCCTGGCGGCATGCCCGCAGCCTGGAGCATGGTGCCCATGCCCCCATCCAGATAGAGCAGATGGGGGCTTTTCAGGGCCAATAAAAAGGGATTGGATTTTTCTGGTCGCATTTGAATGATGTATTCCTGTTTGGGGCGCCTTGTGCTATGCCGGGGCGGCAGCCGCCAAAACCGGCCCTTGTTTTTTACTACTGAAAAATATTGAAAAAAACAAATCAAAACTATACCATAATTTATGCCGCTTGTTCCGGGCGGTAAAGGAAGATATGAACATTAGCAGCACACGGCAACCCAAAAACGCGCTGTGCGGCAGAAAATCCGGCCAGGAGGCCGTGTCAGGGGCGATGGACGGTATTGCTGGTAATAACGCGGTGCGGCAGATGCGGCAAAAGAATCCCGCGGATCTGGAGGACAAGCGTCCGGCGCCGGTGACGGAAGATTTCGAGGATGAATCCGCCAGTCAGGAAATCGATGGCGTTGATGATGATCTTTTTGATGATGATCTTCTATATGAAGAGGATGATGATTCCGATGTCTCCGGCCAGCCGCAGGCCCTGGATGCGGCAAATGACAACCGCGGCGGTCTTCCCTGCCCAAGCAAGCAGAGACTCCCAACTCCCGCCAGGGACAGCCTGCAGCTGTACTTGCGGGAAATTGGCCGCTTCCCCCTTCTGAAACCGGAAGAGGAGACAGAGCTTGCCAAGCGTGTGCGCGCTGATAATGATCCCGATGCCGCCTTCAGGCTTGTTTCATCCCATCTCAGGCTGGTGGTGCGCATTGCCATGGATTTTCAGCGCCGCTGGATGCAAAATGTGCTTGACCTCGTGCAGGAGGGCAATGTCGGGCTTTTGCGGGCTGTAAACAAGTTCGACCCCGACAAGGGCATCAAGTTTTCCTATTACGCTTCTTTCTGGATCAAGGCCTATATCCTTAAATTTATTATGGATAATTGGCGTATGGTGAAAATCGGCACCACACAGGTGCAGAGGAAGCTGTTTTACAATTTGAACCGCGAAAGGCAGAAGCTGGCCGCGCAGGGTTTTGATCCGGATACGGCCATGCTTTCGGAGCGTCTGGGCGTAAGCGAGGAGCAGATCAATGAAATGGATCAGCGCCTCGCATCCACCGATGTCTCACTAAACCTGCATGTGGGAGACGAAAGTGGCAATTCCACCCGCATGGATTTTCTCCCCGCCCTTGGCCCCGGCATAGAGGATACCCTGGCCACTGCGGAGATATCCGGCATCATCCGCTCACGCATAAACAATATTCTGCCCATGCTCAATGAAAAGGAGCAGTACATTCTGCGTCACCGGCTTCTGGCGGATGAGCCACTGACCTTGCGCGAAATAGGGGAACGCTATAATGTCACCCGCGAGCGCGTCAGGCAGCTGGAGGCGCGCCTTCTGGAAAAAATTCGCAAACACTTGACTCTTGACATAAAGGATTTCTCCGAGGAATGGATTGAATCCTGAATGTTGGATGTCATGCCAGGGAATTCATGAAGCGCAATATTTCTAGCCACATCCTGCTTGCTTTTATGATGGCGGCCATGCTTGCACTTGGCTATGGCTGCAAGAATGAAGCAGCCGTGGAGGAGAAGGCGCAGGCCCCAGCTCCAGAGCAGTCGAAACCGGATGCCCAGGAAAGCGGGGTGGAGCCTCACGCCGAAGCCGTGACCCAGGTGCCAGAGCAGCCGGTTGATGCCGAGCCTGCGATTTTTCGCGATATTGTGACCAGACCCATGGAAAAGGAGCTTGGCCGCGACGCTCTGGAGACATATGCATATCTTCTCTTTATCCAGGCAATACTGGATGAGGATGAGGCGGCCATTCTGGAGGCTGCCCCGCATCTTGAAAAAAGCGGCGCCCCGGCCGGTGTCTGGCTGGATGGCGGCGTGTGGCTGATGAGCCGCAAATCGCCAAATTCCATTGTTTTCCTGGAGCAGGCCCTGAAGGCGTTGCCAGATGATCTGTCCATGAATCTTCTGTATGCCGAGGCCCTGGGGGAACATGGCATGGCCGATCGCGGCGTGGATGTCATGCGCGGATATCTGAAACGCCATCCCGAAGCCCTGGATGCCCGCCTGGAACTGGCCCTCCTGCTGGTCAAGGCGCAGCAGTTTGAGGAAGCGCAGAAAATTTTGAGCGCCATTTCGCCAAAGCAGCGCACCAGCCTGGTGGATTATTATCAGGCCAGGGCTCTTATTGGCATGGATAAAAAACAGGATGCCATTCCCTATTTGCGCAAGGCCATACGCGAAATGCCGGATTTTGTGGATGCCATGGCCGAACTTGCCTTTCTCTATGAGCAGCAGGGCAACCTCAGGGAGGCAAGATCCATTTATGAAAAATTGCAAAAACTCCATTTTTCGCCACAGGAAGTGGGGCTAAGATTAATCAACCTCTCCCTTAAGCTGAAACAGCCGGAACAGGCTCTCAAATACCTCAAACAGGGGCCAGACACACTTACATTCAAGCTTACGGCAGCCAACATGCTTCTGGAGTCGCGCCACTATCTCCAGGCGGAGAGCATTTTAAAGGGCATAGCCGGCCAGCATAATGCTCCTCCGGAGGTTTATCTGCTGTTGGCAGATCTTGTTTATGAACAAAGACATAATCTGAATATGGCCCTGTCCTGGCTGGATCGTATACCGGCGGACAAACCGGGAGCGGAAAGAGCTATGCTTTTGCGCATCCAGCTTCTTGCCGAAGCCGGCAAAATGGAACAGGCGCTGACCACGGCGGAAACAGCAGCCACCGAATACCCGGCATTGCCGGAGGTTGCGGAATTGCGCATTCGTCTGCTGGCGAGGGAAAAGAAATTTGCCGATGCGCTTGTAGTGGCCCGCAAGGCTGTGGAGCAATGGCCAGACAACACCGGGCTTGAGTTTCTTCTGGGATCCGTGCTTGATGAGAATGGCGAGAAGAAGGAGGCCTTGCAGGTGATGGAAGACATTATCCGCAAGCAGCCGGATCATTATCAGGCACTCAACTATGTCGGTTTTACCCTGGCGGAGGAAAACCGCGATCTGCAAAGAGCCCTGGAACTGCTGCAAAAGGCTGATGCCCTTTCTCCCAATCAGGCCTATATAGTTGATTCCCTTGCCTGGGCCCTTTTTCGGGCCGGACAGGGCGACGAGGCCCTGCGCCAGATACGCCGAGCCATAGAGCTGGGAGACAACCAGGACGCAGCCATCTGGGAACATTACGGAGACATTGCCGTCAGGCAGGGCAAAAAGGATGAGGCCAGACGCGCATACCGCCGCGCCATTGAACTCAAACCCGCCAATGTCGGCAATATCCGGGAGAGGCTTTCCAGATTATGAAACCATTGCTGGCCATTGTCCTTTCGCTGGCCCTCTGCGCCTGTGCAAGACAGGTTCCCCCCAGGCTGGAAGACCACTCCGCAGCATCCAGCTGGCAGGCCATGCTTGCGGATTCCGCCCAAGGCCCGTACAGAATGCAAATGAGCCTGCGTTTTGGCGCCGAGGGCGACACTCGCAGGGTTACAGCAATACTCTGGGGCAATAATGAGACAGCCCTGCGTCTGGATGTGCAGGCAGGGGTGGGGGCGACTGTTGCCAAAATACTTGAGGAGGGCGATCATTTTCTGATTTTTGTGCCTCAGGAAAACAGGGCCTATGTGCATGACGGACCAAACCGTCCCCTGTTGCGTATTGGCACCCCTTTGCCTTTCACATTAATCCAGCTGGCGGATATCCTGAATGGGCGATACGCCAATGTCTTTGGCAGGGAATACCGGTCTGAGATGTCCGCGGACAAAGGCGGCATGCGTTATGAGCTTGAGGGGGGTCCAGGTGGAGCGCTCATCCTGGATTCCGCTGGCCAGCCTGCGCAGTGGCGGGGTGACAATGGATGGCGCATGACTTTTCAGTATGCAGACAGCAGTTCAAGACTGCCGTCAGGCCTGAATCTCTCGGCTCCGGATGGTAAAAAGGCAATTATTATGCTCAAATCCAGGGAGGTGCCGGAGAAACCCTTCCCGGCTGCGCAAATGGAGCTAAAGCTGCCAGAGGAGACGCCTGTGCTGCCTTTGGCAAAATACAGAGCCTCCTGATTTTCTGAATGGAGTTTATGATGGAAGTTTTGCATATAGGATCCGATCATGCCGGTTATCAGCTCAAGATGCTGCTTGTGGGAGAGCTGGAAAAGCTGGGTTGGAAGATCAATGACCATGGCTCCCATTCCAGGGAAAGCTGCGACTATCCCCTGGTGGCGCACCCGCTGTGCAATGCCATAGCCCAGGACGGGAGCATGGGCATTCTCATCTGCGGCACAGGCATAGGCATGTCCATTGCCGCAAACCGGCACCCAGAGATCCGCGCGGCTCTCTGCACAACAGAACTGCACGCAAGGCTGGCCAGAAGGCATAATGATGCCAATGTATTATGTCTTGGCGCAAGAATAACAGGCGATGAGCTTGCCCTTGCCATTACCGTGGCTTTTCTGGAAAGCAAATTCGAGGGCGGCAGGCATCAGCGGCGCATAGACGAGATCAATACGGCAAAATAATATCCTCTGCCGCATGGTTTCGCGGTTTCCACCTTGTTGAACGTCCACCCCTTATTGGCGTGGCCAGATGTTTATGCTTATTAAATGACAGCTTCTGCATGTCATTTTTTTATCCGTTATATGAGAGCAGCCTGTGGCTCCAGAATGCAACTTGGACGGCACAGGTTTTGCCATGCAGTATGTAAAATCTCCAAACATATGGCAGGTTCCGCAAATGCAACTGTTCAACTCCCTTGGACGCCGCAAGGAGGAATTCATCCCCGTGCGGCCTGGCCATGCGCGGATGTATGCCTGTGGCATCACCGCGTACGATTATTGCCACATAGGCCATGCCAGGTCGGCAATAGTTTTTGACGCGCTGCGGCGCCAGCTGCGTTCTCTTGGCCTGGAAGTGCTTTTTATCCGCAACTTCACCGACATAGATGACAAGATTATCAACAGGGCCAAAAATGAGAACAGGGACTGGCGCGAAATTACGGAGACCTACATCGCAGCCTTTCATGAAGACATGGGGCGCCTTGGAGTGGAGCGGGCCGATCTGGAACCCAGGGCGACCGAATATATTGAACAGATTCAGGAGTTGTGCAAAACGCTGATTGCCAGAGGCATGGCCTATGCCGCTGGCAATGGCGATGTCTATTTCCGTGTACGATCCTGGCCGGAGTATGGGCGTCTTTCCGGGCGCAATCTGGACGAGCTCATGGCAGGAGCGAGAGTGGCGCCTGGAGAGGAAAAAGAGGACGCCCTGGATTTTGCGCTCTGGAAAGGGGCAAAACCGGGCGAGCCATCATGGCCTTCACCCTGGGGCCAGGGGCGTCCTGGCTGGCACATTGAATGCTCGGCCATGACCCAGCCTTTTCTGCCTCTGGACATACATGGCGGTGGACAGGACCTGGTGTTTCCCCATCATGAAAACGAAATCGCCCAGACAGAGGCCGCCTGCCAGTGCGAGCTTGCGCGTTATTGGGTGCATAATGGCTTTGTGCGTATTGATTCCGAAAAAATGTCAAAGTCCCTGGGCAATTTCAAAACCATTCGCGACATATTGCGCGACTGGCTGCCTGAGACCTTGCGATTTTTTTTGCTGACCAAACATTACCGCAGTCCCATTGATTTCAGCGTCGATGGCATGGTCGATGCGGAAAAGGGGCAGCAGAGGATATATGCGGCACTGGCTGATGCGGCCAATGCGCTGGAGCGCCAGAAGTGGAAGGATACGGTGATTCCAATTGATCTCGTGGAGGAGTGGCAGGCCCTGCCAGCGCAATTTGAGGCGGCGCTTGCCGATGATTTGAACACTGCTCTGGCGCTTGGGTACATATTTGCCAATGCCCGCATAGTCAACAGGCTTCTTGAGGATAGGAAGCTGCGCGCATCGCGGCAGACCGGTGTGATTCTCGAGGAGTTCCTGGCCAGGGCGGATGTCTGGAAGGAACGTCTTGGCCTGTTCGGCGCGGAGCCGCGCCAGTTTTTGGTTGATCTGCGCTCCATGCGCGCCCAAAGGGCCAATCTCGACATTGATAAGGTTTCGGAATTACTGGAAAGGCGTGTCCAGGCCAGATCGGCAAAAGATTTTCTCCTGTCTGACAAATTGCGGGATGAGCTGGCGGCCATGGGTGTGGAGGTGCGCGATACGCCAATGGGGCAGATATGGGACATGGCCGGGGCATGAAGAGCCTCTGCAGTCTGCTTGTCTGCCTTTCCCTGCTTTTTTGTCCCATGCTGGCATCTGATGCCAGAGCCTTCTTTTTTGGGGGAGTGTCCCTGAAGGATGAGAAGGAGATGGGGCGCAAGTTTGATTCCATGATACGCTCGCGCATGCCCATGGTGGATGACCCGGAAGTCGCGGCCTATGTGCGCGATATAGTGGACAGACTTGTGCGCGCAATGCCAAAACAGCCATTTGAATTCAAATCTTCCGTTGTGCTTCACAACTCCCTCAACGCATTTGCCGTGCCTGGCGGTTTTGTCTATGTGCTCACAGGCCTGATAATGAATATGGACAGGGAGGAGGAGCTGGCAGGAGTTTTGGCCCATGAGCTTGCGCATGTCACCCAGAGGCATGTGGCCTCCAGAATGGAACGGGCCCAGTATCTGACCATTGGCGCCCTGCTGGCGGCTGTGGCAGGAGTGGCCATTGGCGGGCCTGCTGGCGCTGCTGCGGCAGTCACCGCAGCCGGAGCGGGCCAGTCGGCAATGCTCAACTACAGCCGTCTCGATGAAAGCGAGGCCGACAACATCGGCCTGCAATACCTTGCCGCAGCAGGCTATCCGGTAGATGGCATGGTTGGCGGCTTTAAGGTTTTGCGCAAAAAAAGCTGGCTGGCTGGCGTCAGTGTGCCCACATATCTTTCCACCCATCCGGCCATTGGCGACAGGGTCAACAGTCTCTCGGCCAGAATAGCGTCCATGCCGGCAAATGCGCGCGGTAAAAAAAATGACAACAGCCGCTTCAGGCGTGTCAACACACTGTTGTGGGCAAGATATGGGGATGAACAGGCGGCCCTGCGCCGTTTTGCAGACAAGGATGCCCTTTCGCATATGGGGCGGGGCATTGTGCTGTCACGCCAGAACAGGGTAAATGACGCTGCAGCCGCCTTTGATTCCGCGCTGAAGGCCGCCCCGGAGGATCCCCTGGTATTGCGGGAGGCCGGAATTTTCCATTTCCGCAAGGGCGACCTGCCCAGGGCGGCTCCGCTGCTGCAAAAGGCCATGCGCAAGGATGGCCGGGATTACATGGCCTCTTTTTTTTATGGCAGGCTGCTGGATGAGCACGGCCGGCACAAGGAGGCGGCAGGCCATTATCGTGAGGTGCTGCGGCATGTGCCCGAAGCGGCGGATGTGCATGAAGCCCTGGCCCGTTCCCTGGGCCACGCCGGGGACAATCTGCAGGCGTATGTGCATATGGCATATGGAGCCATATACGCCAACAACAAAAAACTGGCTGAACGCTATTTTAAACAGGCCAAAAATATTGCCGATAAATCCGGTAACAGCAAAGCGTTCAAAAGACTGGAAACTGTATATAAAGAAAGAAAGGAAATGTGGGAAAAAAGTTGATGCCCGATACACACGCGACAACCATTCTGGCGGTAAAAAAGGATGGCCATGTGGCCATGGCTGGAGATGGCCAGGTGACCCTTGGCCAGAGCATGATCATGAAACATGGCGCCCACAAGGTTCGCAGGCTGGATGATGGCCGGGTTCTGGCCGGATTTGCCGGAGCCACTGCCGACGCCTTCACCCTGTTTGAGATCTTTGAGGCCAAGCTGAAGGAAACCCATGGCAATCTTCTGCGGGCGGCAGTGGAAATGGCCAAGGACTGGCGCAAGGACAAATACTTGCGGCGGCTTGAGGCCATGCTTCTGCTGGCGGACAGGGAGCATTTGCTGCTGCTTTCCGGCAATGGCGACGTCATTGAACCAGACGACAATGTGGCTGCCATAGGCAGTGGTGGCCCCTATGCCCTTGCGGCGGCCAGGGCACTCGCGCGGCACTGCGACATGGATGCGGAGGCCATTGTGCGCGAAGCCATGGGCATAGCCTCCGAGATCTGTGTTTTTACCAATGACAATATCACAGTGGAAACTTTGTGATCCGCCTTACCTGTGGCTGCAAGATCAATCTTGGATTGAAAATTACAGGCAAAAGGGCAGACGGCTTTCATGATCTGGATTCTGTTTTCTGCCCCCTGCAATGGCCGCGCGATGAGCTCCGCATAACCGGGACCGGCAGGCAGGGAGCGGGGATTTTCTGCGATGCCAATATTGCCGGCGAGAACATTCTTGCAAGAACTCTGGCAATTTTTGGCAGTAATACAGGGATTTTCCCAAACTTGCGCCTGGATCTTTGCAAGCGCATACCGGTTGGCGCCGGTCTTGGCGGGGGCAGCGCCAATGCGGCACTTTTGCTGAGATGGCTCAATGACACCTGCGGAAGACCACTGTCTGACCCTGACATGCTTGAACTGGCCCTGGACATAGGATCTGATGTGCCTTTTTTCCTGATCAATCGCCCCTGTCGACTAAGGGGGAGAGGGGGTAATCTGGAACCTGTGTCTCTCGCGCTGGCAGGCTGGTTTTTGGTGCTGGTGTGGCCCGGCATCCATGTGAGCACCAGGGATGCCTTTGCCGCATATGATGCCATGCGAAGCGGGAAAGATTGCGGCGACCACGATGCGCGCCAAAATTTCTTGACAAATGGATATTCCAAAGCTAAAGATTCTTCTCTCTTTGCGGGCTGCCCGCAGCCGGACTTTGGCGTGGATGGGTTGTGGAATGATCTGGAAGCACCCGTTTTTGCAATGTATCCAGCCCTTGGGTCGCTCAAGGCTGCCATGCTTGCCCTTGGCGCGTGCGCAGCGGCCATGAGTGGCAGTGGTTCCGCCATATACGGTTTATTTGACAATAACAATATTGCAGCAAAGGCATGGAATGCGCTTGGGCGTGAGTATCCCGCCACATATCTTGTGGCATTGCGCAATTGTGATTTGTGAGGGGAGCCTTTTCACTTTTGAAATGCTCCGGTGCAGATAGATGCTGAAAGCATTTATCTGCGAAGCGCCAGCGCTCAGGATTGAAAAGTGTGGCGTTTCACCTGTTATTTGTTATTGCCTATTTTACTGGGATGTAGCCAAGCGGTTAAGGCAACGGACTTTGACTCCGTCACCGAAGGTTCGATTCCTTCCATCCCAGCCAGAAATTTAAGTCAGGGCAGCTGGCGCCTGAATTGAGCATATGCGTATGTTTGTTGAAAACGGACATCAGCGACCGCCAGCGAAGCGGCCAGTGCGGCCAATGGCACCCGGCAAAAAACCATTTTGCTGCGAAGCGTCAGGCCAAATGGTTGAAATTGGAGCAATTTCAACGGACACATGCTATATTGGAGCAGACATGTTCAGTGATCTGAAGATCGTTACTGGCACATCAAATCCCGAACTTGCTCGTGCGATTTGTGATCACATGGGCTGCCAGCTTACGCCAACCCTTGCCACCGCGTTCAGCGATGGCGAGTTGCGTATTGAGATTGGCGAAAATGTGCGCGAGGATGATGTCTTTGTGGTTCAGTCCACCTGCCCCCCGGACGTAAACCGCAATTTTATGCAGCTCTGCCTGATGATTGACGCGCTCAAAAGGGCAAGCGCCGGGCGCATAACCGCGGTTGTGCCATACTATGCATATGCCCGCCAGGATCGCAAGGTCAGCCCAAGAGCGCCCATAAGCGCGAAACTGATGGCGGATTTCATAAGTGTGGCCGGAGCCGACAGGGTGGTGACCATTGATCTCCATGCCGGTCAGATTCAGGGCTTTTTTGACTGTCCGGTCGATAATCTGTTCGCAACTCCGGTCATGATGGACAGCCTGCGCGATCTGCATGAGGACAAGATTGTCATAGTTTCCCCTGATGCAGGCGGTGTTGAGCGGGCAAGATCATATGCCAAGCGCCTCAATGCGCCCCTTGCCATAGTGGATAAAAGGCGTGACAAGCCCAATCAGGCCCAGGCCATGCATGTGATTGGCGATGTGGACGGGCGTGTGGCCATAGTTGTGGATGACATGATCGATACTGCCGGCACATTGTGCGCCGGTGCGGAGGTGCTAATGAATTATGGCGCCTCGCGCATAGTTGCCTGCGCAACCCATGCAGTTCTTTCAGGACCGGCCATTGATCGCATCAATGCCACTGATGCCCTTTCGCAGGTAATTGTCACAGACACCATTCCACTTGGTGACAAGCTGGAGCGCTGCCCCAAACTGAAAGTTGTTTCGGTGGCCGCCCTGTTGGGAAAAACAATTCATAATATCCATACTGGCTCTTCTGTAAGCGTTCTTTTCGTGTAATGTCCTGCCAGGCGGATTGAGGAGATTGGGATGAGTATCGATAAAACCCTTAGTGTCAAGAAGCGGGAAGACAGCGGCAAGGGAGCCAGTGGACGTCTGCGCGCCAAAGATCTGGTGCCCGGCGTGTTTTACACTTCTTCCGGTCAGAACATTATGGTGCAGGCACAGACTCTGCCTCTGGAAAAGATCTACGAAAGCGTTGGTCACACTACCGTGTTCAATCTGGAGATAGAGGACGAGAATGGCAAAGACACGCATCCTGTGCTTATCTGGCAGGTGCAGCGCCATCCCTATAAAAACTATTTTCTGCATATAGATTACTATGGCGTGGATCTGGACAAGGAAGTCAAGGTCGAGGTGCCTGTGGAGTACACTGGTATAGCCCCTGGTGTTAAACTTGGCGGCATCCTTGAGACCTACCGTGAAAATGTCCGCCTTGCCAGCAAACCTCTGGACATGCCCAAAAAGGTTGTTGTGGACGTATCCGGCCTTAATATTGGCGATACCATCACTGTTGAGGATCTGAAGCTGCCGGAAAATGTCCATGCCGTTTATGACCAGAGTTACGCCGTTGTCAGCGTCCTCGCCAAGAGCAAGGATGATGATATTGTGGAAGGCGAAGGAGAGGCAGCCACTGCCTGATTACCAGGATCTTTACATCTATGTGTAAAAAAGCCGGCCAGCCCCTGTGGCTGGCTTTTTTTGAACAGGCTGCGGCCATTTTCATGTTTGAAATCCTCTTGGGGTGCCTGCGCTGATGAGCCTGAAGCTCCTGTTTTAATGCGCAATGCTGGCAGTGGCGAGTTTTAAGTTTGTATTACTTTATTAACCACTAGATATTTATTATGCCAAAAAGGCCACCCCTGGAATTGCCTGCCGGGGAGCTGATCCGGGCCGGCATCAGCAAAAATGCGCCGCTACTGGAGCTGCTTCCAAATGATGGAGCCTGCTGTGTCCTGTTTTATCCCGGCACAATGCTTGAGCCTGCCCATTATAAACTATTGCTCCTGTCATTGCGCGAGGCCGGTTTTTCCGTGGCTGGGCTTCATCTTGCAGGACATGGCCTCTGCCGGAGAAAAAGTGGCTTTACCTTTGAGAGCCTGCTTGCACAGGGCCTGGAAGCTGAAAAATGGCTGCACCGCAATGGATATGCCCATGTTGTTGTCTGCGGTCACAGCCAGGGGGGTATTCTGACACTGGCTCATGCGGGCGCATCCAGCACCATTGGCGCGGCTTTTGCCATAAGCGCCATATTCCCGCGCATGGCATCCGCCATCGAGCTCACCCGCTTTGCCAGACTGGCGCACATGCGGGAGTGGCTGATGAACATCATCCGTTCCCTGGCGGCAAAAATGCCACGCCTGCCCATTCCCATGCCTGTCTATCTCAATGCGGGCCGTATCCTGCGCGGGCGCGAGCTGCCTGTCTACCTTGGCACTGGCAAAGGGCGCATCAGTTATCCACTGCAGTTTCTGGCCAGTCTTTTCGATGCCTTTGTCAGCCCGGTCCTGCATTGTCCCTTCTGGCTGTTCAATGCTATCAATGATGACCTGTTTACAGAAAAATTGATTAAAGAAACCTTTGCGCTCATCCAGGCGCCTGTAAAAAAATTGGTCTGGCTGGATAATGGCGGGCATCTTGCCCCGCTTACGCCCAGATTTGCCAATTTCATCGCAAGATATGCGGCCGCTGCCACAGCTGGCCTGGCGATGCCAATAAATCTAACCTTGCGCCATTGTCATGCCGCCTGATGCATGTTGGCAGCAAGTTGTGGAGACGATTGCAGTATGGACTATGCTGGATTACTTGTGGGCCTTGGCAATCCGGGGCAACGCTATGCGGGCACGCGGCATAACTGCGGTTTTGATTTTGTGGATGCCCTGCTGGAATATGCTGGAAAGGCAGGACAGGTCATGGAGCTGAATGGTAAAAAATTCAATTCCCTACTCTGGCGCATAAGCCTGTCTGATGTCCGTGGGGAATGGCTTGTGGCCAAACCGCAAACTTTTATGAATGACAGCGGTGTGGCCGTGCAGCCATTGCTGGCCTGGCATAACATTGCCCCTGACCAGATGGTTGTTGTTCAGGATGAGCTGGACATCCCCCCAGGCGAGCTGCGTTTCAAATTTGGCGGCGGCCTTGCCGGGCATAATGGCCTGGCATCCATAGCCGAGCGGACAGGCACCAGGGATTTTTACAGACTTCGCATTGGCATAGGCAAACCAGAGCATCGTGAGGATGTTATTGGCTGGGTTCTGGCAAGGCCAGCGGTTGCAGATCGGGAAAAAATCCGCCAGATAATGTCTGCCGCATTGGAGACTTTTTTGATCTTTGTGAGGAAAGGTTTTCATGAGGCCATGCTTTTTGCAAGAAAGGCCGGCAGCGATACAAAATAAAGAGCCGGATGCGATCCTCAAGTTGCAATGCCATGAACCATTATGAAAATGCAGCAAATTTTACTGAAAATTTGGCTGTAAAAATTTTGAATGAATGGGGGATTGAGTGTAAAAGAAATAATGTGACCGATATAACAGCCGTGGATATAATCACAACTACAGGCTTAAAGATTGATGTTCAATATTCAGCAGATTTTTCGGCATACGGAGATTTTAGACTGGATATTGTTTCCGCATTTTTTCCACCCAGTATTAATAAGAATAGATATTATATATACAATAAAAATTGCGGTATCCTTGATAATTTCTGCAATAAATATGGATGCCAGATTGTAAAGTCAGGAAAAATAATGCAATCAGGTTATCTTGATTTATTTTTCATTCTTTTTTATAAAAATAAGTTTGCTGAATATGCTCCGGATTGGATTTTGCTAGCCAGCAGCAAGGATATTGTGCAATATGTGCGTCCCCGGGTTGAATATCTTTTTGAGCATATAAAGATCAATGCCAAGAGCAATCTTGACGATCGTCATGGTTCCGCATTCATTCCCATAAATGTAAAAGCTCTGCAAAAAAGTTCAGAATGTCTATTTGGAACATTGAGAGAGCTCTCAGACAATAAATCTCTTATCCATGAGTATCTTGAGCGAGCAGGCGACGGCAAGCGATAGCGAAATATCGCTGATCTTTTTCGCAACCCACATATCTGCGACCCAGTTGTTTGGCAACCAGCAGATGGCTGCCACTGCCCGCGCACGGGTCAAAGACAATATTGTTTGCAATGGTGTTATCCAGAATGAGCTCCTTGAGAAGAGCATGATTTTTTTCGGTTGGATGCTCACGGCTCCTGCCATTGGGGTGTCTGAATACCGTATTTTTACAATGGGCATTGAATATTTTTTTGCCAGGATGCTTGAACCATACCGCAAGCTCAACACCGCTTAAATATATATATTGGCCATTCATCGGGGATGGATTTGTTTTTTCCCAGACTACAGGGCGCACTGTGCCCTTGTGGTTTGCAAAAAAACTGTAGATGGGGCTGAACTGTTCCTTGCCGCAAAAAATGACAAGCGAATTTGCCGTCACACGCAGCACATGTTCCATAAAATCCTGAAGGTTGAAAGTGAGACAGTCTGCCCTGTCCTTGTCAAGGTTCCTAAGCCCATTGCTCTTGCGATTGACTACATCATAGGGAATGTCGGTAAGGGTGAAATCAACGGATTTGTCATCCATGGAACTCATGAACTCGATGCAGTCCTGATGGACGATGTCATTATATTTCATAAATTTCTGCAATGGTCAGTATGACAGGGTATGGGATTCCGCATCCTTGTGGAAAATGTTTGCCGGCATTTTAATGGCCACTGGCTCGTTTGACAAGGAGCCATACTCCAGCCTCTTTGCATTCATGGGCAAAAAATGACATAATGAAAAAGGCTAACGACTTTTTTGTCAATTTTTCCGGAGTTTTCATGGCTTCCAGTCCCATCATCCGCATAGTCAATCTTGAAAAGAAATTCCCCGGCAAAAATGGCGACATATATGCCTTGAGGGATATAAATCTGACCATAGCCAGTGGGGACATATATGGCATAATCGGCCGCAGCGGCGCGGGCAAGTCCACCCTGGTGCGTTGCATCAATCTCCTGGAGCGCCCCACCTCCGGGGGTGTTTTTTTTGAGGATCAGAATCTTTGCCTCATGTCCGCACCACAGTTGCGGGCAGCCAGACGCGCCATGGGCATGATTTTTCAGCAGTTCAATCTCCTGATGCAAAAAACGGCTCTGGAGAATGTCTGCTTTCCCCTGCTTCTGGCCGGGCAGAAACATGACGAGGCAAGGCGCAGGGCTACGGAACTTCTGGATCTTGTGGGCCTGTCCGCCAGAATCGGCTCCTATCCCTCCCAGTTATCCGGTGGCCAAAAGCAGAGAGTGGCCATTGCCCGCGCCCTGGCCACCAATCCCCGTGTGCTTCTGTGCGATGAGGCAACATCCGCTCTGGATCCTGAGACAACGGACTCCATCCTGGGCCTCATACGCGACATCAATCGCAATATGGGTATCACGGCGGTGATCATCACCCACGAAATGAGCGTGATCGACAAGATATGCACTCATGTGGCCATAATCAGCAAGGGAATAATTGTCGAGGATGGCTCGGTGGAGGAAGTGTTTTTCCATCCGGCCACTGAGGCGGCAAGACGGCTTGTGCTGCCGGAGGCACTGCAGAAACTTCCTGTGGGCAATCTGTACCGCCTCATATTCAATGGCAGATCATCCTTTGAACCGGTAATCTCAAACATGGTTTTGCACTGCGGTTGCCCTGTCAATATAATGTATGCAGATACGCGTGACATAAACGGCACTGCATTAGGGCAAATGGTGCTTGAACTGCCAGAAAATCCGGAATCCCGCGCAAGAATACTGGCTTATGCAAAAGCCCATTCCATTGTGCTGGAGGAAATGCGCGATGTTTGACCAGAAAACTGTGGAAATGCTGATTGCCGGAACATGGGACACCATTTACATGACCGTGGTGGCCACCTTTTTTTCCTATGTTTTCGGCGTGGTGATGGGGGTTATTCTTGTTATCACCCGCAAAGGCGGCATCACTCCGCACAAGCTGATCTATTCAGTTCTGGATATTGTGGTCAATCTCACACGCTCCTTTCCCTTTCTGATCCTTATGATCGCGGTGATACCTTTTACCCGCTTTCTGGTTGGCACCACCATTGGCAACAATGCCACCATTGTGCCCCTGGTGCTTTCCGCGGCTCCTTTTGTGGCGCGCCTGGTGGAATCCTCCCTGCTGGAGGTGGATCATGGCGTCATAGAGGCTGCACAGAGCATGGGCGCGACCACCTGGCAGATCATCACAAGGGTCATGATCCCCGAATCAATGCCTTCCCTGATAAATGGCAGCGCAGTTGCGGCAATCACCATCCTCGGCTATTCGGCCATGGCTGGCGCAGTGGGTGGAGGCGGTCTTGGCAAGCTGGCGATCATGTACGGCTATAATCGCTATCAGACTGATATAATGATCATTACTGTAGTATTGCTGATCATAATTGTGCAGGCTTTTCAGAGCATAGGCAACTGGGCTGCCAGGCGCAGTGACAAAAGGTAGCCTTGCGCGCTACCGCTTTTGGCATTATCACTTTTTGGCGGCACTTGCCGCCGGGTATTTGATATGGGCGCTACTGCCCGCAAGTTTCACATCAATAACACAGGAAGAAGCATGAAGAAGATTATTTTTGGCATTTCCCTTGCCTGCGCCATTTTTTTTGGCGCAAACTCCCATGCGGCATCCACTCTGAAGGTTGGGGCCTCTCCCACCCCCCATGCGGAAATGCTCCAGGAGGCAGCGCGTATTTTGCAGCCCAGTGGCGTAACCCTGGATATAATTGAATATTCGGATTATGTGCAGCCCAATGTGGCCCTGGATAGCAAGGATCTTGATGCCAACTTTTTTCAGCACAAGCCGTATCTGGATGATTTTAATGCCCAGAAAGGCACCAAGCTCTCCTCCATGGGGCCTGTCCACTATGAGCCCTTTGGCATTTATGGCGGCAAGTGCAAGGATCTGGGCAAACTGCGCAAGGGCGCCATTGTAGCTGTTCCCAATGATGCCACAAATGAAGGCCGCGCCCTGCTCCTCTTGCAGGACAAGGGACTTATAAAGCTGGATAAAAAATCCGGACTCACGGCAACTGGCAGGGATATCATTGAAAATCCCCTTGATCTGCGCATTGAGGAAATTGAGGCCCCGCAACTGGTGCGCGCTCTACCGGATGTGGACATTGCCGTCATAAATGGCAATTATGCCATTCTGGGCGGTTTGAACGTGGCCGAGGCCCTGGCCATTGAGGCCGCGGATTCCATGGCGGCCTCCACCTATGCCAATGTCCTGGCCGTGCGTGCCGGCGAAGAGGCAAGACCTGAGCTGAAAGCCCTTTATGAGGCGCTGGCCAGCCCCGAGCTTGCGAAATTCATGAAGGACAAATATGTGGGCGCGGTTCTGCCGGCAGCGCATAAATAAATTCTGGCATGAAGACATAGCCTGTTCCTGGCCAGCATCCGGCAGGCAGACAGGTGGCATCTGAATTTTGTATTTTGTCGATATGCGCCCCAGATTCTTAACCATGGGGCGCATATCTTTAAAGTAATTTATTAAATTCGCTTACTTCCCACAATCTATATATGCTGCATCCCTCCACCGGCAATGCCATCCTGGCAATATGTCCGCTTTGGCAAGTCTGATGAGATTGGCACGTCTGATCAATGCAAAAAGGGGAAAGCTTTTTTTCTCCTTTGGCGCCATTCAGGTCACCCAGCTGTTGCTGCCGCTTTTGGCTCTCCCCTGGCTTGGGCGCATTCTGGAGCCGGAATCATTTGGCCTTTTAATGTATATGGCCCTTTTTCCCCAAGGCATAGCGCTGATCATGGAATGGGGCCTGACTCTCGGCGGCGCACGCTCGGCAGCCTGGAAAAGGGATGATGACAGAGCGCTGGCGACTCTTTTGGGCGCAGTCTTTTCTGCCAAAATGCTTCTTGCCCTGTTTTGCGCCGGTGCTGTAATTGCCGCCTTTCCACTGGTGCCCCATGCGCGGGAATACCCGGCAGCCTTTTTTTTGGCTGCTTGCTCTGGTATCATCAGGGGCTGCAGCCCCTTCTGGTTCTATCAGGGCACAAGCCAGGATGTGCGCCAGCTTGCCATCTGGGATGTCTCATCCTCCCTGTGCGCCCTGGCCCTCATCCTGGTGTTTATTCATGCTCCTGGCGACTGGCAAGGATATTTTTTCATCGATGCCATCTGCAAAGGCATTGCCTACGCCTGGCTTTACTGTCACCTATGGCGGAGGTATGCGCCGGGTCCTGATTTTACAGGCGCTTTGAACCTTTTGGGTGGCACTTTGCCTCTTTTTATGGTTTCCCTCTCCCAGGCCATATGCATTTATGGAGCGCAGATGGTCATAGGCTGGTTTCTGGCGCCTGCCCAGATGGGCATTGTCATTGCCACAGGTAAAATGCTGCGCGCCCTTGGCAGACTGGCAAACCCTCTGACACAGACAGTTTTTCCAGAGATTTGCGTCTTGCGGAACAGCCAGCCCGCTGTAGCAAGGCGCATTCTGCGTTTGTCCCTCCTTGTGACTTTTGCATTCCTCTTTATTGGGGGGGCATGCATCTGGGCGCTGGCTCCATGGATTCTTCGCCTGGCGCTTGGTGAAGCCTATGTCTGGGGTGCTCCTATATTGAGAATCATGATTCTCGGAGCTCCACTCATGGCCTTTGGACATGTTCTTGGCACGCAGACCCTGGTATCCTTTGGCCAGGAGAAATCCCAGATGACTGTGTACGCCATTGTGGCCACCCTAAGCCTGCCCCTGGTGGCCATTTTTACCAGTCAATGGGGTATAATGGGCGCAGCCTGGGCTCCGGTTTGTATTGAAGGAGCCCTGGCATGTGGTCTTTTTATTGCCGTATGCATTGCCTGCCCCCATGCCCTGTGGAAAAAAACAGACTGAAGGCATGGCAAACGGGTATTTGCAATCTTTCATAAAATATGCCATTCCATTTTTCGTCATGGGGTTATCTGACTGCAACGCCCATGAGATGGAGGATGGTCATGGTGACTTTGGCAGGCTCCTGCTGGAAAATGTTGATATTTTTGCTTGCCTGCTCCCTGTTCGCATGGCCGGCGGATTCGCCTGGCGCAAGCCAGCCCGAAACGCGGCCTTTTGCGACAGCAGGCAAAACAGTTGAAACCGAATACTTTAAATTAACCCTGCCCGATGGCTGGATGATGCCACAGAAAGTGCAAAAGAGGCCTGATGGAATTGCCGCGGTTTTTGCAAGCGATGATGGCCTTGCAGTGACATTTAATATTATTAAAACGGATATGCCGGCGGAAAGAATAGCTGCCCAGACAGTGGACAATATGCGCAAGAGCGGCCTGCAGGCCAGTGATCCGCAAAAACAGGGATCACTTTACCGGGTTAATATAAAGGGCAGCATGGATGGCACTGCCTGGTTTGGTTCGGATGGGAAACTTTGTTCCGCAACCATCATTCTCGGTTCTCCCCCCGAGAATGGCAAAAAGCTGCTTGGCGCATTAAAACCGGTTGATCCAAATCTTTTTCCACGACCCTAGTGAGATGTCATGTTTTTACTGTCGTAAAAACATGAAGATCGCAAAGCAAAAAACGTGGTTTTTGCTTTGCTCACGCCGCCGCTGGCGGCGCGCAATCCCTGATCGGGTTTGCGACTATTGTCGCTTGACGCTACCCTAGAGCGTTTCAACTAATGAATGCTCTTAATTAATTGGAGGTTATGATGAGCAAAACTGACAAAAACCTTATGGAAGCCTTTGCCGGAGAATCCCAGGCCAACCGCAAATATCTGGCCTATGCCCGCGAGGCTGATGAAGAGGGCATGCCACAGGTGGCCAAGCTTTTCCGCGCCGCCGCCGCTTCCGAAACCATTCACGCCCTTACCCATTTCAAAAATGCAGGCAAGGTCGGCAAGACAACTGCCAATCTTGAGGATGCCATTGCAGGTGAAACCCATGAGTTCACCAAAATGTATCCTGAAATGATCAAGGATGCAGAGGCTGAAAACCAGACAGCCATTGCAAAATATTTTGGCTTTGTGAACAAGGTTGAGGCTGTTCATGCCGGGCTGTTCAAAAAAGCCCTGGCCGATCCTGCGGCTCTGCCTGCCACCGACTACTATGTCTGCAAGATTTGCGGCTACACCCATGAGGGCCCATGTGACAAATGCCCCATTTGTGGCGCCGGTACAGCCATGTTCATGAAGGTCGAAGACTGCTGCAAGTAGTTATCGGCTGTAGATAATGCCAAAGCCGGAATACTCGTGATTCCGGCTTTTTTGTTTCTTGACTGTCCGTCCTGGCTGTTTATCTTTACTGCATCTTTGCCATTGAATATCCCCGCTGCCATGTCATGGCCGCACAGGGCCGATTTGGCGCGCATCCTTGCCCGCAAAGACGCAACGGATCCCAATGGCAAAAGCCCTGGATTCTGGAAAAACCATCAGGAATATGCCACATTGCGCTCTTGTGAAGTTTGAATTGTTGCATTAATATATCCCAAAAATTTTTCAGACAATATGCCAGCCAATGAGCAGTGGAGAATGGTCATGCGCATAATGATTCGCTCATGCCTTATAATTTGTATGGTGGTTCTTTGCGGCTGCGGCGCCCAAGCCGCCTCTACCACCCCGGTACAGCCGGCCAAGAAAGAAGCCCCGCGTGAAAACATGAGCAAGTTTGACGCAGCCAGGCGTTTCAGCCAGGTGCTTGATCTTGTGCAGAGGAATTATGTAAAGGATGTAACGCAGGTTGAACTCATAAATGCCGCAGTCAAGGGAATGCTTCAGGGGCTTGATCCGCATTCCACCTTTATGACATCCGATGAATACAAGGAGATGCAGGAGACCACCTCCGGCGAATTCTTTGGCGTTGGCATAGAGATTTCACTGGAAAATGGACAGGTGGTGGTGGTTGCCCCCATTGAGGATACACCAGCCTTCAGGGCAGGTCTGCAACCTGGCGACGTCATTCTGTCCATAGACGGCCAGCCAGCGCAGGAGCTCTCCCTGCAGGAGGTTGTTTCGCGCATACGCGGCGCCAAGGGTTCAGAAGTTGAGCTGGGTATTTTGCATACCGATGCCAAAAGCCCTCAGACAGTGCGTATTGTGCGTGATGCAATCCCCCTGGTCAGCGTCAAGTCCAAACCTCTTGAGGATGGCTACTATTGGGTGCGCCTGACACGTTTTTCGGAACGGACCACTGATGAGCTCAAGGAGGCGCTCAGGCAGGCCCAGAAAGAGGCTGCAGCCAATGGTGGGCTTAAGGGCATAGTGCTTGATCTGCGCAACAATCCCGGCGGCCTCCTTGATCAGGCCGTGAGTGTTTCGGACACATTTTTGAAAAATGGCGATATTGTTTCCATCAAGGGCAGGGATGACAGCGCCCAGCGCACATATACGGCGCGCTCCCAGGATGATGATGTAAATGTGCCTGTGGTTGTGCTTATCAATGCCGGCTCCGCCTCTGCCTCCGAAATTGTCGCCGGCGCCTTGAGGGACCAGAAGCGCGCCCTTATCATGGGAGAGCGCTCTTTTGGCAAGGGCTCTGTGCAGAATATCATTCCCCTCGCTGATGGCTCGGGGCTTAAACTCACGGTTGCCCTTTACTATACTCCCAATGGCAGCTCAATCCAGGCCGAAGGCATAGTGCCGGATGTGGAAGTTGTTTTTGAGCCCCCCAGGGCCGAAGACAAGGACAATCCCCGTCTGTTGCTGCGTGAGCAGGATCTCAACCGTCATCTGGAAAATGCCCGCGACAAGAAGGAACAGCGCAATGGCAAGGGCAGGGATGAAGGCAAGGAGCAGCTCACACGTGACAATCAGCTTCGCATGGGTCTGCAGATGGTGAAAAGCCTGCCAAAAATTCAGGAAATCAAGACGGAAGCAGGCAAATAATATAGCGTATGTCCATTGGCAGCCATCCATTTGCCGTATTTTTTGCCGCATGTGGATGGCTGCAATTTTTTAATTGTTTTTTCTGGAGGGTTCTATGTCACGGATCATTGGCTGCATAGGCTGTGGTAACATGGGCTCCGCCATTCTGGGGGGATTTGCAAAAACCCTTTCCGGGGAAAACTGGCGCCTTTGCGGCTATAACCGCACTCCAGCCAGGATGGAGCCACTGACAGATCTTGGCATTCAGGCGCTCCCATCCATAGGAGATGTCGCAAAGACATCGGATATTATCATTTTCGCGGTCAAACCATATCAAATGGATGATGTGCTTCGGGCTGCTGCCCCCTCCCTCAAACCTGGCGCAATCGCAATATCCATTGCGGCTGGTTACAGTTTGGCGCAGATGGAGGAGCTGCTTGGCCCATCCTGCATGTCCTGCCGCTGCATGCCCACCACCACAGCACTGGTGCAAAAAGGTGTTTTTGCATTCTGTTTTGCGCAATCCGTCCAAAATAATGTAAAAAGTCAATTGCTGGATCTGTTTGGTCATCTTGGCTTGTGCATGGAGCTGGGGGAAGCCGCATTCACCAATTTTTCCGCGCTTGTGGGAGCAGGGCCGGCCTATGTTTTTGCCGTGATGCACGCCTTGCAGCAGGCTGGTGTCACAATGGGCTTTACCAGGGCGCAAAGCAGGCAGATGATTATTGAACTGTTTGCAGGCTCTGCCGCTCTTGCGCAGGCACAGCAAAAAACATTCATGGAGTTGCGCGACGATGTCTGCTCTCCAGGAGGCCTTACCATTGCCGGAATAAATGTATTTGACAGGGCCGGTCTCACCGGCATTGTGGTGGATGCCGTGGAGGCTGCCGCCAGACGGGGCAGAGAAATGGAATCCTGACCTGATTGGCCATGCGGCAATTTTGCCATATTGCTTTGAGATTTCATATCTTGGTGGAGAAAATGCCATGTAGCGGCGAAGTGGAGATTTAATGCTCGCCATTGTAACGTCCTTTCACGAGCCTGCATTTAATCTGGCTCTGGAGGAGCATCTTTTGCGGACCCTGCCTTCGGGTCATCCCGGGTGGTTCCTGCTATGGCAAAATAGCCCATCCGTGATAGTGGGGCGCCACCAGTGCGCGATGGAGGAAATTAATCAGGAGTATGTGAAGAGTTCTGGCATACCCGTTATAAGACGCATAACCGGCGGTGGAGCCGTTTACCACGATTTGGGCAATCTTAATTTCTCTTTTGTCTTTCATTGCGGCAAAGACACCAGACCTGATTTAAAACCGATGCTGGAGAGAATTTGTTCGGCGCTACTTTGCCTGGGTGTGCCCGCGCATGTCTCCGGTCGCAATGACATCGAGGCATATGGCCGCAAAATATCCGGCAATTCCCAGGTTGTTATTGGGGGCCACGCTCTCGCACATGGTACCTTGCTTGTAAATACGGACCTGGGCAATCTGGCAACAGTCCTGCGCCCCGGTAAAGACAAAATAAAATCAAAAGGTCTTGCCTCGGTTCGCGCCAGAGTTGGCAATATCGCCGATTACTGGCATTCTGGAACAACTCTCGCCTGTCTGAAAGAATGTTTGGCAAAGGCTTGCGCGAATGGGACCGCCATTCTGCAGGATTCCGATATCCAGGCCGCCCGTGTTCTTGCGATGGAAAAATACAGCCAAGCCGAGTGGAATTTCGGTAAGTCCCCTCCCTTTGATATGGAGAGAAAGCGCCGTTTCCCCTGGGGGGAGGTATCAATAAGGCTTTCTGTCCGGCAAAACAAAATCATATGCTGTCGCATATACGGAGATTTTTTCAGCTCAGCTGAAATGGATATTTTGGAAAAACGCTTTCAGGGAATTGAATTGACGTCCGGGGCAATTCAAGCAGCCCTGGCAGACGTTGATCTGTCAGAATATTTCGGGGGAGCCGATAACCGCCAGCTGCTGGATTTTTTTATGGATGCCGGGCACATGCCGGGCTAGGGAATTTGCCGATTGAAAATAGGCAAATTCGAGGCGCTTCATATGAAGCGTCCGCGAATGTCAGCGCGGTTGAAACGCGTAGAGCGTTTCAACTGTTGAATGCTCTAATGTGCTTCACCCCAGTTTGCCCCTGTGCCCCAGTCTGCCAGAAGGGGCACCGTTAGCTCAACTCCTCCCGGTTTTACCTGGGCCATCAGGGTTGCCACACGCTCTCCGGCTTCATTGGCCAGGGCCTGTGGCGCCTCGAGCAATAATTCGTCATGCACCTGGAGCACAAGAGCAGCGTTGCCCGATTGCAGCCATTTGTCGCGTGACACGGCAAGCATGGCCAATTTGATGACATCCGCTGCGGAACCCTGGATGACTGTGTTTATAGCCTGCCTTTGCGCCTGGGCCGCCGTCTGTCCATTGGCGGAAAAAATGCCTGGCAGCCAGCGCTTGCGACCGGCCATGGTGGTCACAAAACCATTCTGTCTGGCGCCCTCGACAATCTCATCATAAAAATGCCCCAGCCTGTGCAGGCGTTCAAAATAGCGCTCAATAAAGCCTTTGGCCTCTGTTGTGCCTATTTTCAGCTCCTGGGCCAGTTTTTGTGCGCCCATTCCATATAGCAGCCCAAAATTGATGGTTTTGGCCATGCGCCTCTGATCAGGCGAAATACGCTCAGGGGGGAGATCAAAAACCAGGGCTGCTGTGCGTGCGTGTATGTCCTCGCCATTGCGGAATGCCTCAAGCAGATTGGGGTCCTGCGAGAGGTGCGCGAGAATGCGCAGCTCAATTTGCGAGTAGTCGGCAGATATAAGGAGATTGCCCTTTCTGGCAATGAAGCATGCCCGCATTCTTTTGCCTGTTTCGCCGCGCACGGGGATGTTTTGCAGGTTGGGATTGCTGGATGACAGCCTGCCTGTGGCCGTTGCTTCCTGATTGAATGTCGTGTGCAGCCGGTCATGGTTGTCCATCAGGCGCGGCAACGGCGCAAGATAGGTGGTGCGCATTTTATCCATTTTCCGAAATTGCAGAATGTTTTCCACCACAGGGCTGGATGCGGCCAGCTTTTCGAGCGCCAGTTGGCTGGTTGAGGGTTTGCCCCCCCTGGTGCGTCGGGATTCAGCGAGTTTGAGTTTGCCAAAAAGCACCTCGCCAAGCTGTTGGGAGGAACGCAGGTTGAATGTCATGCCAGCGCCTTCGTATATGGCCTGGGCCAGGCGTTCCGCTTCGCCTTCAACATCCTGCAAATAGCTTCTGAAGGCTGCCGGGTCTATGGCGATGCCCTCATTTTCCATGGCTGCAAGCACCGGAACGAGGGGCATTTCCATGTCTTCATATAATCTGGCGAGCTCATTGGCGGCAAGATTTTTGCCCAGAGCCCCGGCCATGGCAAGGGCCAGCACAGCCGGCCCCGAAGCCTGGCAGTTGAGGGGTTCTCTCCATCTCAGGGCCAGGCGATCCCAGGAATAGTCGCCATCTTCAGGACTCAATATGTATGATGCCAGCCCAAGATCAAAATGGGCTGGGGGGTTTTCTCCATTGGCCAACTGGCGCCAGGATGGAAATTTGACCAGCAGGCTTTTGAGATCTGCCACAATGATTTGACCGGCATTATTAAGCCAGTGGCATAAATCCGCCAGTTCACCATCCCAGGCATATTCAGCAATTTCAGCGCTGGAATCCACGCCTGCCATGGCTGCCAGATTGTCTGGAGCCACTGCCACGCGCGGACTGCTGCTGACATCAGGCCATATTACCGCAACCGGCCTGCCAGAGCAGGAGGGCAGGGTATTTGTTGAGGATACGGGAGTGGCTGGCGGGCTGCTCATGACTGCTTGCGCAGTTTCTTTGGCCTCCGCGGTTTCGGAGGCATCATCCTGGGTTTCTTTTGTGGCCAGCAGATTGTGTCTTGAGGAGACAAGGGAGGCTATTTCGCGCCGCACGGAGAAAAGTTCATATTCCCTGGCCAGACCATCGCACAGCTCCAGATTTATGGAGCCAACAGCCATGTTCTCAAGGCCTATATCTGGGCAGGCATCCAGGCGCAGGGTGGTAAGCTGGCGCCATTTGAACATTTCCTCCAGATGGGATTCCAGTTTTACCTGGATTTTGGGTGGCAGCAGGGCAAAATGATCCCTGATATCCTCCAGGGTGGGACAGATGTCAAAAATCTGCCTGGCGGTTTTTGGGCCGATGCCGGGCACGCCAGGTATATTGTCGCTGCTGTCGCCAACCAGAGCCTGCACATCGGGCCATTGGGCGGGAGTTACACCGGACTCCTGCGTGAACTGGCTGGAAGTGAGAATTTTTTCATCCTTGGAGCCTGGATCCCACATAAAGACGTTTGGACCAAGGCACTGTTTGAGATCCTTATCACCGCTCACAATTATGACAGGTTTTTGGGGTGAGATGCGCGCGGCAATGGAGGCAATGCAGTCATCAGCTTCAAAGCCGGAGGCGGTTTCCAGTTTTATGCCGAGGGCGTTGGTGATACGCTTTATTGGCTCAATCTGCACGGCCAGTTCTTCAGGCATTGCCTCGCGGTTGGCCTTGTAGCTGTCATAAATATCGTTGCGAAAAGTGGGGCCGCGACCATCTGTCACAAAGAGAAAATAATCCGGGTTTTCCTGTCGCAGTATGCGCAGGAGCACCCTGCACACCACGACAATGGCATTTGTGGGAAAGCCATCGGCGCGGCGCAGATGCCGGTTTGCGTAAAAGCCGCGATAGATGAAAGCCGTGCCATCCATAAGAAAAACCGGCTTGGTTTTCAGACCGAGTTTTTGTGCCAGTGTCATGCCGTGCAATCCCAGGGTCGAGCCTGCTTAAAATTGTGTGATTCCGGTCTCTTCCTCCAGAAGGATCCGTGTGGAGACCGGCTGTATATATCCAGCAAAAACTTGCATTTGGGACATACTGCTTTTATACTATACACATGAAAACGAGTCCGCAAGTGACCGCATCTGCCACTGACGGCACATGGCTCGTAAGGGTTGGTGGCGAATGGAGCATAGAGGATCCCTGGCCAGACAGCGCAGGGGATGCCATTGAGGGCGTAAAGGCCTCTGGCATAAATTCATTGCGTCTTGTTTCTGGCCAGCTTGGGCAGTGGGACAGCAGTCTGCTTGTTTTTCTTGTGCAGCTGGTGCAGCAGGCCAGGGATTGCAAACTGCCTGTCAGTTTTGATTTGCCAGAGGGGCTGGCACGCCTTGTGCGCATGGCATTCGCTGTTCCCCCCCGCGCAGGCGCGCAAAGGCACTCCGCCCCCCAGTCCTTTTTGGAGCATATCGGCGGGGAGACACTGAGCCTTGGTCCGCGCATCTGCGATTTTCTCAATTTTCTCGGCGATGTGGCCTTTGGGCTTGGACGCATGTTCATTGGCCGCTCCCGCATGCGGTTCAAGGATCTTGTTACAGCCATGTACGAGTGCGGGGTGCTCTCCCTGCCCATAATCTCCCTTACAAGCATGCTTTTTGGTCTTATCCTGGCCTTTGTGGGAGCGGTTCAGCTGACGCAGTTTGGCGCCCAGATATATGTGGCCGGCCTGGTGGGCATTGGCATGCTGCGCGTTATGGGCGCTGTGATGGTTGGTGTTGTCATGTCCGGCAGGGTAGGGGCGGCCTATGCGGCCCTGATTGGCACAATGCAGGTCAATGAGGAGGTGGACGCTCTCACCACACTTGGCATCTCCCCTGTGGATTTTCTTGTGGTGCCTCGGGTTCTGGCCCTGACTCTCATGGTGCCGGCGCTCACAGTGTATGCCGATCTCATGGGCATCGTTGGCGGCTATCTGGTGGCAGTTCTCATGCTGGATATCAATTCACTGGAATATATCCATGCCACAACGCAAATGGTTTCGTACAGGCAAATTCTCATCGGGCTTGTCTATGGAACTGTTTTTGGCATTGTCATAGCCATAGCTGGCTGTTACCAGGGCATGCGCTGCGGCCGCAGCGCCATGGCCGTTGGCCAGACAACCACAAAGGCTGTGGTCTGCTCCATCGTTGGCATAATCATCATGACTGCCATCATCACTGTCATATGCAATGTGCTTGGTGTGTGATATGGCGCAAACAGGCACAAATCCGGAAAGTTTAGCCCTGTCCGTAAAAAATCTTCAGGTGGGTTACGGCAGCTATGTTTTGATGCGTGATGTCACTTTCAGTGTGCGCAAGGGGGATATATTTTTTATAATGGGTGGCTCCGGCTGTGGCAAAAGCACTCTGCTGCATGTGCTTATGGGGCTGAAACCGCCCCAGGCTGGCCAGGTATTTTTTGGCGGCGTCAATTTCTGGGGGGGTACCCCGGCCATGCGGCGGCAGGAAATGCGCCATGCAGGAGTGCTGTTCCAGAGCGGCGCGCTCTGGAGTTCCATGACTCTTGCGGAAAACATAGCATTGCCTTTGCAGCAGTACACAGATCTGGACGATGACGAAATCCGGGAGCTGGCATCCCTCAAACTGTCGCTGGTGGGACTTGCCGGTTTTGAGGACTACTATCCATCTGAAATAAGCGGTGGCATGTCCAAAAGGGCAGGCCTGGCCCGCGCGCTGGCCCTTGATCCGGAAATACTCTTTCTTGACGAGCCTTCAGCCGGTCTTGACCCTGTAAGTTCAAATCTGCTTGATGAACTAATACAGGAATTGCGCGATTCCCTGAATGCCACATTCATTATTGTTTCCCACGAGCTGGCCAGCATATTCAACATAGGCACCAACAGCATTTTTCTGGATGTGAATACCCGCACAGTCACTGCGGAGGGCAATCCCACGACCCTTAGGGATGATCCGCATACACAGAAGGATGCAAAACTGTTTCTAACCCGTGGCGGCCGGCACAAGGGCAGTGACAATTTCAAAACCTCTGCGGATGGCATGGTGGAAGGAACTTTGTGATGACAGCTAGTGCGCAAAAAACAATGGTCGGAGCCTTTGTGCTGGGTGGGGTTGCCCTGTTCACACTGGGCATCATTCTTCTTGGCGGCGGCAGGCTGTTCAATAATTCGCTTGAATATGTGCTTTATTTTGACGGTTCAGTCAGTGGACTTTCCATTGGCGCGCCAGTGGTGTTTCGTGGCGTGCCCATGGGCAATGTGACCCAGATAAGCCTTGTGGCCAATGCACGTGATTCCAATGTGACAATTCCCGTCACAATCCGTATTGATGACAAGAGCTTTATCCGCTCGGGCGGCGGCTCCCTTTCCGAAACAGCCCAGGCCGAGATTATACACAGAATGGTTGAGCGCGGTTTGAGGGCGAGATTGCAGCTTGGCAGTCTCATCACAGGCCAGTATAAGGTTGAGCTGGATTTTTTCCCCAATACTCCCATCAATTTCCGTTCCTCAAATCCGGATTCCGAGATTCCCACTGTGCCATCGCCCATCGATACCCTGCAGAGGACATTTGCCAGGCTGCCCATAGACAAAATGGCGGATTCCATAACTACCATCCTCACAAATCTCACCAGCGCTGTAGGGCAGGGCCAGCTGCAAAAGGGCATCGAATCCTTTACAGCCACCTTTGATGAAATTCGCAAGGTGGTGACGGAGAGTGAGATCCGCACCGCCCTTGAGGATGTGCTGGGACAGGTGGATGGCGCCACCAGGGCTGTGACCAGGGAGATTCCCGCAGCCATCAATGCATTCCAGCAGGCGCTTGACAGCATTTCAAAAGCTGCGCAGCAGATATCGAAGGTATCGGCATCCGCAGAGAGCGCCATTGGCAAGGACTCTCCCACCATGAATGATTTGCGCAGGCTTTTGCGTGAAGCGAGCACCGCGGCCAGATCCCTGCGCAATTTTGCTGACATGCTGGAACGTAATCCCGAAGCCCTGCTCAAAGGCAGGCAAGGAAACCGCTGATGCTTGCAAAATATCTCAAATTAATTTCTGTGGCGTCTCTTTTTCTGGCTCTGGCTGCCTGTGGCAGAAGCACGCCAACAAATTATTACATGCTGGAGAGTTCCACCAGCCCGGCAAGAGCGGATGATCTGCCCCGAAAAAGTCTGCGCGTGGCGCAGGTGGAAGTGGCCGGATATCTCAACCGCAACAATATTGTCAGCAGGGTAAAGGGGCAGTCCAGGCTGATACTGGCGGAGTTTCACCTGTGGGCAGAGCCTGTAGGCAGCGGTGTGCGACGGGTGGTGGAGGAAATTCTCACCCCGGCTTTGCGGCAGGATGGCGTGAACGTGCTGCCAGGCAGCTCCGAAAGCGGCAGCGACTACCTGCTGCTACTTGATGTGCAGAGGCTGGATGGCAATTTTAATGACATGGCTGTTCTGGAATGCAAATGGGCTCTTCTGGATAAAAATGACAAGCCCATTGAGCGCGGAATTTTTTCGGCGGAGGAAATGGTCGGCGGGGCCGACTATAATGTGCTTGTGAACACTGAAAGCAGGCTTGTTCGTGAATTGGGCGCATATCTGGCACAGAGGCTGCCAGGCCTGATGCGGTAAACCTGGCGGCAGGATGAAAGCGGCCGGCAAAGTATTGCGGAGGTAGGTGATGACCGCCATTAGACTATTGTTACTGGTATGCGCGATTTTTATTTTCAGCCTTCCGGCGCAGGCAGCTCAGGGTGAAAGGCTGCTAAAGATTGTTGCCCTCTCAAGACATGGAGTGCGCGCGCCCACCCAGGATGCAAAAGTTCTGTCCATGTGGAGCCAAAAAACCTGGCCCACCTGGCCAGTCAAAAAAGGGGAGCTTACGCCACGCGGTTCGCGCCTGATTACTGCCATGTGGCAAAATCTGCGTGTGAAGATCCAGGAATATGGACTCATTCCGGCAGATGCCTGTCCCCCTCCTGGCAGCATCCATGTGCGGGCGGATGTGGATGAACGCACAAAGGCCACAGCGCGGGCTCTTCTGGATGGTCTGGCGCCAGACTGCCATCTTGGTTTTGCGGTGATGCCAGGCAAGGTCGATCCGCTGTTTCATCCTGTAAAGGCAGGTCTGTATCGTTTTAATCCCATTCCTGCGGTTACAGATGTGCTCAGCATGACCCATGGCGGTCTGGACAACCTGCAGGAGGACTATGCCGGCGCTCTTGCCCTTATGGGTAAAATTTCCGGTCCGCCGGATCCGGCCCTGTGTCTTAAATTTACAGGTCTGGCAAACTGCCAGATTGCGGATTTGCCAAATGCCATCAGCGTTTCGCCAGACGGCCATGATATCCGGCTGGTGGGAGCCCTTTCTGTGGCCTCCAGCATGGCAGAGATATTTTTGCTGGAGTATGGCGAATGGCCTGGAGTGCCAGCTGGCTGGGGGCAGATCGACGCTACTACCTTGAGTCAGCTTCTACCCATCCACAGCCGCATCTTTGATGTGGTCAACCGCGCTCCTGTGGTTGCCTGGGCCAAGGGCAGCTCCCTATTGCGCGACATGGCGTCCGCTCTAGTGGGTCGGCACTACGATGATCGCTGCAATGATGCCAAGGTTGTGGTTTATGTGGGGCATGACACAAATCTGGCAAATATAGGCAGCCTGCTGGGCATAAACTGGCAGGCGCATGGCTACCCGTATAATGGCATTCCCCCCGGAGGGGTGTTGTTTCTGGAACTGTGGGAAATCAATGGTAAAAAACAGATCATGGCCCGTTTTTATGCCCAGCCGCCCCAGGCATTGCATGCGCCGTTTGGAGAAAAGGGTGAAAATGACATTCTCGATCATGCGCCCAGGGCAGCCGTGGTCAGTTCCCAGCCGGTAGTTGGACAGGCGCGTTTTGAGGTTGAAGAATTTATGCGCAAGGTAGATGATGCAACAGCCGGGGCGCCCCTTGCGCCTGCTGAAGCTCCAGCGCTTGACTTCAATCCGGTTATACCCAAATAGGGCCGGTCCCTGAACTGGCATGTCTGGAGCGGGGTAATGCCCCAGTTGATATGGTGACTATGTAAATAAAAGGAGATATGGCATGGGAAAGTGCCCGGAATGCAAGAATGAGATCCCAGATTCGGAGCAAAAATGCCCATATTGCGGCAAAAATGTTATCGCCGCGCAGATATTGGAGGATGTGCCAGTAAAAACAACTGCTGGCCAAAAGATATTTATCGCCGCTTCAATTATCATTCTCATCATTATCGGCCTGACTTACCAGAGCGCATCTAATCGAGAAAATCTTGCTGCCCAGAATAATTTTTACGCACCGGTAAAAAGCATTATTGGCGCCGCGACGGAACATTCCGGCCTTGGCAAGGCTTTTGGCATGCCAACCTTTACCCTTGAGGCGCAGACAAAATCCGCAGAGGTCAGCATTGCTTTCCCCACCGGGCCAATGGAACAGGGCGAGGCTTCCGTCTTTGCCAGGGCCGTCTGCATTGCCCTGGCCCGGACATATGTGGACAAGGGGTACATGCCAAGATCCATTGTTGTCAAAATCTACTCTCGCCAGCCGCATGAAATTGTCTATGGTTCAGCCGTTTATGATGGCAATCATGATACCTTGGCATGGCGTCCGGCCAGATAGATGATGAAATTGTCTGCCTGCGGAGCGACCATGAATGGGCGCCCCGCGCCAATGCAGGCGGATGAAATTGATTTTTGCGAAGCGCCGAACCTTTGGTTGAATGATGTGGCGTTTCAGCGTCTGCAAGTCTGCCTATAATACTTCTGTATGAATCGCACAGGGCGCGACAGTTTGCCGCGCCCTGTGTGTTTTTAGCGGATTATGTTTGAGTAAAAAACAGCCGCCGGAGGCAGGTTTGGAGCATTTGCCGATTGAAAACAGGCAAATGCGAGGCGCTTCTTCTGAAGCGCCCGCGCAAAAGTGAGCGTAAAAATTGAATTTTTCATGCGCCTGTCCCGCTACGCGGGGATACGTCAGCGCGTATGGTTGAAACGCCTAGACGTTTCAACTGATGAATGCCCTAGTTGCTGCTGGTCTGTGTGGGACCACTGCTGCTCCAATTGCCGGATGTGCTACCGGAACCATGGGAATCATCGGGATGTGGCGTGCCTGTCATATAACGCTGCAGGTCCCGGGACACGTCAAACGTACGCAGCTCCGCAGTGGCAGCCTGGGCAAATGGCGATTGGGGGAAGCGTTTGGCGACATCCTCCAGCAATGCCTGGGCGCGGGCATTGTCACCAAGTTTACGGTACAGGCGGGCCTCCCGGAAACGAAGTCCTGGATATTCCGGAGAATCGTCACCCACAAAGGCATTATACCTCTCCAGCCATTGCAGGGCCTCGGGGACACGGTTGCCAACCTCGCAGATGTCCATAAGCGAGGCGATGCTCTCCTTGATGCGTTGCGGGTCCGCCTTGTCGGAACGCTCATCAGACAGGCGCGTGAACATTTCTATTACCTTGCGGTTGCCTTCGTAGGCATTGCGTATATCACGCCTGTTTTCCGCATCCTTGGCCAGAAAATATGTTGCATAGGCCTGTTGATAGAGGGGAATGTCTGTGCGATTTGCCAGATTTTTCCACCTGTTGAGCGCTGGCGCGCCAAGATTAAGGTTCTGGGCCGAAAGAGCAAGGGCATACTCGAGCTGATTCTGCAATTCTGGTTTCATTTTCCAGTTTTGCACAAGCTTGCCAAGATCGAGAATTTTATCCCAATTGCCATTTTGCAGATAATAGTTGAAAAACTGTGAAAAAGCCGCTTCGCCGTATTCCGCGTCCATGGGATCCTTGAGAAATTCGGAGAGCAGTTCAAATGATTTCTGCTCATCTCCGCGTTCCAGCCAACCTTGTGAGAGGGCATACCGCAAGGGCGCGTCTATCTTACCATAGCGTTCGCGCACATAGGGAAAACCATTCCAAAGCAAAAGAATTCGGCCATAATTGTTTTCATTCAGCGATTGGGCCAGCTCCTTTTGAAATGCATCCCAAAGCACTTCCCTGGCCTGGGGAATGTCCGGGTGTTCGGGATAGGCATCGATAAAGTCGGAAGATTTGCCCATGGCTTCTGGATATTCCTTGTTCCACAAAAGCCACATGGCCTGCTTGAGCCTGGCCAGAACGGATTCTGGCACAACGGAAGATGCATCCGCCAGTTCATTGTAAACCTTCCATAGAGGCTGCGGCGCACCTCTTGCGAACATGCGGCTCATTTCCTCGTAATTGATGGGCGTATCATATATGCCACCCTCCGCCAGGCGCAGACGCGATGTCACCGCCGCAGGCGAATCCGGAAAATCCCTTTCAATGCCCTCATAGATGAAATCCGCGGCATCCCGATTGCCGGATTGCATGTATTCATCCCCCATTTTGAGGAGGAGCGGCGCGTTTTCCGGTCTTTTGGGATCGAGATTTACATATAGCCAGTTGAGATCCATGGCCTCTTTTTTGCGGTTGAGGCGTTCGTCATTGGCGGCCTGTTCCAGCAGAAAGTCTGGATCATTGATATAGTAGCGGGGCCAGCGCTTGCTGATAAAGTCGAGAATGACCTGTGCGCGTTCATCCTTGTTCTGGTGCACCAGCGCGCGCGAAAGACCCACAGACGCATCCTGAAGCTGGGATGATTCGGGATATCTGTCCAGAACTATGCCAAAGGAATGTTCGGCATCGGCAAATTTTCCATTCTTGAGCTGGGCATTGCCCAGTGCAGTCAGCCCCTGGGCCACCCCTGGAAAATCCGGAAAGCGCCGCATCAGGGCAACGATAAAGCCGGATGCCTCCGCCAGATTGTTGACATTGATATTGGCCAGGCCCAGACGCAACAGTGCATCCGGCACACGCGGCGAGCGCAGGTTTGCGTTCATGGCTTCATGGGTGGCCGTGACAATGGGCTCATAGCCAGCCAGGGGGTTGCCCGCATAGCGTGCCCAGAGACAGTCGCTGATGCCATACAGGGTTTTTTCCTGAAGCTCCTGCGGAAGATTTGGCAATTCATGGATTTGCCGCAAAAGTGCCAGCGCATCATCATATTTGCCTTCTTCCATCAATTTGGTCGCCTCGGCAAACATCCTGTCAGGCTCGGGGGGCTTGGGCACCGGGTTGCCGTTTTCATCCACATATATGACTTCCCTAGGAGTTTCCGGCTCTGGCTCGATTTCGGTTTTACCCAGAGGCAGCCCCACATTGCCACTGGCGGAAGTGCCGGAAACATTGCTGCCGCCCTGGGGAACCGTGGTTTCCGCAGGCTTTGGCGCGCTGGCAACCGGAGCAGGCGCAGTATCGCCTGCCTCAGTTGAATCCTGAGTGAGCTGGGCTTGCTGGGACGCACCCGGGCTGGCAAAGGCCGGGGGGGTAGCATCGGATTGGGATGTGGATGTGGACAGGCCCTGGTTTTCTGGCCAGTCCTCCGGCCCACCCGGATTAGCTCTACTGCGCAGTGATTGGCGGGACTGTTCCTGGCCTGTCTCAGGAGCCGCTCCAAACACAGGCAGAGCCGGGCTGGTCAGCAGCAGGCAGCAGGCCAATGGCCATATGGCTGTGAATATGCGATGATTGCTCATGATCCTTGTGCCGCGTATGTCATGTTGGCGCAATGTCCGCACGATAGGCCGGACATGGCGAGGCTTAAAAATTATGGGAGTTTGCGAAGTATATGCAAAAATAATGCCTTTTACACAGAGGTCATGATTCCCTTTTTTTCAGTTTTTCAATGAGAGTGGTGCGTTTTATGCCAAGATATTCGGCAGCCTGGTTTTTAACGCCCCCCGCCTTTTGCAGGGCTTCATCAATAAGCATATTTTCGGCAGTTTCCAGAAATTCCTTGAGGTTCATATTTTTATCTTCCAGCACCTTCAGGGTGGGCCAGACAAAATCGGTTTGCGGCAGGGCAATGGGGGTGGCAGGCACGGATTTTACCACGGTTGGCTCTGGAACAACGATTTCCGCGGCTTCAGGCAACTGTGGCAATGCGGACAGATCGCCCACCTGATCAAGTATCTTGGCGGGCAGATCTTGAGGCTGGATAATATCGCCATCCACCAGAATGCTCAGTCGCTCCATGAAGTTAACTAGTTCGCGCACGTTGCCTGGCCAGGAATAGGCCGAGAGCACCCGCATGGCATCTGTGGAAAGATTTAATGGCGGCCGCCCCTTTTTGCGACAAAAAACATCCAGAAAATGTCTGGCAAGCAAAAGCACATCGCCGCCGCGCTCCCGCAGGGGTGGCAGATGCAGGGGCACAACATTCAGCCTGTAATAAAGATCCTCCCGAAACCTGCCCTGGGCAATCTCAAGCTCCAGATCACGGTTTGTGGCGGCAATTACGCGCACATCCACTTTTTTTACACCAGTGCCGCCAACGCGCTCGATTTCTTTTTCCTGCAGCACACGCAAGATCTTTACCTGCAGGCTCAGATCCATCTCTCCGATTTCATCCAGAAAGATGGTGCCTCCATCCGCCAGCTCAAACCGGCCAGGACGCGAACGTATGGCATGGGTGAATGCTCCCTTTTCATGGCCAAAAAGCTCGCTTTCCAGAAGCTCACGGGGAATGGCGCCGCAGTTTATGGGCACAAAGGGCTTATCCGCGCGTTTGCTGTTGGCATGGAGCGCGCGCACCAGCAATTCCTTGCCTGTGCCTGATTCCCCTGTTACAAGCACAGTGCTGTCTGTGGGGGCCACCTTGCCAAGCACCTTAAATACATCCGCCAGAGTAGTGCTCTGGCCAATTATGCCGCTGGTATCGAGATTCATGGTAAGCACCTGGTATTATGATTGACAATGTGTCAATACTATGACGGGAGTAAAAATACCAGCACAAATTTGGGTATAATTTCCTAAGTGACCGTGTTTAAAAGCAAAAAAACAAATGAACATCATTCGGCGGACCTTGTTGTGGCCGGAGGCGGGGCATCAGGCCTGTTTGCGGCCTGGCTGGCGGCAAATTGTGGCCTGAAGGTGGTTTTACATGAGGCCGCACTCCAGCCAGGCCGCAAGCTGGCCATAAGCGGAGGCGGACATGCCAATTTCAGTAATTCCAGCATGGGACCGGAGCATTATCTATGCGGGGATAAAAAGTTCTGCTGTGATGCGTTGCGCGCATTTCCGCCAGCAGCCTTTATTGAATATATAAAATATTGGCGTCTGCCCCATGAAGAGCGCGCCGGGGGAAGGCTATTTTTGAAATGCCGGGCAAAAGCTCTGGTGGACCGCCTTGCCCGTGGCTGTAGTGGCTGCGGCTGCCGCATAATCACAAACAGCAGACTGCTCAATATAAGGCGCAGGAGTGAATATCTTGAGGCGCAAACGACATCCGGAACATTCCTTGCGCCACGCATCATATTGGCCTTTGGAAGTCCGGCAATGCCAGCTCTGGCCGGCTGCAGGGATTGCTGGAATCTGCCACGTCAGCTGGGACACAGGGTGGAGCCACCCACACCGGCCCTTGTGCCATTTATCATCAGGAAATTGCCAGACGGGCGCGAGTTTGGCAGCCTGGCTGGTATTGGGCTGCCTGTGGACATTGCCCTGCGCAATCCGGACGGGGCTGAATTTAATTTCAGCGGCGATCTTCTGTTTACGCATGAAGGCATAAGCGGGCCAGCGGTTTTGCGCGTCTCCCTGCGCCATGTGGCAGGCGGCATATTGAAGGTGGACTTTCTCCCTGGTGTCGAGGTGGAAAAATTGCTGGATTTGCAGGAAAATTCAAAAAAAACTCCACGCAGCCTGCTAAGACGTCATTTGCCGCCAAGACTGGTGGATTTTCTTGTGCATGAACCTTTGGCGTCCAGAAAAATAGCCGGTATTTCCCGCAGGGACAGGACAATGATAAATGCCTCCATCAAGAATTTTTGCATCAGTGACGCCAGGCCTGCCGGTCTGGAGAAATGCGAAGTCTGCGCTGGTGGCGTGGATGTGCGCGAGATTGACTCCCGCACAATGGAAAGCCGACTGCATGCTGGCATTTATCTTATCGGGGAAATGCTGGATGTCACCGGAGATCTGGGAGGCTATAATCTGCACTGGGCTTTCGCATCGGCATGGTGCGCGGTGCGTTCCTTTCTGCCGGGATTGACAATGCCTGGTGTCCATATGTAGAAATTCAGACATTGCATATTGCCTGGCGCATGGTTTTCGGTGTGCTTTATGCCCAAAATTTCCACGCCAGGCTGCGGCAGGGACGACCCTGCTGCCATTTATAGACCTGTACAGGAGACGGCTCCTGTGCGGGTTTTTTTATTTGGACAATACATGGCAGGCATAATGAGCCCAAAGGAGATGCAGGAAATGAGTACCTGGTTGTGGCCGCTGCTCCTGGTGGTGGTATCCAATGTTTTATACAACATTGCCTCAAAATCCGTTCCGCCCCAGTGCAGCCCCTATATTACGCTGGTGGCCACCTATTCCACTGCCACCATCCTTTCCCTGATATGCTATTTTGTATTCGACTGGCAAAAAAATGTTCTTTCCTCCCTCCATACCCTTAACTGGACTGCATTTGCCCTTGGCATTTCCATGGTGGGACTGGAGGCAGGCTATATTTTCATGTATCGCCTTGGGGCAAAAATCAGTATTGCATCCCTGCTGTCCAACATTTTGCTGGCAGTGATACTCTTTCTGGTGGGCTGGCTGTTTTTCAAGGAAAGATTGAATGCAGTCCAGATAGCCGGCATCATCATCTGCATTGTCGGGAGCATCATGCTCATAATTGGCGGTGACCGGTAGAAAAAGACAGGGCCTGCGAAAGAGATGGTGACAAATCATCCAGTGGCAGAGGAAAATCAAGTGCCCCCCTGCCTTTGAGGCAAGGGGGCAGTTAAGATATACGCGGGCGTGATGGTCCGCCTGAATTGCCAGAGGCTATTTATTTACATCAAAGGCAAGATCGTCACCCTTGAGGACAATGCGCACTTCCTCTCCGTCATGGATTTTGCCGGCAATGATATCGCGGGCAAGCGGGGTTTCCACAGCCTGCTGAATATAGCGCTTTAATGGCCTTGCGCCATAGACGGGGTCATATCCGGCATCGGCAATGTAATTGCGGGCCTCTTCGCTCATATGCAGGTGGATCTTCTTCTCATCAAGGCGCTTGCGCAGCCTGCGCATCTGGAATTCCACAATCTTGCCAATCTGATCGCGACGCAATGGCAGGAATACCACGGTCTCATCCACCCTGTTGAGAAATTCGGGGCGGAAATGCTCGCGCAGGTCTTCAATAACCTTTTCCCTGGCGCCTTCCTTCAATGTGCCGTCTATGGCAATGCCATCGAGAAGGTGTTTGGAGCCAATGTTTGAGGTCATGATGACAATGCAGTTTCGGAAATCCACTGTTCTGCCCTGGCTGTCCGTGAGCCGTCCATCATCCAGAAGCTGCAGCAGTGTATTGAACACATCGGGATGAGCCTTTTCAATTTCGTCAAAAAGGATGACGCAATAGGGCTTTCTGCGCACGGCTTCAGTGAGCTGGCCGCCCTCATCGTAGCCAACATATCCCGGAGGGGCGCCGATGAGCCGGGAGACCGAATGCTTCTCCATGTATTCACTCATATCAAGGCGCACAATGTTGTCTTCTGTATCAAAAAGCGCCTCGGCAAGAGCCTTGGAAAGCTCGGTTTTGCCAACGCCGGTGGGGCCGAGGAAGATGAAGGAGCCTGTGGGCCGGGCCGGGTCCGACATGCCAGCGCGGGCGCGCAGCACTGCATCCGCCACCGCATTGACGGCTTCCTCCTGGCCTACGACGCGCTCATGCAGCTGCTCGTTCAGGCGCAGCAATTTTTCGCGTTCGGATTCCATCAGACGCGTAACAGGTATGCCTGTCCACTTGGCCACAATCTCGGCGATGTCATCCGGGCGCACTTCTTCGCGCAGAAGCCTTGGGCCTTCGCCATTCTTCTTTTCGCCTGAAACGTCTGCCAGTTTCTTTTCCAGCTCAAGCAATTTGGAATACTTGAGCTCTGCAGCCCGATTGAGGTCGTAATTGCGCTCTGCCTGCTCAATGGCGATTCTGGTCTGCTCAATCTCCTCCTTGATCTGGCGCACCTTGTCTATGGAGCCCTTTTCCTCCTCCCATTGCTTGCGCATGGTGGCCTGCTGGTGCCGCAATTCGGAAAGATCATTTTCCAGTTTTTCCAGCCTTTCCCGGGATGCGGCATCAGTCTCGCGGCGCAGGGCCTCCCGCTCAATTTCAAGCTGCATCACCTTGCGGTTCAATTCATCTATATCAGCTGGCAGGGAATCAATTTCGGTGCTGATCATGGCCGCAGCCTCATCGATGAGATCGATGGCCTTGTCCGGCAGCTGGCGGTCAGGTATGTAACGATAGGAAAGGGTCACGGCCTCGACAATGGCGGAATCACTGATACGGACGCCATGATGCACCTCAAAGCGGTCTTTGAGGCCACGCAAAATGGAGATGGCATCCTCCACAGTAGGCTCTTCCACCATTACAGGCTGGAAGCGCCTTTCAAGGGCGGGATCCTTTTCAATATATTTGCGGTACTCGTCCACGGTGGTGGCGCCAATGCAATGCAGTTCGCCCCTGGCCAGCATGGGCTTGAGCAGATTGCCGGCATCCATGGAACCTTCTGTCTTGCCTGCGCCCACAATTGTATGCAGCTCGTCAATAAACAGAATTATCTGGCCATCGCTTTTTTCAACGGCATTGAGCACGGCCTTTAGCCTTTCCTCAAACTCGCCGCGATATTTTGCGCCCGCAATGAGCGCGCCCATATCCAGGGCATATATCTTGCGGTTGCGCAGGCTCTCGGGCACATCGCCCTTGACTATGCGCGCGGCCAGGCCCTCCACGATGGCGGTTTTGCCAACGCCAGCCTCGCCAATGAGAACCGGGTTATTCTTGGTGCGCCTTGAGAGGATGCGTATCACACGCCTGATCTCGGAATCGCGGCCAATTACTGGATCCGTCTTGCCCTGGCGGGCAGCCTCCACCAGATCCCTGGCGTATTTTTCCAGAGCTTCGAAGGTATCCTCGGGATTGGCGCTGGTTACGCGGGCGCCGCCGCGCATCTCCTCCATGGCCTTGAAGAAATTGGCATGGGAGATTTTGTATTCCTTGAGCACCTTGCCCAGATCTGTATTGGGATCAATGTTGGTAAGGGCCAGAAAAAGGGTGTCAACACTTATAAACTCATCCTGAAGCCTGGCGGCCTCTTTGGATGCATCATTGAGAATGTTGGCCAGACGTTGAGTGATTGTGATCTTGTTGGGATCCATCCCCGTGCCGGAGACAGAGGCGCGCTTGCGCAGGGATGTCTCCAGCGCGACGGAAAAAGCCTTGGGGGAGACACCCATATGTTCAAGATCGGCTGGCACAATACCCTGTTCCTGCTGAACAAGGGCCAGTGCCAGATGTTCCGCATCAGTCTCCTGATGACCCATGCCGGCGGCTATGGCCTGGGCACTGCTTATTGCCTCCCTGGCCTTTTCTGTAAATTTATTAAGATCCATGCTACCCCCTGAAAGGGTTAATTAACGCATATTTATTTAAATACGCTATTCATAATTATGCATTTCGCGCACAAGGCGTTCAAGCCTGTCAATGCGTTCCAGCAAATCCACAATTATGGTGCCACCTATAACAGGCAGCTCAAAATCGCAGCAGATGCGCTCAAGTTTGCGCACACGATATATGTCCGCATCGCGAAATATCTGGGCGCTGGCTGCGCCAGTTTGTGTTTCAATCCAGCCAAGGGCTATTATTTCCCGCAAATGCTCGGGAGTAATACCCGTAAGCTCCACAAATTCCTCCCAGGCGATGGCTTCTGGCGGCATGGTCTGGGGTTTGCCTGTCATGCTCATGCTGTATTCCTCCGCGCGGTCAAATGCACTGCATCAACCCCGCGCCCTGTATGTGGAAATTTTTGAAAGCTCTGTCCAGAGTTCGCGTTCCTTGTCCGTGATACTGGATGGCACATCGATCATGATTTTGATCAGCAGGTCACCACGTTTGGCTTGTGTGCCCATGCCTTTGCCGCGCAGGCGGAACTTGCGGCCGGAGCTGGTGCCGGCGGGAATTTTCAATTCCACATGGCCATCAAGGGTTGGCACTTCAACAGTGGCCCCAAGAACGGCCTCCCAGGGCGCGAGCACAAGATCCGAATTCAGATTGTCGCCATCAACACGGAAATGAGCATTGGGCATGTAGCGGATGCGCAGGAAAAGATCGCCAGGCTGGCCGCCATTGGGAGAGGGATTGCCCTGGCCGGAGAGACGCAGTTTGGCGCCATCGCGTATGCCTGCAGGCACATTGACTTCAAGCGTACGCGGGCCCCCGGCCATGTCCAGGGTCACAGTGCGTTTGCCGCCCTGCATGACCTCCTCAAGGGTGAGGGGATACTCCGCCTCCACATCGCCGCCGCGTCTTGGCCTCTGCGAAAAACCGCCAAAGGCATCGCCGCCAAAACCGCCAGCGCGGCCCCGGCCGCCAAAGAGAGTTTCGAAAAAGTCCGAAAAATCGGAGCCACCCATGTCGTGGCCATTGAAATTGAAATGCATGTTTTCAAAGCCCTGATTATTGCCGGAAAATTGCTGTCCCTGTTGCCAGTCCGGCCCAAGCTGATCATAAAGCTTGCGTTTTTCCGGGTCTTTCAGCACTTCATGGGCTTCATTTATTTGCTTGAATTTTTCCTCGGCTTCCTTGTCGCCAGGATTGAGATCCGGATGGTATTTCCGGGCCAGTTTTTTATAGGCTCTGGAGATATCCTCGGTTTTCGCCCCACGATCAACGCCAAGAAGTTTGTAGTAATCCTGATATGAAACTGCCATATAGCTTCTCCCCCTCGCGGGATGAACGCATATCCATTATCTTTCGGTTACGGGCAACCGGCCATATGTGGCGCAAACAGCGCCGCAAGGCTCATCCGCCAGCAAATCCCCGGAACAGCATGCCAACGGCATTGTCCCGCTTAAGGTTAAAAAATAATACCGTGCAATGCAGCGTCAATAGAAAATGCGGGCAAAAAATTTTTATCGGCTGTATATGTATTCATACAGATCGGACATCTAGTGTCGCGTCAAGCGACAATAGTCGCAATCCCGATTAGGGATTGCGCGCCGCCAGCGGCGGCGTGAGCAAAGCAAAAACCACGTTTTTTGCTTTGCGATCTTCATGTTTTTACGACAGTAAAAACATGACATCTCACTAGACCATTCATCAGTTGAAACTCTCCACGCGTTTCAACCATACGCGCTGGCGTTTCGCGGGCGCTTCTGAAGAAGCGTCCAGCTTCTGGCTGTTTTCAGTCGGCAAATGCTCTAACCCCTGTCCTCCGGGAGAACTTCATAAATTCTTGCAAAAACATTGTCATACACCAGGCGGAAATAGGGCGAAAAACGGGGATCATGGGGATCGCAGACAAGCAGCTGCACCATCAGCGAATTATAAATGCCTTCATCCATCGCCAGTTTTTCATCTGTCACGCGATTAAACAGAAAGTTCACATTGCGTCTGGTTGCCAGCCAGGCGTCCCGCACTGCAGTGCTGGCATTGGGATGGGCATCGAACCATTCCTGCACATAGTTATGGCGTAAAACGCCGGTTTCTTCAAATACGGTTATGGAAGAAGGGAAAATAATGCTGGGGCTGCCATCCAGGCGCACTTCGCCTGTATCCAGTTTGTAGGCCAGGGCCTGGGGCACTATGGACAGGGCACCCCCCTCGCTTTGGCAGGTCACGAAGTTCCAGTTGCCAAAATTGCTAATCCAGAAGCCCAGGCGCAGCATTTCAAAGCTGACGACAATATACTGACGTCCATTGCCGGGCACCAGCGGTGTCTGGGATGAGCGCAGCCGGTTTAGCAGTTCCTGCGCCAGGTCTGGCTGCATATCCTTGAAAAAATTGCCCGGTTCATTGCCCACCGCCGAGGTTCTGCGAATGATTTGCCTGGCGAAACGTGTATTGTGGGTGGCAAACACGGCTGCTGGCAGATAAAGGGAAGGCCCGCCATGCAGGGCGCCATCCGCAATGGTGGCCCTGCGCGCAAAGTAATGGGCTGCATAACCCCAATCCCACCATAGCCAGAGCATGGCATCGGGTGGGGTGATTTTCTGCGCCTGCGCCAGAGCCGCCGCATGGCGGCGATTTATGGCGGGACCCTGGGAGAGGGCGGGAATCATATCAGCAAAAGGCACCACCAGCAAAGCGCAGAGCGCTATTGTTGTCAGGCAGCCTGTGGCGCCGGCAAATCTGGTTTTGCGGAGCAATGTCTGGAGAAGCCAGAAACAGGGCATTGTGAGGCCCATGGCCACCACAGGCGCCCCAAACATCACCATGCGGCCGCCCAGTCTGGAGCTGAGAAGGCCCAGGGCAGCCAGAGGCAGTAGAAAGAGGGCGCCAGGCCTTTTGAGGATAACCAGGGCAAAGCCGGCCATGCCGAGGATGGCGGCTTCCATCCAGGGATGGAAATAGGGGAACAGCGCGGCGAAACTCAGATCCTGGACTTCAATGATCGATTGGGCCACAGAGGGGAAGATCAATGCTGTGGCGCCGGATGAATGGACATCCCCCGCATGTTTCAGGTAGGCATTGACCTGATTGATGATGGTCGTCCATATATCGCCCCGCAACAGCAGAGCAAGGATCAGCAGCCAAAGTGCAAGCGCCAGCCAGCCCCTTCTGCGCCAGATGAGGCCAGTCCGTCTGGAAACACCTGGCAGTAGGATAAGAGGGAGCAGACCGGCAGCCCCCCCAAGCGCGGGGAGAGCCCAGGCAGTGGCACCAAGAAAAAGGCTTGCGCGTCTGACTCCGGGTGCCATGACGAGACACATGCAGAAAAGCAGCACTATATTGTAGCGGATGAGATAGGGAAAAACCGAATGCCATTGCTGGGTCCACCAGGCAATGGTCCCTGAAATGGCCAGAGCCAGCAACCAGGGCCATGTAAGCGGGTTGGCATCCGGGATGGCAAGGCGCATGGGCGTGGCGCCTTTTATGTTTTTTTGCCATGGAAAGAGGCTGCCAAGCCAGGCCCTCAATCCTGTACGTCTGGCCATGCTTGCGATGGCAGCAGCGGGCAGGAGCATAAAGCGCATGGCCCAGCAGGCCGGTGCCAGCGCAATGAGCAGGGGAAAAAAGAGGGTTACAAGATCAGTATCGTAATAGCCCAGCAGAGTTCGCCCCAGAAAGCCTGGCGCGATGCTTGCGATGAGGCCTGCGGCCATTCCGGCAAAGCCGCCGCCGAGGGCCCAGACCCAGACATGCACAAGGCCGGCCACCAGACTGGCCAGAACTGCGGGGAACCAGAAGGCGACTGTTGCTGGCGCAAGGCCCAAAAAGTCTGAAATCTCCCGCAGCATTATGGCCATGGGATGGTTGACGGCCCTGCCATAGCCAACTGCCCCCGCAACCCAGTGATAGGCATCATGGGTTGCCAGAAGCATTTCGCCGTCAAGGCTGTATTCCGGATTTTGCCACACTGGCCATTCCAGCATTCTAAGGCCAAAGGCCGCGGCTATTGTCAGGCACACGCAAAAAATGCCCCATATTGTCCAGGGCAGGGAAGATGATGGCATTTTGGGGCTGTCTGCAGGGCGGGGCATATTTTTGATCATTGCGATAAAAGTTCAATCAGGATTGAGGGCCCAGAACCAGCGGCGTTTGCCTGCGGCAGGATAGTCTCTGGCGGCAGCCAGCCGCCAGCCAGGGGGCAGCTGCGGGGGAGGCTGATTGGCGAGAATTATCTGCAGGCCTGTGGTTTTCAGGCAGGGTCGGCACATGGCAAGCAGCTGCATCCAGGGGCGGAATGCCCTGCTGATTATGCAGGACACGCAATTTTCAAGTTTTTCCTGGCTTATATAGCCGATGGCATCGGCATTGATGGCCCTGGTTGATGGCAGTCGCAAGGATGCGAGAACATTTTGCAGGAAAAGGGCTCTTTTCTGGCGCAGTTCGATCATTACATATTCGCCATCATGCCACACAGCGCGCAGGGGTACTCCAGGCAGCCCCGCGCCTGAACCGAGGTCCAGAACGACATCCCTGGCAGTAAGATCAAGGGGAAGGGAGCGCAGAAAATCCGCAAGATAAAGGCTATCACAGACCAGACGGGCAAAAATATCCTCGCGGCTGGCTGCGCCCACCAGATTCATGGCCCTGTTCCATTCCCACACCATGTCCACATATCTGCCCATGGCAGCCATGGCGGCGTCATCGGGTTTAAAAAGCAGATCCTGGGGCAGAAGGTGTGGCAGGATGGCGGCAAAAGGTCGCTTGTCCCCTCTTTTGCCTCCCTTCATTGCCCACCTTTGCGGCGGGGTAGATTTTTCTGCCTTTCCCTGGCTATGCCAAGCTCATCCTCGGGAACATTGCGGGTGATGACGGACCCGGCGCCAACAAGGGCCTTTCTGCCAATTTCCACCGGAGCCACAAGGGAGGTGTTGCTGCCAATGAACGCGCCATCGCCGATGCTGGTGCGATACTTGTTTTTGCCATCATAGTTGCAGGTAATGGTGCCTGCGCCGATGTTGACACCTGCCCCCACATCAGTATCGCCAAGATAGGTGAGATGGTTGGCCTTGGAGCCCTGGCCAAGCCGTGTTTTTTTCAGCTCCACAAAGTTGCCCACATGGGCATCTTCGCAAAGTTGAGCCCCAGGGCGGAGGCGGGCATAGGGCCCAACCTGGGCGCCTGCCCCGACAGATGCGTTTTCAAGATGGCAATAGGAGCGGACAAGAACATTTTCAGCAAGGGAGCTGTCGCGAATTACGCAATGAGACTCAATGGTAGCTCCACTTTTAATGACGCTGCCGCCATATATTTCGCAGGGGGCGGTTATTTCTGCGCCAGGCTCAATGATGGCTGTGGGAGCGGCGCGAAGCAGATCCGGGGCATGCACAATGACGCCAGATGCCAGAAGATTATTCACAACCTGTCTTCTTAAAGTCTCCTCCATGGCGGCCAGCTCGAGAGGGGAGTTGACGCCCAGAAGCGCGGATTCATGACCACATTCTATGCCACGCACATCCATGCTCTGGCTGCAGCCCAGGGCCACAAGATCCGTGAGATAATATTCGCCGCTTTTGTTGGCATTGCCAAGCTTTGGTAAAAGGTCGGCCACGCTTTCAAGACGCAGTAGATAGATGCCGGCATTTACTTCGCCGCTGGCCTCCCCGTGAATGGCCGGATCAAAATCCTTTGCCTCCACAATTGCCTGCACCAGACCATTTTTACGCGCAACGCGGCCATATGCTCCGGAATCCTCAAGAGTTATTGTCGCAAAAGCGATATCTGCGCCACTGGCGGCTTTGAGAAAATCCTTCAGGATCGCGGTGGTCACGAGGGGGGCATCGCCATTGATGACAAGGACATATTCTGCATGGGCAGCAAGGAGGCTGTCCATGGCGCACATCACTGCGTGGCCGGTGCCAAGCTGCTGATCCTGAGTGATGAATTTTTCAGATGGGAAAGCCTCGCGCAGCATTTCCGCCTTGTGTCCACATACAATATATATGTGATCCGCAAATATTGGCTTGAGGGCCCGAAGCACATAGCCGAGCATGGGGCTGCCCAGGAGGGTGTGCAAAACTTTTGGCCGGCTGGAATGCATTCTTGTGCCTTTGCCGGCGCCAAGCACCAGGGCAAACATAAGGGGATTATTGGCGATATCCATAGGAGCACCAGTTGTTGCCGTGAATTTGAGACTTTGAAATTTCCTCAGCGGTTGGCCAGCAAATCTGGCCAGCGGCAGTTTAATCCCAATGTACAAAAACAGCAATTCCTGAATGGGAGTGGGTAAAATAAAAAAATATTCCCTCTCCCCCCTTTTCAATGGCAAAGCATGACTTATTGTATGTGCAGAACGAAGCCGTGCGGCCAATGAGCGCGCGGACAGGGCTCAGGTGAAATAAATTTCCAGCCCCTTGGACCATAAATTTTTTTTGGAGGTCACACGATGAAACTCAAACCGCTCAATGACAGGGTACTCGTCAAACGTCTGGAATCTGAAGAAAGGACCGCCGGTGGTCTTTTTATTCCTGATACAGCCAAAGAAAAGCCTTCAAAGGGACAGGTTGTGGCTGTGGGTCCGGGCAAGGTTGACGAGCAGGGCAAGCGCATTGCTCTTAATGTTGCGCCAGGCAACATGGTGCTTTTCAACAAGTATGCCGGCACCGAAGTGAAACTTGACGATGTGGATCATCTTGTCATGCGCGAAGAGGATATTCTTGCGATCATCGAGGACTAAAACTCCTCACTCAATATATTATCTTTAATAAAATCACTTTCGCCTCATTTATACAGGAGGAATACAGGAAATGTCTGCAAAAGAAGTACTTTTTGATGTGAAAGCCCGGGAGAAACTGGCCCGTGGCGTGGATAAACTTGCCAATGCCGTCAAGGTCACCCTTGGCCCAAAGGGGCGCAATGTTGTGCTTGAGAAATCCTTTGGCGCTCCCGTCATCACCAAGGATGGCGTTACTGTTGCCAAGGAAATCGAGCTGGATGACAAATTTGAAAACATGGGTGCGCAGCTGGTCAAGGAAGTCGCATCCAAAACTTCAGACGCAGCCGGCGATGGCACCACAACAGCCACCATCCTGGCTCAGTCCATATATCATGAAGGCGTGAAGCTGGTTGCTGCCGGTCGCAATCCCATGGCCGTCAAACGTGGTATTGACAAGGCTGTGGAAGCTCTCGTGGCAGAGCTGGCCAATCTTGCCAAGCCCACCCGCGACCCCAAGGAAATTGCCCAGATTGGCACAATTTCCGCCAACTCCGATGCCACCATCGGCAACATCATTGCCGAAGCCATGGACAAAGTGGGCAAGGAAGGCGTCATTACCGTAGAAGAGGCCAAAGGTCTTGAGACCACCATGGATGTGGTGGAAGGCATGCGTTTTGACCGCGGCTATCTTTCCCCCTATTTTGTGACCAATCCCGAGAAGATGATCTGCGAGCTGGACAATCCCTATATTCTCTGCACCGAGAAGAAAATCTCCAGCATGAAGGACATGCTGCCTGTGCTTGAGCAGGTGGCCAAAGTAAATCGCCCCCTGATGATCATCGCCGAGGATGTTGAGGGCGAAGCCCTGGCAACCCTTGTTGTCAACAAACTGCGCGGCGCCCTGCAGGTTGTGGCTGTTAAGGCTCCCGGCTTTGGCGATCGCCGCAAGGCCATGCTGCAGGACATTGCCACCCTCACAGGCGGCAAGGTTGCCTCTGATGATACCGGCACCAAGCTGGAAAACATGACCCTGTCCGATCTTGGCACCGCAAAGCGCGTGGTTGTGGACAAGGATAACACCACCATCGTTGATGGCAATGGCGACAGCGAGGCAATCAAGGCCCGTGTGAAGCAGATCCGCGCCCAGATCGAAGACACCACCTCCGATTATGACCGCGAAAAATTGCAGGAAAGGCTGGCCAAACTGGTTGGCGGTGTTGCCGTTGTCCATGTTGGCGCTGCCACGGAAGTGGAAATGAAGGAAAAGAAAGATCGCGTTGAGGATGCCCTCAATGCAACACGCGCCGCTGTTGAGGAAGGCATTGTTCCTGGCGGTGGCACAGCCTTCATCCGCGTCGCCTCTGTTCTCAATGACATCAAGTCCGCCGATGACGACGAGATCGCCGGTGTTGCCATAGTGCGCCGCGCCATTGAGGAGCCGCTGCGCCAGATCGCCCACAATGCCGGTTTTGAGGGCTCCATTGTGGTTGAGAAGGTTCGCGCAGGCAAGGACGGCTTTGGCTTCAATGCCGCCACTGGCGAATATGAGGATCTGATTAAATCCGGCGTCATTGATCCAAAGAAGGTCACACGCACAGCGCTGCAGAATGCGTCTTCCGTGGCCTCCCTGCTCCTGACCACCGAGTGCGCCGTTGCCGAAAAACCAGAGCCCAAGAAGGACGCCCCGGCCATGCCCGGTGGCATGGGCGGCATGGGTGGAATGGACGGCATGTATTAATAAAATATACCGGGCTGCTCCGGCAGCCCGGCCAAATAATGGCAAACCCCGATTTGACATCATGGCGAATCGGGGTTTTGCGTTTTATGGACTTGCAGAAATTTTTAACCGTGTTCTCCCCATAATGCGCAGCCAAGATCTGGCAGCACCACCGTAGGCTGGCGGGATTCTTTTTGCAGATCCTCCACAGTTGCCTCTCCACTCAACACAAGGGCGAAGTCAATGCCAGCATTCTCGGCAAGTTTTTTGTCTGTGCTCAGGCGATCGCCCACCATGATCATGTCCTTCTTGTCGTAATGGGGGAGGATGGGCGCAAGCACGGCAGGGTCGGGCTTGCCAAAGATATGTTGCGGAGATCTGCCCGTGGCTGTGCGGTAAAGGGCGAGAAAGCTGCCCACATCTGGCAATGGCCCTTCGGGCGAAGGGCAGACAAGATCGGGATGGGTGGCCAGGAACAGGACATCCGGATTCTGCAGGAGCAGGGCGGAGCGGGAAAGTTTTTGATAATCCAGCTCGGTATCATAGGCCAGGATCACGGCCTCGGCGCCCTCTTCCGCAATCTTCAGCTCTGGCATGCGCTGCCGTATATCGCCATAAAAATCCCTGTTGCCAACCACATAGGCAGTGGTAATGCCCTTGGCTCTTAAAAAATCCACAAGAGGCGTCACCGGCGAAAGGAGCTGTTCCATTCTGGCCGGTATTCCCATTCCATTCAATTTGTCGATATATGTTTGTGGCGATTTTGAGGTATTATTGCTCAAAAAATAAAAATCAACATCGTTCCAGTGATTCCGGATAAATTTTACAGCGCCATCGATGGGAATGTGCCCCATGTAGACGGTGCCATCCATGTCGAGCACAATGCAGCGTTTTTTTGACCAGTCCATGCGCTTGCAAAATCCTTTATACTGCCAGTTCACACAGTTCGGCCACAGGCGTATCTTTGACAATGCGCAGCGCCACATAGCCGCCTTCAGCCAATGGCCCCGGATTGACAACTGTTGTGGCGTCCATTTTAAATATTGAACGGCCTTCATGGATATGCCCGCAAATGCAGACATCTGGCTGTTTTTCCTCAATAAAGCGGCGCACCGCCACTGACCCCACATGCAGGTCGTCATTTATGCGGTCTGCAGGCGTATCCTTTGGCGGATTGTGGGACACAAGCACGATATGCGGGTATTTGCAGGCTTTCTGCCAAAGGGCATCCAGCCATGCGGCATAGGCGTCCTCGCCAAATTCGGCAGGTGTGTTCATGGGCGTTGGTGTGGAGCCGCCAATGCCAATTATGGCAACGCCAGGGGCAAGCTCCCGGCATTGACAGTGCAGATTGATACCTTTTTCGCCCAGCCAGCCATCCACAGCGGGCAGATCCATATTGCCAATCTGCGCAAGGATGGGCAGATGGCTGCTCTGTATGGACGCAAGAATGCGACTGTATTTATCGATGCCGCCATTATTTGTAAGGTCACCGCTAATGATGATGCCGGATGCTTCATCCATCTCGGGAATGCGGGCAAAATTGGCTGTGGCGTCATGAATATCGCCAGCCGCTATCCATAGGGGGGCAGTCTTGCAATCAGAATTTGCCATGTACATATTCCTCCAGCCACCAGCATAGCAAAAGCTTTCCGCTTTGTCTGGTATTTGCCGGGCGACAATCCTGCAAAATGGCGCCATGCAGCAGGCGATCTGCGCCCTGGCGCCATTTATCGTAGAATATCCGTCATGCTGGATGTAATGCGCAGGCGCTAGTATTCGCCATATACAAGATCGTTGGCTACAATCACGCCTGACACCTGTATGTCACGGATGTGTTCACTCGGCACTGAGAGTGGATTTTCGGCAAGTATTGTCATATCCGCCAATTTGCCAGGCTCTAGACTGCCCTTGATTTTTTCTTCGTGGAATTGCACAGCGCCCCAAATGGTAATGGAGCAAAGCGCATCCCACACGGGAATACGCTGCTGAGGTCCAAGGACCTGGCCACAGCTGGTGATACGGTTTACCGCGGACCATACCGACAATAGAGGGTCAATGGGCGTCACAGCCGTGTCATTATGATTGGTGAAGGGGATGCCGGCCCGGAGGGCGCTGGCGAGTGGAGATATCCTCGCGGCCCGCTCCGGCCCCAGGAATATGCCGGCATGCCGGTCGCCCCAATAATAGGTATGCACCACAAAGAATGAAGGTATTACGCCAAGGCGCGCCATACGGGCGATCTGATCATCCCTGGCTGTCTGGGCATGGATCACAATGTGGCGTCGCTGGTGATCCGGCCATGCGCGCAATGCACTCTCATAGGCATCCAGAACATCATCTATGGCATTGTCGCCATTGGCATGGATAGCTATCTGCCAGCCGTCAAGATGATATTTTTTCACTATGGCGGCCAGGTCTGTGGGTGTATGGATGGGATAGCCACGCCAATATTCCGGCAGATTTGTATCGAGAACTTCATGATAGGGATTACAGAGATACCCGGTATAACCCTGGATGCTGCCATCCTGAAATAGTTTTACTGGCCCCAGAACAAGTTTGCCATCATCTGTAAGCCATCTCCCTGGTTCATGGGGGCCCTTGATCAATGAAAAATCGAATGAGCCATGTCTGGGAAGCAATTGAATGCGATTTTTTATTATTCCCGCTGCGTGGGCATTAAAATAATTGTTCCAGATCTCTGTGGTAACTCCGCCCTCATGGGCTGTGGCAACTCCCTTTTTCAGATAGGCGGATGATGCGGCTTCAGCGGACTTGAGCCATAACTCCGGGGTCATTTGCGGGGCGAATTTCAATACATAATCCATGGCTGCAGGTTCTTCAACAAGGCCTGTGAGATTGCCATCGCCATCCAGTTTGAAGAGGCCTCCGGCAGGGGCCACACTCTTTGGGCCAATGCCGCATGTTTTAAGGGCCATGGAATTGCACAGGGCCGAGTGGCCGGAGATATGTCTTAAAAATAGTGGATGATCCGGCGCCATGGCATCCAGTTCCGCCAGAGTGAAATGCCTTCTATCGGCAAGGGCTGTGTCATCATAGCCAGCACACAGTATCCATTCTCCCTTTGGCGTGGCGGCTGCTTTCTCCTTTATTCTCGCAGCCAGCTCATCAAGGTTTTGCAAATCACCCAGAGGTCTGGCAAAGGCATTGAGATACAGGCCATAATACATGCCAGCACGAATAAAGTGGCTGTGGCAATCGTAGAAACCGGGCATCATGGTTTTGCCGGCAAGATCGATTCTTTTTGTGTCTGGCGAAATAAACGGCTCCAGCTCCTCTTTTGTTCCCACCCCAAGTATGCGGTCGCCGTGGACAGCCAGCGCTGACACAACACTGCGGCGTGAATCCATGCAAATAATTGTGCCGTTGTGATAAAGATGGCTTGCCTTTAACATGTTTTCCCCTTTGTCCCCCGCAGGGCCATTATCTGTTTGCGAATCATATTAAGAAGAATCAAAACGCTGATGGCCAGGAAAATCGCGCATATTGGCCTTGTGAAAAACACGGAATAATCATTATTGGAAATGCTGAGGGCACGCCTGAAGTTAACCTCGATGATGCTCTCGAGAATCATGGCCAGCAGAAGCGGCGCAAGGGGGAAACCGGTTTTTGTCATGATGTAGCCGAGAATTCCGAATGTGGCCATTACGCAGAGATCGAAGGTGGAATTGTTGAGGGCATAACCGCCCACAACGCATAAGGTCGTCACTATTGGCATCAGTATGCTGCCAGGTATTGTCACAATGCGCGAAAAAATTCTGACGGATGCCATGCCAAGGATGAGCATGAAGATGTTGGCCAGCAAAAGGGAAAGAAAAATGCTGTACACGAGAGGGCCCTGTTCCTGAAAAAGCAGAGGCCCGGGAGTCATGCCCTGAATCATCAGCGCGCCAAGAATGACCGCTGTGACAACGTCGCCAGGAATGCCAAGGGTCAAAAGGGGAATGAGCGCTCCGCCAGTGACTGCATTGTTGGCGGATTCGGTAGCCGCGAGCCCTTCCATGCTGCCATTGCCAAATTGCTCCGGATTTTTGGAATGCCGCTTTATTTCGCTGTAGGAAGCGAAGGATGCTGTGCCAGAGCCTGTGGCAGGCACAATGCCGATGAAAGTGCCAATGATGGATCCAAGTAAAAGGGCCTTTTTTACAAGCCAGAGATCCTTTAATTTAAGCCCTGTCTTTGAAAGATGGACAGCCTTTAATTTTTTGCCCTTGAACACATCCTCGCAGGTTATAAAAACCTGGGACAGCGCATACAGACCCACAAGGGAAGGAATGAGGGAAACACCATTTATAAGCTGGGGGCAGTCAAAAGTCATGCGCATGTCGCCAGTGAGAGGATCCATGCCAATCATGGCTATGAGCATGCCCAGGCACGCCGCTATGCAGCCTTTGAGCATGGCACCTTCCGCAAGGGTAGCCACAATTGTCAGCCCGAAAAAACCCAGCGAGAAATATTCCGGAGCGCTGAAATGCAGGGCGAAATGCGCAAGCTGAGGCGCTATGGCGGCAAGCACAAAGCAGGAGAAGATTCCGCCTGTGAAGGATGCCACGGTCGTAAGCTCCAGGGCGCGCAGGGACTCCCCCCTGGCTGTGAATTTTGGCCCCTCCAGCATGGTAGCCGCAGCCGCCGATGTGCCAGGAGTGCTGACAAGTATGGCGGTGATGGATCCGGCGTAGATGGCGCCACAGTACATGCCAAGAAGTGATGAAAAGGCAATCACTGGAGAAAAACCGAATGTCAGGGGAATGAGCAAAGCCACGCCCATGACCGCGGTCAGTCCTGGCAGGGCGCCAAAAACAATGCCCAGTGCTACACCGACAAGGTTGGCAAGCAGGGCCTCAAAGCTGAATGCCTGCGAAAACGCGGATATGAGATCTGTCATGGCGATGAATGCCTTTATTTAAATTTTATCTGTAATATCGTCCCTTGAGCCCGGCCAGCGATATTACAGATCATACTTCGGCCATATTGCCGGGAAAATGGGATGCATATACTTCTCATGGGAGGGGCACCTTGAACAGCAGGGCAAAAATCACATACAGGCAGCCTGTGATGATAATGGAGATGCCGACTACGTGAAGTGCTTTTCTATGTCCCATCAGTGCCTGCGCAAGGGAGAGGAATAAAAATGTGGCGATGCAAAAGCCTGTTCCCTCGGGCATCATCATGTCATAAGCCCATGAGCCCCCATAAATGAAGCCCAGAATATAGCAGAGAATCAGGCAAATCATCGCCAGAACCCGGCCAAATAGGGCCCGTGGGGGCCAGCTGGCGGGTTTTCCTGCGCAGCGGATACTGTTTATGCAGAGAATGACCGAGAGGCAAAAAAGGAGAAAGGTGACACCTTTGGGAAAAGAGGCTGGTCCAAAAAATTCGGCTGCGGATGATGTGGCAGGAAGAAGGCTTATTTGCCAAGCCAGGATAGCGCAGATGGCGAAAAGCCCAAGGGAAATATAAAAATCGCTCTTGTTTTTTATCATGTGGCGTCTCCATGAGGTGATGCCGGGGTTGCGCTTGCAAGAACGGGGTAGCCCTTTGCGTCCATGACAGATTGCCATTGGAGATTTAAGGCAACTGTGGCCGGATGTTCCATCTTCACATGAATGTATAAAAAGGCTGGTCCGGATTGAATGCCAGGCTTGCAAACAGTCGCGAACCTCGCAATCGGCATTTGGCCCGCGACTGTTTATTACGAGAATCAGCCCGGCTTTTAATCCAGGGACTTGCGCCCCTGTAGAACATCCTGGGTAAGCAGAAGCGTGGCATCAATCACCTTGGCAAACTCAGCCGGCGGCAGATAGTCAACGGACAGCCCAACCTTCTGGAATTTTTCTATGACCTGCGGGTTGGAAAGCGCCTTTTGAAGCAGGGGCTGGAGAGCCTCAATGCGCTCTTTGGGGACCTTGCTTGATGCCACAAGGCCATGCCATGAGCCAAGATCGATCCATTTGTCATCATCCGGTGTGAGTTTGTCCGCATAAAGTTCGCGGAAGGTGGGAGTATCTGGCAGATCCTTGCTTCTTTCTTTGCTGGTGATGGCGACAGGTTGAAAATCACCGGATTTGACATAGGGCAGGATATTGGTAGGCACCTGAAAACCGGCATTGATATGCTTGCCAAGCAGGGCAGTGGACACTTCATGGCCGCTACCATAGGCGGCATGACGAATTTTCATACCATCATGAAAGCGCTGAAGCAGTTTTGTCAGATAAAGACGTTGGGTGGTTATGGCGCCGGTGCTGGCATAGACTGTCTGATCCGGCTTTTCTTTGGCCTGGGTAAGAAAATCCGCGAAGGAATGCGGCCCAACAGCCTTATGGGTGGAAAAAACAAGCTCCATAACCGTAATCTGGGCCACCGGCTGGACATTCTTTACCGAATAACCCACATTAGTCAGCAAAGGGGTAAGCGTGAGGGCGCTGGTTCCCGGAAAGGCCAGGGTATAACCATCAGGCCTGGCATGAAGCATTTCATTCATGCCAAGCGCCTGGCCGCCACCTGGCTTTGTAACCACATTTATAGTTATTTTGAATTCCTGCAGAAAATAGTCCGCGAGAATCCTGCTGGCTATGTCAACCGCGCCGCCAGGTCCAAATGGTACTATGATGGTTAGTGGCCGATCATAGGGATAATCGGCTTTGGCATTGCCTGCAAATGCGCTGGTCAATAAAAATACAGACATGGCAAACAGTAAAAATATTTTCTTCATATGCCCTCCTTTGGGTTTTTCCAAGCTAATTGAAGCTACATTCTGAAAATATACAATATTCGACATATAAAAGTATATGTCAATCATCACAGGTGTCACTTCATGGGCTGATCAATTATTGAAACCTATTTGTGAAAAAAATCACAAATTTTTATATAATGTAAATCACTTCAGCCTATTTAGGAAAATAAAATAAACTAAATTTTTCCTATAAAGATCAACAATAAATAGAATAAATGTGATTTACATCATTATGCGCAACTTCTGACAGCACCGGGATTATGTCAATGAACCTTGGCAGAGCCAGCTTATATCTGCTTGAGATATTTAAAATACCCTTGCCCGCAATACACCGCGGCAAGTGGATTGTGGCCAAGCATGCGATCCTTGACAGCCAGAATTGTGACTGGCGCTTCAAGATGCCGGATTACCAGACTGTCATGCCCCACACAAAGCCCCAGAAGAACATTGAAATCAACCTTGGCCTGGTTCATCAGCATGGCCTGGCCAACTGGATTGCACATGCTTTCGGGATGATCAGGCCTGAGAAGATCCTTTTCGGCTACGCCAATTTCCGGTTTGGGAGTTGCGCCAAATTTGCAGACTGCGGATATGACATCCAGCCCATGCTCCATGAACACACGGTTCACTTCCGCCGCCTCCTGCCGCAAGCCTACACAAAAAATAAGCCCCACTCTGCGGTAATCCATCTCCTTGCAGAAGGCGATAATCTCCAGCAGCCGTGGGCGGCAGGGAATGCGTACATTGCCAGGCAGGATGTGATAGCTTTCACGCTCAACATGACAGGATGCATGGGCCATGCGCCTTATTTCAGGATCATCATAAACTGCAACACTTTGTTCCACGACTGCACGCTGAATGGCGGTGGGGCAATCGCGGGGATGTTTCTCGCCTTCATAGCACAGCCTGTCCTGTGCTTTGAATGGACAGGCCGCGCAATGTGGCTCAAGCTTTGTTTCATTTGCTTCTTCCATACATGGAGCTCCTGGGTGAGTGTAGGTGCCATTACGTTCTAAGATATTAATTATAATACTAACCTTAAAAAAACCAATCTATCAAGGTATATCTTATTTTATTTTTATGTCTGACTCCTCCCCACCCATCTGGTTGGCATATTTGGGTTTGGAGGGCAGAATTGTCTCGCTTCATTTTTTGCAATTTTAAAAATCAGAGATGGTGAATGCAGGATTTGAAAAAAATATTGCGCAAGAGGATGCTCAATTTGCGCTGCAACTGCAACGCAAATAACATTGCAGGTCTCTCCGCAAAAGCCGGGGAATGCCTCATGCGCCAGCAACTTTGGCAGGCCGCTACAACTGTTGCCCTGTATGCGGCGCTCCCTGGCGAGGCTGATACAGGATCATTGATCAAACAGGCACTTCTCTCCGGCAAGATGGTTCTACTGCCTCGCATAAAGGACAGGGAAAATGGCTTGATGGAATTTTTGCCGATCTCCAGCATGTCAGATCTTGTGCCAGGCCCTTTTGGCCTGAAGGAGCCGCCAGCCGGTATTGCCGCTCATGGCAGCCCGGATCTGATGCTGGTGCCAGGCCTGGCATTTGACAGCCATGGCAACCGTCTTGGATATGGTGGGGGATATTATGACAGATTTCTTGCAGCTCATCCGCATTTGCAGCCAAAAACCTGCGGTTTCGCGCTGGAGTTTCAGATAATTGACAGCGTGCCCCATGCCGGCCATGATTGCAGGGTAATGTCACTATGTACGGAGGCCGGGCTGAGATGGCTGTAGATTGCATTTTCTTCCAGTTTCCCGGGGTGCCAGGAGTGTACTGCGCATTTCAGGGCCGTGGGTTGGGCAATATATCCTTTAAAACAGGTGAGGATCCGGCCAGTGTCGTTGGAGCCAGAGAAAGGCTTGCGGAACTATTGCGGCAAAGAGGCATGGAAGCATGGTGCGAATGCAGCCAGGTTCATGGCCGGGAGATACTGACAGAGCCGGAACCCACAGAGATCGATGCCAGAGTGGAGATTATGGCCGATGGCATGATGACCTCCAGACCGCATCTTGGGCTGCTGATCAAGACGGCAGACTGCCAGCCACTGCTGCTGGCCCACAAATCGGGCAGATATGTCATGGCTCTGCATGTTGGCTGGCGGGCCAATCTTTTTAATTTTCCGGCCATCGGCATTGCTGCCTTTTGCCGGCAGTACGCTGTCAATCCGGATGAAATAGTGGCTGTGCGGGGGCCAAGCCTTGGCAATGCGGAATTTGTGAATTTTGATTCCGAATGGGGCAGCGAGTTTGAAAGATGGTATCATCGCGACACGGCATGCATGAATCTATGGGCACTCACACGTCATCAGCTCATGCAGGCAGGCGTGCCCCCTGAACAGATTTATGGCCTGGATATCTGCACACAGGAAAATTCCAGGGAGTTCTTTTCCTATCGTTGTGAGCGAAATGCCGGCCGGCAGGGCAGCATTGTCTGGATAGACTGAACCTCCCACTTTATTCGTTATATAAATATGGAATCTTGCGCTTGAAAAAGCCACTTGACTGCGGAACAAGGCCTTCTTGGATCAACTTCCCCGGCGTTTGCCAGCAATGCCGCCATAGCGTGTTTCTCATGTTCATGTGAAACATGCCATAGCATATTCCTGTAAATTTTATGCCTGATTCTCTCAGTCTGCCTTTTGTGGCGCCTTTTGGTATTGCGCGAATATGCGCTGCATGAAAAAATTAAACGATATTTGAGCATTCATCAGTTGAAACGCTCTGCGTGTTTCAACCATACGCGCTGGCGTTGCGCTTGAGCTTTCGAAGAAGAGCCTCGCATTTGCCTATTTTCAATCGGAAATGCCCTAAAACGGGAGCGATTATGTCTGATACTGACAAAAGTTGCACAAGGCGATTTTTTTTGAAGAACTCGACCATAGCCGCTGGTGTGCTGGCGGCGGGCATTCATTTATTGCCACAGGAGGAAGTCATGGCGGCACAGGACAGGACGGACAGAAATGCGGGGATTTTCGCCAGTGGCGACAATTCGCTGGCACAGACAGATCCGGAGTTTGCGGATCGTTTTGATTATTTCGCCTTTACGGAGGTTCCGGAGCATGGGCCTCTGGATGCCCGCACGCGCTACATGGCAATTCTGGCCACCCTGCTAGGCTGCCAGGGAATGGATGCCTGGCGGCTACTGCTACCTGCAGCCCTGGATAATGGCGTCAAGCCGGAGGAGGTGAAGGAGATAGTTTATCAGGCAGTGGCCTATCTGGGTATTGGCCGTGTGTATCCATTTTTTTATATAACCAATGAAATCATGCAGGCAAAAGGCATAAAACTGCCTCTTGCCCCACAGGGCGGCACTACACTTGAAGACAGGCTGCAAAAGGGCAACCAGGCGCAGATCGATATTTTTGGCAGCCAGATGAGGGAGTTCTGGAAAAACGGGCCCGCGGATACGTCACACATCCGGCTCTGGCTGGCAGCGAATTGCTTTGGAGACTACTATACCCGTGGCGCCCTGGATTTGCGGGAGCGGGAGATGATAACTTTCTGCTATATAATGGCCCAGGGCGGTTGCGAGTCCCAGCTGACAAGCCATGCCAGAGGCAACATGCGCATGGGCAATGACAAGGAATTTCTGATTGCGGTCATATCCCAATGTGTGCCCTATATCGGCTATCCGCGCAGTCTCAATGCCATCAGCTGCGTTGAGACTGCGGCCAAAAGCTCATAACCAGGGCTAAATATACGGGCATAAAAGCATATTGCTTTCCGCCCTGACATTTTCGGAAAATGGAGCGAGTTTGCCCTGCCATTCGCTCTCAAAGATTGGCGGCATATTCTCACGCAGGGCAAATTCACTGTTAAAGCGCTGAAATATGGCATAAGGCCACCAGACTGTGCGCCAGCCTGCCTGCGCAATCTTTAAACAGAAATCCTGAAAGGCCCAAAGGCCCATGGCGCTGTCCAGCCCCTGCTGGAGCAGCTCCCTGCGAATGAAGATGGAGCGAAAGTCCAGGGCGTCCACCGTGCGGGCAAGCACAGTCCAGCCGAACCAGGTTCTATTGTCCGCGGCATGATTATGGAACAGCCTTTTCAGGCGTCCAGTGCAGTCCACCATGTAGCCGCCATGATCCATGGCGCCATTTGGCATGAAAATTTTACCCCCACAAGCGCCTATGTTGTCCCGCCAGAGGGTGGATACAAGTTCCTCCAGCCAGTTCTGGCTGGCGGGGATGGTGTCTGGCCCGATAAAACCCACCACCTGGCCTGAACTGGCATCAAGACCTAGCTGGCAGCGCTGGGCGATGTTGTCGCTTCTTCTGCAGACGGCTATTCTGGCATTGGGCTGTCTTTCCAGCAGCCTTTCAAGTGAAAACCTGTTTTGCTGTGGCGCTACAAGCATCAGTTCAAATGGGTATTCCGTTTTGGTATGCCAGGCCTCCAGAAATTCCTTGAGGGGAAAGGGAGCATCAGGCAGGGGGCAGATAATGCTCACGGAGGGACGCTCTTTGGGCAGGGGATATTTTATTCTGTGCCAGATGCTATGGGGAACATGTTCAATGGTGGCATTGGCGCAGCGTTTTGCCAGCCACTCACTGGCTGCCTTGAGTGAGCTCTCCAGAGCGTAGCTTTTTGCGTTCAGACTGAAGGCTGTGCTGTTGGCATGGGAGCGCCAATGGTAGAGAACGCGGGGAATGTGGACAATATTGGCAGCTGTGAGACCGTTGATGTAGCGCAGAACCAGATCATAGTCCTGTGAGCCGGCAAAACCCTCGCGAAAGCCGCCAATGGCACGCATCCTGTCCACACGGTAAATGCCAAGATGGCTGACGCAGTTTTGGCAGCCAATGAGCTCCCAGTCCCAGCGGTCATTTTTCAGATATGGACTGTAAAATTTGTACAGATCATTGATCTTGTCTTCATCGGAGTAGAAAAGGCTGCCTTCTGGATGGGTTTTAATATGGTCCGCCACTAGTTCCAGCGCATCTGCGGATATCAGGTCATCCTGATCCATTAGCACTGCATGGGTGCCTGAGGCCATGTCAAGGGCCGTATTGCTGGCAACTGCGATGTGGCCATTGGTTTCGCGCCAGGTTATGCGGATGCGTGCATCCCTGCGGGCATAGTCCGCCAGGATTGGCGCAATCGGAGAATCTGTTGACGCATCATCGGCAATGCATAGTTCCCAGTGCGGCCAGGTCTGGGCCAGCACGGAGTCGATGGCCGCGCGCAGATGCTCAGGACGGGGATTATAGACCGGCATGAGGATGGAAAACAGGATATTTTCCGTATTGTCCGGCACTTCCCTCGATGGATCCTGGCGATTGCGCATTTGCCGCCATAATTCATACATTTCAGGATCAAAAGGATTTAAGCTGACATTGCCCTTTAGGGCAAGCTGCCATAAATCGTTTAGAAAAGGCTTAAGAGCTTTTTCCCCAAAATCCTGCGCATGATCTAGCCAATCGGCATACAGGGCGGCAGCGGCAGGAGAATGGGCCAGCTTTTCCATGTTCTCCCGGGCTGTGGCTACATATTCCTCAAAGGATTTGCAATGGGAAAAGGCAGTGGGCAACCAGATGTTAAACATTTTTCTGTTCTTGTGGAGCTGGTAGAATTCGCAGTTGGCCAGGGCAGAGCCCGCTCCGGGAAAAAGGTTGTAGCAGGCCCAAAGCAGATTTGACAGCCATTCCACATTGTCGCATTTGGCAATCATGCCAAGCCAGCCCCTGTGCCAGAAGGGATAGCGGGTAACAAGGTTTTTAAGACTTTCAAAATCCAGACCGCCGGCAGCCGCATCCAGGGTGTTCACAATCTCGGGGGGGAGCATTGGCAGCGGCTGTTGCCATTCATTCAAGGCAAGAGTCATGCCATCCAGGGCAATCTGTTCCGCAAGGTTTGGTGTCAGAATATCCCGGCATTTCTGGAGCAGAAGCGCGGAATTATTGACCTCGGCATCATGGCGGTTGGGGGTGGCGCTTTCATAATGAATAACCAGGGAATCTGGATTTACAGTGGCCTTGTAACCGGCGCGGGCAAGCCTGGCGCACAGTTCCACATCCTCAAAGCCATTGATGAATCCCTCGTCAAACATGCCAAGACTTGTGAACAGCTCGCGTGGCATCACCATGCAGGCAGCCGTTATCACCTGGAAGAAGCGTCTTTTACGGGCAAGTGGCGAATCAACTGGTATGCATTGATATAGATGTCCTATTTTAAAGAGCGCAGACAGGCGCACTCCCAGATGTTGCACGGTAAGGCCAAAAGGCGGTCTGGGAGGATATGCCAGCAGCGGACCTGTGGCGCCAATATCTGGATACAGATTGAAATCGTCAAGAAGCGGCCTGTACCAGCCGCTCTGGGGTATGGTGTCATTATTTAAAAAGATGAGATATTGACCGCTGGCAATTTTTGCGCCCTGGTTGGATGCTGGCCCAAAGTTGATATTGGTTTCATTGCGCTGATAATGAAAGGAATCTCCAAAAAGGGCATTCCCAAGCGCGGGGCAGTTTTTGGGGGTGGCATCACTTGAGCCATTGTCAATGACAATAATCTCCACAGCCTCTCCTGCCAGGGTCTGGGCAACGGCATTAAGGCAGTTTTCGGTATATTGCCAGTTGTTCAGCACCGGGATGATTATGGATGCTTCATGCAGTGACATGATTCCTTCCTCCTGCCGCCATAGGTCCGAAAAGGGAATGTTGTAGCCATGAGCGCTGTCTTGCATGGCGGCATGGTGAAAATCCGTTCAGATGGTGGAATTTCTAGCTGGCCTGCGCCGGCTTTTTTTGCAAAAAGCATTCGAGGCCGGCATAGCCCACTGTATGCTCATGATCGCCGGAGGTTTTTCCGGATGTTTCATGGGCCGCAAGCTCAATATCCAGATATCCCATATCCAGGGCCGCATACAGGGCGAGAGCCATGGGGCCGGCGCCGCACATGCTGATTTTATTATCCCGCACCACCTCAAGCAACCCGGCAGGATCAAGAGCCATTATCCTGTCTAGAGCCATGTCATCCTTGGCAAAGGTCGCGCGCTCATTTTCGTAATGATTCATGTCCGAGCTGATGACAAGGCCTGTATCGGCATATTGGGGCATCCGCAATACACTGGCCAGGGCATGGCCTGCGCCTGCCAGGGCGCTGTTGTTCTGGGTGCCCACGCATATGGGCACAATTGAGAGATTGCCGGTCTGGTACTGCAAAAAGGGTAAAATGACTTCTATGGAATGCTCCCCGGCATGGGCCTGAGTATCGGCCTCAAAGCCGCCTCCGCTGGCAATGATGTCCGCAGCCAGGGCGGCATCCACCTTTACGGGACCAAGCGGCGTCAGCCATGCGCCCTGGGGCCAGACGCTGAGCATCCTGCCATAGCCTGTATGGTTTGGGCAGAGAATGACCAGCCGCGAAGGCAGCCTTACGCCTGCAAGAGTGCTGCCAATTACATCGCCGCAATAGATGTGACCCGCATGGGGCAGCATGACGGCCCAGGCATTTCTGACAGCATTTTCAGAAGCGCTGTGGGCTGAAAGATATTTGTCAATTTCGTTTGTCAGTTTTTCCGGATTACCCTGATAAAAACGTCCAGCGACCACAGGTTGACGCACCAGCATTTCAACCACCTCATTAAAAAAGTTTCACGCCCCTGTGCCAGTGATGTTTTACCCTGCCGGCAATCATTTCTCCAGCCCAGGGGGTATTGCAGCTTTTTGAATAAAAATTGTCCGTGTTTGCCTGCCAAAGGGCTGTGGGGTCATAAAGACAAAAATCAGCGGGATCGCCTGGATTGAATCTGTTGCATGGCAGCCCGAAAATTCTGGCCGGAGCATCACACCAGAGCCTGTGCAAATCGGCCTCGCTGAGAATATTTTGGGAAACAAGGCGGAAAGACAGGGAGAGTGCAAGATCTAGGCCGGAGAGGCCGCATGGAGCCAGATCCAGAGTGTCATTTTTTTCATGGGGAGCATGCGGAGCATGATCTGTTACCAGGATATCTATGGTGCCATCCCGCACGGCATCCCTCAGCGCCTCCCTGTCGGCATCCTCCCTAAGCGGTGGGCTGACCTTGGCGAGAGTATTATAGTTTTCAAGCGAGTTTTCATCAAGCATAAGATAATGGGGGCAGGTTTCCGCAGTGACGCGTACACCGCGTTTTTTGCCCCAGGCAATCACATCCACGGTCAGGCGGCTGGAAACATGGGCAATGTGCACCGGCACATCGAGATATTCGGCAAGCATGATATCCCTTGCGGCCTGGATTGCTTCGCCTGCCGCAGGCTGCCCCTTGACGCCAAGCCTGCCACTCATGACGCCCTCATGCATTACCCAGCCTTTGGCAAGCTGGGGATCTTCGCAATGATCAATAAAGATCATATCCAGATCTGAGGCATATTCCATGATTCGCCGTGTCATTTCGGCACTGCTCAAAGGGCGCCCATCATTGGAGACAGCAATGCAGCCGGCTGCCTTGAGTTCTGCAAGTGGCGCCATCTCCTCGCCGGTCAGGCCTTTGGTGGCAGCGGCTATGGGATAGAGCTCCGGTCCATGTGGATGGCTTGCAAGGGCCCTTTCGCGCATGAACACGGCCACAGCGGCTGTGTCGTTCACCGGTTTTGTGTTGGCCATGCACATTACGGCCCCAAAACCGCCATGGGCGGCCGCATCAAGTCCGCTGGCAATATCCTCCTTGTATTCATAGCCAGGCTCCCGCAGATGCACATGGGCATCGATGAGTGCCGGGAGCAGCAGCAATCCGGATGCGTCAATAGTCTCGCAATCAGGAGGGGGTGGAACATGCCCCGCGGGGGTCATTGTGACTATTTTGCCATCATTTATAAGCAGATCCACCGGGGCATCGAGGTGAATGGCATTACGGATTGCAAGCATCAACTGTCTCCCTGTTCAGAACGGGTTGCCAAAAGATAGAGCACTGCCATGCGCACAGCCACGCCGGCCTCTACCTGTTTTAAAACAAGGCAGTTGGCGTCGTCGGCCACGGCATCGGAAATTTCAAGGCCACGATTCATGGGGCCAGGATGCAAGATTCGCACATCTGGGTCAGCTAGACGCAGATGCTCCTCAGTCAGGCAGTATCTGCGCGCATATTCGGCCAGATCCGGCAGCAATCCGGCCTGCTGCCTTTCCAGCTGCAGGCGCAGGCAGATGACGGCATCCACATCATCAATGGCTTCAGGCAGACTGGAATGAACACTGGCGGGCCAGGAAGAGACACCGGCAGGCAGCAGGGTGCGCGGCGCGCACAGACGGACATTCACGCCAAGCATCCGCAAAAGATGGATGTTTGAGCGCGCCACGCGGCTGTGGGCTATGTCACCAAGCACAAGCAGGGTCTTGCCTTTAAAATTGCCATTCCAGGCCTGATTGAGGCTGTAGCAGTCAAGAAGAGCCTGGGTGGGATGGGCATGCCAGCCATCGCCGCCATTGACAATGGAGCAGGAGAGGTTTTCGGAAAGATAACGGGCCGCGCCGCTGCTGGAGTGGCGGATTACTATCACATCGGGATGCATGGCCTGCAATGTGAGGCCTGTGTCCTTCAGGCTCTCGCCCTTGTTCAGGCTGGATCCTGCCTTGCCAAGGGAAAAAGTGTCAGCGGACAGGCGTTTTGCGGCAACATCAAAGGATGTTTTGGTTCTGGTGCTGTTTTCCGCGAAAAAAAGAATGACTGTACGCCCCTTGAGGGTGGGCACCTTTTTGACAGGCCTCAGGTTGATATCCTGAAAGCCAGAGGCAAGATGCAGCAAATGCCTGAGATCGGCCTCTCCCAGGCAATCCGTATCCAGGAGATCCTTGTGAGGCCAGTAATAGTGATTGTCATCCTTCAAGGCGCTCCTCCGGGCTCTTGAAATTAGGCTTCATGCATGCTTTATCGCGGATATGGCGGGCCCGGGGCAAAAAAAAACCCCGTTTAAAACGGGGAATCCCTGCGCGGCTCTGCCGCAACGCAAAAAAGCGCCAAATGTCCTGTGCCAACTGGTTCCATGGCTTCAGATTAGCCGTATCTGTTTTTTCTGTAAAGTGAAAAACAATATTGACGCCCCGCGACAGCTTGTCCTATTTTTGGCAATCAGCCAGTTTGGGGTATATGCCGTGGCAGGCCCACGGCATCATCCAATATGCAAGAGGATTATGCCATGCTTGTTTCACTTGTCATCTATCTTTGCTGTGGCGCGGTTGTAGGCATTCTGGCCGGTTTGCTCGGGGTTGGCGGTGGCACCGTGATCGTGCCAATTCTGGTTGCGGTTTTTCCCTCCCAGGGTGTGCCACCCCAGTATGTGCAGCAGCTTGCCTTGGGCACATCCCTGGCAAGCATCATGTTCACATCGATATCCAGCGCCAGGGCCCATCACAAGCGTGGCGCAGTCAGGTGGAAAATATTCCGCAACATCACTCCGGGCATCCTGCTTGGAACATTCCTTGGTAGCCTCCTGGCCGCCAATATGCCAACCATGTTTTTGAAAATCTTTTTCATCTGTTTTCTGTTTGCCATATCCGCGCAGATGATTTCCAATTACAGGCCGCCTGCGACCCGCAACATGCCTGGCGCCCTTGGCACGGCTGCTGCCGGCGGCGTGATTGGCATGGTCTCCAGTTTTGTGGGCATAGGCGGCGGATCGCTGTCCGTGCCCTTCATGACATACTGCAATGTCGATATTCATGAGGCGGTGGGCACTTCGGCGGCCATTGGCTTTCCCCTGGCTGTGGCTGGCACCCTGGGTTATATAGTTGGCGGCTGGGGCAAGCCGGATCTGCCGCCATATACCCTTGGCTTTGTGCATCTGTGGGCCCTTTTTGGCATCGCTGTGGCAAGCTGCATCACTGCGCCGCTGGGCGTGCGTCTTTCCCACGCATTGCCAACTGCAAAATTGAAGCGTTTTTTCGCTGTCTTCCTGATCATCGTCGGCCTGAAAATGCTGTGGGATGTCCTGTAGGAGGCTGGTTGCCAGAAGAAGGATATGCGATTTTACATGCCCCCCTGCGGAGGATGCAATGTTTCATGATGGATGTAAAAAGGACGAGACAGCCGCCCTAATTCTGGACGGGCTGCCCATGGGCGTGCTTTTTTGCGATCATGACGGCATTGTGCGCTTTATAAACAAGGCCTATGCAGCTCTTCTGGAAATGGAACCCCAGGCCGCCCTGGGCAGGCATATCACCGAAATCATACCGCATTCGCGCGCTGAAATTGTGATGTCCAAATGTCGCCCCGAACTTGGGGAGCTCTGCCAGCTCTCCCCGGGGAAGGACAGGCCGGTCATTGTAAACAGGCTCCCTGTGCGCCATGGAAATGGCGCCATTGCCGGCATGATCTCCCAGGCAATCTTTAACGATCCTGAGGAACTGCAAAAACTGTCCAGCAAAATCGAGCAGCTTGGCCGCAGGCTCTCACATTATAAAAAACGTTTTGAGGCCAGCCTTGCGCCCCAATACACCTTTGCCAGCATACTTGGAGACAGCGAGGCCATAAACAGGGTTAAAAGACAGGCCCAAAGTTATGCCAGGCTAGACGAGCCTGTTCTCATTCTGGGCTCCACCGGGGCGGGCAAGGAGCTTTTTGCCCATGCAATACATGCGGCAAGCTCCAGGGCGCAGGGCCCGCTGGTATGCATCAATTGCGCGGCGCTGCCCAGGGACCTCTTTGAATCGGAGCTGTTTGGCTATGTCAGCGGCGCCTTCTCCGGCGCCAGGCAGGATGGCAAAATAGGCCAGATGGAACTTGCGGACACAGGGACTCTCTTTCTCGATGAAATAGGCGAGATGCCTCTGGAATTCCAGGCCAAGCTTTTACGCGCCCTTGAAAGCCGCCAGGTAAGGCGTCTGGGGGCTGTTTCCGCAAAAAATGTGGATTTCAGGCTGCTGGCAGCTACCAACCGCAACATAACCGCCATGCTCAAAAATGGCTCCTTTCGTGAGGATTTGTATTACAGAATTAATACTTTCGTGCTGGAAATTCCGCCATTGTGCGAAAGAAAGGATGATATTCTGCCCATAGCCCGCTATATTTTGCAACGCATGGAGCTGAATGAGGTGACTTTCGCCCCGGAAACCGAGAGCGCCATGCGGTCCTTTGCCTGGCCCGGAAATGTGCGCCAGCTGCATAATGCCGTGGTGCATGCTGCCACAATGCGCAGGGGCAGCACAATAATGCCCGGAGACTTTCCGCCCGAAACTTTGCCCTCCATGGGCGAGCGCCAGATGGCGCCAAAGGAGGCGCCGGCGCGGGATTTGGGAGGCATAGCGGCAAATGCGGAAATGAATGCCATTCTGGACGCTCTGGCCGCAAATGGCGGCAATGTAGCGCGCACAGCCAGGGTGCTGGGCATAGGCAGGGCTACCATGTATGAAAAAATGCGTAGATATGGCATTGACCCCCGCTCGGACCGACGCATGTCGACAATGGAATAACACACATCGGTAAAACATTTTAAAAGAAGGCCCCAATAAAAGGGGCCTTCGGTTTATTGGTTAAAATAAAACCCCCCGCTAGGCGGGGGGTCAAAAAAGCTTATAGCTTTG
>CAJUMQ010000001.1:106112-352850 GCA_910587035.1 uncultured Desulfovibrio sp. | reverse complement strand
TAGAAAATCTCTAGAATTTTTTTACACTCTCCCAGCCCGTGCCACGGGGGGATGGGAAGAAGCTAAATAGGGAAGTCTGGTGGATATAGCGATGAGATTTTTGACAGAAGAAAATTTTGAGTTTACAAATAAGAAAAAAAATATTCGAGGAGCAGTTATATGAATATTTTAATATTTGGACCTAATGGTAGCGGCAAAGGTACTCAGGGAGAATTGATAAGACAAAAATATGATGTGGCGCATATTGAATCTGGTGCCATTTTCCGGGAACATATCGGAGGTGGAACTGAACTTGGAAAGAAAGCCAAGGCATATATCGATAAGGGAGATCTTGTGCCAGATGATATTACCATTCCCATGGTGTTGGAAACATTAAAAACAAGAGGTGCTGATGGCTGGCTGCTTGATGGATTTCCCAGAAATATGGAGCAGGCCAGGAAATTATGGCAAGCCTTAGAGGATTCAGGATTAAAGCTTGACTATGTTGTCGAAATTAAACTCCCAAGAAATGTTGCCAAAGAAAGAATTATGGGCAGACGCATTTGTCAGACAAATAATAATCATCCCAATAATATAAATATTGATGCCATTAAGCCAAATGGCAACAAATGTAGAGTTTGTGGATCGCCTTTGTCTGTTCGCAACGATGATCAGGATGAAGCAGCGATAAATAAAAGACATTCTATTTATTATGATACCACTGATGGTACACTCGCGGCGGCCAATTACTTCCATGAACTTGCGAATGCTGGTCGGACTAAATACATTGAGCTAGATGGTGAAGGAAGTATTGATTCTATCAAAGAAAAACTATTTGCAGAACTCGATTGAATTTCTTATTGTACTATTTCAAAATTTTGCGCATTAAAAATCTTATAAGATTGAGTTCTTTTACCCAAGGAGTCTTATTTAGGCAAAAAGAAGAGATTCCCGGAGAAGTTTGAGTCTAGGCAAATAATCTATGGACTGTTGCAGGTCGTCCAGTTGATGATGGCTTTTTGCATCTTTTTTGCTGTATCTATCTTTGACGGAAATGCAGGCAGATCTTGATGAATTGCTGACTTATTATAATGATGAACGAACTAATCAAGGTAAGATGTGCAGAGGACCAACGCCAATGCAAGCACTGCTTTGAAGGTAGGCATATGTAAAAAGTCTGACAGTTAAGCTAATCTGACTAATATATATCAAAACTTAATATCTGCAGATCAAGTATGGGCTACTCACATATTAGATCTTGGATGCCATCTTTTTATCCCTGAAATAGTATCAAAAATATATTATTATAGAATATGATACAGTGTCTTATTCAAGAATAACGAGGTGACAATGGCAATTTTGATTGTTGGTGGTGCCGGTTACATAGGATCCCATAATGTCCGGGCATTATGGGATGCTGGTCGGGATGTTATTGTCGTGGACAACCTGAGTACAGGGCATGCGCAATCATTGCGAGATGGAGTAAAGTTGCACATGGTTGATATAAGGGACGAAAAATCGCTTGATGCGGTCTTCGGAAAAGAAAAAATTGATGCCGTGCTCCATTTTGCAGCTTTGTCTCTTGTGGGGCAAAGCATGATTCAGCCTCTGGACTATATGGATAATAATGTAACTGGCATGATCAAATTACTTACTGTGATGCAAAAACACGGTGTCGATAAAATTGTTTTTTCATCAACAGCCGCAGTATATGGTGATGCTGAGACCATTCCTATCCCGGAAACAGCTACCTTAAATCCCACTAACCCTTATGGTGAAAGTAAACTCGCCATGGAAAGGATAATGCGCTGGGCTTCAGAAGCATATGGAATGCGATATGCTGTGCTCCGTTATTTTAATGTCGCAGGCGCCTGGGAGGGGGGCATTATTGGCGAAGATCATCGGCCTGAATCCCATCTAGTGCCAATTATTCTTCAGGTCGCTTTGGGAAAAAGACCGGAAATCAAGATATTTGGTGATGATTATCCAACAAAAGATGGTACATGTGTCCGGGATTACCTCCATGTAATGGATCTTGTGGATGCGCATTTGCTTGCGCTTGAGCATCTGGAGAACGGTGGTGATTCATTCATCTGTAATCTTGGCAATGGTATGGGGTTTACTGTACAGGAAATGATAAATGCCGCCAGAGAAGTAACTGGCCATCCCATACCTGCGGTCAGTGCTGCACGAAGAAGCGGGGATCCAGCAAAACTTGTGGCTTCATCCCAGGAGGCCCAGAGGATTTTAGGGTGGCACCCTCAAAATGATATAAGACAGATCATCGAATCCGCATGGACCTGGCATAAAAAACATCCTAATGGATATTTAGACTAGCTTTATTCTATAGGTATAAGTATATCTTATAATAACAGTGCTATCATATTGGATAATAACATTCGTAAACCCATATGCAGACTATATAACGTTATAGATGGGGATGGAGGTGGTATAGGTAAAAATGCTTATATTATAATATTTACACCAGAAAGCGTGAGGGGAGAACGGCATAGTCTAAATAGTCTTGATGACATTTATCCATTGCAGGACTTATTAAAATCTGCTTTGTCACAATATACAACTATCAATGATGAGTGAGTTTTATCTACTATTAATATATCCATATTTATTTATCTAATAGCAGGCATCACCCTGTTTTCCTGTTGAGGCTTTGCGAAAAAAAAGAGCCGTTACCCCAAAGGGGTATGGCTCTTGAAATTTCTGGAGCCGCCTGTCAGACTCGAACTGACGATCTGCTGATTACGAATCAGCTGCTCTACCAACTGAGCCAAGGCGGCGATGCTTTATCTATAATGCCTTATATTCCCATTTTCTGTCAATACCTTGGAGGCCACATTGGCTGTTTCCCCCCGCAAAGTGGCCTTAATGGCCATTGAAAAAACAAAATCTGGTATCCATATCCAAAATGCCTTAAACTCCATGCTTGTTAAGATGCCTCTTTCACAAAAGGATGCGGCGCTATGTACGGATCTGGTATATGGGTTCTTCCGCGCCTATCTCAGAATTGAATATATTTTGGCACAGGTGTTGCCAAAACCCCAGGGTTTACCATCCAGAATGCATATATATCTGGCTATGGGTGTGTACAGTATGTGCCTGCAGGATAAGGTGCCCGATTATGCGGCAGTGGACCAGACAGTACGTCTGGTGCGCAAGGAATTTGGCCAAAGAATGGGGAATGTCGCCAACGGCGCCTTGCGGTCTATCCAAAAAATGATGCCAGATATCGATGACCCGGAATGGTATATGGAAAAAAGCAATCCTGATAAATGGTCTTGCCTCTCCATTTTCCATGGAATGCCAAGATATATCACAGATATCTGGCTGAATAATTATGGCCCCGATGCAACTTTGCTCTTGCTTAAGCGCAGCTTTGCGCGGCCATGGCAGGGTTTGCGGGTCAATAGGGCTCATGATTTGGCCAAAAATATTTATAACAGCCTAATTAAAAAGCAAAACCAGCAATGTCAGGCTGTTGGTGCTTATGGATTTGCATTTGCTCCCGGCATGTTTCCACAGGAAATTGCAGGCCATTCCGTTTGGGATTTATTGCAAAAAGGGGCGCTTTCCATGCAGGCAGCCGGTTCAATGCAGATTCTTCAGGAGCTGCAACTTACGGATTTGAGCAATCCCGTGTGGGATTGTTGCGCTGGCTCAGGGGGTAAAACGGGTGCGCTTGCGGAAGCTTCTGTTGATATTTCCCTTGCTACCGATACTTCATTGCAAAGATTAAACCGCCTTAAGGCGGAATTTACGAGATTAGAATTGACATGTCCGCTTGTGGCGCAGGCCGATATGACAAAGCCGCCTTTGCCAAAATGGCATGGGGATATTGTGATGGATGTGCCATGTAGCGGCCTGGGGGTGCTGGGACGAAGGCCGGATATCCGTTTTTCCCTCATGCACAATAAAAAATACTTTGAAAAGTTGCCGGCATTGCAACAAAACATGTTGTCCACAGGATGCAGCCTTTTGCAAAAAGGACGCAAACTTGCATACATTACATGCACACTTAATCCGGACGAAAATGAAAAAATGCTGGCGAAAATACTTGCCCGGGATATTGAGATTGTCTGTGAATGGCAGACGCCACATGAGAGTTGCTGGCTGGAAGGCATGTATGGCGCTGTTTTACAAAAAATATGATTTATTTCCGTAGCATATGGAAATTTCCATATATTACGGTAGTATCCTCATTGACAACGATGTTGTTATATTATGAGATGTTACGGTGTTTAATAATATAAATCATGGAGCATTGGTTATGGATATTCTGGAAGCTTTGCATACCAGGCGCAGTATTCGTAAATATACTGATACGGAGATAAGTGATGCGGATCTGCATGAAATTTTAAAATGTGCAATGCTGGCGCCAAGCGCGTGCAATGAGCAGCCATGGCATTTTGTCGCCGTCAGGGATGAAGGACAGCGCAAGGTGTTATCTGGCACCACCAAATATACTCATATGGCGGCCAATGCGCCGCTGGTGATTGTGGTATGCGCAAGCATGCAGGATGACAAGGCCGAGGGTTTTTGGCCCCAGGATTGCGCCGCAGCCATTGAAAACATGATGCTTGCAGCAAGAGGTCTAAATATTGGCGCTGTGTGGTGCGGAATATATCCCGTGGAGGAGCGAGAAGCGTATCTTCGCAAGGCCTTATCCCTGCCAGAGGACATCGTGCCCATGGGGATGGTCTGCCTGGGCTACCCAGAACAGCATTTCCATGAAGTGGATCGTTTTCGGGAAGATCGCATCCATTATGAAAAGTGGTAGTAATATATAGAAAAAGGGCAGGCCGGGTCACGGAGTGCTATCCCCGTGAGGCCTGCCCGCCGGGATGACCTTGCACTGATTAAATCCAATGTATTAATAAAGATCCGCATCCGCAGGCATTCTTTCCCAGTATATGCGTCCTTTTTTGCGTGATTTCCGCAAGAGCACATATATGCTGCCTGGCCCTCCATCATGGGGTTGGGCTGTACAGAATGCAAGGACTACGCGCTTGAAAGGGTCTTGGGTAAGCCAGCTCTGCATTTTTTGACGGAGTATGCCCATACCTGCAGGTGAGTTTTTACCACGACCTGGCACCAGCAGGACCATTCGCAGGCCCTTGAACCATGCATCCCGCATGAATACCCGCAAACTTTCGTATGCCTGGCTGGCATTGAGACCGTGCAGGTCAAGGTGCGCTTCCGGGCTCATCTGACCTGCTCTTAATCTGTTCATAATCATTTCGTCCAGTCCTGAAACCTTTCCCTCAAGATATTCATCAGAATATAGAAGGGAAAATTCCAGCTTGCCAGACATAAGCTCTTCAAAACTGGCTTCTGCAACTCGCGGCTGCTGTCTGGTGATCTTGGGGGACGCAACGCGCGCCCCGCCCTGCAATGGTTTCGCATCACGCATTGCCCATAGAAAGGCATCTCTCTCCGTATCCACATCATTAGGTGTGGGAGGAGGTGGAGAAGGTTTCGGCTTGAATACGATGTTTTTGGATATCTTCTTTTGGTTGAATTTCATATGCTGCCAGCCATCAAGATCCGCGATGTGGAAGCCTATGGTTTTAGGAACATCCCGGGGGGCCTTGATGCTGTTGACGGCTTTAAGGAATAGTGCCCGATCGGCTGCATCATCCAATGATGGTTGCTGGGACGCAACAGAAGATTTTGCATTTTGGGCGAACCGGGTACCCCCTGCTAGTTTTGTAAAAGGTCTGTTGGCGAAATCTTCCGATGTATCAGACATTTTTCTATCCGGATGGCAAACGTAACCATGCACAGGCTTTGACTTTATATCCCCTGGAGAAATGGGGCCAGTCGCGGAATGATCTGAAAAAAGGCCTTTGGGGCGCATGAACCGCCAATGTGGAGTCAGCCAGCAACAGTAATATAATATCGGAAAAATGGCGCGCAAGCCAGAGGAGGATCTCAAACCAAATATTTATGACTCGTGCTGGAACGCATGACCTGTTTTGGCATATGCAATATCTTGCAATGCTGTATCACAGAGGGTATAGATGAAAAGAGGGCAATGAATTATTCGATTGCCAGAAATGCAGCATTGCAGGACATAAACCGGTCGGGGGCTTAAGTTTCCGTCTGTTTTGGGCCCGTTCCGCATTCGTGCCGGTAGGTGCCGGCGCGGTCATTCCCCGGGAACGGGTTTTTTTATTGAAGGTTTTGCTATATGGATAAGGAAAGCAGGGAGGCATTGCAGGTAGCCAAGGAGCTGACATGCAAGTTTATAGAGACACGCACTGTGACCCCTGGGAATTTTGCCGAGGTATTCCCTGTCGTTTACAGCGTGGTTGCGTCCACCATTCGTGATGGCGCGCAGGATCAGACCAATCTGGAGGATGCCGATTGATGGGGAGCCAGGGTGTGACTGGGGGCAATGCCGTTGGCTCCATGTTTGGGCGCATTGCCGGGGTCTATGATTTTTTAAATCATTTTCTCAGCCTGGGTATAGACAGAAACTGGCGCAGGGAGCTGGCCCTGCTGGCATGCCCGGGGCAGTCTGGTATTATTGCCGATGTGGCCAGTGGCACACTGGATGTGGCGCTGGCCTTGTTGAATGCCCATCCAGATGCGACCATTCCTGCCATAGATTTTTGCCCGCGGATGTTGCATATAGGCCAGAAAAAAATCAACACTCCGCAAAAAAGACAACGCATATTGCCCTGCGCCGGAGATGCCCTGGGTCTGCCGCTTTCGGACAGCTGTGTTGGCAGCCTGACAATGGCTTTTGGCATTCGCAACATTCGCGAGCGCGTTACCGCATTTAAGGAAATGTTGAGGGTCCTGGAGCCAGGTGGAAAAGCCTGCATTCTGGAGTTTGGTTCAGGGCAGGAGAAAATCTGGGGTGGGCTCTATAATCTGTATCTTGAGCGCATTTTGCCTGCGGTGGGAGCTTTGGTGGCCAGGGATGCGGCTGCCTACTCCTATCTGGCCGCAACTATTCGCGCCTTCCCCGCAGCCGAAGCTCTGGCTTGTGAAATGGAGGTCGCGGGTTTTGAGAATATCGGCTACCGCAAACTTACAAGCGGGATTGTCTGCCTGCATTGGGGTTTTAAGCCATCCTGATCCCTAGAGCGCCCGCAGAAGGAATGCCAATAACACGGCCAACACCAGACCTGTCGCGCCCACGGACCGCAACTCCTGGTCGGATCTGGTGGCGATTTCGAGCATGGCCTTGCGCATGAATTTTGGAAAAAGAGCCATACAAAGGCTTTCCATTACAATGGCCAGAACAATGGCGGTAAAAAAAGAGTTCATTGCTTTTTGTGCGATAAAACTATTATTTTGTAAAGATGTCGGTCAAACCGGCGCCACAATAATGGAACGGGATAAACAATGGTGACTTTTCAGGAACTTTGTGAGGGCAAAAAAAAGCTGGCCGTTGTCGGCCTTGGATATGTTGGGCTGCCTCTGGCTGTGGCCTTTGCCAGGGAGATGCCCGTTATTGGCTTTGATATAAATGCGGAACGAGTACAGGAACTAAAAAGTGGCTCGGATCACACCCGTGAGGTAGCTGTGGAGGATCTGGCAGGGGTTGCCATTGAGTTCTCGGCGGACCCCCATGTATTAAAAGATGCCGCGGTCATAATTGTTGCGGTGCCCACGCCGATAGACAAACATCGCAATCCAGATCTTGAGCCGGTGGTATCCGCAAGCCTCCTTGTTGGCCGCAATATGTCCAAAGGGTGCGTTGTTGTCTATGAATCAACGGTATATCCTGGCCTGACAGAAGAAATATGCATTCCCATCCTCGCCAGGGAATCCGGCTTGGAGCCGAACAGGGATTTTTCGGTGGGCTATTCGCCCGAACGCATAAACCCCGGCGACAAGGTGCATACCCTGGCCACAATCACCAAAATTGTCTCCGCATCGGATCCGCAAACCCTGGATTTGCTCGAAAAATTGTATGGCAGCGTGGTAAAGGCTGGCATTCATCGCGCGTCAAGCATAAAGGTGGCAGAAGCTGCCAAGGTTATCGAAAATACCCAAAGGGATTTAAATATAGCTCTTATGAATGAGCTTGCGGTTATTTTTGATAAAATGGGCATAGACACTATTGAGGTTCTTGAAGCGGCAGGCAGCAAATGGAATTTTTTGCCTTTCAGGCCAGGTCTTGTTGGCGGCCACTGCATAGGCGTTGATCCCTATTATCTTACATTCAAGGCGGAGGAGCTGGGTTTCCATCCGGAAGTCATCCTGGCTGGACGGCGCATCAACGATAATATGGGTAAATATGTGGCCGAATCCGCCATAAAACGCCTTATAGCTGCGGGGAGTCCCGTCAATGGGAGCCGGATTGGCATACTGGGGCTCACTTTCAAGGAGAATGTTCCTGACTTGCGAAATACGCGCGTAATCGATCTCATCCAGGAATTGCGCAAGTATGGCGCGGAAGTAATTGTTAATGACGCGGAGGCTGATGCTGCCGAGGCACTCGCCATATACGGTGTAAAACTTGAGCCGCTTTCAGAGCTGCATGATCTGGATGCCCTTGTTCTGGCAGTGGGACATGAGGCTTATGGGGCGCTTGCACCACGGCAACTCAGGAGTTTATTCCGGGACCCGGCACATGGAATAGTGCTGGATGTGAAAGGATTTTTTGACCCGGAGGCCGTTCGTGCCCAGGGACTTGACTACTGGCGCTTGTAGGGGCGTAGGCGATGGCATTGCTAATATGCGCGGCTACCCCGGCCGAGATGTCAGCTCTTGCGCCCTATCTCTTTCCTGATGGGAAAAATCTGGTGGAAATGCAGCCAGTCACGCGTGATTTGCGCGGCGATAAGGCTGTTTTTCTTGTGACTGGTGTGGGGCCACTTAACGCAGCCCTTGCCATTGGGCTATGCCTTGGGAGAGAAGGGGAAAAAATAAGTTGTGTTTTGTATGCAGGCCTGTCAGGCGCCTATGATCTTGAAAAGAATCCCCTTTGCAGCACTTGGGGCATAAGCGAGGAAATCTGGCCGGAATATGGCTTGAATGATGGCATAAATGTTACTGCTAGGGCATTCAGCCACCCTCTTTGGGCGCGAACCGACGGCGAATATGTTTATGACCGCATATCTTTGAGCCCTTTTTCCGAAATTGTGCCCCATGGGGGTAAAATACCGGATTGGCCATGCTGCCAATCCCTCACAGTGGCTGGGGTTAGCGCGAGTTTTAACAGGCGCGAAACCCTGACTAACAACTATCATGCAGCCCTGGAAAACATGGAGGGCTTTGCGGCGGCCTACGCGGCCGCGCGCGCGCAAATCCCCTGTGTGGAAATCCGGGTGGTTTCAAATAAGACAGGTCCAAGAAGCAGGGATGAAAAGGATTTCCCGGGGGCATTACGAGCTCTGGGGCTGGTGCTGCCAAAACTTAATTTAATTTAATAGTTTCATATTGTTTGAATTTCCACACGAATATCTGTAAAAGGTTCTATGGCACAAAATCTTTTCCAGCAAAGATTGGCTCGGGAAATGGAGCCCATTGGCCAGGCGATTCGGGCAGGGATAGCGCAAATACCGGCGCCCTGCCGTCCTGTGGCGGAACATATTCTGGATGCTGGCGGCAAGCGTATCCGGCCTTTTCTGGCGGTGATGTGTGGCAGAGCCCTTGGCGACCAAAGCAGCGATCTTTATATACTTGCTGCCAGCCTTGAAATGCTCCATGCCGCCACTTTGCTCCATGATGATGTGCTGGATAATGCCACAAGCCGTCGGGGTAGAACGGCCGCTCATACAGTATATGGAATTTCGCAGACAATTCTCGCCGGGGATGCCATGCTCGCAGCAGGCAACGCAATGGTTGCGGCATTTGGCAATCCGGCCCTGGTTGCCTGCTATTCACGCGCAACAGTACAGACTGCAGCTGGTGAAATCCTCGAAATGTCATCTCTGGGGCGACCCGAGCTTACCCATGGGGAATATCTGGAAATTGCCAGAGGCAAAACCGCCTGTCTAATCTCAGAGGCTTGCGCAATGGGAGCCATTGCAGCCGGCGCGACCAGGGAGCAGATAGAGGCATGCCTGGACTATGGTGAAAACCTGGGGATCGCATTCCAGCTGGTGGATGATGCTCTGGATTTTGCTCCCCAGTCCCAAACTGGCAAGCCAAGTGGAGGTGATCTGCGCGAAGGAAAGATGACTCCACCCCTGCGGTTTTACCGCCAGAGCCTCTCACCGCAGAAACAGGCCGCTTTTGACAAATCTTTTATAGCCCGCAGTTTCAGCGACGAGGAAGCCGGGGCCATAGCGGCGGAAGTTTGTCAGTTCGCATCCCATGCGCGCGATTTGGCGGATTCCTGTCTGGGAAATGCGCTGGATTCCCTGCTCGTTCTGCCGCAATGTGAGGAAACCCTTATTTTGCGCGAAATGACAACATATGTCCGATCCAGACTCAGCTGACAAGGAGTAGCCATGCTTTTTCGCGTGGAAGTGGCCCCCAGAATGGGCCTCAAGGATGCGCAAGGAGACAGGATTGCCACGCGCATACGTGAATTTCTCGGCATCAATGTGTCGGAATGCAGAATTATAAAGGTTTTTACTGTTTCCGGATTGAGCAGGGAACAAACCGAATTTCTGATTGCTGAAAATATCTGGCATGACCCCATCCTGCAGCGCGCCACCCTTGGCCCCCTACCCTGTATGGAACCATTTCCGGCCTGGTTTTGCGAGGTTGGCTTCAGGCCTGGCGTCACCGATAATGAAGGGAGAACGGCAAGGGAGGCGGCCGCGCTTGCCCTGAATATCCCCAGAGATGGCATTGCTGTTTACACCGCTTCCCAATATCGGCTGGTTTGTGGCGGAGATGTGGATCTGGCCGCTGCGGAAAGGATTTGCAGAGACCTGCTCTGTAACAATCTCATTCAGCAATACAGGATCAAAAGTCTTGCGCAGTGGCAGGCAGATGTCGGTTTTGCGCCAGTATCCGCCGCGGTATCCGGCAAAGCCAGTTCGCAAGTCGATGTGGTGGATCTGGCCGGACTCACGGATGCCGGCCTTGATGCCATGAGCAGGCAGCATACATGGGCACTTAATACCGGGGAGATGCGCGCAATCCGGGATCATTTCCAGTCCGAGACTGTGGCCTCTTTGCGGAGCGGGCTCGGGCTGCCCCACAATCCCACAGATGTTGAGATGGAGGCTCTGGCCCAGACCTGGTCCGAGCATTGCAAGCATAAAATATTTGCAAGCCGCATAAGATATGAGGACGCGGACATCGGCCGCACGCAGATTGTGGACAATCTGTATAAAACATGTATCCGGGATGCCACTGCCATAATCCGGTCCAGGGCAGGCGAAAATGATTATTGCCTCTCTGTGTTCAAGGATAATGCAGGAGTAGTGGATTTCATCAATGGCTATGATGCCTGCATAAAGATTGAAACACACAACAGCCCCTCGGCACTGGACCCTTATGGTGGCGCCCTGACAGGCATCGTGGGCGTGAATAGGGATCCCCTGGGCACTGGCATGGGAGCTGAACTTGTTTGCAACATTGATGTCTTCTGCTTCGCATCACCCGAATATGATGGCCCGCTCCCGCCGCGTATTCTGCATCCAAGACGTATTCTCGAGGGCGTGCGGCAGGGCGTAGAGGATGGCGGCAACAAGAGTGGCATACCTACGGTAAATGGATCACTGGTTTTTGATCCACGCTATCTTGGCAAGCCTTTGGTTTTCTGCGGCACGGTTGGCCTCTTGCCGGCAAAAATCTGTGGCCATCCAGGCTATGAAAAGGCCGCCCAGAATGGTGATGTCATAGTCATGGCCGGCGGCCGCATTGGCAAGGATGGCATACATGGAGCCACTTTTTCCTCGGAGGAGCTGCATGCCGGGTCACCGGCAACGGCAGTGCAGATAGGCGATCCCATTACGCAGCGCAAAATGTATGATTTTATCCTCCGCGCCAGGGATTGCTGCCTGTATCATGCCATAACAGACAATGGCGCAGGGGGGCTTTCCTCTTCTGTGGGAGAAATGGCGGAAGATACAGGCGGCTGCATTCTGGAGCTGGACAAGGCGCCTCTTAAATATGATGGTTTGAAACCATGGGAGATCCTTCTCTCCGAGGCGCAGGAGCGCATGACCCTCGCCGTGCCGCCAGACAAGCTGGACGAGTTTCTTGCCCTTGCCGCGCAAATGGACGTCGAGGCAACCCCCTTGGGGCATTTTAACGATTCCGGTTTTTTTGAAGTCCGGCACCTGGGTAAAACCGTGGCGCTTCTGGACATGAATTTCCTGCATCATGGCGCTCCGCAGCTACACCTGGATGCTGTCTGGCACAAACCTGCACATCAGGACATCAGGATGGATGGCGTGGCCGCAAGCCCTCAATGGCATGGGGATTTTCTTAAATCCATGCTTGGACGCCTCAATATCTGTTCAAAAGAAAGCATCATCCGGCAATATGATCATGAGGTCCGCGGTGGCAGTGTCATAAAACCGCTGACAGGCATTTTACGGGATGGCCCATCGGATGGCGCGGTCATCAGGCCATTGCTGGAATCAGATGCCGGCCTGGTGCTTGCCCATGGGATCTGTCCAAAATACAGCGATTATGACACCTACTGGATGATGGCAAATGCCATGGATGAAGCAATCCGGAATGCCGTTTCTGTGGGCGGCAATCCGGACACTCTGGCCGGGGTGGACAATTTCTGCTGGTGCGACCCTGTGGCATCTCCGCAAAATCCAGATGGGGCATACAAATTGGCCCAGCTTGTGCGTGCCTGTATGGCTTTGCGGCAATTTGCCCTTGCCTATGGTGTCCCTTGCATTTCCGGCAAGGATTCCATGAAAAATGATTACCTGGGTGAAAATGGACGCATAGCCATACCCCCCACAGTGCTGTTTACAGTACTCGGTGTGATCGATAATGTCACACGCGCCCAGACATCCGATTTCAAAAAAGCAGGTGATCAAATCTATCTTCTGGGAGGCACCTGGCGGGAGATGGGCGCCAGCGAGGCTGCCGACCAGTTGGGGATACATGGTGGAATTGTTCCCCATGTGGACTCGGCCTCGGCAAAAAGCAGATATCAGGCGTTGCATGCTCTTATGGGCCAGCGTGCCATTTCCGCCTGTCATGATTGCTCTGACGGTGGCATGGCAGTGGCTTTGGCGGAGATGTGCATAGGCGGACGGCTCGGTTGTCACATAGATCTGGACGCGGTGGCGGCCTTTGGGCAAATGAGCGCGTTTGAGCTTCTTTATTCGGAATCGGCCAGTCGTCACATTGTGACCATTCGCCCGGATCTGTCGACCTTGCTGGATACCCTTGGGATGTGGCAGCTGTGCAGACGCATAGGCGAGGTTTCGGATGATGGCCAAATGATTGTCCGCACTGGTGACTCCCTGTTGGTGCAGGCCGATGTAGAAGAACTGGCGCAGGCCTTCAAGAAGAATTTTTTCTAAAATACGGGAGCAAGGGAAATGAATATGGCCGCGAGGCTTGCAAAAGAGCTTAATGAGATGCAAATGCTCAGGCCATGGGGAGCGCCAAAATGCCTTGAGAATGTATGTCTGATCATGATGCGGCAGTATATGGAGCTTCTTGCGCCTTATCTGGAGCGGCATCCCTACCTTGCGCCCAGACGCATCGTCTGCCCTGATTATGACCCCAGGCAGCCGCTCGAACTGACCTTGCAGAATGGCAAGGAGAGCTGGACAGTCACTGTTGAGGATATGGCCAAGATTTGGGCGATGCCACAATATGAGAAACTTTTTCTTTTTCCAGAACCCTCTCAGCTTTGCCTGATTTGCCGTTTTTGTGCGCCGCTGGGCGTACGCAATATCTGGCTAGATGGCAATTGGCCTCCGCCACCTCTTTTGTGGCGCAAAGCCGTGCCCGATTTTTTTGATGCCCATGCCAGCGAGCTCGCAGATGTCTATTCCATGCTTGCCACCGATATTGACAGGCATGTCTTCGCTGCCCGCATAAAAGCCATACTTACAGGGAATGCCGGTTATCTGCCAGTATCAGACCATGAGGAATATCATCACCCACTGGTGCACCCCAAAAAAGGGGATATAATGATTGATGGCGGCCTGTCGGATATGGTTTCAGCCAATAAAAAGTTTGCGGAAATCGTGGGAAATGACGGTTTGGTGCTCGGTTTTGAGCCCATAGCCTGGATGGCTAATTCCGCCAGAGAGCAACTTTCCAGATATGCACAATATAAGGTCATATCAGCAGGACTTGGTGAGAAAAAGGGCCACGCGCATTTTGCGGATGCTCACGATTCCTCGCATATATGCAATAATGCTGCTGGTGTGGATTGTGATATTGTATCCATAGATGAAATTGTGGCTTCTGAGAATTTGCGGAGGGTTGATCTCATCAAACTGGATGTGGAGGGGTCCGAACTGTCTGCCCTGCGGGGCGCCACGAAGACCATCTCGGCCTGGAAGCCCTCTCTTGTCATTTGCCTTTATCATTCTCCTGCGGATCTCTTTCTCATTCCCCTCTACATTAAAAGTCTGGTGCCGGAATACAGGCTCCATGTCGCGCATTCCAGCAGCGGTTTCACAGACACCATCCTTTATGCGCATGTCCCTGCCTAGAGCATTTTCCAATTGAAAATAGGCAAATGCTAGGCGCTTCGTCTTAAGCGCACGCACAAAAGTGAGCGGCGGAATTGAATTTTTCGCGAAACGTTAGCGCCTATGGTTTAAACGTGTAGAGAGTTTCAACTGATACAGATTATAAAAATCTGGCGGCCATGAAAAAGGCTATTCATGGCCGCCAGGCAAGTCTGGTGTAACTTGCGACCCTAGTGGGATGTCATGTTTTTACTGTCGTAAAAACATGAAGATCGCAAAAGCAAAAAACGTGGTTTTTGCTTTGCTCACGCCGCCGCTGGCGGCGCGCAATCCCTGATCGGGTTTGCGACTATTGTCGCTTGACGCGACTCTAGTCTTTCTTTTGATCCTTTTTAAGCCATGGCATCATGGCGCGCAGTTCCTTGCCTGTTTTCTCCACCAGCTGCTCGCTCTCATTGCGCCTTGTTGTAAGAAACATGGGATAGCCTGCCCTGGCTTCCTGAATGAAATTGCTGGCGAATTTGCCGCTCTGAATGTCTTTAAGTATGGCTTTCATTTCTTTTTTAACTTCATCATTGATCAGGCGCGGCCCGCTCACATAGTCGCCATATTCGGCTGTATTGCTGATGGAGTAGCGCATTCTGGAAAGACCGCCCTCGTACATGAGATCAACAATGAGCTTCATTTCATGCAGGCATTCAAAATAGGCCATCTCAGGCTGGTAGCCCGCTTCCACAAGAGTTTCAAAACCGGCCTGGATAAGGTGGGAGATGCCACCGCAGAGCACGGCCTGTTCGCCAAACAGATCTGTCTCGGTTTCTTCGCGGAAGGTCGTTTCAATAACGCCGGAACGGGTGCCGCCGATACCCTTGGCGTAGGCCAGGGCAGTCTTAAGAGCATTGCCGCTGGCATCCTGCTCAATGGCTACCAGACAGGGCACCCCGCCGCCTTCGGTGAAGGTGCGGCGCACCAGATGGCCAGGGCCTTTGGGCGCTATCAGAAAAACATCAACATCCTTTGGCGGCTGGATCTGTTTAAAATTGATGTTAAACCCATGAGCAAAAAGCAGCGACTTGCCCTTCGTCAGATGTGGCTTGATATCCTTTTCATATATTTGCGCCTGGGTTTCATCAGGTGTCAGAATCATGATCAGGTCGGCCTGCCTGGCGGCCTCGGCTGCTGGTACGGGGTCAAAACCATGCTCCTTGGCCAGTTCATAATTGGCGCTGCCAGGCCTTTGACCAACAACAACCTTTACGCCGGAATCGCGCAGGTTCTGGGCATGGGCATGACCCTGGCTGCCGTAGCCGATGATGGCCACTGTCTTGCCCTTGAGATTGTCAAGATCCGCATCCTGATCATAATAAACTTTCATGGAAATCTGCTCCTTTGAATGGTTGGCCATTGTGGTGGCGTAAACTTTTCTTTTTGCGCAACCAGCGTATTTTGTCAAATATGTAACTGCCTGAAATCATGGAAGCCCCATAAGGAAGGCCGCGCCGCTGGCAACCGAAATAGCTGTTGCATGACGTCTGGAATTTGCGGGCGGCATCTGCTACTCTGGGCTTGTATTTGGCATACAAGCCAATGCCTGGTTGTGGCTCATTAAAACAGTTTATACAATAATGGGGCTGTCATGGGACAGGATATATTTGACCTGGTAATTGTTCTTACTCTTGTATTCTTTACCATTCGGGGCATAAGCAATGGCCTTGTTGGTGAAGTTGCCGGTATTTTCGCCCTTGTTGGCGGCTTTTGGGCAGCAAAAGTCTGGAATGCGCAACTTGCGCCCTATCTGGACTTCATAGCCAGCCCCTCCTGGCGTGTGATTGCGGCATATGCCATTATTTTTATTGTGGTAATGCTGGCCATTGGGCTTCTGGCCAGGATTCTCAAAAAAATAATAGCCTTTTCATTTGTGGGCTGGCTGGATAAAATTGCCGGCGGAATTCTTGGCCTTGCAAAGGGCATCCTGATCTGGGCCCTTATTTTTGTTGTGCTGGAAAAGCTTTTGGGAGATGCGCCCTTTATGCGTGATTCCCGCGCCTATCCCTATTTCCAGACACTTGTGGAGCAGATACGGCAATGGCTGCCAGAGGATTTCGCCCACCGGCTTGGCTTGTAAAGCCAGTTTGCATATTTATGTAACAGACTCCGGGAGTTGGGATAATGGATAAAGACATTTGTGCCAGCCTTCAGGCTTTAAGGGATGTGATAGCCAGGCTGACCGGCCCGGGCGGCTGTCAGTGGGATATGGCCCAGACGCCGCGGACTCTGGCTGACTATATGATTGAGGAATGCCATGAGCTTGTGGCGGCAATCCGTTTTGGCGACACAGAAAGTGTGCGCGATGAGATGGGCGATGTCGTTTTTCTGCTTTTGTTCATTTGCGCCTGTTATGAGCGGGAGGGGAAATTTTCTCTGGCGGATGCCCTCGATTCCAGCCGGGAGAAGATGATCAGGCGCCACCCCCATGTTTTTGGCAATGCCCATTTTGAGAACATTGACAGTCATCTGCAGGCCTGGGAGGCGATAAAGAAAAAGGAACATGAGGGCAAGGGCCCGGCAGAAGGCCTTTTTGCCAGCCTGCCCCAAAGCCTGCCACCACTAATCAAGGCTTATCGCATCCATTCCAAGGCTGCCAGAGCAGGATTCTCCTGGCCTGAAGATGAGGAGGTGGAGCAGCAGGTGGAATCGGAGTGGCTGGAATGGCTCGATGCATCCGCCAATGGTGATGACGCTGCCCGCATGCATGAAATGGGTGACATGTTGTTCAGCCTGGTGGAATTGGGACGGCGCAAGGGAATTAAGGCCAGCGAAGCTCTCGATCTGGCCACAGATCGTTTTTTGCGCAGATACGCTGGCATGGAAAAACTTGCCAAAAGCCAGGGCCATGACCTTTCAGAGCTTTCGCTGGATGAAAAGGATGAATTGTGGAACCAGGTCAAGGCTGCCGAACATCCCGCAGGGTGACTGGAGGGCGCCAATGCTGATGCGCGCCCTGGTTGTATTTTGTCTTGCTCTTTGCATCTCCTGTGTTGCCGCGCACCGCAGGGAGCTTTCTTTGCCACGCGCCCATCCAGGTTATGTGCAATGGCTTCAAAAGCAGTCAATGCTGGCCATGACTCCGGAGCTGGTTGGCCAGGTATCCCAGACTGAAAGAATATGGCTGAATAATGGCGCCGGCAGCCGAACGGAAGTGCTGCTCAATGCCGCTCCCACCTGGCTGGAGTTCGATCCGGTAGCCATGCAGCAGCAAACACCCCTCTTCAAATGGTTGCAGGCCAGAGTGCCATCCATTGATGTCAGGGCCATCCAGGGGCTTTATCTTGGCCAGACAGGTGAGCGTGCCTCCATCTGGCTGCGAAAAGGCGCATCTGGGCGCAGCGACCATGTGGCATCCCTGAATTTTGACCTCAATGCTGGCGATAACGCAGCCTTCGATGCACTGGCTGCCAAAGTTGAGGCTGCCGGCATGCAGTTGGGATCCGGCTTGCTGCCTGCAGCCACAGGCAGAGGACCGGATTTTCTTTTGCAGGCGCGTCATGCCGCCGGCTTCGCTGGGCTTTATGCCATGCTGGAGGCGCCGGCCAATACCTGGCGGATGCTACCGGCACAGGGGGAGGAATGGGATGCTTTACTCCTGGATGATGCGGCAGTGGCGCACCTGGTGGAGGCCGGGGTCCTGCCATCTGGCTTGCTAAGAGACAAAATTGACTGGCTTGAGCGTGGCGGCTGGGCGGCCACGGGCGAAATCATGGGTAGCGATGGCATGCCCAGGCGCTGGCTGTACAGATATGCGGACATGGAGGGCCTGGAGCCAGTTCTCATGTGGCAGGACCCATCAGGACTGGCAAGGCAGATTTTTTCGGCAGCCATCATCCGTAGCACTGGGCTTCAAGGCCAAACCCTGCTTGGTTTGCATATGGAGGCAATCATGGGGCTTGAGCCTGCGGGCGCGGCTGATGCCTCATCGCTGCGGCAGATCCTTTCTCCAGGCATTGAGGCATTGGCGGAGCTTGCCTCCCAGGCGCACAGGTATGGGGGGTGGACGATGCAGGCCGATCCGCTGCCGCTGCCGGCCATGGCCGCGGTGCTGGCCGGCCCATGCGACTTTTGCCGGGATGCTTTGTCCCCCCTGTTGGCTGTCTGCTCACTGCAGGAGGGCGCGCCTGGGCCCCTGGCTGATTTTTACCAGGCCTGCCTGGATGCCAATCTGCCCATCGCAAGACTTGCGCATGGCTTTAATGATTGGCAAACCCTTCAGCCACGAATCCTGGCCGCACAGCCAGAAAACCGTAACAGGCTGGCACGGTTTGGTGGCAGGTCGCATCTGGACATGCAGACCTTGCAGCAGCAGTTACCCGATGTGACGGATATCCATAACCGTTTTTTTCTGCCCATGGCTCTTGGCCAGCCCGGTCTGGCCTTTGTTGGTATGGATTTGCCAGCCAATACGGAGCTGGATAAAAACACCAAATCCGGTAAGGACACCCCACGCTCCCTGTTGCAAAATCTTTTGCATAACCGTAAACAGCACGACCTCGCCAATGGCGTGCTCACCGGAATAAGCCGCGGGGAGCATTCTCTCGGTGTGTTCTTCCGACTGCCATCTGGCAATTATTGGGTCTTGGCCATCAATTTTGGCAAAAAAAAGGAAAGGCTAGCAGGTAAACTGCCAGCGGCCATACATGGGGCGGAAGATGTTTCAACAGGTCGCCGGCTTTTTGATACCGTATATGATGGCAGCGATTTTACGCTTTCACTTGACGGATACAAAGTCAGAAATGTAGTTTTTTTTGTGAATTGAGAGTTCATAAACCCTGCGGCAAAAATGCCGCAATCTAAGGAGGCTCTATGAGCGACAAGCAGGAAGATATGCGCCCCCAGACCATGCCGGATGAGAAGGCGCCGCAGGCTGAAAGCGAGGCTGATGTTTCCGGCGCGGAAAACAGTGGCGCAAACATGCCGCATAAAGAGGAGCCGAAAAAGGAATCTTCTGAAGAAGAGACCAGCGCTGAAGAAAAGCATCCAGAACCTGATGCTCAAAAGAAGGAGGCCGTGCCAGTCATGTGTGCAAGGGCCTTTCACGGCCTCGCCACTGCTGCGCCCCTTGTTCTCTTCATCGCGCTGGCCCTGATGGTATGGCCCGATTTCTGGCGTCCTGCCGATGCACTCTACTGCCCGGCTGAATCAAAATATATTTCAGCATTTCTCCATGCTGTCACACAGAACTCATGGCTGACGCCAACAGCTCTGGACAATGGCCAATGGATTGTGCCTCAATGGCCCGTATTTTACTGGTTTATTGCCCTGCTTGCCGCTGTTCCCCACGTGGCCGAGCTGGGGCTCCTGCTGCCTCTCGCTGGCGCCATAACAGCATTTTTGGCCATACTTGGCGTATGGTGTCTGTGCATTGCCGCCGGTTTTGGCATAAGGGCGGCCTTTGCTGCAGGCATAATGCTGCTTTGTTGCCCCCTGTTTGCGCCATTGCCACATTTTTTTGGCCCAGTCGCCCTTGCCTGCGCGCTTATGACCTTTGGCTTTGCCTGTTTTGTCCGTGGCTGGAATGCGCACAGATCATGGCTCCTGTTGCCTTGCGCTTTTATTCTCACAGCTCTTGCCGGCATGTGCGGCGGCCTTTTATATTTTGCCGCCCCCATTCTAGCCAGCATCCTTTATCTCGTGTGGAGGGGAAAGTTGCGCCGCGCCCAGGCCTGGGATGCCATGGCCGGCTTTATACTGATGCTCGCTGTTGGCGGGGGCTGGCTGCTCATGATCATTTTTGAAGGTGGAAGCGGCAATTATCTGACTGAGCTATTTTCCGCGGATGCGACTTTTGATCTGGCCTTGCGCTCTGGCTGGTGGCTTGCTCCCGCCATTGCCCTGGCAGGTCTGTTGCCATGGCTGCTGGAAATATTTGGCGTTTCCTGGGTGAGGGTTTTTGCTACCGCGCCAAAAACGCTGGGAGCATCCCGGCGCGAGAATGGCTCCGCTATGGTATGGATTGCAGTGGTGGTAACCACCTGTCTTGGTGTTTTTGTCACCAGAGAGCAGGTGGCTGCCGTAGCCATAGTCTGCCTTGCGGCTCCGCTGCTTGGGAAGGCTTTTATGATGCTTCCGCCGTTTGGCAATCGCCTCCTGTTCCTGCTCACCAGTCTTTGCCTGATTATTGTGGGCATTCTTCTTCTTTGCTGTGGCTTCCAGATGTCACAAAACTGGGTCTGGTCCATAACTGGTCTGCATCCGGGGCAGACAATTGAAAATCTGCTGCTCACCGGCTCAGGCCTTCCCATTGTTGGCGGCATATGTCTGGCCGGCGGTATCTTGCTGCTTGTTTTGACCCGCAAATATCGTGATGGCGGTCCGCTGGTCTTCTGCATGGTTTTGACAATAATTATTTGCCAGCCCGTGCTTCTGACCCTTGTGCCGGATTTCGCCTCAAGGCCCGAGGCTCGTCTGGAAACCGGTTCATCCATTGAAAAACGCGTCATGGCTGCCATTGGGACGCCAAATGTGGCAGCCCAGCCTGTTGAAACTGCCCCGGCAGTTCCCTTGACGCCACCGGTGGAGACGAAGCAACAGCCAGAGGCAGCGCCCACCGCACCGGAGGCTGTTGCGCCTGAACCCAGCCAGGCAGATTCTGCTACTGGAGTGGAGACTCCAGCTCCGGTTGCCCCCGCTGTTCCAGAAAGTGACTCAACCTCGCCAGAAGGCGCCCCGGCTGAAACAGCAAATCCTGATGCCGCTGATGCCAACAAAAGCAGGGATGTGCATGAAGAAATGATCATTATTGAAGAGCATGATGAGGCGCGAAAGGAGCCGCAAGCAGACGAATCAGGCTCCACATCGGCCAACCCGTAGACTTTTTGTCCCATATGGCTGCCGGTTGGTTTTTCGGCAGAACGCAAAAGCCGCCTTCTGGCGGCTTTTGCGTTCTCGGCTATCCTTTTATATGATATGGCGGTTTAAATTGTCCCACTTCAACCATATGGCCAGGCGCTGAGCGGACGGGCGCATATTTATGTTGAAAATAGACATATGCCATAAAGTGAAAAGGTTCTATCTGTCCGGCGCACCCGTTAATCCCCTGGCAAATGCAGGCGCGGTGAAAATGATGGCATCGGATGAGGAGGCATCGGCTGTGTTGCCGGATACCACGCGCACCTCATTTTTGTGGGGATGAACCGCTACGCTTGTGGAGCGCAGATTCAGGCCTTTATCACGCTCCGGCAACAAAATCTGGCCTATTGGCAGACCATTGTGGTTGAAGACCATAACGCGGCCCTGTCCCACCATTGCCACATAGACATTTCCATCGGCATCCACTCGCATGGAATCAGGAGCCGGACCTGTGAAATGATAGGGAATTTTCGAGCCGGTCGGTGGTATTTTGGTCGCATCTGCCAGAATTGCCCTGTGCAACAGGTTGCGCGCATATTCCGTGGCCCATAGTGTCTTGCCGTCTGGGGCAAGGGCAACCCCATTGGCCTGCCCCATGTTGGCGATTACGGAGGTGATTTTGCCTAACTCTGGCGCCATGTAGTAGACTCCACCACTGGGTTCTGTGGCACTGCCACGAAAATCTGTAAAATATAAGCCGCCATCCCTGTCAAAGACAAGGTCATTGGGCAAATATCCCGCATCCGCGGCGAGGATTGTCTCCACATTGCCATCGGGAGAGAGTGCCAGAATTTCACCAATTCCCCTGTCAAGATTCAGGGCTGTGAAAAAAAGGCGTCCATCCTTGTGGAGAGCCAGGCCGCTTGGGCCCAGGCTGTCATGCTGAAAAATTGTTTCCAGCCTGTTTTCCGGGTCAAGGCGCTGAATTTTGCGATCGCTAACATTGCAAAAGAAGAGATTTCCCTTGCCATCAAAAATTGCTCCCTCAAGGGTTTGCTTGTTATTGCCGGCTGTGAAAAGCGGGTTGGCCACAATAGTTTGCAATCCCTGTTCAGAGGGCGGAACTGGCACAACACTCTCCGGTTTCTGGAAGGATGCAGACTGGCAAATTCCGGGAATGGCAATGATGGCGCAAATGGCGCATGCGCGGAACAGATTTTTCATTTGTACTCCTTTGCGGGGCATTGTTGGGCAGCCCAGGGTTGAGGCGCCAAAATACAGGATCGATTGTGGTGGGTATTGGCCAATCCAATACATCAGTGGCAAAGGGAATGTAAATGAAAATAGTGTCAATAACTTGCGCGAAAGTCTCACATGAAGTGAGGCTGCCAGGGCAGACGAAGAATATGATACAGCGCTAAAGGCTCAGCGAATGAGCCAAAAGCCATGTTTTTTGCTCTGCATTCCTCAAGTTTTTACGTTGGTAAAAACTTGACATCCCATCAGGAGACGTTTTCTGATGGCTGGGGCACGAAATCCGGGCTTTTGTTTTCAAAGGAAGTGTATGGCGAGTTGTAATAAAGCTCGGCAACGCCCACCGGCCCATTGCGCTGTTTGCCAATGATAATTTCCGCATCGCCGCGCGCTGGTCTTTCGGAAGGTTTTTTGAATTTGTACACATCCTCCCTGTAGACGAACATGATCACATCGGCGTCCTGCTCGATGGCGCCGGATTCCCGAAGATCCGCAAGTATGGGTCTTTTGTCGGTTCTGTCCTCCACTTTTCTGTTGAGCTGGGACAGCGCAATGACAGGGATATCCAGTTCCTTGGCCAGACCCTTTAATGAGCGTGATATATCGGAGATTTCAAGCTCGCGCGAGTCTGTGCGCCTGCTTGACCGCATCAGCTGGAGATAGTCAATCACCACAAGGCCAAGCCCATGCTCGGCCTTGAGCCTTCTGGCTCTTGCCCTGAGCTCCATGGTGGAGAGGGCCGGGCTGTCATCGATATATATGGGAGCATGGGAGATGACATCTCCGGCCTGATACAGATATTGCCACTCGGGATCTGTAAGCAGGGATGGCCTGCGCAAATGCGAAAGGTCAACTTTGCCGCGCACGGCCAGCATCCTCTGCATCAGCTGCTCCTTGCTCATTTCCAGCGAGAAGATGCCCACAGTCACATTCTGGCGAATGGCGGCATTGAGAGCCACACAAAGGGCAAAAGCGGTTTTGCCCATGCTGGGCCTTGCGGCAACAATAATGAGATCGGAATTCTGCAGACCGGCTGTAAGCGAATCCAGTCTTTCAAATCCGGTAGTCACGCCGGTGATGACATCATTGGCATCGGAAAGACGCGACAGGTTTTCAAATACCTTGTCAAGCAATTCGGCGCCAGGTGTGAAGTCGTTCTTGGCCGTGCGTTTGGAAACAGAAAAAATGCTCTGCTCCGACTGATCCAGCAGGGTGTCAATTTCCGCGCCAGGATCAAAGCAGTTGCTTATGATGCCGGCGCAGGTGTCAATAAGGTTGCGCTGGATGGACTTGTTACGCACCAGGGACGCATAATAGGCAGCATTTGCGCCAGTGACCACAGCTTGAGCCAGTTGCCCAAGATAGATGGCGCCGCCTGCCTGTTCCAGCTCATTGGCATTTTTTAAATGCTCGGCCACAGCCACAAGGTCGATGGGGGCGCTTTTGGAATACAGCTCCACAAAACTTTTAAAAATTGCCTTGTGCGCGGGCAGATAGAAATCTTCTGGGGCAAGGATGTCGGCTATGCTGTTCATGAGCTGGGGGCGCATGAGTATGCCCGCCAGCACGGCAACCTCTGCTTCGGCGCTGTGGGGTGGCACACGCCTCAGCAGTTCGCTTTGGACATCCTGAATTGGGGGTGTGGTCTGGCTGTTTTTTTTGCCGCCCCTGGGCTTGCGCCCCGGGGCGGTTGTGTCATTTATTTCCGGCATCGGGCCGTCTAGCCCTCAAGACCGGCATCAATTCTGGCTGCCTCGGACTCAATGATGGCCTCTTCAACCGCCAGAGCGGCCTTTTCGGCTTCAGTGAGCTCAACAATGGGATCCTCTTCCACTGGCTGGTCAGATACAACCTTTACGGGCACCATGGCCACAACATCGGCATGGAGACGCACACGCACCGGGTGTTCGCCAAGTGTGCGGATGGGGGCATCCATAAGAATGCGGCGACGATCCACATCCACGCCAAGGGCGGCTATGGCATCGCCAATGATGGTGGATGTAACGGAGCCATAAAGTTTGCCATTTTCACCAACATGCATGGGAATGATGATGTCCAGATTTTCAAGACGCCCCTGCAGGCCGAGAGCCTCTGCTCGCAGGGCGTCCATGCGGGCCTGCAGCTTCTTGCGCTCATGTTCAAAAACCTTGAGATTGGCCGGGCTTGCGATCATCGCCAGCCCCTGCGGCAGAAGATAGTTTCGCGCATAGCCGGGCCTGACATTCACCACATCACCCAGGCTGCCGAGATTTTCGACGTCGGCGCGGAGTATGATTTTCATTGAAGCCTCCCTGGAAGACGCATGCGGCTTCCATTATATTGGCAGCGGCGCATGCCGCTCAATTACAGGAATCCACGCCACAGTTGCGGCATGGAAAACAGGGCAGCCCTTTATTGCGGCTGCCTGCCCATGGCGTCCACGGACTTTCAGATGGAGCTCTTTTTCTTGACCTGGGAATCATGAGTCGGGGTATAGATCATCAGCGCCATTTGTCTGGCGCGCTTGATCTCCCTGGTGAGCTCTCTTTGGTGGCGGGCGCAGACACCTGTGATGCGCCTGGCGATTATCTTGCCGCGCTCGGTGACGAAATCACGGAGCACCTCGGGATTCTTGTAATTGAGGGGAATGTCCTTGTCTGCGCAAAAACGGCAGAATTTGCGGCGTGGCGCGAATTTTTTCTTGAAAGCCATCTATGCATCCTCCCCGGCCCTTTCGGCCAGCTTGACTGTGAGAAATTTGAAAATCCCGTCAGTTATGCGGATGTTGCGTTCAAGTTCCGCCACAAGCTTTGGTGGGGCATCATAGACAAGGCGGACATAAAAGCCGCGCATGAGCTTGTGAACCGGATAGGCCAGATCACGCATGCCCCATTGATCCATTTCCACCAGTTTACCGCCTTCGCGCTCAAGAACAGCCACAAGCGCAGCCAGAATGGCCTCGCGGCTGTCTGCCGAAAGTTCCGGCGAAAGAAGCAGCAGTGTTTCAAATTGACGCATAAAATCTCCTTGTGGATTGTCAGCCCGCCTTTGGCTTCAAGGTTGTTTTGTGACAGCTTCTGGCGAGCAAGGAATGGTTCATATATAAATTTGCCCGTCTCCTGTCAATGCATGCCCAAAAATCGGCCATGGCTTGCGCACTGCCTGCCATGCACTCCAGGTCGCTAAACAGAATGCGCCACGTGGTTGAAATTTGGACAATTTCAATAGATGCATGTAATATTGTCAGGCCATATGGATTTATATATTCTGGTGCATCTTCCATTTTGTTCAGGGGATATGCATGCACTCCTATCAGACCTTTCCGGGGGATCCTGGCACATCAAATTCCATTGCCAAGCTGGCTTCGCTGCCAATGCCGGGGCTTTGCGGCAAAACCTTTCTCGATATCGGCTGCAATGAAGGCTTTTTTTGCGGCTATGCCCATTTTGAAGGCGCCAGATCCATAACCGGAGTTGACAACCAGGCCGAGTATATTGCCCTTGCCCGGCAGCGTTTCCCGGCCTGTAATTTCATCCAGGCGGACTGGGTGGACTTTCTTTATGAAAATGACAAAAAATACGATGTGATTCTCTGCGCATCTGCCATTCATTATGCCCAGGATCAGGAAAAACTGCTTGAGGCCATGATGCGCGCGCTGGCTCCAGCCGGTCTGCTTGTGCTTGAGATTGGCATAGCCGACTCCAGCATGCCCGACGCTGGGCCAGGCCCGTTGGCGGGCTGGCTAAAATGCAGGCGCGGCATCGATGAAAGGCTTTTTCCCACATGGCAGGGGATTGAGAAAATGCTTGCCCCCTATGCCTGGAAATATGTGGGGGAAAGCATCCCCCAGGCTGGCGACCCCGTGCCGCGCTTCATTTTCCATATCCGAAAAAGGCTGCCCTATGCCATTCTTGTAATGGGCGAGCCGGGCACTGGCAAATCGACTGCCGCCAGGCATGTTTTTGACAATTTTCAGGTGATTGGCGGCGACGCGATCTGGGGGCAGGCCGAGGGCATGGCAGACAGATATCCAAAACTGGCGGAACTGGCAAAAACGCGCAAAGGCTGGCACATGCTCAATATTCTTGCGGCCAGAATGTTCAGCGATGAAAGCTGGGAAGAGTATGCGAATTATGTAGCAACCCTGGGGGGCAACAAAGATTTTGTTTTTGAGGGCTACATTCCGGAGGAGTTTCGCAAAAAATTTGCTGGCGCCATGGCGGCATATGGTTATTGTCCTGTGAACGTCGAATTGCCAAAATCCGCAGAGCCGCCTGCGGAAATGCTACGCAACACCCGGGTGGAGGCCAGAAAGTATGGCATGTTTTTAGCTGCTGTCGCCAAAAAATTCCAGCGCAGACGGTAGCCAGCGGAATTTCCCTGGCGGCAATGCCGCATATTGTTTGCTCCTGCCCCGGGCCATACTTTGCGGCCCAAAATCGGTTGGTAAAATTGTGAATTGCAACATGTAAAAAAATATGCGAAAATTAAACTTATTTTACAGAGTTTTGGAAATTTGGCCGCATTGTTCTGCGCGCGCAAACCCATCGAAAGGAAAACCGATGAAAATTGGCAAACTGTCTGTTGTGTTAATGACTCTGGCGCTTTTTATGGGCGTTAATTCCGTCCAGGCCGCCACCGATACCGCTGCCGGAAGCAAGGAACCCATAAAGATTGGCGTCTATCTGCCCCTTACCGGCCAGAATGCCTTTGGCGGGCAGCTTGAGCTGGAAGGTGTGCGCCTGGCCCACCAGGAGATGCCCGAAGTGCTGGGACGCCCCGTGGAGCTAGTGGTGGTGGACAACAAGTCCGACAAGGTTGAGGCCGCCAATGCCGTCAAAAGGCTGATTGAGCGCGACAAGGTCTGCGCCTTTATTGGCACCTATGGCTCCTCCCTGGCCATGGCCGGCGCCGAGATTGGCGAAAAGGCCGCCGTCCCCGGCGTGGGCACATCCTGCACCAACCCCCTTGTCACCCAAGGCAAGAAATATTATTTCCGCGCCTGCTTCATTGACCCATATCAGGGCCTGGCCGCCGCCACCTATGCCAAGGAAAATCTTGGCATGAAAAAGGCCGCGGTGCTGATGGACATGACAAACGACTACGCTGTGGGCCTGAGCAGTTTCTTCACCCGCGCCTTCAAAAAGCTTGGAGGCGAGGTTGTCGCAAACCTCAAATACAGCTCTGGCGACCAGGACTTCACAGCCCAGCTCACCGAGCTCATAGCCAAGAACCCGGACATCGTCTTTATGCCGGCATATTTCGCCGAGGGCGCCATTATCATGAAGCAGGCCAAGGAGCTTGGCGCCAAGTTCCGCCTCATGGGCGCAGACGCCATGGACAACCCGGACACAGTAAAGCTCGGCGGCAATGCAGTGGAAGGCTTCATGCATACCACATTCCCGTATGACCCGCAGATGCCCAACATGAGCGCCGAGGCAAAGCGTTTTACGGAAGCCTGGAAAAAGGCATATCCCAACAAGGACACCAATGTTAATGGTGCCCTGGGCTATAACTGCTATTTCCTGATTCTGGATGCAATCAAACGCGCCAACAGCGCCGAACCCAAGGCCATAGCCAAGGCTCTGGCCGAAACTGTGGAGCTGCCCACCGCTCTTGGCAAGCTCTCCATAAATGAGACGCATGATGCCGAAATGCCGGTCGGCATCATTGAATACAAGGACGGCAAGCGTGTATATGTTGGCGAGGTTACGCCTAAATAGCAATGCAATGGCGGCCGTCGCAATGGCGGCCGCCATTTTGTCCGCGTTCATCCCGCCCGTGCTTGCCGGTCGCCACATGTATCCGTTTTTTCCGCGCTGCTCGCCAAATCCCGACCAGTCCTGAGGTTTCAATGAGCTTCGAGATGTTTCTCCAGCACTGTTTCAATGCCCTGACTCTGGGTTCGCTCTATGCGCTCATCGCCATCGGCTATACAATGGTGTACGGTATTTTGCGTCTGATCAACTTTGCCCATGGCGATATTCTTATGGTCGGCGCCTATTTCATATTCTTTGGCACATTCGCCTTCGGCTGGCCCTGGGGCGTGGCCGCCATAATTTCCATTGCCGCGGCGGGTGTTCTTGGTGTTCTCATCGACAGGGTCGCATATCGTCCCCTCAGAGACGCTCCACGCATCTCCGCCCTCATCAGCGCCATTGCCATGTCCTTTTTCATAGAGAGTGTGGCCGTTGTCGTGTTCACCGGCCAGCCCAGGCCCGTGCTTCAGCCGGAATGGCTGACAAATGCCTGGCAGATTGGCAATCTCCGCATAACCCACCTTGCTGCCTTCGTGCCAGGCATGACGATTGTCCTTGTCTGCATCCTGCTCTACATAGTCTACAAAACCAGACCTGGCCTTGCCATGAGGGCCATTTCCAAGGACATAGAAACCACAAGGCTGCTCGGGGTGCGTGTTGACAATATCATTGCCCTAACTTTTGGCCTTGGCTCCGCCCTGGCCGCGGCAGCAGGCATCATGTGGGCCCTGCGCTACCCGCAGGTACACCCCTACATGGGCGTCATGCCAGGGCTGAAGGCTTTTATTGCGGCTGTTTTTGGAGGCATAGGCTCCATAGAGGGCGCAGTGCTTGGCGGCCTTGCGCTGGGTTTTGTGGAGATCATGGCTGTAGCGTTCATGCCGGAGCTTTCCGGCTACAGGGATGCCTTCGCCTTCCTCCTGCTGGTGCTGGTTCTTCTGGTTAAACCCACAGGCCTTCTGGGAGAACGCATGGAGGAGAAAATCTGATGCGACTTACCAGAAACACCTGCCTGAGCATTGCGGCGATTTTGCTTTTTGGCATTGCCCTGTGGCAATGCGAGAGCTTTTTGGGCGACTATCAGATCTATATCGCCAAGCTGATCTTCATAAATATCATTCTTGCGCTCTCCCTCAACCTCATTTACGGCTTCACCGGCCTCTTTAGCCTGGGGCATGCCGGTTTCATAGCTGTGGGCGCATATATTTCGGCATTGTGCATTCTGCCCCCCGCCCAGAAGGAAATGATGTGGATTCTGGAGCCAATTATCTGGCCTGTTTCCGATCTGTTTACGCCATTCTGGGTTTCGGTGCTGGCGGGTGGCGTTTTTGCCGGCGTTTTCGCCTTTTTCATCGCCGTGCCGGTGCTCAAACTGGGCGATGACTATCTGGGCATGGCCACCCTGGCCTTTGCCGAGATAATAAGGGTGCTCATAGTCAATGCCACCCCTGTGACCAATGGCTCGCTTGGCATAAAGGGCATCCCAAACCATGCCACATTGATCGTCTGCTATGCCTGGGCCATTTTTACGCTCATATTCCTGGCCAGGCTGGTTTACAGCAATTTTGGCAATGTCCTGCGCTGCATCCGCGACAATGAGATCGCAGCAAGCGTCATGGGAATCAACGTATTTCACTACAAGGTGCTGTCTTTCTGCATTGGCGCTTTTTTCGCGGGCATTGGCGGGGGGCTTCTGGGCAGCCATCTGTCCACCATCGATCCCAAGATGTTCAACTTTCTGCTGACATTCAATGTCCTTATGTTTGTTGTGGCTGGCGGCCTGGGTTCCCTGACGGGCAGCATACTGGGGGCCACAGTCATCACAATTCTCCTGGAATGGCTCAGGGCCATTGAGGAGCCAATGAATCTTGGCTTCGTCGAGCTCCCCGGCATCCCCGGTATGCGCATGGTTGTCTTCTCCGTGGTTCTGCTGGCCATCATCCTCAAACGCCGTGAAGGCATAATGGGCACCCGCGAAATCACCTGGAACAGAATCTTCGCATTCTTCAAGAGGGGCAGGGCATGAGCGCATTCAAGCTTCCGCAGGCGCCGGACTATGCCGGAGCCCTTTTGCTGGCCAAAAATGTCACCATGCGCTTTGGTGGCGTGTGCGCTGTGAGCGATCTTGACATAGCTCTGCCCAAGGGCGCCATTGCCGGCATAATAGGCCCCAATGGCGCTGGAAAAACCACCGTTTTCAATGTGCTTTCGGGATTTTACACACCCCAGGAGGGTGAAATTTTTCTCGATGGGCATAACATAAAAGGCAAACAGCCCTATGACATCTGTCGCATGGGCATGGCCAGGACCTTTCAGAATATCCGTCTGTCGCCGCAAATGACGGTTCTGGAAAATATCATGGTTGGTTGCCATGTGCGCAGGCATTGTCCATGGTGGATGGCCCCTCTGGGCCTGCCCCGCTTTTACCGGGAGGAGGATGCCCTGGTGCGAAAAGGCACCGAGCTTGCGGCCCGGGTGCATCTGGAGGGCAATCTTCAGGAAAAGGCCGGCAGCCTGCCCTATGGAGCCCAGCGCAGGCTGGAAATTGCCAGGGCCCTGGCCACGGAGCCAGTGCTGCTTTTGCTGGATGAGCCGGCTGCAGGCATGAATCCCCAGGAAAGCCTGGAACTGATGCATTTTATTGGCCATATACGCGATGAGTTCAATTTGACAATCCTGCTCATTGAGCATGACATGAAAGTTGTCATGGGAGTCTGTGAATATATCTGGGTTATGGAATATGGCGCTCTCATTGCTCAGGGCTATCCTGATGAGGTGCGCAATAATCCCCTCGTGATTCGGGCCTATCTCGGTGAGGATGTGGTAGCTAAAAATGCTTGAAATTAAAGATTTACATGTGCGGTATGGCGGCATCAGAGCTGTGCAGGGCGTATCCATGTCCATACCTCATGGCAGCATTGTGACCCTGATTGGCGCCAATGGCGCCGGAAAGAGCAGCATAATCCGGTCCGTGGCAGGATTGAACAAGACCATAACAGGGCAAATCGATTTCCGCCGCCACCAGGGGGAGCAGGCCGTTTCGCTGCTGGGTCTCAAGCCCGAGGACATGGTTCGCCAGGGCATCGCCCTCTCTCCCGAAGGCCGGCGAATTCTTCCCCACCTCACTGTAAGGGAAAACCTGCTTCTGGGAGCCTATTTTCGCAATGACAAAGCCGGGATTGACGCGGATATGGAATGGGTTTATTCCCTCTTTCCGCGCCTGCAGGAACGGTCATGGCAAAAGGGTGGCACTCTTTCCGGCGGGGAGCAGCAGATGCTGGCTGTGGGGCGCGCGCTCATGAGCCGGCCCGATCTCCTGATGCTGGATGAGCCTTCTCTTGGGCTGGCTCCCCTCCTGGTCAGAGAAATTTTTGAAATAATTAAAAAAATCAATCAGGATGGCAAAACTGTCCTGCTGGTGGAGCAAAATGCCTTTGCAGCCCTTTCCATAGCCAGTTATGCCTATATTCTTGAAGTTGGGCGCGTTGTGCTCGAAGGCCCAGGGCGGGAACTGCTGGAAAACCCGCGTGTCAAGGAAGCCTATCTGGGCGGCTAGGGACACTTGCCGCAAATTTCCATGCCCATCTTTTCCTTTCATGCCCAAAGGTGAAATCCATGCCAATGTTTATTGCAATGCTAACGGTGGAATTCAGCCTGGACGGCAATGACAACCTTAAAGCTAAACGCAGGATCGCCAACAGCCTCAAGCAAAAAACCCGCAACACATTCAATGTTGCCATTGCGGAGGCCGGCAGCGAAAACAGCCTGACTTTTTTGCGTCTGTGTGTTGTATCGGTTTCCAATAACGAGAGTCATTTGCGCAGTCGCATGGATAAATGCGCGCTGATGATGGAAGCGGTATGTCCCGAAAGGATGCTGGACAGCCGGGTGGAAATAGATGTCATTGCATAATTTTGTTCCCGAAGAATACAGGGGTCAGGCCATGGCCGCGGCCATGGCCATTTCTGAACTGGACCAGGTTATTGTGGCGGCCCACGTGAACATGGATGGCGATGCCCTTGGCTCTGCAGTGGCATGCTGTCAAATGCTAAAGTGTCTCGATCGGGAATTTGTCCTCTACAGCTCAACAGGTGTGCCGCATAACCTGGATTTTCTGCCATTGCCCGGCCCCGTGTGCACATCGCTTGCTGATGTGCCTTTTGAGCCACAGGCGGCCATATGGCTGGATTGCAGTGAAGCCTCGCGCCTTGGGCCAGAATTGGCGCCTCTTGTCCCCATGCTGCCATCTGTCAACATAGACCACCATGTTACAGATGCCGGTCTGGGTACCCTTTACAATTTTATTGAACGCGGTGCTGCTGCCACTGCCCAGCTTGCATCCTATGTCTCCATGTGCCTTGGGCTGCCGTTGGAGGGCGAGATGGCCTGCGGCATTGCCCTTGGCCTTATTACGGATACAGGCGGCTTTTGCCATGGCAACACCAATGCCAATGTCTTTTCATTGTGCGCCTTGCTGGTGCGCAACGGCTGCAGCATCTCCGGTCTTAGGGAAAAACTCCAGAACAACTGGCTGCCAGGCCGACTGCATCTCTGGGGCAGGCTTCTGTCCCGCGTGGAGGTTGTGGATCATGGGCAGATAGCCATCTGCGCAGTGAGTCAGGAGGACCTTGAACATTTTCACTGCCTGCCGGAAGATCTGGAGGGACTGGTGGAATGGTTCCGGCGAATTAGAGGGGTCAAGGTTGCGGCAATGGTGCGGGAGGATGCTCCCGATAAATGCAAATTCAGCCTCCGTTCCCATGGCAAGGTGGATGTGCGCACAATGGCAGTGGAGCTTGGCGGCGGCGGACATCATAATGCGGCGGGAGGCAATATCCATGCTTCCCTGGCCATGGCCCGCAATTTGCTGATAAATATCATCGCCCAACATCTCAATAAAGAATAAACTGCGCCATGGGCAATATCGGCAAATGGACTTTTGGCTGCATCTGTCTGCTGGCGCTGGGTTTTGCGCTGCAGGGAGCGGCCTTGTGCGCCCCTTCCCCAGCAAGGCAGACGCCAGTTGTGCGCGCTGTCCAGACAGTGGCTCCTGCCGTTGTCAACATCACAAGCTCGCGCCGCGCAAGCGGCAGTTCCCTGGAAAGGTTTTTTGGCAGGGATTTTGATCCCTTTGGCCTCCCCGGCGCCGATGGCAGGCTCAGCCTTGGCTCTGGCATCATCGTCGATGGCAAAAAGGGCCTTGTACTGACAAACGCACATGTCATAAATGCTGATGACGAGATAATGGTGCACCTGCAGGATGGCCGCGAGTTCCCGGCAGCCATCACCGGCATGGAACCGGACTTCGATATCGCAGTGCTCAAGATTTCTGGAGCGCCCAGGCTGCCATCGGTGCCTTTGGGAGATTCCTCCGATATCATGCCCGGCGAAACCGTCATCGCCATCGGCAACCCTTTTGGTTTTGAACATACTGTCACCACAGGGGTGGTATCTGCCCTGAACCGCACGCTACGTCCCCAGGGCGGGGGCATGCTGACTGGCCTCATACAAACCGATGCCGCAATAAACCCCGGCAATTCAGGCGGTCCTTTGCTCAATATCGATGGCAGCCTGATAGGCATTAATACAGCCATAGATGCCAGGGGCGAGGGGCTTGGTTTTGCCATTCCTGTGAACAAGGCCAAAAGGGTTATGGCCGGCATGCTGGGCCAGGGAGGCATGGGTCCATTATGGTTTGGCATAACCGGTGAAAATGTTGGACGTAACATTGCTCGGACTGCCGGTTTGCAAAAGAATGCAGGCGTGCTGGTTACTGGCGTGGAGCCGGGAACCCCAGCCGCCAATGCGGGAATAATGCCAGGAGACATAGTCCGGCGCATCAACTCCACAGAGCTTCGGGATATAGATGATTATCTTGGCGCCCTGCGCAATCAGGTGGAAGGGGAGGGCGCCAGCCTTGATATCTGGCGGGATGGACATGCCATCTCCCTGCAATTGCTGCCTGCCAGGTTTGATGATGCCCTGGCTGCCAGGCTGATGGGAGAGCGCTGGGGAATAACTCTTGGCGAAAGCAGGGGCAAGGTGGTGATAGCTGGTGTACGCGCCAATGGGCCAGCTTCCTTTTTAAAAAAGGGGGATCTGGTTCTGCGCATAGGCGACGAGACCGTGCATAGCCTTAAGGATGCCCTCTCGGCCTTTCGCCGCGAAAGAATGGCACAGCAGGCGCTGCTTCTCATTGTCCGCGACAGACATCAGTATATCGCAAGGCTGACTCTCTGACAGCCTGTAAATCCGGGATAGTATCTTATTTTTGCATCAAACAGGAGGATTGTTTATGACATGGTGTGCTACATGCTCGGGTACTGGCAGAATTTCCTGCGGGGCCTGCTGGGGGGGCCAGACACATCCTGTGTGCCCGGACTGCCTGGGCAAAGGCATCATTTATGATGATCAAAACCATGGTCAAAAATGCCAGCGATGCCATGGCACTGGCCGCATTACTCCCCAGAGCTGCCCTTTCTGCGGCAACAGCCATGCCTGCCCGGAATGTGGCAGCAATGCGTCCTGTCAGTAAGACAGACATTTGCCGGGGTGGCACTATTGTCGCGTCAAGCGACAATAGTCGCAATCCCGATTAGGGATTGCGCGCCGCCAGCGGCGGCGTGAGCAAAGCAAAAACCACGTTTTTTGCTTTGCGATCTTCATGTTTTTACGACAGTAAAAACATGACATCTCACTAGTGGGGGCATCCTGCTGCTGTTAGCGCGATTTTTGGTGAAATCCGGGCTAATGTATAAGTTGCCTCAAACCCTCACCTAAGGGATTGTTCATGAAAATGACGGCTGCCGTGATCATTGCGCCAAGAAACACATATTCGCTCCAGCGTCCGGTGGAGCATATACGCAGGGACAGCCTGAATCCGGTGGCTACTGGCAAAAGCGGTACACCGCGCGGCGTGAGCATGTCCAGCATGACATGGCTCAGGCCTCCAAAGGCAATGCCGGCACAAATGCTGTTGGCGAAAGCCGGCAAAGGCAGCAGCAGCGCGGCCATAAAAAAAGCAAGCCACCAGCCGAACCAGTGACTTGCACCCCTATGGATTTTGTTGAATGCCTTTTGCCGTTTTCTTTTGCCTTGCGCCAGCCCGCTGATTTTTTGATCCACCAGATCAGGCGCAATGGCGCCTGCGCAGGCTGCAGCGATGCCAGGCAGTGGCAGCTCCAGAGCCATAGCCGCTATCAGGGCGCCCGTCTGGTGTGTAACCCATTTCATGCCATTTCCTCCTACTCCAGTTTAACGTGTTTTTTTGATTAAACTTTATGCGGGAGGAGGCTCCGCTTTGCCCATGGCGCACCAAGCACAAGGGGCGGCCATGGGCAAATATAGGATAAAAGTTTTTTACGGCCTCTCTGTCAGCCGCGCACAGCGGCCAGAAGCGCTGGCGGCAGAGTTGGCATGGCGCCCTGCTGGGTGCAGACAAAGGCGGATACTTCCACCGCGTTCATGTGTGCCTGTGGTATGGAACAGCCATTGATAATGCTTGATACAAAGGTGGCGCTAAAGGAATCGCCTGCCCCAACGGTATCCACCACATCGATCTTTGGAGTGGGCAGAAATGAGACCTCTCCGTCCGCAAAGACATAGCTGCCATTGACGCCGCAGGTCAAAACCAGCATTTTCAGATCGTATTCCTCAAGTATGCGCCAGCATTTTTTCTTGAGATCTGTGCCCGCATAGTCAAACATGCGGCTGATTATAACCAGCTCCTCGTCATTTATTTTCAGCACATTGCAGCGTTCCAGGGATTCCTGTATCACCTCGCGGCCATAGAAGTTCTGGCGGAGATTGATGTCAAAAACCCGAAAACGGGATTCATCCTGTGGCATGGCATTCAGAAAGGCATGCAGGGCTTTTCTGGATACAGGGCAGCGCTGGGCCAGGGAGCCAAAACAGACGGCCCTTGTCCGGCCGGCAAGCTCCAGCAGCTCTGGTGTCAACGGAATGTTGTCCCAGGCAACGCTTTCCTTTATTTCATAAATGGGCATCCCCTCGCCGTTGAGACTCACCACAACTGTGCCTGTGGGATATTCAACTGTATCCAGGATGAAATCCAGCCCCTTGGCCTGGAAATTTTCCACTATTTCCAGACCGAGGGCGTCTTCGCCTATGGCGCTGACCACCCAGCCATTGAGGCCGCACTGGGTTGCATGATAGGCAAAATTTGCGGGCGCTCCGCCAATCTGTTTGCCATCTGGCAGCATGTCCCACAATGCTTCGCCAAAGCCGACAATGACATTGTCATTAATCTGGTTCATATTGCTCCCCGCATTTTTTTAGGGAATGATTCCTGAAAGTGAAAAGGCCAGACGAAGAGCGCTGATGCCCATGCCTTGCGGGTTTTTATCTTATCTGGCTTTCCCTTTGTATTTGCGCAAATATCTGGGGCATATTGACGATGCCATCCAGGATGCAACGGCCATCGGATTTAAGGAATCGTCCGGCCACAGGATAATCCTGGCCATTGCCATGATCATGCACCATAAAGGACACGAGCCAGGCGTCACCAGCTGGCATTGGGTCGCTGATGGAATGAATCTCCTTGCGGCCTGTGGATGCATTGGCGAAAAGAGGCGAAAGGAGACCTGTCATCTTTTGGGTGTCTGGCTGGCGCCCTGCGAAGGCGCCTGAATTGACGCCATTGAGAACAAAATTTTTGGCTTCATTCAGGAGCAGCGTCCGCAGTGCCTCAGCGCTTTTGCCACTGGATGAGAGCTGACCCAGGAGCATGGCCACCATTGGCGGCATGTTTTGGGCATTTTCCGGCTTTTGCGCTTCATCGATGAATGTGTTCAGGCTGTCTGCCAGAATGGAGTCAATGTTTACAAGCTGTGTAAAACTTTCGCCATCCGCGTTCTCTATGGCCTGGGAGATTTGCGCCAGACACTGGCGCGGATTGCCCGCGTCAGCGGCGGCGTTGGCCTGGGCGCAAAGGGTCAGCACCAGGATGATTGAACAGAACATATATGATTGCAGATGTCTGCGCATGTTGACCATCTCCATTTGCTGTCACAAGAGGGTCGGCGACTGCCCCTTGAGAATGAGTGGCAGCCCGCAGCTGGCAAATATTACATTGTCTGCCAGGGTTGCGGCCTGCTGATTAATTTGCCCCAGCATGTCGCCATATGCTCTTGCAAGGGCATTGTCTGGAACAAATCCCAGCCCACATTCGGCGCTCACAATGGCGCAGGGGCAAGGCAGATCGGCCAGACCGCGAAACAGTTCTCCGGCCTGGGCTGCCATATGTTCAGGCTCAAGATGTTTTGCGAACATATTGGCCAGCCACATGCTCAGGCAGTCCAAAACAATGGCTCCAAAAGTCTTCAAGGCAGGATGCCGCCCTATGGCAGCCAGCGGTTCAAGGGGCGCTTCAATGCAGTCCCAGCCGGAGCCACGCGTGGCCTTGTGCTTCTCAACCCTGGCTTCCATCTCCGCGTCCACGGGCTGGCAGGTGGCCACATACAATCTGTGAGTGGCAATCCGCTCGGCCCATTTCTGGGCCAGCCCGCTTTTGCCGCTGCGCACGCCGCCAACAAACAGGCAGGACAGCATTATCTGGCAGCGCCGCTTTGGGCGCAACGCCGGGCGAGATCCCGCAGTATTCCGGCGCAGGTTTTTATGGTGCCCATGGCTGCCGGATCTCCGGCCAGGCGTCTTTCCGTCCAGCCGGCCAGAAAGAGCAGGGAATCTCCATCCAGGGACTGCCCGGATTGTTTGCGAATATCCTCCACCAGGGCGCGCCTTGCATTTTCATGCTCATCCACGGCCCTGCGATAGCGGGCGGTTATGCCGTCAACCCGCATTTGGGCTGTGGAAACAAGTTTTGCCTGGGCTTTTGTGTCCCGCAGCTCGTCCAGCTCAAAAACGGCCTGGGCAAGCTGTTCATTTATCTCCACTGTATTCTGGGCCAGTTTATTGATCTGCGCGAGCCTGCCGCCCAGATCCTGCACCCTGGAAATGCCTTCAAGAGCTGTCGCGAGCATGGATGCCCGACCGCCCAGAGCCAGATGGAATTGTCTGTTTTGCGCCTCATCCAGGCCGCGCTTTTGGGCGGCCATATTCAGGTCGCTCATAAAACGGTCAATATATAAATGATAAAGCCCCTGGATCATGCTTGGCTGAAAGGCATAACGCAAAAGGCCTGCCCGGCCGCCTTTTGTCTGGCCGGCTATGGTAACCCCGCCAAGATTGTTCAAGGACTGCATGTTCATGGCCAATGTGCCGCCATCCGCTCCCGGTCTGTATCGGGATGCAAGCCAGGTGGCGATTTCGGCAAGGTAGTCCGCCCGCACAGTGCTGTCCTCGGTTGCCGGGGGGACTGGCTCCATGCTGAACATTGGCTGGGAGCCAGGGTCGCCTGCCCTACTGCTGTCCTCGCCGTTTTTTGACTCGTCTGCCCCCGGCTGAGAAAAATCCGGAGCCGATGCGATGGTGCCCGAGACTGTGCGCCCGGAAAGCGTGCCTGGCGCAGTCGCCGGTGTAAGAACCTGTGGCGGTGGTGGCGGCGGAGCCTGGCGCAAGGCATTGCCAATGCCGGCAAGGGGCGTGCCGCTGAGCACATCGTTAATTCTGTCCGCGGCTTCTTCCCGCAAGGACTCTTTCTGCCCATCATCCCGGGTCAGCCAATACCCGGCCGAACAGGCGCACAAAAGCGCGATTATAGCCCAGAAGACAGCCTTTCCCCTGCCAGCCTTTTCGGGATTGGGAGTTCTCCCGGTCTGGGGCAGTCTATATGGAACATCGGCAGAGCCCGTGTCCCTGGAGTGAAATATGTTGTTTGGATCCTTCCTGGCTGGCATTGGCGCACCTTTATATATATGTATGGCAGGGATGTAAGCTGGCCCTGGCGTGGATGCTTTAATTAGCCTCCGGTGGATATTTGCCCGGATTGTCGGGGAGCTTGGTTTTTGGTTCGATTTTATCGTGCGCGGATACAACCATCGCGCCTGTTTTCTTATAGGCCCAGCAGGGGCATTGCCGCAAGTGCCAGTTATGGGCACCACATTTGCCATTTCGTGGCATCGGCTGTGAAAAAATTCTCTGAATCACGTTTTTTGGGCATTGACAGAGCTTGCAATGACTTCTACAAAAAATAAACATGGCAGATGGAAATATTTTTTTCCGTCAGTTTTCGAGGGTCTGTTTTTGAGGAGGCTTTTATGCCAAAGTACATGTGGTTTTTGATCGCCACAGCAGCGCTCATTGTAGGCTACATCGTTTATGGCGCAATTGTGTCAAAAATTTTTGGTGCGGATCCGGAGAGAAGGACACCGGCAAAAAGCATGGCCGATGGGGTGGACTATGTTGAGATGCCAGTCTGGAAGGTATGGCTGGTGCAGCTTTTGAACATTGCTGGCGTCGGCCCTGTGTTTGGTCCGATTCTCGGTGCCCTTTGGGGGCCATCGGCCCTGTTGTGGATCGTTATAGGCACCATTTTTGCCGGTGCGGTTCATGACTACATGGCCGGCATGCTTTCCGTGCGCTACAGTGGCGCCAATGTGCCAGCCATTGTGGGCTATAACCTTGGCAATGCGGCAAAACAGTTCATGCGCGTTTTCGCCATTGTGCTGCTGGTGCTTGTGGGTGTCGTCTTTGTGGCAGCGCCTGCCGCCCTGCTGGCAAAACTTACGCCTTCCACAATGAATCTTACCTTCTGGGTGTGCGTGATTTTCGCCTATTATTTTATTGCCACCATCATGCCCATAGACAAGATCATCGGCAACTTCTATCCGGTATTCGGGGCCATACTTATCTTCATGGCTGTTGGCGTTACCGTGATGCTGTTTGTTGATGACGCTGGCCTGTTCTATAATTCCTTTGATTCCTGGACGCAGAACACCCATCCCAAGCAGCTGCCCATATTCCCCCTGGTGTTCATCACCATCGCCTGTGGCGCGCTTTCCGGCTTCCATGCCACACAGTCGCCGCTCATGGCGCGCTGCATGGCCAATGAGAAGCTTGGCAAGTCCGTATTCTATGGCAGCATGGTTGCCGAGGGTTTCATAGGTCTGGTATGGGCCACAGTCGGCATGACATTCTACCATGGCCCCACAGAACTTTCCGCAGCCCTCGCAGCCGGCGGCCCCGGCAATGTGGTCAGCCAGTCCTGCATGGAGCTTATGGGCACCTTTGGCGGCGTCCTGGCCATTCTTGGTGTTGTGGTTCTGCCCATCACCTCCGGCGATACTGCTTTCCGCGCCGCCCGTCTTACCCTGGCCGAAGCCATTGGCTACAAGCAGCATGACATTGCGCCCCGCCTTTACATTGCGGTGCCCATGTTCATTATCGGCATCATTCTCTCGCTGGTGGACTTCACAATTATCTGGCGTTATTTTGGCTGGGCCAACCAGACTCTGGCCACCATCGTGCTCTGGGCAGGCGCGGCCTATCTTATGCGCCGTGGTCGTTGCCACTGGATCTGTACAGTGCCTGCCGTATTCATGACCGCGGTCTGCATTTCCTATATCTGCTATGAACCAACCATGGGCTTTGCCATCTCCATTGATATCTCAAATATCATTGGTGTCATTGGCGCTGTTGTGGCCTTTGTGGCCTTCATGCTCATGGGCCGCAAGCCTGTGGCCGGAGCTCCATCCGTGCAGGAGTGCTAGGCATAATCTTTCCATAAAATCTGCAGCGGGGCCCAGGGCCCCGCTATTTTTATTTAAGCATCTGATATGGATCGCTTGCTAAAGCCTGTGTCTGTCTTCAATAGGCACAGGCTTTAGCAAGTTGCCATGACAGTTATTCACCTGATTTTATATGCATACCCTCTCTGCGGCCATTTTCAACTGATACATTGCTATATTGCCCCGCATTTTTCTGTGTAATTGCTCCGCATATTTCATCTTTAGCGTTCGTTAATGAAAGGCGGCCATATTTTGCCTATTTTAAAACCAGTTAAAATAGTTGGCAACTTTTATTAATCAGGGAGTTTTGCCATGCCGCCTGTAATTAATAATGAAAAATGCATTAAATGTGGAAATTGCGCCAACATTTGCCCCATGAGGGTCTTCATTTTTGACAAAAAGAAAAAGACGGTTCCAGAACCTCGTTATGGCGATGAGTGTTGGCACTGCATCCTTTGTGAAATGGAATGCCCGGCATCAGCCATTAAGGTGCGGTTGCCCCTGCCCATGATGATGCCACATATCAATGCCGCAAGCCTGCATTCCTCAAAAGGAGCATGTGATGAAAATCGATAGCATCCGCAAAACCGATCTTGTCGTAATAGGCGGCGGAATCGCCGGTCTCATGGCTGCCATAGCAGCTTCTGATAATGGAGTGAAGAATATAACTGTAATAGAAAAAGCCAATATAAAACGTAGTGGCGCCGGTGGTGGAGGCAATGATCATTTTCGCTGCTATCTCCCGGAAGTACATGGAGCAGGGCCGGATGATTTTATTGCAGTAATGGCAGAATCCATGAACTGTCATACAGGCAATGGCCAGGATCCCACTCTTGCCAAGCTGTTTTTGGAACGCAGCGCGGAAGTGGTTCATCAGTGGGAAGGGTGGGGCATAAATATGCGTCCCCATGGTGAATATGTTTTTGCTGGGCACGCTTTTCCAGGCAGGCCAAGGATTTTCCTTAAATACGATGGTTCCCGGCAAAAGCCAATTCTGGCAAGGGAAACGGCCAAACGCGGCATTGAAGTATTAAATGATTGTTCATCCACAGATATTCTCACAGTGGATGGGAAAATTGCCGGGGTCCTTGTTATTGATTCCTCCAGTGATGAAGAGCCTCGGTTCATCCTTCTCCAATGCCGGGCAATTGTCATCGCCACGGGCTGCAGCACCAGGCTTTACAATAATGAGGCGACTCCCGGCTGGATGTTCAATTCCACATATCCCGGCTGCAATGCTGGCGCCATGGCCCAGGCATTTCGTGTTGGCGCCAGGTTCGTCAATATGGAACTGCCTGTGCGCTGGGGTGGACCCAAGTTTTTCCAGAGATGTGGCAAGGGTTCCTGGATAGGCGTCCTGCGCTATCCAGACGGTCGCCCAATTGGCCCATTTGTAACCAAAAGCACCGTGGAATATGGGGACATAACCAGCGATGTCTGGAACTCCGTATTTACGGATGTCATCCATAATGGCACAGGCCCCGCATATATTGACGCCTCGGATGCCAGCGAGGAGGATCTGCTTAAGCAAAAAGAAGGCTTCATTAGCGAAGGCCTCAGCTGCATATTGCAATATTTCAAGGATCATGACCTTGATTTTCGCCATAATGCCTTTGAGTTCATGCAGTATGAGCCTTTTGTATATGGTCGGGGGCTGGAGATAGATACAGGCGCCCGCACAAGTGTTGCCGGCCTGTATGCCGCTGGCGACACTGTGGGCAATGTGCGCAGCGGCATAGGCCTGGCAGCTGTTTATGGCATGATAGCAGGTGAGACGGCAGCGGCGGAAATGGCCGGTTTTGAATTCCATGATATTGAATCGCATCCGCTCATTGGCAAACGTTTGGAAATGTGTGGGGCAATGCTGGGACGTAAGGCTGGTATCCCATGGAAAGAGGCCAACCTGGCTCTGCAGCAAATTATGTCGGGTTATGTGCCTGCTGCTCCCTATCATGTTCGTTCGGCAACCCTGATGAATGCCGGCCTCAAATATCTGGCCGACTTGCGCAAGGAGGCTCTCGCCAATATGGGCGCGGTTACCGCCCATCAACTTGTGCGGACACTTGAAACCGTTGATCTCATGGATATTGCCGAATCCCTGTTCCATGCCGCCCTGGCAAGACAGGAAAGCCGGGGAATGCATCAGCGTTCCGATTTTCCATTCACCAACCCTCTTTTGAACAATACCTTTATCAATGTCGCCATTGACAGGGATGGCAAAATTACAACTTCTACACGTGAGCGCTGGCTGGCGCCTGGAATGCCCACCGGGCGCGTATAATGCGGAGGCTGGCAGATGAGTGCGACAAAATCCCATTCTTGTGTCAGGCATCTGGTAGGCATTCTTTCAGGGCCTCTTGCTTTTCTCATAATCCTTCAGATACCTCCTTTTGCTGGCCTTGGCCCTCTGGGCATGAAGTGTATTGCCGCTGCCGTCTGGATTATCCTCTGGTGGATGACTGATGCATTCCCCATTGCCCTGACATCCTTTTTCAGCATTGTGCTCTATTCGCTGATTGGAGTGATGAAACCTCTGGCCGCATTTGGTTTTATGGGTAATCCTTCCATCATGCTCCTTCTGGGCGCAATGCTTCTGCTTGGCGTATGGAAAGAAAGCAGGCTGATCGAACGCTATGCCTGCTGGGCCATAACATTGCCCATCGTCAGGGGGCGCCCCATGCCGCTACTTCTGGTGTTCGGTTTCGCAGCTGGCCTCCTCTCCATGCTGGTGCCCAATATTCCCGTTGCCATCCTTTTTGTATCCATTGCGGTTGCAATGGCAAAAGGAGTGCACGCCGAGCAGGGGCAGCCAATTTACAAGTGTCTTTGCCTTTCATCAGGCGTAGCTTCTGCCCTTGGTGGCGCCGGCACCCCAATAGGAGGAGCGCCAAATCTTGTGGTGATTGGCGTAATAGCTTCCGCCCTGCACTATAATGTGGAGTTTCTGGAATGGTCGGCCATTGGTTTCCCCATGGCCATACTTTGGCTTCTGATAATGGTTTTTCTCTGCTGGCTTATCTTTCTCCGCAATGACAGTGGGGACAGAATACCCATTGAAACCACCTTTGAGCGTTTGCGCGGTCTGGGGCCGGTCACCCGGCGTGAGCATATTGCAATGCTCACCATGCTTCTGGCTCTTTTTTTGTGGAGCGTGGGGCAGCCATTGGCCAAATGGCTGGGCCTGCCCTTTGCAAAAATGCTTACCGCGCCGGTGATTGCATTGCTTTGCGGTTGTCTTGTATTTTTTATCCCCGTAAGGACAGAGGAAAATGGCAGAATCCGTTTTGCCATGACCTGGGCAGAAGGCCTTAAATCTGTGAACTGGGATATTCTGCTATTTGTTGTGGGCGCCCTTGCTTTCGGGCAGATGCTTATCAATGGCGGCGTGGACAAATGGCTTGCGAACTTGATTTCATCCATTCTTGGCGATATGTCTCCGATGGCTGTCTGGCTGGTTTTAATGGTCATAGCCGCGCTTATATCGCAGGCGTTTTCCAATGTTGCAGTTATCGGACTGCTTCTGCCGGTAACCGCAACTTTGGCGCAGCAGTATGGCTTAAATCCTGTGGTGGTATGCCTGACGGTGGGCATGGTGGCGAATATAGGCATAATGTTTCCATTCTCATCGCCTCCAGCAGCAGCCGCCATCATTGGCTCGGATGGTTATGTGGAGCCGCGCGATTTCCTTAAATTCGCGCTCCCCATGCTTGCATGCGCTATCATTGTAGCCTTTTTGACTGGCGTCATACTTGGTGATCTGGTCTTTCCAATGACAGCCGCCAATTGATATGGCATAACCTGGGGCGGGCAGCTTTCCGCCCCAGGGATTATATCTGGACGAAGAAGCCATATAGTACATGCGTGCGTGGACTATTAAAATCTGCTGAAGGTAAAAATGAGCAAAAAGATTTTTTACAAATGGCTTTTTTGCGCCATTACGGTAGGCCTGGTTCTCATCATCGCGCTGCTCATGGGCTGGCCGGATAAAATAGTCGTCTTTTCGCTCATAACTGCCGCAGCCATATCATTCTGGATTACCGATGCCCTCCCTGGCACCCTTGTAGGCATGATTCTGCCCCCCGTTTATATAGTGTGCCAGGTTGCCACACCAGCCCAGGTCCTTGCGCCATGGGCGGCTTCGATGTGCTGGCTTGTGCTCGGGGGTGTGATTCTAAGTACCATGATGGATAAATGTGGCGTATCAAGACGCATTGCCCTATGGGCGCTTAATAAAAGTGGCGCATCACTCAAACGTCTTTTCTGGGGGTTGATGCTGGCAGGTTTTTTGATCGCCCCTTTTGTGCCTACAGCCATGGGCAAGGCGGCTCTTTTTGTTGTGATTCTTGGTGGCATTTGCTCTACATTGCAGCTGCAGCCGGGCAGCCGGGAGGCATCCTGCATCTTCATCTGCGGACTGCTCGCCCTGGCATGCCCCAAATTTCTGTTTTTCACAGCTTCTGTGGACAGCTCCCTGCTTATTACCACGGCGAGACAGCATGGTATGGATGTAGGCTGGATGCAATACTTCATCGCCAACGCAATCCCCGGCTTAATCTATGCGATAGCCTGTGTGCTGCTGCTTATTCTCTTTGCGCCACAAAGCGGGAGGGATTTTGGCGCCTATGTTAAAAAGGAGTACAACAGCCTTGGCCCCATGAACATACGGGAAAAAAAGGCGCTTGGCGTGCTGGGTCTTGTGACCCTGGCCATGCTGACCGATTCCTGGCATGGTCTCGATATAGGCTGGCTGATTATGCTAATTTCCGCACTCTGCTTTATGCCCGGCATCAATCTGCTGGCTGGCAGGGACATGGCCACTTTGCCATTGGGGATAGTTTTTTTCATTGCGGGTTGCATGAGCATAGGTTCTGCCGCTTATGCCGCTGGCATAGACAGAATAATAATTGAGAGCACTGCCGAAATGTTTCAGGGAGCCCCTGGCATGGGCATGCTCCTTGAGGCATTCCTTGCTGGGGCCGGCATGAGCCTGGGCTTTACCACATTGCCCGCCGTCAGTACCATGACGCCGGCTCTTACGCAATCTGCTCTGGCAGCCGGGCCACATGGACACGCTCTTCTCTATGCTTTTCTCTATGGGGCGGATCAGTATCTTTTGCCATATGTATTCGCTCCAGCGCTGTATTTTTATGCATACGGATATATGAACTTTAAGCATTACTTGGGATATCAGGGCCTTAAACTTGTTTTATCCGCCATTATTCTGATTGCAGTTGCCATGCCATGGTGGCTTTTTATTTTTTCTGGCAAATAAGTACAGGCACAACAATCAGCACAGGCAGCGGGGAGTAATTTTATCGGCAGGCACTTCTAGTTCATACTTTGGATAAAAATATGGACAAAAAATGCGATTTTGCCTCATTTTTTAAATATGCACGCATTGAAAACTGGGAGTCCGGTGAACTCATATGCTACTGGACGCCGGATACTGGCATTTACTACATAATAAGCGGAATAATACATATTACACGGATATTGCCAAGCGGTTCCCATCGTATAATTCATATCCTTGGAAAAGATAATTTTTTCTTTGAAAACCGCTATTTTTATGCAGCAACCCGCGCTACAGCCGCATATGTGGCAACAGCAGCCCAGACAGCCTGCTTTTCAGCTGCTAATGTTGAAGAGCTGCTTTCCTCATCTCCAAATTTTTGCCGTGCGCTAATAATGAACATGGCCAGGAAAAACCTGACCATTGGCGAAAAACTAGTGAATAGCGCGCATATTTGCGCAGAGACGCATATGCTGTCCATCCTTTACGATCTTGCCCGGATTCAGAACGATATTCCTGTCAATACCATAAGAATTACCCAGGCCAAGCTGTCTGACATAGTTGGCAAGCATCCCGTCAATGTAAATATTATTCTTAAAAAACTGGAGTGTGCAGGATATATAAAATTACGCAGGGGAGCCATTGAGCTCAAGCTGGACAGCATTGAAAGCGCCCTGGCTTCCCAGGATAGTTAAAAATTATGGCATCTATCTGTTGTGAATGTCCCAATTTCAACAATACGGCCAATAGAACTGTCCGTTCTCGCAGTTGGCGCATTATCTGACCGGGTATCCATTTCGCCCCGTTTTTAGGTGTGGCAGACTCCGCATCCCCCCTTTGGCTGCCTTGCCCATTTTTGCAAATTTTGCCAGAATAAAGGCGGGCATAGCGACCGCCATGCCCAATCCGCAATAACTTTGGGAGAAAACCATGCTCAACCCCGCAAAGTGCATTCTCTACAGCGGCGGCGCTGCCGGAACAGAACAGTTTTTTGGCTCCCTGGCCGAAAGTTGGGGCATAGAGGAAGTAAACTTCAGCTTTGAAGGGCATCAGATAGAAAGAAGCAGGGGCGTAAGGGTGCTTACCAGCGAGGAGCTGGGCCTTAAGGATGTCAGCCTCACCTATGTCTCCAAACTGATGAATCGCGAATATACCCGCGCTCCTCTTTTTCGCAAGGTGCTCCAGTCCATATGCTGGCAGGTCAGCAGCGGTGATGAGATCATTGTTGTCGGCGCCATTCAGCCGGACAACACAGTCAAGGGTGGCACCGGCTGGGGGGCGGAATTCGCCAAAATCTGCAACAAGCCGCTTCTGGTTTTTGATCAGCCCCGCAGTACCTGGTTTGAATGGCGCAAGGATGTTTGGGCCGAAAAGGCCAATCCGGTTATTGAGCATGAGCATTTCGCGGCTACGGGCACACGCTTTCTTGAAGATAATGGCCGAATAGCCATTCAGGATCTGTTTGCCCGTTCATTCAAACGTTGAGCATGCGCAAGTTCACTCCGGCGGAGCGTGTGGTGCTGGGAATTGTCCAGGACAATCTGCCCCATACCCTGGCACCATTTGCCGATATTGCCAAAGCCGCCGGCATAAGTGAGGCTGATACCCTCGCTCTTTTGCGCGGCCTCAAGGATTGCGGCGTAATCCGCCGTTTTGGCGCCAGCATTCGCCATCAGCGCACAGGATGGGATGCCAATGCCATGGTGGCGTGGATAGCCAGCCCGGAGGAGGCTGAAATATGCGGCGCCAGGGCCGCAAAGTATCCGCGTATCTCCCATGCGTATTTCCGGCCAAGCCCTGCCAGTGACTGGCCCTATACCTTTTACACCATGATACATGGGCGCACTGATCAGGAGTGTATGGATCTTGTGCATGAACTTCGGGATTCCTGGCCATTAAAGGATTATGCCGTCCTGCGCAGCATAAGAGAGCTTAAAAAAACATCGATGCGTTATTTTGCCTGATCTGAGGTTTGGAGAAAAATATGGATACCCGTTCCTGCGAGCTTTTTCGCAAGGCCTGCGAAGTGATTCCCGGCGGTGTCAACAGCCCGGTCCGGGCCTGTCACAATGTCGATTCCCTGCCCCTGTTCATAAAATCCGGCCACGGCAGCCATATTACAGATGTGGATGGGAATGATTATGTGGATTATGTCCTCTCCTGGGGGCCACTCCTGCTTGGGCATGCCGATGCCGATGTTGTAAAGGCTCTGGAAGCGGCAGCTCCGCAGGGCACAAGTTTCGGCGCGCCCTGCCCCGCAGAGGTGGAACTGGCGGAAATTCTTGTGACAATGATTCCCGGCCTTGAAATGGTTCGCATGGTCAACTCCGGCACCGAGGCCACCATGAGTGCCCTAAGGCTTGCGCGGGGTGTGACAGGCCGATCCCGTGTGCTCAAATTTACAGGCTGCTATCATGGCCATGCCGATCCCTTTCTGGCGGCCGCAGGTTCCGGTGTCGCCACATTCTCCATCCCCGGCACTCCCGGGGTCCCGGCGGCTGTGGTGAGCGATACCCTGCTTGCCCCCTATAACGACCTGCACGCCGCAACGGAGTGTTTTTCAAAATATGGCAATGAAATAGCCGCCATAATAGTTGAGCCGGTGGCCGCAAACATGGGCCTGGTGCCGCCATTGCCAGATTTTCTGGAAGGGCTGCGGCAGCTGGCCGATGAATATCGTAGCATACTGATTATGGATGAGGTCATAACCGGTTTTCGCCTCTCCCGTGGTGGCGCGCAGAAAAGATTTGCCATCCAGGCCGACCTTACCACCCTGGGCAAGATAATCGGCGGCGGGCTGCCAGTGGGCGCCTTTGGCGGTAAACGTGAGCTTATGAAGCATGTGGCGCCAGCCGGGGATGTCTATCAGGCCGGCACCTTGTCCGGCAATCCTCTGGCAATGGCTGCCGGCATCGCCACATTAAACAAGTTGCGCCAGCTGGATTATGCAAGGCTTGAAAGCCGCACTGGCGCTTTTGTCCGCTCTCTGGCCGACATTTTGCGCGGCAAGGGAGTGCCTGTGCAGGCGCCATATATAGCGTCCATGTTCTCCATTTTCTTTAGCGAGACACCGGTGGCCAATTTTGAGCAGGCCAGGGCCGCGGACCAGAAACTGTTTACAAAATTCTACAAACAAATGCGTGAGCAGGGCATCTATCTGCCGCCCTCCGGTTTCGAGACCTGCATGGTCAGCTTTGCGCACACGGATGAGGATTTCGAAAAAACTCTGGATGCTGCCTCCAGGGTGACATTCTGACCCCAAAAGGCGATGCCATTTCTGGAGTGCTGCGTATTTACAAGGCAGGGGCTTGAGCTGTCCCTTCGCCTGGAGAAAGCCCTGAAAGTCAAGCCATGGCGGGCGCCCGCCGGCGAAATTTTCGGGGCTTGCCATTTTCATGCGCCAGAGCGCATTGTCGCCCTGAACCCGGATATCTTGCCAGGCGCATTTATGCCATTTGCTTCAATTGACGGCCTTATGACAAGGCTGCACCCCCAAGCCAGTGCCTACCTTTTTATTGGGGCGGCCGGCATAGCCATAAGGGCCATGGCTCCCTGGCTGAATCACAAAAGCCATGATGCTCCTGTTGTCTGTATGGATGCCAATGGCGCTTTTGCCATAAGTCTTTTGTCTGGCCATCTTGGCGGGGCAAACTCCCTGGCCCGTCATTTGGCTGAAATCACCGGCGCCTTGCCGGTAATCACCACAGCCTCGGATGCCCTGGACCATAATGTGGAGCCGCTGGATGAGCTCATAACGCAAAACGGCCTGAAGATATTGGATTGGAGCCTGATGCCAAGGGCAATGGGGTACCTTCTGGAGGGCCAAATTCTCCCCCTCTGGGATCCCTGGCGCGCCATGCCCAGGGCAAAGGGACTGGAACGCATGCCCAAAGGACGGTTCCTTGCCGGGCTGGATATGCGTAAACCTCGGCTCATGGCGCATTGGCGGGCTCTCCCGCCGGCAGATAACATCCTCAGGCTGGCTGTGCCCAGACTGCATGTGGGGATTGGCTGCCGCAAAAATGTGGCGGCAGACCAGATCGAAAAGGGTCTGCTGCGTATTTTGCATTTTCATGGGCTTGAACCGCGCGCCATTGCATCCATTGCCAGTATCGTCGAAAAAAGGAAACAGCTCGAACCAGTGGCCGCAAGGATTGATGCGCCCTTGACAGTGTTTGATGCTGCCGAACTCGAAAGGGTGCGCACGCCAAACCCTTCAGTTTTCTGTGGCCGCAGATTCGCCGCAGGACCATTCAGCGTGTGCGAAAGCGCGGCTTTTATAGCCGCTGCCAGACAGGGCCCGTTCACAGGCAGGCCTTTTTTGCTGGTCCCCAAAACAGTCATGGACAGGACAATGACCTTTGCTGTGGCCCTGGCCGGCCTGGGAATGAAAAAATGAACTCAAATCCGCATGCGCCCCTGCAGATAGTGGGTATTGGCCCCGGAAATGGAGAATATATGACCAGACAGGCATGGGAGGCCCTGAACGCCTGCCAGTGTCTGGTGGGATATGACCTGTACCTCAATCTGCTGGATCCGTATTTAAAAAAGAACAAACACGTTGTCTCAAGCGGTATGCGCCATGAGCGGGAGCGCTGTGAGGCTGCCATTGAGGCTGCCTGCCAGGGGCAAAACACCGCGCTGGTCTGCTCAGGCGACCCGGGCATTTATGCCCTTGCAGGGCTAGTTATCGAGCTGCTGGAAGAGCGGGGACTTCTGAACAGACTGCCTTTCGACATTATTCCCGGCGTGCCTGCCCTTTGCGCTGCTGCAGCGCGACTTGGCGCGCCAATAGGCCATGATTTTGCCTGCATAAGCCTGAGCGATCTGCTAACTCCCTGGGAGCGGATAGAAAAGCGGCTGCTGGGCGCCTTTGAGGCGGATTTTGTCTGTGTGCTCTATAATCCACGCTCCCGCGGCAGGCCAGATTATCTGCATAATGCCATTTGCATGGGCCGCAGGTGTCGTTCCGGCGATTGTCCTGTGGGTTTGGCAAGAAATGTGGGCCGCCCCCAGGAAACAGTTGAGATCTGCACTCTGGACAATTTTGATTGCAGTCAGGTGGATATGCTTTCCATTGTGATTGTAGGCAATAGCGAAAGCCGCCTGGCGGGCAGTTATTTTCTCACACCCAGGGGCTACCGGATCAAAAAGGCCTGATCCTGTTGCGAACAGCACCTACATGTAACTTTTTTACCCACAAAAAAAGGGATATGTATAACTATGTAACATTATGGCCGCGCACACAATCATTTTTGCGCCACTACTGATAGATGTGGCGTGCATCAGGACGTTTGGCATGTAAATTGCAACTTTTGAGCCGTAATTCAATAGCTCAAAAAAACATATGGAGATTTCATGAGCAACATTTCCAAACTTTTTTCCGTGTTTGCCCTGGTTTGCCTGCTGGCTCCCGGTTTTGCCATGGCGGCACCGGCAAATGCTCCCAACGGTTATCCTGGTTATGGACCTGGCCTCACTCCGGAACAGGCCGAGATGGCAAGACAGATATTCAATGACAATTATGCCAAAATGGACGCAACCCGCAAAGCCTTGACGGCCAAAAGAGCCGAGCTTGACGCGGAGTTGGCCAGCCAGAATCCGGACACAGCACGCATTGAAAGCCTCTCGCGTGAAATTGGCGAACTGCGTGGCCGCATGCTTTCCGGCAGGGTAAACGTGCGCTCCCAGCTGGAAAGCCAGGGTCTGCCCACAGATTATTATGCGCCCCGGCCCGAGGACTACAATTATGCTCCTCCGCCGCCCCCACCGGCGCGGGGTTGGCATCATGGCCGCGGCTATGGATACCATCATGGCGGTCGTGGAGGCTGGGGCTGCTGGGGCGGCTGCTGGTAATACAGGCCGATAGCAGAAATGAAAAAGCGCGGTGTTTGCCGCGCTTTTTCATTTGGATATTTTACGTTGAGCCCATGTCATGATTCATTTTTTACTCAATTATAAACAATCCGCAAAACATGTTTTTTAGCAGTGGCAGGCGATAGATGCATCAGATGCCGGTTTCCGGGTACTGGCCCGCAGCGGCATGGGCGTCCTCAAGGGGTAGGTGTGGCTCTTTCTTGTCGGCAGGTTGCCATGGGCGGCTGCAGCGCGCAAACTGCAGCGGTCCGGATCCGGCGCCGAATGCCAAGTTTTTTTCAGGATCGGCAGTGTCTGGCGCCGGCGTTATTCTGCTCATCAAAATTGGCGGCTCAGGATCAAGTATGCCAGCCAGGTAATCCGTTACTGTCACAAAGCGCTCGCAGCCCCCTGCTCTAAGATCATCTATTATGCGTGGCAGATCTTCCACCGTTGCCTTGTGGGTGTCATGAAATAGGAATATCCCCCTGAGCGCACCATCATCATAAACTGTACCCCGTGTTGAGGTCACCTTGGCATAGTTATCCGGCAAACGTTTCCAGTCCCGGCTGTCAAGGGACCATAACAGCACGGATATACCAAGCTTGTTAGCGATGGCGATGGTTCTGTCATCAAAAGAGCCATAAGGAGGCCTGATATAAAGGGGAGTGACGCCCAGTGAGCGCAGCAGATTGTCGGTGCTACCTATTTCCTCCTCCTGAAATTCCGTGGTCAGACGGCGCAGATTGGGATGGGACCAGGAATGGTTGCCAATTTCATGACCTTCTGCATTTATGCGGCGCACAATTTGTGGATAGTGCGAGGCATTGCGCCCAAGAAGAAAAAAAGTCGCGGGAATGCCATACTGGGCGAGCTTGTCCAGAAGCTCGGCGGTATAGGGGCCAGGGCCGTCATCAAAGGTCAGGGCGCACAAATTTTCATTCATTGCCTGATCCATTATGCGGCTGCCATCCACCACTGCGGCGTTAACCGGCGCGCAGCCAATGGCAATGCCCAGAATGGCCACGCACAGAATACAGCGCCAGAACTCGAAAACAAACACCGGGCGCTTATGGCCCGGCATATGAGGTATGCGATCCAGAATCATCAAAGTGCCAGCTATAAAAAGATTGTCGAATATATCCCTGTTACGGTTTTTGCGCATGCTCCTCCCCATTTTTCATAAAAGGTGAGCATGAAAGCAATGGTGCGGTTTATCGAAATCGGGACAATTTCAACCGACATGCCATGGCTTGCGTATAAAGTGTCAGGAGAGATTCTGGATTATTTTTACAAATCAGTCAAGGCAGTCGCAGAGGGTCCTTGCCCTAAGCGAGTGCAGCTTTATGGAGCCATTTTTCAGCTCCTGGCGCAGCTCCGCTACCCGTCTGGCAATATTGGCGTCCTTTGTGGCTGCGCTCAATTTGTCAGCGCCGATAAAATCGACTCCGCCATTGGCGAGATCGTAGATCACAATTTCTTTGCCACGGAATTTGCCACTGGCAGCCGAGGCCACTATCTCCATGACTGCCCGATCAACGGCCTTGGTGATGGCTCCGGCGCTGCGGCTGCCATTGCCGGTTGCGTCCAGGTCTATATGCCAGGCATCCTCCAGGCTGGCAGCAGCGGCATCATTGCCGGCGCCAGCCGCCAGGGCCACAATATCTGCACCATTTTGGCGCAGCCAGGCAGCCTTTTGGGCAGCCATGGCGGGATCTGTAAAGGAGCCTGCCATGGCCTGTATGACTCTGGTTTGAGGGTTGGCAAGTTTTGCTCCCTCGCTGTAGCCGTTGAAGAGTGAGCGCATTGCGGGAGTATCACAACCAGACAGCCACGCGATGGTATTTTGCGGATTGATGCCAGGCGCATTCGGGCTTGTGGTGAGCATTGCCGCGCAGGCGCCGGCCAGAAATGCAGCCTGTTCATCGGCAAAAGTCACAGACATGATATTTGGGGCGCGTATGCCGGCATCGATGCAGCCGAATTTCACTCTGCGAAAATTTGCGGCATTATCGCGCAAAATTTCATGCATGCTGTCGGATGCAACTATCACAAGATCGGAATCACCGGCAGCCTTGCGAAATATTTCCTCCTGACTGGAACCTGGCGGGGCATAGACCACATTTGCCCGCATTCCATATTTGGCTGTGGCCTTTTTGAGGCCATCCAACAGCAGATTGTTCCAGACTGATGGCTGGGAGTGTTCGAGGAGCAGAGTCACGGTCTGCTGATTGCCGGACGCATTTTGAGCCCAGGCCGCCCCTGCCGCATACAGATTTGCCGCCAGGCACAAGACCATGGCGGCAAACACCAGACTGGTTTTAGGATGCATCACATCTCCACCGGGGGAGTCTTGGGCGCAGACCGGCTGGGCTTTGCGGATTGGCCTGGCTTTGCCGGAGCTGTCTGGGCGGGTTGGCCATACTTGGCTGCGGCAAAGGCCTTGGCCTGATCCTCCATCACAGCCTGGCCAACAACCAGCCAGTTTTCACCTCTTTTTTGCAGGGCCAGCCAGCTGGCCATATGCGCCGGAGTGGTGACCTTGGCTATGGCTGCATCCGATCCCAGCAGCACAACCTTGGCATCTCTCAGGGAGCTTGGCACCCAGGGGCATTCAGGAGTATTGCCTGCGCGGCATACGGCCATGAGCTCGCCGCTGGCCACACCGCGTTCAAGCTCCTGAGTAAGATTGCCTTTAAGATCGATCAGATTTTCAAGAAGATCATCCACATTATTGAGGCCAAACATGCGGCCAAGGGCATTGAGGGAACTCAGTGCCTCGTTGTTTTTCGCGTATTCCTTGATCTTGTTTGAGGAGTAGGCGGAGATATCCATCTGCGCCATGAAGGCGCTGCTGTTGTTGTTTTCAAGAGCTGCAGCCATTTTATCGAGGGCCCGCTCCGGCCCATTGGATGTGCATGCCGCCAGAATCGCGCACATGCCCAAAACGAAATATTTAATTTTACCGGTCATAACTTTTTCCATGGTTTTTTTGTTATAAAACATGTTGCCTCTTAAGTTCTTATTAATCAAAACCTGTGGCCGCGTCCAGAGTGTCAGGCGGACCCGATGTGCTAACGATTCAGCCGTGGATTTTGCCACGGGCAAAATCCCTCAGGGTTTTGGCCTGCTCAAGGATATCCTCATAAGCGAATCTGGTGAAGCGGCCATTCTCATAGAGCACCTCCCCATCAACCATGGTCATCAGGCATTCATGGCCGCTTGCGGCATAGACAGCCTGTGAAACGGGCTCATGCAGGGGTTGCATGTTTGGCCTGCGCAGATCAAGGGCTATGCAGTCTGCCCTTGCACCAGGAGAGAGGCGCCCCAGCGCGGAATCCCCAAAAGCTGCCGCGCCGCCAAGTGTTGCCATATCAAGAACCATCTGCGCCGGCAACGCCGCTGGGTCTTTGCCAAAAAGTTTATGCAGCAATGCCGCCCGGCCCATTTCCGCGAACATGTTTATTTGATTGTTGCTGGCAGGGCCATCACTGCCAAGAGCAAGTGGCAGCCCGGCAGCCAGCATTTGCGGCACAGGGGCGCAGCCGGAGGCCAGCTTCATGTTTGATGAAGGGTTATGCACCCCATGGACATTATTTTGGGCCAAAAAAGCTGCTTCTTCCGGCAATATGTCCACCAGATGCGCGGCTATGACGCGACAGTCAAAAAGGCCATTGGCAGCCAGGTGGGCCACAGGGCGCCGCCCATATGTGGCCAGGCAGCGCTCTGTTTCCTCTCTGGTTTCGGAAAGATGGATATGCAGGGGTAAGCCGTGCTCCAGGGCCAGATTTCGGCATTCCCCAAGTATTTCGGGATTTGTGGTATAGACGCTGTGTGGATTTACAGCAATTTTTATGCGGGGATTGGCTGCGTATAGCTGATGAAGGCTACGTGTGCGCTCAAGAGCTGCGTGATAATCCGCGCATGCGGCAGAGGGGAACATGAACACAGCCTCTCCGCCCATGCAGCGGATGCCGGCCTGTGTCGCAGCTTCAAACACACCCTCCTCAAATATGTACATATCTATGCATGCCGTGGTGCCTGTGGCCAGCATTTCGGCATATCCCAGGAGACTGCCCAAACGCACTATTTCTTTTGTGAGTCTGGCTTCAACCGGGAAAATCTTTTCATTCAGCCAGGCCATGAGCGGCATGTCGTCGGCAAGCCCGCGCAAGAAGGTCATTGCCGCATGGGTGTGCGCATTGACAAGGCCCGGCATGACCAGCGCATGGTTTAGGTCCATAATCCTGTCGGCGGCCCAGCGGCTCCTGAGTTCCCTGGCGGAACCGATATCGACAATCACTCCCTGATGAATGGCCAGGGCGGCATTATAAAGTACACGCCGGGCATCGTCCTGGGTGATTATTATGCCGGCCTCAATAATTGTCTGGCAATGGGGCATCGCTGGCCTCCAGGGCGGGCAGATGGAAATATCCAGGCCGCCATGATGTTAATGCCATTCGCATGAACGGCCAATAAGGAATATACATGATTTTAAAGCTGTGCTAGAGTGGGGGCGCATAATTGAGGAGGGTATATGCGTTTATTTTGCCTTATGCTTTGCGCGCTGACATTGCTCTGGAGTGCCCCGGCAGCGGCCAGGCCAAATCTTAAAAACCTTGGCAAGCCCATCGAGCTGGATTCCGGCACTGCAAAAAGAATGTATGTGATTTTCAATCATTCTTCCCATAAAAGCGTGGCATGCCGCACATGCCACCATATGGGGCTGCCAGGCAACCGTTATGCCGCATGTACCAATCCGGAGTGCCACTCGCTGCCTGGGCCGGCCGAAAGAAAACCCATGAGCGTGTATATGGCTTATCATGCTCCGGACACGAACCGTTCCTGTTATGGCTGTCATAAGCCCCTTGCCGGAAAATATCCCGGTTTTCATGGTTGCTCGCCCTGTCATTTGACGCCAACAGGCAGAGCGATGCAGGAGGCCAAAAAATAGGTCAGCCTTTTTTGGGGGATTTGCGCTCCTGCATATGAATTTCCATGACATGGCGCACAGCCATATGGCAGCCGCGCCTTTTCATGATGCGCTGCAGCTCCAGCATGCAGCCTGGGCAACCTGTAGCCACAATGTCAGCGCCGCTGGCCAGAATATGCTGGAGCAGGTCATTGCCTGCCTCATTGCGCGAATCCCCTCCCAGCTCATTGGCGACCCCGCAGCATCTGGCAGCATTTTCCCCTGCGGGACCGATACCCAAAAGCTCTCTTGAAGTACGGTCCTCTCTCTCGCCCAGCAGACAGGGCCGGTGCCAGTAGATTTTTTCCTGTCCCTGCTTTTTCCCCGGGGCATTGGCGATGATGTCCGTGATATAATGGGCTTTACTGGCAATGGCTGCCGCCAGCTTCCGCATGTCTGGAGGCAGGGCATGCATTTCGGGCCAGATTTTGACAATGGTTGCCAGACAGCCCGGGCACGGGGTTACAAGCAGATCAAACTCCTGCCGGGCCATAATTTCCAGACTGCGCCTTGCACTGGCCAAAAGATCCCCGCCTCTGCCGGCAATGGCGGCGGGGCGGCCGCAGCAAGGCAACTTGGGGAGAATTGCTATTTCATAATCATGCAGCCTTAGGGTCTGCATGCTGGCCGCGATCATTTGGGGAAAATACCATCTGCCAAGGCAGCCAGGGTATAAAAGCGCCCTTCTGGCAGCGCTGGTTGATGCCTGCTCTTTTTGCGGTGGCATTGCCAATGGTTGCCGTGTCACGGGCGGGGTTGCCAACTCGTTTTGTTTTTTGACATGCTCCAGGGCCTTTTGGCACAGGGCAAGAGCTGGCGCAAGTTTGTCGATCCAGGTCCCAGGCAGGCGCATGTAAGCCAGAAATTGCAGCCCGGCAGCATTCAATTTTTTTGGAGCCAGCCTGCGGACAGTCATAAAAATTTTTATCAAGGGCAGTTGCGCTGGGCAGGCCCTTTCACAAAGTCCGCAAAGCAGGCATGTGCCAAGGGCAGGCGCGACATCAGCCCATGCCAGATTGCCGGCCATCAATGCCGCGAGCTGGGCCACATGCCCCCTGGGGCCATTGGCCTCGTTGCCATTGTGATTAAATACGGGGCACACTGGCTGGCATAAACCACAGCGCAGACATTGGTCAATCACAGGCCGAAATTGTTCAAGTTCCCTGGACCTGTTCACCGTGCCTGCTCCTGTACAGGCGCAAACAGCCACTCATTTGTCTCTTCTGGCAGCATGGCTGGCGAAAGCAGACCTGCCGGATCCACCAGCGTGCGCAGTTCGCGGGAAAATGCAGTTATTCCCTCCTGCCTTTGCTGCCATTGGCCGCGGTTCAAGGCCGCCTCCTCCTCGTCCTTCATCAGGTCGTTGAGCATGAGTTCCAGGGTAAAGATCTGCCTGGCCGCGTCTTTGACTGCGTCCGGATTCTCCCCACAAAAAATGGCGACTCGTAAAACCGTCACGCCGACATGGCCATACATGGCTGCCTGCACTTTATGGGATGCGCAAATTGCCTGGATTTCTGCCACAAATTCCGGCAATTGCGCCACAGGAGTCCGGCACTCCAGCAGCAGAAAATTTTGTCCCTTGCCGCTTATGGCTGCGGGGATCCCGGCAATGCCATTTAATAGCTCTTCAACTTCTTGATGATTCATGCGGCGCATGGTCTCCGCGGCATAAGCGGCAAACAGATTTTGAGCCTGCCCCAGATTCCTGGAGACCAGATCCTCCTCGCCATCAAATTCCACGAGCAGGAGCGTCTTTTTTCCTGCCCCCAGCAGAGTGGCACAGGCGGGATCCAGCATTTCCAGCAGGGATGGTTCAAGTCTGGTATTCATGAGGGCGCATACGGCGCCAGCTGCGTCCGTCATGCCGGGAAATGCAGCCACAAGGGCCAGTCTGGCGGCAGGAGCAGGCAGTAGCCGCAACTTCGCCTGGCTGATGATGCCCAGGGTGCCCATGCTGCCGCAAAAGAGATTGGCAAGAGGCAGGCTGGGAGCAAGATTTCCCGGCATACCGTTTTGGGATGCGCATTGCAGGGTCTGCCTTGCTGGTGTGACAACTGTCAACTCGCGCACATAATCGCCCTGGGAGCCATACTTCAGGGTGCGGGGTCCGGTAGCGTTTGTCGCAATGCAGCCGCCAATGGTGCAGATGGCGGCGGACCCTGGTTGGATGGGATGGAACAGGCCTTTGCGTGAGGCTGCCTGGGCGAGATCGGCGCAGGTCACTCCGCCCTGGACAATGGCCTCCCGGTTGGTAGCATCAATGTCGATGATGCGATTCAGGCCATTTGTGAGAATGAGCAATGTGCGTCCTGGTTCAATATTGGGAGCTGGCGCTGTGCCTCCCCCCCGAATGCAGACTTTCAGTCCTTCCGCCGCTGCGAAACTCAGCAGATCAAGCAATCTTTGAGGATGGCATGGCCGCACTGCAGCCAGCGGAAATTTCGCCGGTCGCGAGGCGGGTGAGGGGAGTGCCCATGTGGACAGGGCGGCAAGATCACCCGGGGCGGTAAAGACATTATCCTTGCCTGCCATATCACCGAGTTTTTGCAAAAGTTTTTGCATGATTTATCCATTGTGGCAATAAATAGCGAACCGCGAAACCGCGTTTTGCTGTGAAGCGCCAGGCCATATGGCTGAAACCGGGACAATTTCAACTGATATATGCTACAGGGATATTCGGCATATTGAATATAAAAAAAGCGACCGGCAGTCGCTGCCATGTCGCTGAGGGCCGGGCACCCGGCAAAGCCTGTTGCCGCTGCTTCCTTTCGGACCTGACGGGGTTGGCAGGTTTGCCGCCGCCCGGCTTGCCTATATTGTAAATATTCAGCAGAAACTGTCAATGCTCCATCAGGGCATAATACTTGCGAGGACAGAGGCATATTTGGCCACATATTCGGCCCTGTTGGCATATTTATACTGCATTACATAGCGGGGATGCTCAAGGGGAACGACCTCATCGAAAAAATTATGGGTGGAATTGAGTTTCTTCATGAAGGCCGCGTTTTTTCCCGTACCCAGGCAGATGCATGCAGCCGTATTGACGCCAAAGGCAATCTGCTCTTTCAAGGTCCTGAGAATAAAGGGCAAAACAGCGGCCTCCAGAGCTGCATCATCATAATAATTGTAGTTGACCTGGCGGCCACTGGCAGTCCTTTTTGTAAATCCCAACGGACAAATGGAGTTTATATACCATTTGCCATAGAATTTTTTCGGGCCGCCCATGGCATTGACAACCGCATAGACAAATTCGCTGGATGGTTCATGGGCAGGTGGGCACTGGGGCAGAATGATGCCGCACTCGCTGGCAAGCCTTTTGGGATCTGTAAAGGGCACGCCGGTTATGCCGGCGCCAAAGCGGCCAGGATTGATACCAAGGATGATGCCCCGGATCCGGTTATCCGCATAATATTTTTTGTAAAAGTCAGTGGATGCGGGGGTGGCACAGGCATTTTCGCAAAAGGGATTCATCACTGAGATGCCTTGTGGCAACTTTGCATCCAGCGCAAGAGAGGCGTTGAACGCGATAACCCGTTCTCCAAATCTCTGGCGGCTATCTTGCATTGGCCTCTCCTCCCTCTTTTTCCGCATCTGAGCATGCCTCTCCACTCCACCACCACTGAGCTCTTTTGCACAGCAGCTCAATATCTCCGGAGGCGGCCACATTGAGCATTTTACGATACTGGCGCACAGCCTCGTGGCTGTGGCCATTGGCGTCAAATAGTCCGGCGAACATTTCGGCATCTTCGGTGAGCATCTTTGCGGCGGCGTTTTTTCGCCTTTCAAAAGAAGGGGTGAGAAAGGGCAGCAGATCCTTCTGGCCCGCAAGCACTGCAAAATAGGCCAGATTTGTTATGAAGTTCATATTCTGGATTCGCGCCATTGCCTGATCATGAGTCTGGGCGGAGGATTCGAATACGCGGCAGCCGAGGGTTTTAAAAAAGACACTCACCATATCCATGGCCGCGCTGCCTGTATTGCTGCCACGCACAAGCACAACCGGCAGATCATCGCCAACCTTGTTGCCAGGGCCAAACAGTGGATGCGTGCCCACCACATCACCGCTCCATGCCTGCTCCATTTGCCGCATGGGTGTTTCCTTGACTGAAGTGATGTCAGCCAGAATGGCATCTTTTGGCAGAAAGGGCACGATCCTGGCAAGAGTCGATGCAAAATGCCTGGCAGGCACGCATACCAGGGCCATGCGCGCGGTGGCGCAGGCGCTGGCCAGATCATTTTCCGCCAGTGGCAAATCCACGCCACTGGCATTGATGCCGCAAGCCCTGGCACGGCTTAGAAACATGCGCCCCATTCTACCCCTGGAGCCAATAATAACTGTTTGCGGCACCTGGACTGCCGCCGCATTTACTCCGGGGGCTGGCGTTTTCATTGCAAGGCGCCCCATAACTCCCAGAAATTGGGAAATGATTTGCGGACCACAGAGGCATCATCCAGCCGTTCGCGTACGCATAAGCCAGGCTCTCGCATTTCCAGCAAAGCCAGAGCCATGGCAATGCGATGATCATTGTGGGCCGAAAGCGCGGCATCAGATTGCAGCAGCTTTTGCTCGCCGCCATGATTCCTGGCCGTGCCACGACCGCTTATGAGCAGACCATCCGACAGCGCGTCTATAACCGCGCCGGTTTTGCACAGCTCCATGGCCGGGGCGGCGATGCGATCCGATTCCTTGAGGCGCAGATGAGCGACATTTCTGATGCGGGTGGAGCCGCTGGCAAAAATGGCCAGGGTGGCAACGGTTGGAACCAGATCGGGACAAGAACCCATGTCCAGATCAACTCCATGCAGCCTGGAGGGGAATACGGTAACCGCATCGGGCTCAATTTTGATCTTTGCCCCCATTTTTTCCAGAATGTTCAAAATGGCGCGATCTCCCTGCAGGGAATTGGCCTTAAGGCCCGCCACTCTTACCGGCCTGCGGCCCAGCGCACCGGCAGCCAGAAAGTAGGATGCTCCCGACCAGTCCCCTTCCACAAGGTATGTTCCTGGCCTGTAGGCGCCGGGCCAGATGCGAATGCGCATGCAGCCTGGCCTGGCCTCGCTGAGATTTTGCCAGGTCGATGTCTGCAGGTCATTCCATGGGGTGCCCAGTCTTGGTCTTGTCTGTACCTGGAAAGCGATGCCAAAATCCTCAAGGCATTGCAGGGTAAGCCCGACATAGGGCCAGGAAATGGCCTTGCGGCCAGCCAGTTCTATGCATAGGGGGCTTGATGCAAGGGGCGCGGCAAGGAGCAGCCCTGAGAAATACTGGCTGGAATTATCCATGCCAATCTTGACAAGGCCGTCCACCAGACCGGGATTGAGGCCCTGCGCCTTGAGTATGAAGGGAGGAAAATCTTTGTTGTCCTCGTAGTCGATGCCGCAGCCAAGACTGGCCAGAACATTACAGAGCTCTCCAATGGGCCTTTCGTGCATGCGGCCGCTGCCAAAGATTTTGAACAGTCCGCTGCCGGCCGCCAGCACGGCCGTGAGCAGCCTGCATGTTGTGCCGGACTCCCGCACATCGCAATCCTTTGGCGCATCTGCGCCACCCTTGGGGGCGCCCCCCATACCCCAGACATGCCAGCCGGCAATCTCCGCGTTGCCATCGGCGCAAATCGGCTTCATATGCGCGCCGACACCGCACAAAATTTCCCTGGTGGCCTCAATATCCGCGCTTTCCAGGGTATGGCGCACAGTGGATTCGCCCCTGGCCAGGGCGGCTCCTATCAAATAGCGGTGAGACAGGGATTTTGACGCGGGTGCCACAACCTCCACCGGCGTGGCATTCCTGTACTCAAGGCAGTCATTGCTATGATCCATTTTTATATTCCCCCTTCATCAGGAGCATCCTGTTGCGTGGCACGATCCATCTGCGGTCCGGTGGGATAGGAGCCCAGAACGCGGAAGCTGGTACAGACAAGCCCAAGCTCGTGCAGCAAATCCGAATGAATCTCATTGTTCAGATCACTTTCAACATCGGCAAAGAAAACATAGCGCCAGGGCTGTCCCCGCAGGGGGCGTGATTCCAGTTTGCGCATGTTGATGCCTCCGCGCGCCAGCAAATCAAGGACAATGGCAAGAGAACCTGGCTTGTCAGGCAGCGTGAACAGAAGCGAGGTCTTGTCCGCGCCACACTGCTGCGCAGGGGCCAGGCGCTCCACTCGCGGTGCCGTCATGCCCGACACCGGCGCGATAATTACAAATCTTGTCCAGTTGTCCTGTTCATCCTCTATGGCTCTGGCCAGTATTTTGAGCCCCAGCATTGCCCCAAGTTTGCCGTTGCCAATGGCCGCGGAGCCAGGTTCTCCGCAGGCGCGCCTGGCAGCGGCGGCTGTGGATTCCACAGGTATGAGGGCTGCATTTGGCAGATGGGACCTCAGCCAGCACCCGCACTGGGCCAGAGGCTGGGGATGGGAATATACCTTTTCTATGTCTGACAGTGAGGATTCGTTTGACAAAAGACAATGGGAAATGCGGGAATAGAGTTCGGCCTCAATTTTAACATCATATTTTAAAAACAGGTCAAAACTGACCCCCACAGTGCCTTGCAGGGAGTTTTCTAGAGGCACCACGCCCAAATCGCAGTAGCCTCCGGTCACTTCCTCAAAAATTTGCGCAATGTCGCGACAGGGGTGGAATATTGCGGAATGGCCGAGGTACTCAAGCCCTGCAAAGTAGGAAAAGGTCCCCTCCGGCCCCAGATAGGCTATATTCTGCGGTTTTTGCAGGGCCCGCGATGAACTCAGGATTTCCCGCCATATGGCCCGCATGTGTCCGTCCGGCAAAGGACCGGAATTGGCCCGGGACAGCTTGTCCAGCAAATCCCTTTCGCGCAGGGGTTTGAATATGCTTCCTTTTTCCTTTGCCTTGATGGCTCCAACTTCCAGGCTTAAGGCTGCCCTGTCATTGAACAGACGCAGGAGACGGGCATCCACGGCATCTATTTCATGCCGTATCTCCTTCAGCCTGGCCGACGCGCTATCCGTGCGGGGATCTTTTGGGGCATCATTTTTTCCGCTCATGCCTAGACCTCATGAATTTCCTCTTTTACACGCATGCCAAAATGACGTCCCGCTTCATCAAGCCTGCAGAGCACCTCATCCCCTTCAGCAAGGGAAACTACGCTCAGGGGTGTGCCATCGGGCGCGGTGAGGCGTATTGTTTCCGCGTTTTGGAGGAAAACAGCGCCTGTGTGGACAGTGCCATCGGCATCGGTTGCCTCCGCCTCGATCTGCAGCATTGGGCGGACTTCTATTTTCACTCGCCCTATGGTGGCAATGGAGCAGTTGCCCTGCCAGTCCACCACCAAGGCCTCGTCTCCGCCTGCAAGCTCGCCAAGATAGCAGGTGCGGTCATCGGGCAGGCGCGTATAGGCATGCACAGCCCCGGCATTGACGCGAAATGGCCTGGCTGCCACATATTCATTATGTTCGGTTTCCGCATGGACCAGAAATGTAAAAGCGCTGGAGTTACCCACGAGCATGCCCTGGCCGCGCCGCAGCAGGGACAGGGTATCCAGGCATACCCTGTGCCCCATGCCTGCCGGGCGCACCCTTGTTATTTTTGCCCGCACCAGATTTTCCCTGTTTCTGGCAAGCTTGCACTGGGCCACTATGCTCTTCAGCTCGTCCACTGCCTCCTCCGGTACTACTATGCCGGCCACACCCCGTTCCAGAATGCCGGCGGCAAGCCTGGCCCGATCGATGTTTGCGGCCTCCGCCAGCACACAATCACTTTGCGCCAGCAGGTTTTCCACAGGAATGACCTCCCAGCCATCAGCAAGAATAACGCGTTCGCCCTGCTTCATGGCTGCCAGGGCATCTTCCTCATCCTTTTTGGCAGCTAACGTCACCATATGGCAGTCCTCGTCCGCCCAGACCTCGCAGCGAGAGAGGCCGGCCACCAGTTGTGCGTGCTCCCTGGGCACGATTACGCCATCCACACCGGACTCAAGAGCCAGAGTAACGGAATTCTTGCTGAAAGGCACACTGCGAAAATAAATGCGCGGCATCTATTCCCCCATCAATGCAAGAGCCTGATCCACACTGGCATTTTCATGCACAATGGCGCGCAGGGCGCGCACGAGCTCCACACGGCGCGGATGCTGGAAAACATTGCGGCCCATGGATATGCCGGAGCCGCCGGCCTGCAGGGAATCATAGACCATTTGCAGTACTTCCCGATCGGAGTTCATCCTTTCGCCGCCGGCAATCACAACCGGCACGCAGCAGCCGGCAACCACATCCGCAAAGCTGGCCACATCGCCTGTGTAGGAAACCTTGACGATATCGGCCCCAAGCTCAACTCCAACTCTGGCGCAATGGGCGATGGCGGCCGGATCAAAGCTGTTTTTCACCTCAGGCCCGCGTGCATAGACCATGGCAAGCAGGGGCATGTGCCAGTTGTCGCATGCCTCGGCGACACGGCCAAAGTCCGCAAGCATCACCCGTTCATTGGGATCGCCAAGATTGATGTGTATCGATACCGCGTCAGCGCCATGCTTGAGGCCTTCCTCCACAGAGCCCACCAGGGTTTTTGTATTGCCCTGGGTGGAAAGGGCGGTTGATGCGGAAAGGTGAATAATCAGGCCAATGTCGCGGCCGGAGCTGCGATAGGAGCATCGCACAAGCCCCTTATGCATCAGGACCGCGTCCGCGCCGGCTTTGGCCATGTCGTTGACAGCCTCGCGCATGTCGATCAGGCCATCCACAAGCCCCATGGTCACGCCATGATCCATGGGCACAATAATTGTCCTGCCGGTGGTTCTGTTGAGTATCCTTTCCAATCTTACCTGTTTGCCAAGATACATTGTAAGCCTCCCGCCTTTTCTATGGGCCGAGCAAAAATTGCAAAAAAAAGGACCGCCGGCATACTGCCCGCGGTCCCGAACTCCTGACAATAATTGGACGTCAGACAAGCTCCCGACCGCGGGCCTCCATAAAGTACGCAAAATAGAACCAGCAGATGCCGGATATTTGCGATGAAGATGCGGTGCGGATTTGGCCTGACATGATTTTTATCTCCAAGAGTTTTCTACAATTAATAAAAAAATACTGTCAAGCGAAAATTTGCGGAAAATTCATTGCGGCTGCGCGGGAGTTTGCGCCACGATTTTCCCCGGTCTGCCACCGGCCGAAAACATTTTGGCCGCCGCGGCCATATTGATCGCCCAGCAGGGGACTGAAGGCGCGAAAATATGCGTATACGCGGCCCAGACATTATTGATTGCAAGTCCATCCCTGCCATGATGGGTCTTTACACAAAAAAGGCCTGTGCCCCGCGAGAGTTTCATGGCTGTCGGCACATTCTGGCCGCACAGGCAGGAGTAGTGGAACTCATGGCCGCGTATTTTGAGATGAACGGGGAAAAATGGGTTTGGCTGCAGGATTTCCCCTTCCACGTAACCCAGGCCGGCAGGTTTGGCGCCCCAGATGATCCGGTGGGGAAATATGCCGGCCATAGGCCAGACTGTGCCCGCATATTCCAGGCTTTGGCAGCAGAGAATCAGGCCTCCGCATTCGGCATATATCGGCATTCCAGCCCTGGCGAGGGCGGCTATTTTCCCAAGCCAGGGGGATTTGGACAATGGCGCGGCATAATCTTCCGGAAATCCGCCCCCCAGGCAAAGGCCGGCCAGACCCTGCCAGCTGGCGGCGTTGGCGGCGGAGGAATCCAGCAGGGAGAGCTTGCGGACTTCGCAGCCGGCATCTTCCAGGGCGGCCATGTTTTCCGGATAATGAAACCAGAGTGCCGCGTCATGCACATAGCCTATGCGCGGCCTGCTGACGTCATGTCTGGTGGGGCGGGGGCGCGATACAGGCGTGGGCAAGGCGCCCCCGGAATGGCTTGCTGCGAGGATGGCATCGATGTCGCAATTTTTTTCAACAAGGGCAGCCAGACCTTCCAGGGCCGCTTGCGCTTCCTCGCCAGGAACGCCAGTGCTGGCGAGGCCCATATGTCTCTCCGGCAGAGGATTGGCGTCCAGTCTGGGCAATGCGCCCAGAACCGGAACATCCGTATATGTTTCTATGGCCTTGCGCACAGCCTGCTCATGGCGTGGCGAACCCGCCCGGTTGATGATGACGCCGGCAAAGCGCAGATCCTTCTCAAATGCGATGAGGCCCGACAGAATGGCCGCCATGGTGCGGGTGGTTTTTGCGCAGTTGAGGCATAGCAGCACAGGTGCGTCCACAATGCGGGCCACAGCTGCCGTGGAGCAGCTGCCGGTTTCATCCAGGCCATCATACAGGCCGCGATTGCCTTCAATGAGGGCGAAAAGGTCGCCAGAGCCTTCCGTGTTTGCGATGGCGGCCATGGAGTTGCTGAACAGGCCCGATAATTGGGGAGGGGATAAAAAAAACGGATCAAGATTGGTTGCGGGTCGGCCACTGGCAAGCCCAAGCCATGCGGCATCGATATAATCTGGACCTTTTTTGAAGGTTTTGACCTTCAGGCCCCTGTTGCGGAGAGCCCGGGCAAGCCCCAGGGAAAAGAGGGTCTTGCCGCCACTGCCTCCGGTTGAAGATATGCAGATGCGGGAGTATGGCATGGGCTTTTAATGTTTGAAGGAACGCTGCGCTGTATAGGCCATTGCCACCTGGGGAGCGGCTTCGTTGCAGGCGATTATAGATTCCGCATCCCGCAGGGAGCCGCCGGGCTGGGCTATGGCCGTGACCTTCTGGGCTATGGCCGCATCCACCCCGTCCCTGAAGGGGAAAAAGCCGTCCGATACCAGCCGGGATCCGGCCAGACCGCCACATTTGGCATCGGTTTTTGCCAGGATTTCATCCAGCCTGGCTGCAAGGGAGGCATCCGTGGCAGCTTTTATTTTAAGATCATAGAGGGGCATGCCCAGTTCCCGGAATGCAAGGGCGTCGGCATATTTGCCATAGGCCTTGTGGATGGCCAGCTCCACGCAGCCCACGCGATCCTGCTCGCCAGTGCCGATGGCCACGGTGGCGCCATTTTTGGCGAAGATTACGGAGTTTGATGTGACACCAGATTCCACAGCCCATGCAAAGCGCAGATCGTCAAGTTCCGCGGGAGTGGGAAAACGCGCGCTAACTTCCGTGCCATCCGGGCCTGTGGCTGTGGCCGGCAGGAAGTCGGAATTTTGGAGAATGCGATTTAAAAATGATTTTTGCACAACAATGCCGCCATCGGCCAGGCTTTTGATGTCCAGCCATGAGGATGCCAAAAGCTCCGCCAGTCGCCCCAGACCAGGCAGCTCAAAAATACGAAGATTTTTACGGGAGGCGAGAATGGCCGTCACACCTTCTTCATAGGCTGGCGCGGCAACAACTTCGAAATAGCTCGAGGCTATCATTTCGGCGCAGGCTTTTGTGAGTGGCGAATTGACAATCACCGCTCCGCCAAAGGCCGCTATGCGATCGCACCAGTAGGCCTGGTCGAGGGCTCTTTCCAGACCGCCATTGGCGCTGTCGGCCCATGCCGCGCCACAGGGGTTGTTATGTTTGAGAATGACGCATGCCGGTTTTTCCGTCAAATATTGCAGAATGTTCACGCCATTATCCACATCCGTAAGGTTGGTCTTGCCCGGATGTTTGCCAGATTGTATCATCTGTTTTTCATCGATGGCGGACACAATGGCATTGCCGGGAGAGCGCCAGGTGATGCCGCCAATGCTGATGGAACCGGATTTTAAATGATACAAGGCTGCCGGCTGATCCGGATTTTCGCCATAGCGCAGTCCTTTGACCTCGCCATTTATCTGCCAGCTGCGTTTTTCATAAACAAGCTTTTCCTCTCCCAATATTATCGTCATGGTATCAGGGAAATCCTCCCGTACCAGTGTGGAATACATGGCTTTTATCTGGGGCATGTGCCTCTCCGGGCGAAGATGTTAAAAAACAGATATGGCAAATATACACTGGGTATATTTGCCATATTTTTACATTATGCTGACAATGGCAGCAGGCCGGACTAATCCTGGGAGAGCTGGATGCGCTCGAAGCCTGTTACCGTGATTTTGTCATTTATGGCCTTTGCGGTGGCAGCCACTATGTCCGCAACGCTTTTTTTGTCATCGCGAATGTAGGGCTGCTCGAGGAGGCAGGATTCCTTCTGGAACTTTTTGACCGCGCCATCGGCAATGCGCTCGACTATGGCCTCGGGCTTGCCTTCCTCAAGCGCTTTCTGGCGGTAAACCTCCCGCTCGCGTTCCACCACAGCAGGATCAAGTGCATCGGCATTGAGGGCAAGGGGGTTGGCGGCAGCCACCTGCATGGCAAGATTTTTGGCAAGTGCCTGAACTTCGGAATTGTCCGCATTGGCCGGGTTGCCCACTTCCAGGAATACCAGCACGCCGATTTTGCCATTGGCATGGATGTACTGGCCGACCACCTCATTGGGGTTCTTTTTTGTATGCCTGGCAAACTTGCCTGCCTGCATATTTTCGCCAACAGAGGCAATGAGCTGTTTGACATCGTCGCCGACAATGCCCTCAAGGGACGCGGCATCGGCGGGGTCATGATCGAGCACGGCCTGGGCAATGCGCCTGGCCATCTCCTGGAACTGGTCGCCGCGGGCCACAAAGTCGGTTTCGCACATGAGGGAGGCCATGGCCACATGGCGGCCGTCATCGCTCACCACTGAGGTCACAAGACCCTCGGATGTGCAGCGCCCGGATTTTTTGGCAGCCTTGGCCATGCCCTTCTGGCGCAGCCAGTCCACAGCCTTTTCCATGTCGCCATTCACTTCAACAAGCGCTTTTTTGCAATCCATCATGCCTGCGCCTGTTTTTTCTCTCAATTCCTTTACCATTTGTGCGCTTATGGCCATATTATACTCCAGTACGCTGCCTTTGGGCAGCTGTTGCGTCATAGGGGGAAGAATGCGTCTTGCTTTGCCTTTTGCGGGCGGTTTAGAGCGCCTCGTCAATTTCTGTGGCGACAGCATCGGCCACTGCATCTTCCTCGGCTACATCTTCTGCCGCGTCCGCCACGGTTTCAACCAGTGCGGCCTCCTGCATTATTTCTTCGGCGGCATCGATGTTGCGGTTGTCCTTGAGCATGGCCTCGCCTTCAAGGCAGGCTTCGCCAAAGGCGGTGACAAAAAGCTTGATGGCCCGGATGGCGTCATCATTGCCGGGGATGATAAAATCTATATTGTCAGGATCGCAGTTGGTGTCTGTGACAGCGATAATGGGGATGCCCAGTTTGCGGCATTCCCTGGCCGCGATTTCCTCGCGGTTTGGGTCAATGATGAAGGCCAGCTGGGGCAGTCTTTCCATGTTTTTTATGCCGCCAAGGGATTCCTCAAGCTTGTGCATTTCGCGTTCAAGCAGGAGAATCTCCTTTTTTTGATAGCGGTTGATGGAGCCGTCTGCGAACATGGCCTCGAGTTTTTTCAGGCGGTCGATGCTTTTACGGATGGTGACAAAATTTGTGAGTGTGCCACCCATCCAGCGATTTGTCACATAGAACTGATGGGCCCTGGAGGCCTCCTGGGCCACAGCCTCCTGCGCCTGCCTCTTTGTGCCAATAAACAGAACCTTGCCACCATTGGCGACAGTATCAACCATTTTGTCATAGGCTGTGCGAAACAGCTTTACGGTCTGCTGCAAATCGATAATATGGATGCCATTGCGCGCGCCAAAAATGTAGGGGCGCATTTTGGGGTTCCAGCGCCTGGTCTGATGACCAAAATGAACACCGGTTTCAAGCATCTGCTTCATTGTTACATAAGCCATTTTTTCCTCCAGAGGGTTGGCCACCATTCCGGTTGATTTTGTCTTTTAACCCTGTTTACGGCTGAAGCAAGGACCCTTAAAGACGCCGGAATGTGCGAAATAGGTAGGAATCATAGTGCAATATAGACATCTTTGCAAGCAATAATACGGGTGCCCGGCTACTCCAGTGGCGGCTGCATGACCACAAAATGCGGGGTCTCCTCCACTATGCGCCAATTTTTGCGAACCCGCTGGGGCACCGTGTAGCCTGCCCGGTCATAGGAATCCGCTTTTTTTGCATCCATCTGGTCCCGCTCCATGAACACTGTGATCTTTTTGTCCACAAGCTCATTGTAAAGGCGATCAACATCGCCGTTTATCTCCCAGTCAATGAGCCAGTCCGAGCCATAGACGGGTTTGTCTCCGTTTAGATAGTAGGCATGGGAAAAGCCTGGCAGGGTCTTGTAGTTTGCCCCGTATTTTTCCCGGAGCATCTTGAGCTCCGCCAGCCTGGCCAGCATGTCTCCATCCACATACACCCAGGTGGCCCTGGGGTAAACCGAGCCCGCATCATGGCTAAGATCGCGCATTTCGAGGGGACGGACCGGAAAAACATATGGATATTGATAGCCTGCTCCAAACATTATAATGCCGCAGGCAAGGGTGCCCCAGGCCAATCTGGCCACATTGCCTCCCATGGCTGCCTGGATGACAAAAAAACAGAATATAAGAGGCGTGGCGCACATGGCGGGGGTTTTGTAACCTCCGCTTATGGCCACGGACCATGACACAGCCAGGGATGCGGCCATGGCCAGGGAAAGGGGCAGCCAGCGCAGGTCTGCCCCGGGCAGGCGAGACCATGGCAGCAAAAATATTCTGGGCAGAAAAATGCAGACTGCGCCAAGCAGCATGAACAGTGTTGGCCAGGAGAGGCCGAAACCAATCCAGGTTTTTTGCAGCAATACCTGGGTAATATACCATGTTGCAAGAATTGCCAGATAGCACCAGCAGGGAGCAAGCCATGGAACGGGCTGCCTGCCGGCAAAACGTGCCAGCAACCATGGAGATATGGCCAGCAGTGGCAGCAGCCAGTTTTGGCGCAGATAAATCAGAATGCCCGCATCCAGCGCCTCTCTTATATCCAGCTGGCCTGTGGTCATGGCCCTGAACTGCTCCCAGGCCCCATTAAGATAGAGGAAAAGGAAGGCTGCGGCCATCATGGCGCCCCAGCCCAGAATAAAAAGGAAGCCTTCACTTTTTCGCGGGCGCCAGACAAAAATCAGGATGAGGATGGCCAGTGGCACAAGGAGAAAGGACTGCTTGCACAACATCGCCCAGGCGGCCAGAATGCCAGCAGGCACGGGCCAGCCCCGGGAAGCTGCAAAAAGCGCAGCGCAGCAGAAAAGGATGCCATCCGCCGTATGCCAGGGCATGTGGGGAAAGGAATGCACGCCAAAAACAAAGCCGCATGTGGCCAGAAGCGGTAGCGGCAGACCCATTTTGGCGAAATCAAAAAATTTGGCAAGAAACAGGGCGGTCAGCCAGGAGGATGCCAGTATTGTGCAGACAAAGCCTGCCTTGCCTCCGAGAATTTCAAACTTCTCCGGCGTGAGCCACATCCACATGGCATGCCAGTACAGGGCAAGTGGCGGCTTTATATAGGAAAAATCCCTGTACGGCATCTGCCCTTCCAGAATGCGCCAGGCATATCCATAAAAATAGCCAAAATCGGTTGTATCCATGCCATATGGCGTATAAAGGAAAAGATAGACGAGAGGCACCGCTCCTGCGGCCAGCCATGACAGTTTGTTGTTCGCTTTGCTGGTGTTCATGCTTTTTTATGCCAAATATTCACCGGTTTCGCAAAGAAGACCTGCCGGCTGCCCCCATACAGGCTGCATTTTACAATGGGCGCCAAAAAATATATGCTGGCTGCAGCAATTTTTTCAGGAGCCGGCGTGACAGATGGATCAGGTTTTTGAGTGCAAAAAATGCGGTCATTGCTGTGAGGGCAGAGGCGGTATTGTGCTTTCCCAACGCGATCTGGACAGGTTGGCCGCCTTTTTGGGTGTTGACCCGGCCATTGCACGGGAGCGCTACGCGGAGCTTTCCAATGGCAAGCTGAAGGTCCGTACCGGCCCGGATGGATTTTGCATCTTTTTCAAGACTGGCAGCGGCTGCGCCGTGCATGCCGGCAAGCCGGACATTTGCCGCGCATGGCCCTTTTTCCGGGGCAATCTTGTGGATGATGTAAGCCTGGACATGGCAAGGGATTTTTGCCCGGGCATCTCCCGCGCAACAACTTTTGAAAATTTTCAGCGGGCGGGCAGGGAATATTTGCGCGCCCATGGTCTTGATGCCTGTGGGGGGGGCGATATCCCCACGGCCCTGCGGCTGCCTCCGGAATCCTGATGGCAGCCGCTTTTAATCAGGAGAAAACATATGACTGACAGGATTGCTGCCCCGCATTTGCCAGCCGCCCCGGTATCTGCGCATCCTGCCATGCAGGCAATGGAGTAGTCTATGCCGCCGCGTGCGCGACAGATTAGCCTGAAAGAATGCTATGACATTCTGCATCTGCAAAAGGGCGCTACCCTTGCGGACGTAAAAAGCGCCTACAGGCGCCGGGCCTTTGAACTGCATCCAGATCTGCACCCCGGTGACCCGGGGGCTGCAAGGCAGTTCCAGATGCTCAACGAGGCCTATGTGGCTCTTTCCGCCATGCTCAAGCCTGTTGAGGAGGCGCGTCAAAAGGCGGAGGCCAGAAAGGCTGCCGGACAGCAGCACACTACCCAGGAGGAGAAAAAGGAGCCCCCGCGCGGTGAATCCGCCCATGAGCGCGATGCGTCCCGCGCCAGCGCGGCCTATGCCCAGCAGGATGTCCTGCGCGATCTGCTCAATGACCAGTTTGCAAGACGGGTTTTTGAAGACATCTACAGGGAACTGAACCGCAAGCAAAGCGCTCAGGAGCAGCCCAGGCCACAACCGGGGCCGGCCCAGGAAAAGCCGGAGAAAAAGGCCCCCCCTGTTCAGGAGGTCAAGGCCCCCCCCAGGCAGGCCAAACCCAGCCCGCCACGGGATAAAACTCCCGAAAAGGGTGTGAAAGGCGCTGTAAAGGACTGGCTGCGCAAGCAGATCGATGAGGAGCAAAGCCTTACACTGCCAGCCGCCGGCCTTGTGCCTGGCAGAAAAATCCGTTTGCAGATACGCCAGGGCATGTCTGAAGAAATCAGTACAGTGGAAGTAACCCTGCCCCCAGACTTTGCCGTGGGCAAGCCAATGCGTCTCAAGGGACTGGGCAAAAGGGTTGGCCCCTGGCAGGGCGACCTCTATCTTACCATTCACACTCCCTGATGGCACCCACGCTGGCACGCCGCTATATCTTCAAGCTGGTGGCCAATCTGGTCTCTGTGCCGGTCTATCTCATCATGGAGGCAATCCTGCCACGAGCCCTTGGGCCCCAGACATATGGCAACTACAGCTTTGCCACAAGCCTTTTCCAGCAGTTCTCCGGCTTTCTGGATATGGGCACATCAACCTGTTTCTATAATTCTCTTTCGCGCAGGCAGGGGGAGGCCGGACTCTTTACCTTTTACCTCTATCTTGGCCTGATAATTGGCGCCCTTATGCTGCTGGCCGGTTGCGCCCTGCTCTGGCCGGCTGCCGGCCGCTGGCTGATGCCCGATGTTCCCCTATATTACGCCCCCCTGGCCGCCCTCTGGGCCTTTCTGACCTGGTGGGGCAGGGTGCTTCGCTCCATGAATGACGCTCTTGGGGCCACCATCCCGTCCGAAATGTGGCGCGCCCTGGTTTCTGCGGCCGGCGTTCTTCTTCTTGCAGCTCTTTTTTTTACGGGCGAACTTAATACCGGCACCCTGTTCTGCCAGCAGTATCTTCTGCTTGGCGCTACAGCCATGGGATTCTGGCTGGTCAGCAGAAGGCATTGGCTCCACATGGGCATTCATTGCCAGTTGCATATCCGGCCAGGTCAAATGAGGGCCTATGGCCGGGAATTTTTTGACTACAGCCATCCTCTCTTTGTGCAGGCGCTTTTGTCCTTTGCCATGCTGGCGGCGGAACGCTGGCTGCTGCAATGGTTTGACGGCAGCACGCAGCAGGGCTTTTTTGCGCTTTCACAAAAGGTCAGCATGGCCTGCTTTTTATTTGTCTCCGCCATGACCCCTCTGTTAATGCGCGAGTTTTCCATATCATGGGGCAAAGGGGATCTTGCCGCAATGGGCGGGTTATTAAGCCGTTTTGCTCCTTTGCTCTACGCCATAGCCGCCTATTTTTCCTGCTTCACAGTGGCCGAGGGGAAGGCCCTGGTGGAAATATTTGGCGGCAGCGAGTTCCTGGCAGCCATCCTGCCAGTTCAGATAATGGCCCTTTATCCCCTGCATCAGGCCTATGGCCAGATAGCGGGATCTGTTTTTCATGCAAGCGGAAAAACAAAAATACTGCGCAACATGACGGCCATGGAATGTCTCTATGGCCTTGGGGCAGCCTGGCTGCTCGTTGCCCCCGCCTCCTTGTACGGACTTGGGCTTGGCGCCACAGGCCTGGCAATAAAGACAGTCGGGGTGCAATTTATTTCTGTAAATATCTATCTCTGGCTGGCAAGCCGCATCATTCCTTTTTCTTTCTGGCGCAATCTCGCGCACCAGATCGTCTGCCTCCTGGTCTTTCTTGGCGTGGCCTTTGGCTGTCGTGATATCTCCCTGCTGCTGTGCGGGGCAGGCCAGCATTACATCTGGCGTTTTCTCGTCTCCGGCATCATATATACGCTCGCCATTGCCACCCTGTGTGCGGCATTGCCACGATTTGTAGGGATGAGCAGGCAGGACGTAAAAGAGCTTGGCATTCGGTTTGGACTCATCCGTAAATTTTAGAATGTTCCAACTGATGAATGCTCTGGGAGCGTCAGGGGATTTTCACGCCAGAAATGCGCAAACGCCCACCAAATGCCATGGAACAACGCGCTTGCAATATGGGCGTTCCCGGCATATGGTGCTGGCAGCTGGGGGAGCTGTTTCGCTGAGAAAGGATTGGGCCTGGCCCGTTCCTGACCCCATGGAACCACTATGGTTCCGCACCTGATGCGGATAATGCCGAGGCAGGGAAGCTGATGACCTTTCCTGCCCGCTTGCGCGGGCTTTTTTTATTGGAGGTCATTTTATGGAAGTCATCATTAATGGAAACAATGAGGCCGGCGATTTTTCAACAGTGATTGAGCTGCTCAACCGGCGAGGGCTGGATCCAAAGCTGGTGGTGGTAGAGCTCAATGGCAAAATTCTCCCTTCCGCCGATTTTTCCACTACCACCCTCAAGGAGGGCGACACGGTGGAGATTGTGCAGTTTGTGGCTGGCGGATAAAGCCGGCATATTGTGTATGGCATGTTCGCCTTGAAATTATTCCTGGAGAGGAACAGGCGGTCCGCCCCCGGGTAATTTGGCGCTATCATATGCCCATTTTCAGTCGGCATATGTTATAAATCTGGCTATCAGGCGGGCAGAAATGCCCGGTCGCTTTTGATCTGCATTTCTGCCACCGGTAAAGCAGGAATGTTTTCCATATTTTCGCGGACACGGAGGACGGGATATGGCCGATTCGCTTGTTATTGGCGGCGTGGAGCTGAAAAGCCGCCTGTTCATAGGTACTGGCAAATATGGTGAGGATGCCCTCATTCCGGATGTGGCGGCCGCCAGCGGCGCGGAAGTCATCACCGTGGCAATGAGGCGGGTTGAAAAAGGGCAAAAGGGCATAATCGGCCACATTCCCGACTATATGCGCATCCTGCCCAATACATCCGGGGCCAGAACAGCCGGGGAGGCTGCACGTCTAGCCAGGCTGGCCCGGGCTGCCGGTTGCGGTAACTGGGTCAAGATAGAGGTCATATCCGACACAAGGCACCTCCTTCCCGACGGTTATGAGACTGCCAAAGCCACAGAGATCCTCGTGAAAGAGGGTTTTGTAGTGCTCCCCTACATCAATCCGGATCTTTATGTGGCCAGGGCCTGCGCAGATGCCGGCGCGGCAGCCATTATGCCCCTGGGCGCGCCCATAGGCACCAACAGGGGACTGCAGACCAAAGAGATGATAGCCATACTCATTGCGGAAATGGATCTGCCGATAATTGTCGATGCCGGCCTTGGCATGCCATCCCATGCCTGCGAAGCCATGGAAATGGGCGCGGCGGCCTGCCTTGTGAACACGGCCATTGCATCCTCCCGGAATCCGGTGCAGATGGCCGGGGCATTCCGCCAGGCTGTCATGGCCGGGCGCGAGGCTTTCCTGGCTGGCGGCGGTGCTGTGCGCGAGCGCGGCGCCGGGGCGGTCGCCTCATCACCACTTACAGGCTTTTTGCGTTAGCTCAACCAGAATTTACAGGGTATGGTGCAATGCGGCAATTTATAGATACTTTGAAGGAATGGCAGGATGTGGATCTTGTTGCCCAGGCTGCAGCGTCCAGGCCAGATGATGTCCTGGATACTCTTGCCAGGGCCAGACAGGGAAATCTGCGTCCCCGGGATTTTTTGACCCTGCTCTCGCCAGCGGCCACCGATATGCTGGAGGAGATGGCGCAGGTGGCAAATGAGCTTACCCTCTCCCATTTTGGGCGCGCTGTATGCATCTTTACGCCGCTGTATATTTCGGATATCTGCACAAATCAATGCCGCTATTGCGGCTTCAACGCCAAAAACAAGCAGGAACGGCGCCATCTGTCTGTTGATGAGGCCGCTGCGGAAGCCTTTGCCATTGCCGATGCAGGCTTTCAGCATGTGCTTCTGCTTACGGGCGATGCTCCAAAAATTTCCTCGCCAGCCTACATCGCCAGCGTGGCCGCGAGAATAAAGCCGCGTTTTGCCTCTGTCGGCATTGAAGTCTATTCCCTCACCCAGCCGGAATATGAAATGCTTATAAATGCCGGCGTGGATTCCATGACCATGTTTCAGGAGACATATAACCCGGAATTATACGCATGGCTGCACCCGGTGGGGCCAAAGCATGACTATGCCTTTCGTCTGGAAGCTCCGGCAAGGGCTGCCGCAGCCGGCATGCGTTCCATAGGCATAGGTGCCTTGCTGGGGCTGGATCTGTTTGAGAAGGACGCATTCTTTACCGGCCTGCATGCCTGGTGGCTGCAAAGAAATTTTCCCGGGGTAGAGATTAGCGTCTCTGTGCCGCGAATATGCCCCCATGAAGGCGAGTTTGAGGTTACGCACGGTGTGGATGACAGACACTTTGTCCAGTATGTCACAGCTCTTCGCTGTTTTCTGCCCAGGGCCGGCCTGACCTGCTCCAGCCGGGAAAATGCCTTTATGCGCAATCATATAGTGCCACTGGGGGTCACACGGGTTTCGGCTGGCGTTTCCACGGCTGTAGGCGGCAGGGCCACCGCTGATCTGCATAATCCGGGGCAGTTTGAGATTTCGGATCATCGCAGTCTGGAGCAGATGGTGGCCGATCTGGCAGCCAATGGCTACCAGGCTGTCATCAAGGACTGGGAAGATCCGGAGCCGGAAACTGAAAAGGTCAGTGTCTAATCCTCTCAGGGAAGGCTTGAGAGCCCATTTTAGCCCAGCTGAACTGGCCAGGCTTTGCGCCACGCGGGTTGGCATAGCCGGTGCCGGAGGGCTGGGCTCAAACTGCGCCATGCTCCTGGCGCGCTCGGGCATTGAAAACATGGTGCTTGTGGATGATGATGCCGTTGAGCCATCCAACCTCAATCGCCAGCATTTCTGGCCCAGGCATCTTGGTCAGAAAAAGGTTCTAGCCCTGGGCGAAAGCCTGCGTGAGCTAAACCCCGCCATAAATCTCGATCTGTTGCCACTGCATCTGGATGAGGAGAATCTTGCCCAGGTGCTGCAGGAGTGCCCCATCTGGATTGAAGCACTGGACAATGCACAAACCAAAAGAATTTTTGTTGAAAAGGCACTTCTGGCCGGGGCTTTTGTTTTTGCGGCATCGGGCCTGTGCGGTGTCGGCGGACAGCCCATGTCCATAAAACGTCTGGGGCGACTGGTGGTGGTGGGGGATTTTCAGACCAGCACGGCAATTGCGCCGCCCCTGGCGCCAAGGGTGATGCAGGCGGCCGCCCTCATGGCCGATGCCGCCCTGGAGCAGATATTGCGGCAAGGCGTATAAAAAACGGACAGCCGGCGGCTGTCCGTTTTTTATGTCTGTATGAATTACTTGTTTTCGGCGGGCTTGTCAGAGGGAGTCGTGCCAGCCGCAGGTGTGGATGCGTCACCCGGAGCAGGTTTGGCTTGGGGAGCAGGAGCGGCTTCAGGAGCTGCTTTTGCGGGCTCGGGGGCAGCCTGGGTTGTCTTTTCCGGCGTGACGGTTTTTGGGTCCTCAGCCTGCTTTTGGGTGGCTGGCGCTTCTTCTATTCTTACATTCAAAACCGCGGAATCGCTTGCCGGTCTGGAGCTTGTGACATAGGTATAGCTCAGGGATGTAATCACAAAGATGATCGCCATCAGTGTTGTCAGCTTCGCCAGGATGCCGCCAGCGCCACTGCTGCCAAAAACCGATGAATTGCCTCCGCCAAAAATCACGCCCATGCCTTCCTTGCCGGACTGCAGCAAAATGAGAATGACAAGCAGAAAGCAGACAATGATATGCAATGTAAGAATAAGGGTCTGCACAAAATCCTCCCGGCCATGCCGGCCGCGCGGCATGGCGTCCGCGACTAGGCGCGGAGAATAGCAAGAAAGCTCGCGGCCTCCAAAGAAGCGCCTCCTACCAGAAGACCATCCACATTGTCAAGGCCAAGAATGGTTGAGGCATTGGCGGGCTTGACGCTGCCGCCATAAAGAATCGGCATTTCATCGGCATTGCCGCCCACCAGATCGCGCAAAAATGATCTCACCACGCCATGTGCCTCGACTATTTCATCGGGGCCGGCAACCTTGCCTGTGCCTATGGCCCAGACCGGCTCATATGCAATGACCAGCCTGTCCGAGAGACGGGCGCGATCCTTGGGATCGAGGGGGGTTATGGCTGTGGAAAGCTGGCGCGAAAGGACCGCCTTCAGTTGCCCGGATTCACGCTCGTCCAGGGTTTCACCAACACAAAGCATGACTTTAAAACCCTGCTCCAGGCCAAAGGCTGTTTTGCGGGCGATCAGCTCGTCGCTCTCGCCGAATACATGACGCCTTTCGGAATGACCCACAAGCGCCCAGACAGCGCCGGCATCGCGAAGCATGGCTGGAGAGATCTCGCCTGTAAAGGCTCCATTCTCGGCAGGGTAGAAATTTTGACCGCCAACAGCCAGATTTGTCACCCCCGCAAAAGCGTCAGCCACGGTGGCAATATCCGTGTATGGCGGGAAAATCAGGGCCAGCCTGCCCTCCGGGGTGCCCTTGGCAAGCTCCTGGGCAATCTGGGCTGCAAACTGCGCGGCTTCAGGGCGGGTTTTATGCATTTTCCAGTTGGCGGCAATAATTTTTTGCATGGCTCTTCCTTTCCTTAAGTTGAGCTAAACGCGCTCAAATATCAGCGCGTTTTCGCCATTATCGGGATAATAGCGGGGCCTCATGCCCGCAGGTCTGAAACCAAATTTATGGTACAGGGCAATGGCGGCAAAATTGCTTTCCCGCACTTCAAGCACTGTTTTTTGCATACCCATTTTATTGCCTGCTTGCAATAGCCCATGCAACAGGATTTGCGCCAGCCCTCTGCGCCTCTCCGCTGGCATTACACCCAGATTTAGTATTTCCAGTTCGCCATTAATGTGATAGGCGGAAATATAGGCGAGCAATGTCCGGCTCCGCCAGATGCCAAATGCCATGAATGCTGGATTATGCAGTGCCGCCCTGCATTGGGCAAGACTCCATGGGGTGGAAAAACAGGCCTGCTCCAGGGCATGCATGGCCATTGCGTCCTGCTTTTCCAGTTTTTTCACATAGGGCGCAGTCCCGCATCCCGGGCGCCCCGCATTTTCTTTGTGGTTTGTCATGCCAGTTGAAGACCTGTCAAATCTCCATGAGGTGGTGGATAGTCAAAATCATCCCCTTTGTCTGATGCCGGCAAGGGAGATATTGGCCCAAAATCTTCCACATCGGGCTGTGGCGGTGATTTTGAGGGACAGCGCCGGCCATCTGGTTCTTCGCAATGATGCTGGCGCGCTTGACTTTGCATCCAGAGGCATTTTGCCGGCAGGCATGGCCAGTGAAGACTTTTGCCGCAGACTGCTGCATGAAGACTGGGCTCTGGCCGCAGGAGCGCTGCGCAGGCTGGGTCTTGCAAGGCCGCTTATGGCAAATACGGGCGCCTTTACATACATTTTTGAAGCAGTCATTCCACCAGCGGTAGCCAGCCGCGTTGCAGCCACATATGATAATGCCATTCTGGTGGACGATATCGAGCTGAAATCACTGCTGAGTCTTGGATATGCCATTTCCCCACTTTTGTCTGGAGCAGTTGGACAATGAAATTGCCTGTTTCAAGGCGCCTGCGCGTATGGCTGAAACACGCAGTGTTTAAAATCTAATTGCCGCAAGTATCACTGCCCGGCAGTGAGCAGCTTCAAGATGGCTTCATGCACCCGCCCATTGCTTGCGCAGAGGGGTGCTCCAAACTTCACCGGGGCGCCATTGAAATCGCTAATCATGCCGCCAGCTTCCATGACTATAAGCCATCCTGCGGCCATGTCCCAGGGTTTCAGGCCACACTCATAGAAAGCGTCCAGCCTGCCGCATGCCACATAGGCCAGATCAAGGGATGCCGCACCCAGACGCCTAAGGCCCTGGGTGGTTGGCAGTATGTTGGCTAGCCTGCGCATGATGCCCGCAAAATCCGGGAGTGGATCGTAGGGAAAGCCCGTTGCCACCAGTGCATTTTGCACAGAGGCCGTTTCTGAAACCTGCACCCTCTGGCCATTGAGCCAGGCTCCCCCGCCTTTGACAGCATAGAAGCATTCCGTAAGCATGGGGGCGTCAATTATGCCCAGCACCGGGCGGCCATCGTCGCACAGAGCCACGGAGACGCCGACCATGGGGATGCGATGCACAAAATTTGTGGTTCCGTCCACAGGGTCCACTATCCAGCACAGCCCCTTTGCCGGGTCTGCATTGGCCGAGCATTCTTCCTCGCCAATAAAATTGGCTTCAGGCAGCAGTTTTGAGAGGGCCTCGCGCAAAAAGGCCTGTACTTTCACATCGGTTTCCGTAACGAGATCTATGGCCCCCTTATGGGTAATATCATGAGGCCTGTTCCAGTTGTCGCGTACGATGGCGCTGGCCTCCATCACTATATCTATGCCTGGCGAAAGCAGATCATCAAAGCTTTTATTCAATTATTTCACCTGATTTTATAATAATGGGAAGGGTTGGCATCGTGCGCAGGCGCCCGATACCAGAGGAATTTTAAGGCAATCGCAGCGCATGTCAAACCGCGTGCGCCGCTGAGGTCTTTAGCGGACTATGCGGCGTATGGCAACCAGCCTGCCATTCCAGTAGGGGTGCGAAAGCTTTTCCAGACATACTTTCTTGCCCTGGCTCGGGCTGTGAACAAAGGAGCCCTTGCCGGCATATATGCCGGTGTGCAGTCCGCGGGGGCTTTGGCCGGTTTTAAAAACAACTATGTCGCCTGCGCGTATGTGTTTTTTGTGAACAGGTTTGCCAATTTTGGCCTGGGCGGTGGTAATGCGCGGCACATTCAGGCCGTTTTGTCGGTAGGACCACCATATGAGACCGGAGCAGTCAAAACCTCTGCCAGGCGATGAGCCGCCGGGGCAGTATTTTTTGCCAATCTGGGAGCAGGCTGTGGACACCACCTTGCGGGCATTCGGGTTTGGCGCCGGGTCTGGCTCCGTTGGGGCAAACCCCAGAAAGCCGCAGCCGGAAAGGGCGGATGCGGCGCATAGGGCAATGAGAGAGGAGCGTATTGCGGATAATATTTTATGGCAGTGGAATGTGGACAAAATTTTATCCATTTTATTTTAACGATGTTTCTCTACATAATTATTTTATCGTAATTTTAATGTAAAAAAATAGGGCAGACCCTGTTTGTCTGCCCCAAAAACCACAAAATACTGCTAAATCTATAGCATGCGTCTATTTAAAATTATATATGCGCAAAGCCCATGGTTGAACGCACAGGGCGTTCCAACTGATGAATGCTTTAGGCCCGATGAGGGGCCAGCTCCTCCAGAAAACCTGGATCAACCTCAAAGCCAAGCTCGACAGCGCGGTCGCAGGCCTTTACGGCCTCCTCATGCCTGCCCTGCTCAAACAGGGCCAGGGCCAGATTGTTCCAGGCCGGGGCAAATTCCGGCTGCTCATCCAGAAGTTTCCGGGCGGCTTTTTCGCTGCCCTCAAGATCTCCCTTCATAAAAAGGGCTGTGGCCAGGGCATTGCGGGCCTGAATAAAGTTTGGCTGCCACTTAAGCGCCTTGTCCAGGGCTGCAAGCGCCTTGTCAGGATCGCCATTCTGCAAATGCACAAAGGCGATGTTGCTTTGGGGGATTGCGTATTTCGGGCGGCAGTTGGCGGCCTCCTGGTTGTAGCGCAGGCACCCTTCCATATCCCCACGGGACATGCAGATGCCACCCAGTTGCACATAGGCCTCGGCCAGATGGGGGGAGTTGCGCACGGCATTCAAAAAGGCCTCCTCCGCGGCCACAAAATCTCTTTTGCTCAAAAAGGCCAGCCCAAGATTGTAGTAGTGGGTGGCGCATTTTTCGTTTTTATCGATCTCCTTTTTCAGATCGGCAATATATTCGTCAATATCTTCATAGCGTTCTTTCACGACAGGTGTCCCTCGTTACGCAAGAGGTTGCGGTACCATGAGCAAAAGTCATAAATACCTTGATATTTTTCGCTTTTCTGGATTATGCCGAGAGCGCATTCCATGGCCCCCTTCTGCCATTCCGCGCTTCTGGCCTTACCATTGGTCTGGGCCATGAAATCGCGGCATAATTCCTGGATTGTGCGTTTTGTGACGTCTGTGCGGATATCCAGCGGGTCATTGGGCGCCTGAAATGGATCCCATTTGTCATAGCCTATGCGGTCCACAAATTTGCGGCGCCTGGGATTCATCTTTTCATAGATTTGCCTTTTGAGCTCAGCCTGTTCCGCGGTGAGGGCGGTGGGTTGCTCTTCCGCAAAAATGGTATTGGCATGGCAGCCGGCGCAGTCCGGATGCGCATTCTGTGGCAGGTCAATCCTCTTCACGGGCCGCCCCTATGCCGAGATATGCATCGTCATATTTTGTCAAAAGCGCCATGGACAGGGGCACATAAACATCCGCAAGCTCAAAGCGGGAGCCTGCGGCATCGGCTATCTCCCGGCTGAGATTCTCGAGCCGAGACTGGATCCTGGCAAGCTGTACGGTGGGATAGTTTGCGCCTTTGGAAAAACCGGACAGGCCGCAGACATGGCCCTTGCCGCCTATATCCAGGGGGATTCCGTACAGGCGGCAGATAATGGGGCGCGCATTGTAGAGCAGGCAGGTATTCCCATCGCTTAAAAGGGGGCAGCGCACACGGGCGCCAGCCGCTTTCGTCATAATGTGCGCAGGCGTGTCGCCGGCCTTCTCAGCCTGATACATCTCCCTCTTCACCCTGGTGAGCCGGCGATCTGTCTCGGAGGCCCTCTCCAGTATCTGCGAGCGCAGCGGCCCATATTCAAAGGCCTGGATAAATGCGGAATTTATATACATGGCCTCCACAAGGGAGAGGTCAAAAAGCGCATGGCAGCAATCGCTACAACCCTGATGACAGGTGACATCGCCAGGGAATTTATGGGCGATGCGCTCAAAAACTCCATCCGCTTCGGCTCGCAGGGCTTCGTAACGATTAAAAATTGGCGCAAGATCTGGCAACATTTACAATACACCGCCCAAAAAGTTTCTGCGCCTGCCATCTTTGCGGGATTTGAAGCGCTTGGTGAATATGAGCTGGTGGCCAGCCACTCTGCTTGCCAGCCAGCAGTTAAATAATAATACCGGTCCTGCCAGTGACAAGGCCGGCTGCAAATCATATTGCCCCCTGCATCCATATGTTGAAAACAGGCAAATGCTGCAACGGAGCCGCTTTAACGGATGGGGAGGGGAAAAGGGCCGCAGAGGCGGGTATGACGGCTGCGGCCCGGAATTTTCTACTGCTCTTCAACTGTGATGCAGTGGCCTTCGCAGACCTCCACACAGGACTCACAGCCGAGGCATTCTTCGGCATTCACGGGATCGGATTTGCCGTCTTTCATTTCATAGACTTCAACCGGGCAAACGTCCACACATTCACCACAGCCAACGCACTTGTCGACATCCACAGTTACATTGTAGCCCATAATTTCCTCCTTGATGGGTTTCAATAGCAGGGGCCGCCTTGCGACCACTTGCAAAATGGATAGCGTCACCCAAGTGGCGTGTCAAGGGCATTTGGGCAATGTTGGCGCGCGTCGGATTAAAATATGCCCCTGACAGCGGGATAGTCCAGAAAAAGCAGGAACATGCCCGAGGGGAGTATCGCGGCGTGCGCTTGCGCCATTCCTGCCGCAGCGGGTTTGACTATAACATTTTTTGGGTATAAAAAAGCAAAATAAATAATATTCTGTGATCCAGGTGCCCGCAAGGGACGCCTCCATATGTGATTTTAAAAGCAATAACCCTGCTGATGAAAGAAAACATAAGCATTATTGTTCCGGTATATAATGAGGCTGGCAGTTTGCCCAGGCTTTTTGAGGAGCTTGAGGCTGTGGCTCCCAGTCTGCCTGATGTGGAAATCATTCTTGTGGATGATGGCAGCACGGATGATTCCTGGCGGCTCCTGTCGCAGCAGGCAGCCAGGGACAGCCGCTTCAAGGTGGTGCGCTTTGCCGTCAATGCCGGTCAGACAGCCGCCATCCAGGCCGGCATTGATTTTGCGAGCGGTGACATTCTGGTATTTCTGGATTCCGATTTGCAAAATGACCCGGCAGACATTCCCAAGCTGCTGGCCAAGCTGGATGAAGGCTATGATGTCGTGTCCGGCTGGCGCAAGGACAGGAAGGACAATGCCATCAAGCGCAACTTTCCAAGCCGTGTGGCCAATGGCATCATCTCCCGTGTGTCCGGAGTCTTTTTGCACGATTATGGCTGCACTCTTAAAGCCTACAAGAAAAACGTAATCAAAAATGTGCGTCTGTATGGCGAAATGCATCGTTTCATTCCCATTTACGCCTCCTGGCAGGGCGCAAGGGTGACGGAAATTCCCGTTAGGCATCACCGCCGCGAATTTGGCTGCTCCAAGTACGGTCTCGAGCGGGTGTTCAAGGTCATTCTTGATATCCTGGTGGTCAAGTTCCTGTCCAAATATCTCACCAAGCCCATCTATATTTTTGGCGGTTTTGGCCTTGTGTCCTTCTTTATCTCCTTCGTTGCCCTGGTATGGGCCCTTGTGCTGAAGATTTTTTACAACACCAGCCTCATCCAGACCCCCCTGCCTCTTTTCAGCGGCATCTGTTTTCTCCTGGGCTGCATGGGAATTTTAATGGGGCTGCTTGCTGAAGTGACCACCAGAACCTATTTTGAATCCCAAAGCCAGCATACCTACTTCATTCGCGATACCATCAACATCGCTTCCAGGCATCTGGACTGATTTCAAGCCTGCCATGTGCGGAATAACCGGTTTTTATGGCTCCGGGGATGCGGCCTCCATCGAGAACATGACCGCCGCCCTCTGGCATCGTGGTCCGGACGATGGCCATGTCTATATGGATGGACCTGTTGCCCTTGGCCACAGGCGCCTAAGCATTCTCGATGTGCAACACGGACTCCAGCCCATGCTCGATGCGGCCACAGGCGCGGTTCTGGTCTATAATGGCGAGGTGTACAACCATATCGAGCTAAGGCTGGAGCTGGAAAAACTGGGGCACCGCTTCCACACCAGCCACAGCGACACGGAAACCGTACTGAGGGCCTTTTTGCAGTGGGATGTGGACTGCTTTTTGCGTTTTAATGGCATGTTTGCCTGCGCCATCTACGAGCCTCGCAAAAAAAGGCTCACACTGGCAAGAGACAGGTTTGGCGAAAAACCCCTTTTTTACGCCCGCAATGGTCCATATTTTGCTTTTGCCAGTGAAATTGGCGCCCTCCGCCTCTGGCCCGGTTTTGACAAATCTTTCGATCATGCCAATGTCCAGCGTTTTTTCTCCTGGAACTACCTGCCAGGATCCCGTTGCGCGAATCGCCATTGCCATGGACTGCCGCCTGGCTCGTGGCTGCGTTTTGATCTGGAAACCTCCGCCACTACATTAAAATCCTACTGGCAATTTGCCCTGCGTCCGGATGAATCCCTGCGCGAGGAGGAGGAACTTGCGCGCGAATTGCGGCGTTTGCTGGTGCAGGCTGTCAAAAGACGCCTCCTGAGCGATGTTCCCCTTGGTATTTTTCTCTCTGGCGGCCTGGATTCGAGCGCTGTTCTGGCCGCCGCGGTGGAGGCCGCGGGCCCGGAGTGCCTGAGGACTTTCACCATAGGCTTCAGGGAAAAAAGTTTTGATGAATCCGCCAAGGCCCAAAAAGTGGCCCGATATCTGGGGGTGCGCAATGACATGCGCCTCCTTACAGAAGAGAAACTGCGGGAATCGCTGCCCCATATCCTCTCGCGCATGAGCGAACCCTTTGGCGATGCCTCCCTGATCCCCACATTTCATCTGTCCAGCTTTGCAAGGGAACATGTCAAGGTGGCTTTGTCGGGAGATGGCGGCGATGAGTTGCTTGGCGGCTATGACCCCCTTGCGGCTGTGGCACCGGCGGGATTTTACCGCAAGGTTGTGCCGGCATGGCTGCATGGCCTGGCACGCAAGCTCGTTGGGCGCCTGCCGGCATCGGACCGCAATATGAGCCTGCAGTTCAAACTGGCCAGGGCCCTGCGGGGCCTGTCATGGCCCGCATCCATGCAGTTGCCAGTCTGGATGAGCGGCCTGGAGCCGGATGAAATCAGGAAATTTTTCGATGACCCCCTCAATCCGGAGGAGCTGTTTGCGGATGCCTGCCGGCTTTACAACGAAAATGCATCACTAAATGAACTCCAGCAGGCTTTCATGTTCTTTACATGCCTCTATTTGCCCGATGACATTCTCGTCAAATCCGACAGGGCGAGCATGATGGTCTCCCTCGAAACCAGGGCCGTTTTTCTGGACAATGACCTTGCGTATTTTTGCAGCCGTTTGCCCATGCGTTTCAAGTACAGGCATGGCCAGCGCAAATATTTGTTAAAAAAGGCGCTTTCCGGATGGTTACCGCCGGAGATTCTCCGTCAGCCCAAAAAGGGTTTTGGCATTCCCCTCAATGCGTGGCTGCGTTCGCTGCCGGTGCCCACTGGCGACATCCCTGGCCTTAAACCCGGTGTACTCCGCCATTGCCAGGCGCTGCATCAGAAAAGACATGGCGATTTCCGCTATTTCCTTTGGGATGCGCAGGCTTTTTCCCATTTGCCGCAAATGGCGGCCAATTGAAGTTTTCCACAAATATCATGAAATACCGCTCATCTCCGGGGCGGGCCGAGTTGCCCCCCGGCATCGGAAAAAAGCGTTTTTACGCGCTGCTGGCCATTGGTGTTGTGGCTGCAATTTTTTACTGGTTCGCGGCCCATTCTCCCATGATGACAGATAATTTCATATTCAGCCGCAGCATCAGCCCGGGCTATGCGGCCTTTTATGCCGGCGATCCCATTACTGCCGCCATCCCGGACGCCACCTCCGCGCTCACCCAGGCCATTGGAATGTATCGTGGCTGGTGCGGCCGTTTTACAGGCAATCTTGTCGTCTATCTGCTCTTTTTGCTGCCTGCGCCCTTCATGCACATGATTATGGCCGCAGGCTTCGGGCTGCTCCTGTTCCTGCTGCAAATCTGCATTTTTGGCATCGGCTGGCGCCAAAACCTCTCAGGGGGGTGGATACTTGCAACCGCTGGCCTGCTGTGGGCGGGCATCCCCTCCTTCGGTGAGGCTTTTTTCTGGGTTTCTGTGGGGGGGCTGGCGGCCCTGCTGGGTCAGGCAGCCATTTTGGCATGGTTCAGGCTTGCCCTTGATAAATGGCAGAGGCCGGGACCGGGACTTGCCTGCATAATTTGCCCGCTGGCATTTTTGGGGGGTGCCTTTGTCGCCTCTCTGGACTATGCAACCAGCGCGGCGCTGCCAGCCACCACCCTTGCCTGTGCCTGCTGGCTGTATTTCAGGCAGCCGCGTCAAGGCCGCAAAGTCCCCCTTGACAGGCTTTGTTGCGCCCTGGGTCTTTGTGCCGGAGCCCTGGCCACATTAAAGGCTCCGGGCAATGCCATAAGAATGGCCCTGACACATGACCCCGCTGTGCATTTGTGGCTGGATGCCGGCTGGCCGCAAAGGGTCCTCTCCTGGCTGGCAAATTTGCCTGGAGCAATCCTCTTCCAGATTGTTCCGCTTATTTTTCTTATATGGGGCTGCTACTGGCTGTGGCGGCTTCATGGCCGGGAATTTTTGCGTCATTTTCCCATGCCGGCTCTGCTTTTTCTGCTGCCTGCGCTGCTAACCCATGCGGCCTATCTCTTCACGCCCTGGCCTCCGGCCCGGGCCCTATCCACAACCGCCCTGCAGCTTGTGCCATGCGGATGCATAGTATGGCTGGCCATAGAACAATATTCACGCCCGGCCATGCTGAGGCAATTTCGGTTCCTGCGCGGCACCCTTTGCATTTTTTGCGCCGCCACTCTGATCTATGAGGTCTTCAATTTTACCCGGCTTGACGCCCTTGTGGCGGAAAGGGAAAAAATTCTGTATGCCGCCAGCGGCAGCGCCACCATCCCCCCCCTGCCACCAGGCACCGGCGACAGGTACTGGGTTCTGGGCAAATATCAGCCGGATCTGTCTTCAGACCCCGGGTTCTGGGTCAACCGCGCCATGGCCACCTATTATGGCCTCGAAAAAGTCGTTGGCGCCAGAGGTTATAAAGAGGCCACAGCCAGGATTGGGCAGCCGCAGTTTTCCAGAACCGATGCGGCCATTGGCATTCAGGTGGTCAATGACCGCATAAGGGTGGAGATGAGAACTGGTGCGGCCGAAGGCGCCCAGGTGGCGCATGTCTATTATTATGGGGCAAACGCTCTCCTGAATTTGCTCCCCCATGGGATTGCGCGACATATCATGGCGTGGCTTGGCACGCCCCATGCGCCTGCCTGGCTGGTGCCACTGCTGCTGGCCAGGACGGACATTGCCCTGTCTGCGTCCGCGCCTGGGATTATTACTGGCACATCGCCGATATTGAAGATTTTTGATGTGGGGCGTCTTTGGCTGGTCAGGCCTGGAGGCGCCTGGCATTCCCTGGATTTGCTGCCCGTCACATTGGCGGTGCGCTGATACAGTATGACATCCGGATGGCATTCTTGACTTTGCGACATTGGCAAACTACAAGTTGTATCAAAATCGCTTTGTTATTTTAGCCGTTCCGGACAGTTCGGGATTATTGCACAATGTGGAGTTGGCATGCGTGACTATAAAGATACTCTCAATCTGACAAAAACAGATTTTCCCATGAAGGCCAGCCTGACGAAGCGCGAGCCGGAGATGATCAAGTTCTGGAACGATATCCATGCGCGCGAGGCCATGATTGCGGCATCCGGCTCCAATGGCCGCTTTGTGTTGCATGACGGGCCGCCGTATGCCAATGGCCATATCCACATGGGCACAGCCCTGAACAAGATTTTGAAGGATATAGTTGTTAAATCCCGCAACATGCGCGGCATGTCCTGCGAATATGTGCCAGGCTGGGATTGCCATGGCCTGCCGATAGAGCACAAGGTGGAGCAGGAGATCAAAAAAAAGGGCAAATCCCTCTCGGCGCTGGAAGTGCGCGCCATGTGCCGCGCCTATGCCAATGAGTGGATCAATGTGCAGCGCGGGGAATTTATACGGCTTGGCGTTCTTGGAGACTGGCAGGATCCATATCTCAGCATGAATCCGGCCTATGAGGCGGCCACAGCCGCAAATCTTGCCACTTTTGTGGCCAATGGCAGCGTGATACGGGCCAAAAAACCTGTATACTGGTGCTGCTCCTGCCACACAGCCCTTGCCGAGGCGGAAGTGGAGTATGCCGAGACCGAGTCGCCCTCAATTTATGTGGCCTTTCCTTTGCCGGATGCCGGTCTTGAAAAACTGTTTGCACAGGCCACGCCCGATGCCGCCTTCGTCGTGATCTGGACCACCACTCCCTGGACATTGCCGGACAATGAGGCTGTATGCCTGCATCCGGACTTTGAATATGTTCTTGTGGAACAGGGAGGGCGCCAGTACTTGCTTGCCAGGGAGCGGCTTGACGAATGCGCGCGCCTGTTTGGCTGGGACAATCCCCGCGTGCTTGGCCAGGTCAACGGGGCGCAGCTTGAAGGGCTTGTGGCCTCCCATCCATTCTATGATCGCAAATCCCCTCTTATCCTCGGCCAGCATGTGACACTGGATGCCGGCACAGGCTGTGTGCATACAGCGCCAGGCCATGGCCGCGAAGACTATGATGTTGGCCAGAAATACGGGCTGGAGATCCTTTCTCCCCTTGATGATTCTGGACGTTTTCTGCCCGGCGTGGAATTTTTTGGCGGCCAGACTGTCTGGCAGGCCAATCCAGAAGTAATCGGGCTTTTGCGCGAGAAGGGCGCGCTCCTCAATGCTTCGTCTATCTCCCATTCCTATCCGCATTGCTGGCGCTGCAAAAAACCGGTCATCTTCCGCGCCACCACGCAATGGTTCATAAGCATGGAGGCGAATAATCTCCGGCAGCGGGCCCTGGCCGCCATAGACAATGATGTGCGCTGGATCCCCGCCTGGGGCCGGGATCGCATTTACAATATGATTGAAATGCGGCCGGACTGGTGCATATCCCGTCAAAGGCAATGGGGTGTGCCCATATTGGCCCTGAAGTGCGGCCATTGCGGGCATGCATGGAATGATCCGGCCTGGATGCGCGAGATCTGCTCCCGCTTTGCAACCCATCCCACAGGCTGCGATTTCTGGTATGAGGCGCCTCTCGAGGAAATTGTGCCCCCAGGCCTGAAATGTCCGGAATGCGGCCAGCAGCAGTGGAGCAGGGAAACGGACATCCTCGATGTCTGGTTTGACTCCGGCACCAGTTTTGCCGCAGTTCTGGAGGCCAGGGAGAAGCTCTCATTTCCCGCGGATCTCTATCTTGAGGGATCGGATCAGCACCGGGGCTGGTTCCACAGCTCCCTGCTTATCTCGGAGGGCGTACGCGGTCGCGCTCCCTACAAGGCGGTTCTTACCCATGGCTATGTGGTGGATGGCAAAGGGCATAAGATGTCCAAATCCCTTGGCAATGTTATTGCGCCGCAAAAACTGATCGACAAATATGGCGCGGACATTCTTCGCCTGTGGGTGTCCTCTGTTGATTACCGCGAGGATATCCGCATTTCCGATCAGATATTAAATCGCCTGGTGGATGCCTATCGACGTATTCGCAACACATGCCGTTTTATCCTTGGCAATCTTTATGATCTCAGAAGGGACGAGATCCTGTCTGTGGGCGAACTTCTGCCCCTGGATGCCCTGGCCCTGGACACTGCCGCCAGACTAAAGGCCAAAATGGATGCCGCCTATCTTGATTTTGAGTTTCACAAGGTCTTCCACGGTCTGCATAACTATTGCGTGACTGACCTCTCCGCATTTTATCTGGATATTCTCAAGGATCGCCTGTATGCATCCGCATGCGCAAGCCATGCCCGCAAATCTGCGCAAACTGCCCTGTGGCACATTGTGCGACTGTTGCTGCTGGATATGGCGCCTGTGCTGTCCTTTACAGCGGAAGAAATCTACCAGAGTCTGCCCCAGGAGCTCAGGGGACCGGAAACGACTGTGTTTGCCCTGCAGCCCATGCCCCTGGATGGTTTTCTGCTGGATGGCAAAACCAGGGAAGACTGGGATTTTCTTATTGCCGTGCGCGGCGCCGCAAACCGCGCTGTGGAAAAATTGCGCCAGGAAGGCCTTACCGGTCACTCCCTGGACAGCCGCGTGACCATATATGCAGATGCATCCGCCATGCAAAGGCTCAAGGGCCTGAATGCGGATTTGCGTGCCGTATTTATTGTCTCGCAGCTGTTGCTGGAACCTCTCGAAAATGCACCTGCTGACAGTGCCAGGGTGCCTGAGCTGGAAGGCGTGGCCATAAAGGTTGAAAAGGCGCATGGCGAAAAATGCGCAAGATGCTGGATTTATACCGAGGAATTGGGCCAGGATGCGGAATATCCCGATCTTTGTCCAAGATGTGCAGAAGTGATTAAATCCCTGTAGCATATGGCGCGTATATCTGGAGTACATCTGGCTTTATGCAGGTGGCTCTGATCTCAAAATGGTGGCTGGATGTCCTTAAAATCCGCTGGCTTTTATTGGCTCTTTACGGTGAGTCTGGTTGTCACACTGGCTCTGGATCAGTTTACGAAATGGCTGATCATGACCTGGTTGCCTCCTGGGCGCAGCGTGGTGGTCATTCCAGGTTTTTTTGATCTTGTGGATGTTCGCAATCGTGGCGCCGCCTTTGGCTTTTTGAACAGGCATGACATTGAGTGGCAGTTCTGGCTGTTTCTGGCGGCCACCATACTTGCAACAGGGGTAATCCTCGCGCTATTGAAAGGCTCGAGACAGCGGCCATGGCTATGCATGGCGCTGGGCCTGATTCTCGGGGGGGCTCTGGGCAATCTTGTTGACAGGGTGAGATTTCGCGCGGTGGTGGATTTTCTGGATTTTTACTGGCAGCAGTGGCACTGGCCTGCCTTTAACGTGGCGGATTGCGGCATCTGTGTTGGCGCTTTTATCGCCTGTGTGGCCGTGTGGCACAAAGCTCCAGGGGAGGGCGCCCGGTGACTTTTGCCTGGTGGCATATAATAATTCTCCTGTTGCCCATGCTGCCCACCTTTTGGAGCATCTGGCATATCTGGAATCATGCCTTTGAGACAATGCAGAGAAAAGTGGCCTGGCTTGCCCTGGTTGTGCTGCTGCCTGTGCTTGGAGGCCTGATATACATTTTTTTTGGCAGACGGCAGGCAATGCCCCTCAATACCATCTAGCGCTGCCTTGCAGGTGATTTCCGTTCAAAACAAGGTAAACGCCTGCGCTGATTTGCCAATGGCAAGGATGTTCGTGAAATTATCAAAACACAAATGCTGTATAGACGTGCCATCCATCTGGCTGCATTTCATCAAACTCGTGAGGTTCCCATGCAGAAAGCAAATTCTTCAACTGGAAACAGCGGAATTTATTTGAGCCGGTTATCCTGCAGGCAGGGCGGCTGGCGGGGAATGCTTATCCTGGGTACTCTTGTCTGCGCATCCTGCGCGCCTTTTGGCAGTGATCACGAGCTGGAACAAAGGGTGGCACAGCAGGATATGCAGCTCAGGCAGATACAGCCGCAGCAGGCCGATGCCTGGAACCAGATACAGGCAATGCGCCAGGAAATCAATGATCTTAAAGGCCAGCTGGATGATCTCAATAATGCCGGAGGCGCCAGGGCGCTCGCGGATCGCGTGCGCCAGCATGACGCGGCCCTGCGGCAGGTAGACAACAATATGGCTCTGAACCTTGATCTTGGCGATCCAATGGCTGCTTCACGGCAGCAGGCGGCTGTTGCGCCTGGGGCTGCTGGGGCTGGCACAGGGATTTCTCCGGCTGGCGCGCCGGACAGTTCGGCCTATGGAGCAACTCAAAGCGCTCCCCAGCCGGCTGTTCCGCCGGCCACGGGCAGTTATGGTCTGCCGGCGGAGAATGCCCAGACGGCGAATCCTGCCATGCAGACCGTGCAGCCGCCATCAGAAAGCACCTGGGGCATGGCAGACCCCAAGCCGGAGGTGCAGGTCCCCAAAAAGGATCTGTCCCTTGCCCTGTTTGATGCCGGTGTAAATTCATACAATGCCCGCAACTATGACGCCGCCGAGAGAGCTTTTTCGGATTTTCTCAAAAATTATCCGGACCATACCCAGACTCCGGAGGCTCAGTATTATCTGGCGGAATGCCTTTTTCAGCGCAACCGTTTTCCGGAGGCGGCACTGGCCTATGATACGGTCATCAAGAAATATGGCAAATCTTCCAGCGCCCCCGGGGCCTACCTAAAACAGGGCATCTGTTTTGGCAAAATGAATCAGGGCGCAGCAGCCAGGGCTCGCATGCAGGAGCTTATATCCAAGTTCCCCAAATCACCTGAGGCCACCAGGGCAAAGAGCTATCTTAAAAATAATAAATAGAACCAGTCAGCCACTTTGCATGAAGGTTGTATCCATGACGGAAAAAACAGAGGAAAATGCCATCTACAGGCAGCTTAGCGTCGATATGCGCGATGGCCTTAAAAATATTTATCAGCAGATAACCACAGCCTCCGCGGAGAGTGGTACTCGGCAAAACAATACTGATGCGCTCTTTACCGAAGCCTCCGATCAGCTGGATGAGGTAGTCAAGGCCACGGAAAATGCGGCCATGAGCATTATGGAGGTAGTGGAGAACCAGCTGGAGCTTGCCAGGGAGAGTGCGGGAATTCTGGCTGATCTTGCCGCCTCTGGGGGTGCTGCCGATAAACTTGCCAGACTTGAGGCAATCAATGCCAAACTCGAAGCGGATTTGACACAGGTGCTGACTGCTTTGAGTTTTCAGGACATCACGGGCCAGAGAATTAAGAAGGTTGTTTCCACGCTCAACGCCATTGAGGACAGTGTGGTGCAACTCTACCTTTCCTCCGGGCTTGTCATGGAAGGCGCGGAGAAGGAGCCTGGCAGGGACGCCGGTGAACTTCGCAAGGAAGTGGAAAGCGCCGTGGCCGCTTTCAGGGAAAACCGCGGCGCATCCAAATTGAAAGGGCCTGACAAAAATGGCGTTTCCCAGTCTGCCATTGATGATATGCTGGCCCAGCTTGGCCTGTAGCAGTTTTCTGGTTTTGCCGCCTTATGCCACGCAGGAGGCGATGGCGCCAGCGCCAAGATCCAGCGCTACCAGATTTGATTTTCTGATTTTTTGGGGCAGATGGCGGTTTATGGCATCTGCAAGGGCCTTTGTGTCAAAGGGGAGAAGGCCGGAGGCGCAAAGGGCTCCCAAAAGTGCGGTATTGCCTGCCTGAATGGCTCCTGCCTGCCTGCCAAATTCCCTGCAGGGCAGAAAGAAGCTCAGTCTGGCGCTTTTTTTTATTTCTTCCTTTATATGTTCCATATCGGGATATTCGCATTCGCCAAGACTAACGCCAAGCGGCGGCAGGGGATCGGTGCTGGAGAATACACAGCCGCCAGGTGCTAGATATGGCATGCCGCGCAATGTTTCCAATGGCTCAAAACCCAAGATTATATCCGCTTCGCCAAGGTCAATGCGGGGGGAGCGCCAGCTGCCAACTAGCAGGGCGGATTCAACCACGCCGCCTCTTTGGGCCATGCCGTGCACCTCGCCGCCCACAACAGCAAAGCCTGCATCCATGGCCGCCAGGGCCAGCAGCCTGGTGGCGGTAAGAGTGCCCTGGCCGCCAACTCCTGTGAAATAAATTCTGGGTTTTGAATACCCGCCATCATATTTCATATATGTCTCCCTGGCACATGTCCCATATTCTCAGAGTTGAACCGCACCATTGGTCTTATGAGTTTTGTCTGCTCCCAAAACAGGCATAGCAATTGATTTGCATTGAAGTCATTTCACAATTAATTATGAAATGGCTTCAATGTTTTTGGGTGAATATTCTCCATAATTCAGCTTTTTGCCTGAATTACGACCGCGTTCTTTCAGATACGCTTTAGAACTTCCTGGCCCATGCCTTTGCAGCCTGTGGCAACTTTGCCTTTTTCCATTATATCCGGCGTGCGATAGCCAGCTGCCAGGGTCTCTCTGACAGCGTTTTCAATACATTGGGCCTCTTCAGGCATACCCAGCCCCAGACGCAGCAACATGGCGCCAGACAGAATGGTGGCCAGTGGATTGGCCTGGTCTGTGCCGGCAATGTCAGGCGCGGAGCCATGAATGGGCTCAAACAGACCTGGATTGGCCTTGCCAAGGGATGCGGAAGGCAGCATGCCCAGGGAGCCGGTGATGACTGTGGCTTCATCTGACAGGATGTCGCCAAAGATGTTGCCAGTTAGAAGCACATCAAACTGGGACGGGTCGCGCACAAGCTGCATGGCGGCATTGTCCACATACATGTGGCTCAGTTCAATTCCCGGATAAAGCATTGCTGTCTCATTGACAACTTCCTTCCAGAGCCGGGATGTCTCAAGAACATTGCTCTTGTCCACCGAGCATACTTTTTTGCTCCTGCCCATGGCTGTTTCAAAAGCGATTTTGGCTATGCGACGGATTTCCTCCTCATTATAGAGCATGGTATTGTAACCCGTACGCAGGCCGTTGCGTGATTCCAGCCCTCGTGGCTCACCATAGTAGATGTCACCGGTCAGTTCCCGCACCACAACAAGATCGAGGCCTTTGGCCGCGATATCAGCCCTTAACAGGCAGGCGCCGGCAAGTTCAGGCCACAGCCTGGCTGGCCGCAGGTTGGCAAAAAGACCGAGTGCCTTGCGAATGCCCAGAATTCCGCGCTCTGGCCGCGATTCCGGAGCGGCCGCATCCCATTTTGGTCCGCCTACAGCACCGAGGTAAATGGCATCTGCGCCAAGACAGCTGTCAATGGTCGCCTGTGGGAGCGGCTGCCCTGTGGCATCAAGAGCCGCGCCGCCTATGAGGGCATCAACAAAAATGAATTCATGGCCGTATTTTGCGGCCACAGCCTTGAGGCAGGCCGCGCCCTGAGCCAGTATCTCCGGGCCAATGCCATCACCTGGCAAAAGGCAGATTGTTTTTCGCATCGAATTTTCCTTTATCGCGACCTGTGGGGATGAATGTGTTGAATGCTGTTTCGCCATCCCCGCAGAGAATTTATCAAGTCCAGCGTGAGCCATACTTTACAAAGGTGGAGTCACAAGTTTTCCGGTCTCAGCCCTGTGTCTTGCGTTGCTGCAGTTTTTTGCGGGCATAGCCAACAAGGCCGCCACAGGCGAGAATGTCCTGCATGGATTGGGGAATGGGATGACATGTAATGTCCAGGTTGGCGGTTTTATTATGGATTATGCCTTTGCTCGCGTCAATTTCCAACTCGTCGCCTTCTCCGATCTTGTCGATCTCATCCCCAACTTCCAGAAGAAGAAGCCCCATATTGAAGGAGTTGCGATAAAAAATGCGGGCAAAGCTGTGGCCAACCACCACAGGGATGCCGGCGCCAAGTATGGCAATGGGCGCATGCTCGCGGGATGACCCGCAGCCGAAATTGCGCCCGGCCACCAGGATGTCCCCCTTGTTGACCCGCTTTACCCAGTCAGGCTCAAGGCCAGCCATGCAGTTTACGCCGAGTTTCTCAGGATCTGCCGTCACCAGAAATCTGGCCGGGATGATTGCGTCCGTATCCACATGATCGCCGACCTTATGCGTTTTTCCCTTATAATTCATTTTTATGCCCTGTATTTATAGCTGTTTGTGAACAAAAATGATCAGGATGCCACTGGAGCTTTATATGTAAATCCGCCCGCGAAAACGGCAAAAGGTGAATTTATGTAACTCCAAAGGCCATTTTCAAGCGCAATTTGCTGTATAATGTGCGAAATTTTATTCCCGGCCAATATCGCGCCTCGGTGGCGCTACCGGGAATCCTGCCTCTAAATAGCATCCGGGGCGGACACCCAGCCTGCCACAGCGCTGGCAGCGGCCACTGCCGGGCTGGCAAGATAGATTTCCGAATCCAGGCTGCCCATGCGCCCCCTGAAATTGCGATTGGTGGTGGAGACGGCCTTTTCCCCATCCCCAAGAATACCCGTATGGCCGCCCAGGCAGGGGCCGCAAGTGCATGGGCCGACAATGCAACCGGCATCCATGAATATCTCCATAAGACCCTCCTTGAGGGCCTGTTTCCAGACTTTTGGGGTTGAAGGCAGAATTATGCAGCGCACATTTTTGTTGACCTTGCGGCCCTTGAGAACTTTGGCGGCCAGGCGCAGATCGCTGATGCGGCCATTTGTGCAGGAGCCAATGACCACCTGCTGGATTTCCGTTTTTGGCAGTTTGGAGACGGGATGCACATTTGACGGAATATGGGGACAGGCCACCACAGGCTCGCGTCCGGTGACGTCAATTTCCACCATGCGGCTGTATTCGGCTCCGGCATCGGCTGCAAGTTCGAGATTTGTAGGGTGGCCCTGCTCTGCGCACCATTGTCTGCAGGTGTCGTCGACAGGAAAAAGTCCCACCTTGGCGCCGGCTTCAATGGCCATGTTGGCCATGGTCAGGCGACCCTCAACAGGCAGGGCGTCTATGACCGGGCCGCCAAACTCAAGGGCCTGATAGAGGGCGCCATCGACGCCAATCTCTCCAATGAGCATAAGCATCAGATCCTTGGCTGTGAGCCAGGGCGACATCTCTCCCTTTATTTCCACCCGGATGCTTGCGGGAACCTTGAGCCAGGTTTCGCCAAGAGCCATGGCAGCGGCAATGTCCGTGGAGCCCATGCCAGTTGCAAAGGCGCCTATGCCGCCATATGTGCAGGTGTGGCTGTCTGCGCCAATAACAAGATTGCCAGGCCGCACAAGCCCCAGCTCAGGCAGCAATGTGTGTTCAACTCCGCAATTTCCCCCTTCATAATAATGGGTGATGTTCTGCTCCCTGGCGAACTTGCGGCTTATCAGCACCTGGTTTGCGGAATCAATATCCTTTTGCGGCGTGAAGTGATCCATCACAAGCGCGATTTTGTCATTGTCGAAAACTTCAGCTGCGCCCATGCCATTGAATGATTTTATGGCAAGGGGTCCGGTGATGTCATTTGCCAGCACCATGTCCACCTTGCACTGGACAATCTGCCCCGCGGCGCTGACTTTTTCATCGGTATGCATTTGCAGGATCTTTTGAGCGAGTGTGCTTTTCATGCCTTTCTCCGGTTATCTGTTTTGTCTGTATGCGGCAAATATTTCAGTTGTCATGAGAATGAACGCGGCGCCCCTGTTCCTCGCGCTTTGCAAGATTGTTCAGGGCGTCCACAAAGGCTCTGGCGCTTGCCACAAAAATATCTGGATGGTTGCCACGCCCCACCACAGAGCAGCCTTTCTCTGCCAGGCGCACAGTAACCTCGCCCAGGGCGTCCATGCCGCCGGTCACCGCATTGATGGCATACTGCTCCAGCTCCGGCTGCCGTCCCACAATATCGGAAATGACATTGAAAAGAGCGTCAATAGGGCCAACGCCAAAGCCGGCGCCGCTTCTCTCCACGCCATCCACATCCATAAGCACAGCCGCGGTGGGTGGCACACCGCCGCCATCGGAGCTTTGCACGCTCACATGGCGCAGCCGCAATCTGTCGGGTATGCGATAGATCTCCTGCTGCACAAGGGCCATGAGATCCTCATCATGCAAATGCTTTTTGCGATCTGCAAGCTGCTTGACCGCCTCAAAAATCTGATTGAGCTGTTCGTCATCAAGATTGTAGCCCAGGCTTTCAAACTTGTTGCGCACCGCATTACGGCCCGAGTGTTTGCCTATGACCAGGTTGGTGGATGTTCTGCCCACCGACTGTGGCGTCATGATTTCGTAGGTTTCCCTGTGCTTGATCATGCCATCCTGATGAATGCCTGATTCATGGGCAAAGGCGTTTGCGCCAGTTATGGCCTTGTTGTTGGGGATGGGCTGGCCAATGATGATGGAAAGCAGCCTGCAGGACGGGTACAGCTGCTCGGTTTGAATATTGTCTTCGAGGCCATAGTAGTCCTTGCGAACATGCAGGGCCATGGCCACTTCTTCAAGTGCGGCATTGCCGGCGCGCTCGCCTATGCCATTGAGCGCAACCTCGGCCTGGCGCGCGCCAATGCGCAGGGCCGCCAGTGTATTTGCCACCCCAAGGCCAAGATCATCATGGCAGTGCACGCTGAATATGGCCTTGTCGCTGTTGGGAGTATTGGCGATTATATATTTGACCATCGCCGCGAATTCTTCCGGCTGGGCATAGCCCACAGTGTCCGGCAGGTTGATCACAGTGGCGCCGCTTTTGATGGCGCCCTCCACCACGCGGCAGACAAAATCCGGATCAGATCGGGAAAAATCCTCGCAGGAAAATTCTACATTTGGCGTGTAGGACGCGCAGCGCTTGACGCATTCCACCGCTGTGGCAAACACTTCATCCGGGGTTTTGCGCAGCTTGTATTCCATATGCAGGGGAGATGTGGCGATAAAAGTATGAATGCGGGGATTTTTCGCCTTGCTGATGGCCTGCCAGCAGAGATCTATATCGCGTTCAACGCAGCGGGCGAGGCCGGCAATCTGCACATCATTGCCGGCATTTTCCGCAATGGCGGCAACAGCCTCGAAATCTCCGGGGCTGGATGCGGGAAAACCGGCTTCTATTATATCCACGCCCAGCACTTCAAGCTGCCTGGCAAGGCGCAGTTTTTCCTGAAAATTCATGGTTGCGCCAGGGGATTGCTCCCCATCACGCAGGGTGGTGTCAAAGAAGAAAACGCGATCTGACATGTTGGACTCCTCTGGTTTGACAAGGTTTAATTGGGGCGGCCTTGCCGGCCAGACAGAGTAGTTGGCGCCAGAGCAGCCCGATTGCAAACCTCATTCGTTTTGCGTTGAAATGGCCCTTAGTAGCTGGCGGTTGCGGCGCGGAAGCATGATATAGGTATAGATCAGGCCACCGATAATGTAGACGGCGCAGTAGGTAAAGCTGAAGAAGCGCGGTTGGGAGATGATAAGCCCAAAAAGAAATAGGAAGGTCACCATTGTGCGCAGGGGATGCGCACGCAGAAAGTCATATTCCTTGAATGAAAAATAGCGCACATGGCTGACCATGAGCACGCCTGTGGCCACAGCGAGAAACAGTGCGGCGTAGGGAATGGCCGGCTGTAGCACTTCCGGTATGATGCCGGCAAAAAATATGAAGGTCACCACCGTGCAGCCGCCGGCGGGTATGGGCAGCCCGATGAAAAATCGCTTGCTGGTGATGGTGGCATTGACATTAAAGCGGGCCAGGCGCAGGGCGCCACATGCCGTGTAGATGAAGGCCGCCGCGACGCCGGCGCGGCCGAAGATGGAGAGCTGCCAGTGCCAGAGCAGAAAGGCTGGCGCAAGTCCAAAGGCGACAAGATCGGCGAGGGAATCATACTGGACGCCAAATTCACTGGCTGTATGCGTGAGACGGGCCACCTTGCCATCCAGGCCATCCATCAGGGCGGAGACAAGAATGGCGAGACATGCGGCCTGAAAACGGCCCTGGGCAGCCCATACCATGGCAAGAAAGCCAAGAAACATGCTCAGGGTGGTGAGCATGTTGGGCAACAGATAGACGCCCTTTGCGGGTTTTTTTACTTCGTTCTGATCCATCGGCTCATTAAAATCAGTCTTTGCGCGCGATTATGGTCTCGCCCCCAAATACCTTATCCCCAAGTTTAATGGCAGGAGAATATCCCTCCGGGAGATAAAGGTCAACTCTGGAGCCAAAGCGGATCATGCCAAGCCTTTCGCCCCTGGCCAGATGGTCGCTGATTGCGGCCCTGCACACGATGCGCCTTGCCACAAGGCCCGCAATCTGCACCATGCTCCAGTTTGTGGAGGCTGCGTCCTCCAGTTGCCAGGCGCACCGCTCATTATCTTCGGATGCCTTGTCAAAGCTGGCATTGATAAACTTGCCGGGAAAATATTTGATGCCCTTCACTGTGCAGTCCACCGGCGCGCGATTGACATGTACATTAAATATGCTCATGAAAATGCTGATGCACTGGCGCGGCTGTCCATCAAAGGGATCTGGCCGCATGGCCATGCGTATGACCTTGCCATCTGCCGGGCTTACTGCAATGCCGTTCCCCACGGGAGTGACCCTTTCGGGATCGCGGAAAAAATGCAGGCTGAACCAGCACAGCGTCCAGAAAATCAGGGCCGGTATCCACCAGTCCATACAAGCGAACAGAATTGCTGAAAAGGCTGTGAAGCCTATGGCCGCTGCCCCTTCGGGACATATGGAAACATATGGCTTTCGCATTGGCTACCTCAAACCGGAGTCTTGCGGGAATATTATTGCGGGCTGTCCATTATTTGGCATTCTTTGCCAGCACGTCCAGCATCAGACTGTCCGGGCTTGCCTTGCATGCATTGAGAAACTGGTCAAGTTTTTCCTGGCTGTCGAAAACGGATGCTGCCTTGCCTGTTTTGGCCCGGTTATAGGCATCCAGCCAAATTACAAAACCACTGCCATCGTCCTCATTGGCTGCATAATCGGCGCAGGTGGTCTTGTCTGCCCGCCATTGACCTTCATCCGGATATGGAATGTACTTGCGCATTTCCTTCCAGTGGGAGAGCGCCGTTTCCGCCGGTTTGGACGCGCAGGAATCCGATACGGCCAGGAGCATTGGCTGCAGGGTGTTGGCGTCAGCTATAACTACCCCGCCCTGGGCGGCAGCATAGCCGTCCAGCTGCAGGCCCTCAAACAGGGGCGGCGTACCGTCTATGCTGCTTGTAACAAAGGCAGCACAATTATATGTCGCAGGGTCAATTTTTTCGTCAGCGGCCAGAGCTGGCGCGGCAATGCCGCAGATCAACAAAAAAGATAGAAAGCAGGCCGGTTTTTTTATCATTTTATTCCCCATGATTTCGTTGCTCAGAACTGGTTTCTATTTTTCCAGAAATGGGCGCCATGTCAACCATGGCCAGGCAAGTGATGCTCATTTGCCAAAAATGCCTTCTGCGCTTAAATGTATTTCAAAAAGGAGGCCTCCCATGAAAGCCTGTCTGGGCATCCTGCATGGCGAGCCGGTAATTCTTGAGCTGCATGATGGAATCGTTTCCATTGATGGCAGCGCGGAGCCCATCAAGGGGCTCACCGATGCCGACTTGATTGCCTTTAATGATGAGATTGAAGCCATCCCCAAAAATGACGATCCTGGCAGCGAGGCTCTTGTCAATTCCGTGCGTGCCGCCTTTCTGGCCAAATTGCTTGGCATGGCCGTTGGTGACGAATGCATCGATAAGCTCAGCCACATTCTCGATCATGTGCATTATGAGGTACTTAAATATCTTGGGGAGGCCGGGGAGTAGGCGCCAACCCCCGCATTGGGAGCGTTGCCCTGTATTGCTCTTTACTGTATGAACAGGCAATGGATGCAAAAAAAATGAATATGCGATCGATGCGCCCCCCACAGCCGCCACTGGCGGACAAGGTGGAGGCTGTCATGGACTTCCTTTCCGGCCAGAATGCCCTGTCGCCGGAGATTGTGGCCATGCCCCAAAACAGTTTTACGGATGTCATGGTTGTGGCTGGAGCCACATCCAGGCGCCATGCCCAGGGGCTTGCGGATGGACTGGGACGCCTGTGTCATGCAAACGGTTATGAATATGCCGGCATGGAGGGCTATGACACCGCCCAGTGGATTCTTGTGGATTGCAATGAGCTTGTTGTGAATATATTTCTGGAAGATGTCCGCGCCATGTACCGCCTGGAGGAGCTCTGGGCCCATGCCGCGCAGCCAAAGGAGAAAAGATCTTGACGCCTGCACTGCTTCTTATTCTGGACGGCTGGGGCATGCCCGATCCGGCTGAAGACAATAAAAATTCCGCCCCATATCTGGCCAAAACTCCAAATCTGGATAAACTTTTTGCGCAAATGCCACATTCGCAGCTCAGCGCTTCCGGTCGGGATGTTGGCCTGCCGGCCGGTTACATGGGCAATTCGGAGGTGGGCCATCTCAATATTGGCGCCGGGCGCATTGTCTATCAGGACATGACGCGCATCGATGTTGCCATAGAGGATGGCAGCTTCGCTGCCAATCCGGTTTTCAACGACCTGATTTCCAAAGTCAAAAATAGCGGCGGCCGCATGCATCTCATTGGCCTCGTTTCCGATGGGGGCGTGCACAGCCACATCACCCATCTGATCAATTTGTGCAAAATATGCGCGGACAAGGGCATACCTGTCCGTATTGACTGCATTATGGATGGCAGGGACACCGATCCCCAATCTGGGGCAGGCTTTGTGGCAGATCTTGAAAGGGCTGTGCGTGATTTGCCGGATGTGAAAATCGCCAGCCTCATAGGCAGATTCTATGCCATGGATCGTGACAAGCGCTGGGAAAGGGTGAAGGCGGCCTGGGATCTCTTTGCGCATGGCCAAAGCGATGCCGGGCTGGCGGCGGCCAATGCTGCCGCGGCGCTCAAGGAGTCCTATGGAAGTGGCATAACAGACGAGTTCATCAAGCCTGTTGTTCTTGAAGATGGCCACAACAGGGATGAGAAGCCCGGTATGGCCGATGGCGATGGGCTCTTCTTTTTCAATTTCCGCGCTGACAGAATGCGCGAAATAGTCTCCGCCTTTATCCAGAAAGACTTTACGGGTTTTGACAGGGGCAATGTGCCGAACCTGTGCGGTATTGCCTCCATGACACCATATGAGGCCACTTTTGACATTCCGGTCGCATTTCCCAAGGAGGCTGTCGCCGGAGGTCTTGGCGAAGTGGTCTCCAGGGCTGGTATGAAACAGCTAAGGCTTGCTGAAACAGAAAAATATGCGCATGTCACCTATTTTTTCAATGGCGGAGTTGAGGAGTCCTTTGATGGCGAGGATCGCATACTTGTGCCCAGCCCCCGCGATGTGCCCACCTATGATCTCAAGCCGGCCATGAGCGCCAGGGAGGTTACGGAAAAATTCCTGGAGGCATGGAATAGCGGCAAATATGACCTTGTGGTCTGCAACCTCGCAAATGGCGACATGGTGGGCCATACAGGCAACCTCAAGGCGGCCATAGAGGCATGCGAGGTGGTGGATGAGTGCGTTGGGCGCATGCGTGAGGCTGTGGAAGCCAGGGAGGGGCGCATGCTCATAATTGCAGATCATGGCAACTGCGAGGTCATGCTTACGCCGGAGGGGCGCCCGCAAACAGCCCATACCACCAATCCGGTGCCCTGTATTCTCATTGAGCCGGGCAGCGAGACAGTGACTCTGGCCAATGGCAGGCTTTCTGATGTCGCGCCAACCCTTCTTGGCCTTTGGGGCATCAAGCCCAGCTCCGAGATGACAGGCAAAAACCTTGCGGAGAAAACGAATGGCTGACGGCAAATCGCGGCCTTTAAGCCCCGTGCCGCCAGATGGCATGGAAATCCTTTTTTTCTATAAGTGCCCCCGCTGTGGCAGGCATGTGGCCATTGCATCGCCAACCGAGCCGCGCATGCTTTCCTGTGATTCATGCAAAATGACTTTCCCCATAATCCCCGTTGATGAGCACGGTTTGCATTATGTGAGAATCATGCTGGGCGGAGGCAAGGCCGCCGCCGACCCGGATTTTCTGTAACCTGGCGGAAGCCGGCCCCCGTGGCCGGCAGGACAAGGAAAAACACATGCCGCAAAACATTATTGACGATCTTGCAGCCACTGGCACGGAATCCTGGCGCACAATGCGCATCATGGCGGAGATCGTGACCGCCCTCGATGAGCTAAACTCCCTGCATGCAAACTGTGTATCCATATTCGGCTCCGCCCGTAGTCCGGTGGGCAGCGCCGAATACCAGGCAGCCGAAAAACTTGCGGCCATGCTGGTGCATGCCGGCTACGGCATCATCACCGGTGGCGGCCCCGGGGTTATGGAGGCCGCCAACAAGGGAGCCACAGAGGCCAATGGCGTCTCTGTGGGGCTGCATATCAAGCTTCCCTATGAACAGGGATGCAACAAATATGTTAAAACACGCCTTAATTTCCGGTATTTCTTTGTCCGCAAGTTCATGTTTGTAAAATATGCCCGGGCATATGTAGTCATGCCCGGCGGCATGGGCACGGTGGATGAGCTCTCCGAGGCTTTTGTTCTGGCCCAGACAGGCCGCACACGGCCATTTCCCATAGTTTTGTATGATTCATCCTTCTGGAACGGTTTTTTGGAGTGGCTGCGCAACAGCATGGCCGCCGGCGGCTTTATCAGGGAGGAGGAGATCTCCAAACTGGTGGTTGTGCGAGATACGCCGGAGGAAGTTGTGGATTATCTGCGCAAGATTATAATTCTGTGATCCGGGGCGCTGGCGCCAGATTTGGCGAAATGCGCCCCGAGGGGCCCAGGGGGCCCCTTGTAAATGGAAGACCATGGGCGGAGTATATGCGGTCGGCCCTGGCCGCGGCAGTAAATGCCGGAGATGAAGGCGATGTGCCTGTGGGCGCGGTGATTGTCAATGCGGCTGGTGATATCATCGCCACGGCTGCCAACCGCATGGAAAAAGACGCCGATCCCACTGCCCATGCCGAAATCCTTGCCATAAGCCAGGCGTGCAAAAGGGCCGGCAGCCAAAGACTGTCAGGGTGCGTGCTGGTGGTGACCCTGGAGCCCTGCCTTATGTGCGCTGGCGCCATCAGCCATGCCAGGCTTGCCGGACTTGTGTTTGGCGCTGTCGACAGATTGTGCGGGGCCATTGTCTCCCGCGTTGATTATTACGATCTGCCCGGCGCACGCAGGAACCTGTGGCATTTGGGCGGCATACTGTCCAGCGAATGTTCAAGCCTGCTTTCCGATTTTTTCAGAACAAAGCGAATTCCTCCCGCATGAGACAGCCGGGCAGTGCTGGGCCTTGGGGCTCTTTGCAGTCGGCTGGCGGCATATAACCTATATCAGCGGATGGCCCAATGCTTGAAGTGACTGTTTTTCTGTGCGGAGCCCTGGTTATGGTGCTGGAGATGGTGGGGGGGCGCGTGCTTGCTCCACATGTGGGCACCTCCGCCATTGTCTGGACAAGCCTTATTGGTGTGGTGCTGGCATGTCTGGCACTGGGTGCATGGGCCGGAGGCAGATTTGCGGACAAGAAACTTTCCCGCTCCGGGTTGGGGCAGGCACTGGCTGGCGCGGCCGCGGGCTGCGCTCTCACCGCCTTTTTTCACACAGCCATTGGCACCGGCATAACCAGCCATGTCGGCAACCTGTATGCCGGGGCCGTTCTGGCAGCCATTGCCATTTTTGCTCTGCCAGCCTTTTTTTTTGGCATGATCACCCCCTATGTCATAAGATTGCGCATAGCCAGCATAGATACTGCTGGCGCTACTGTTGGCCGTTTGTATGCCCTTTCCACAGCCGGCAGCATTCTCGGCACCTTTCTGGGCGGCTTTGTGCTTATCTCCTGGTTTTCCAGCACAGCCATCCTCTGGGGGCTTGCCCTGGCCATGCTCGCCCTCTCCCTGCTCAATTCGCCGCGCCGCCCCTGGCTGCGCATAATTTTGGCCGCCATTTTCATATTCCTGGCCTGGCAGGATCTGGCCTGGGCAGACTGGCAGGCGCAAAATGGCGGAGTAAAACTTGTTGAGAGTCCATATAACAGCATCCGCATCATGGAGGGCAAGGATTATGGCAGGGGCGGGGCTCCAGTGCGACTGATGGCCACCGATCCTGGCTATACACAGTCCGGCATGCTGCTGAATGCTCCAGATGAGCTGTATTTCGATTATACCCGCTACTATGCGCTTGGTCCAAACTATGTTCCCGATGCCAGGAATATCCTCATTCTGGGCGGTGGCGGCTATTCTGTGCCCAAATGGCTGCTTTCCGGCAAAAGCGGGCTGGATATGGCCAATGTTCAGGTGGTGGAGCTGGATCCGGCCATGACGGAAACCGCGCGCCGGCATTTTAGCCTGCGCGATGACCCGCGCCTGAAAATTCTGCATGAGGATGCGCGTTCATTTTTAAATCGCCAGACGGGGCAATATGATCTGGTCTTTGTGGATGTGTTCAATTCCCACTATTCCATCCCCTTCCAGATGGGCACCGCGGAGGCTGCAAGACAGCTCAGACGCGCTGTCGCACCGGGCGGAGCCGTGCTGATGAACCTGATCTCGGCTGTGGAAGGAGAGGATGGGCGCATATTCCGCTCCATATGGCAGAATCTGGCGCGGGAGTTCCCTGTTGTGCGCGTCTATTGCGTTGGCCTCCCCAGTGAGCCGGACAAGGTTCAGAACTTGATGATTCTTGCCCTTGCCGATGAAAAAAGTCTTGCTGGCAGCCATGCGCACAATGCCACATCCGTCATGTCCCCTGCTGAAGCGGAAATCGCGGCCATGGAAAAAAATGTTTATGACAAAAATATCCCCGCTGATGTGCCGCCACTGGTGGATGATTTTGCGCCGGTTGAAAGATATGGGTTGATGCTGACCCGCAAGTAGCAATTTTGCCGCTGGATTTACGCCGCGGGTTCCACAATGAGGGAGCCCCTGTCCTGGTCAGGACAGGGGCTCCCAATTATGATATATCAAGGCCTATTGCAGTCTTGTGTATACGGATGGCTTAAGACCACTGCCAGGACCATAATTTTCCACAAGCATGGGGCGCAGATCTGGCGTGATGGGCACGGTCGCCGTGGCCTTGGCAAGCACTTCGTTGCTGGTGGCGCAGATCAGGCTTATGGAAAAGCGCACATCCTCGCTGCTCAAAACATATGTGCCTGCAAGTATGGCGTTGCCATAGCCGGACTGCCTGGCCAGCTGCGGCACCTTGCGCGTAAGAATGAACTCGCCAACTTTTGGATCAAAACGGATATATTGACCCTTGCGCAGCTCCTCATAACGATAGCCGCGATTCATCAGCCAGCGGGAAATTTCTTCCGTCATCTGGCGCGAAAGGGGGGATGCCTGCTCCAGATTGTTTATATTTGCTGGTGTAGTGCCCATTATCAGGGTCCGCCCCCTGGCAAAGGACTGGCTGGACATGTCGCCACCGCTGGCAAATCGTTTCATAAGCTGGCTGTCAAGCTGTTTGCCAATGCTCTCCGCGGCATCGGGCACATTGCCATCCGCAGCGGCGGTAAGGGGAAACAGCAGTGCGGCGAGCACAAGGATAATCACAAATATTCTGCTCATGGCGTACCTCAGCGCATGGTGCGTATCAGAAGCTCCACGCCTGCAAGCTCACGCCTTATGATTTCCAGATTGGCATTGTTGCGGCAGGTTGAGAGCGCCTGTACATAAGATTGACGGGAAAGCTCATAGCGCCCATCCTCCCTGTAAAGCCTGGCCTGGTGCAGATATTGCGCACTGATGTCCGGCCCTCTGGTGACACTCGGCTCACCCTGTATGGGGGTTCCGCCAATTATTTCGGCATTGCAGGCGGGGATGCTGGCAAAAATTAGAAACAGTGAACAGCAAAGGGTTATTAGATTGCGCATGATGGCATCCTCTGGTTATTTGCCCTGGACAATCCGGATTGTGCCATTCGCGCCGGGCGTAGTGCAAAGATCCGGATACAGGCTGGATGATCTGGGCTGGCTGGTTGTTGTTGAAGCGACAGCCGAGCCGCCCCTGGCCATACGCAGCACTAGCGGCGTATTTACGAGCACCAGCTGGCCTGTGCGCAGCACAAGACCGTCGGAGGCCCGCACAAGACGCACGTTGACAAATGTCGCATCCTTGTCCACATAATAGGTGCCAACCACAAGGGCGGCCCATTTCTGGCCTGATGTTGGCACAACCTGATTTGCGGCAAGGGCAAGGTCATTGCGGCCGCCAACCACGTTGATTTTACCGGTCAGGCGATATTCCCGTGTGGGAAAGCCTCTCTGGTTGAATTCATAATACATGGATTCAGCCATCAGACGGCCCAATGGAGATGAGCGGGAAGTGTCGCTTTCATCCACAAAAGATGTGGGCATGGCCACAAAACCTTTCAATGCGTCATTGGGCACCGTGGCCAGCATTTGATCAGCAAGCTCGCGGCATTTTAATTTTAACTCCACGGCATCCACATAGCCTGCTGGCTGCTGTGGGGGCAGTGGTGCCTGTTTGGGCGCGCACCCGGCAATAATTGCCGCCAGAAATGCGCACATCAGCAGAACGCGAAAGTGATTTTGCATGGCTGCCTCAATCTTGAATGTAATAATTTATTGAATTTGCATACTTTTTTAATTCTGGCGCCGGCAGGAGCCATATGCGCGGCTTTTGCCAGATTTTATGCAAGATTTGTTCCATGGCATCACTTGCCGTGGGGTGCAAAAAGCGTAAGGTATGAGGAGCATTGTTTTTCATATTTAACCGCGCATCTACCCGTTTGACCTGCAACTGGCCATGAATACCACATCAAGATTAAGTCGCCAGATAACTCTTGGCAATCTCAAAATTGGCGGCGGCGCTCCCATAATGGTGCAAAGCATGACGAACACCGACACCAGGGATGTTGAAGCCACCCTTACCCAGATCTCCAGGCTTGCGTCTGCCGGCTGCGAGGCAGTGCGCGTGGCAGTGCCTGATGAGCATGCGGCCAGTACTCTGGCAGCCATTGTGGACAAATCGCCCCTGCCGATTATTGCCGATATCCATTTCGACCACAGGCTGGCCATGGCATCCCTGGATGCCGGCGTTGCCGGCATAAGGATCAATCCTGGCAATATTGGCTCGGCAGCCAGAGTGGATATGGTGGTGGATGCCGCAAAAGCCAATGGCGCCACAGTGCGCATTGGCGTCAATTCCGGCTCCCTCGAAAAGCATCTGCTTGCCCAATATGGGCGACCCTGCCCGGAGGCTCTGGCCCAAAGCGCCATTGGTCATGTACGCAGGTTTGAGGACCGCGGTTTTGGCAACATGAAAATCTCCATCAAGTCCTCCTCGGTGCTGGACACAATTGCCGCCTGCCGCCGTCTGAGGCAATTGTGCGACTATCCGCTGCATCTTGGCATCACGGAGGCCGGTGGCCTGATGCGCGGTACTGTCAAATCCTCCGTGGGGCTGGGAATCTTGCTTCATGAAGGCATAGGGGATACAATTCGGGTTTCCCTGACTGCCGACCCTGTGCGGGAAGTGGAGGTCGCCTGGGAGATTTTGCGGGCTCTGGGCCTGCGCAGACGCGGTCCGGAAATCATCTCCTGCCCTACATGCGGTCGCACTGAGATCGATCTGTTCGCTCTGGCCCAGGCTGTGGAAAATGCCGTCGCAAATTCCACCGCTGATATAAAAATTGCGGTCATGGGCTGTGTCGTCAATGGGCCCGGTGAGGCCAGGGAGGCTGATCTGGGCATAGCTGGCGGCAGGGACAAGGGCATAATTTTCCGGCATGGGCAGGTTGTGCGCAGCGTCCGCGGCCAGGAGGCTCTCCTCGCAGCCTTTATGGAAGAGCTTGAGCAGACTCTGTCCCAGGGGGAGAGTCCGTGATTTTGTGTTCCGCTCCAGGCCGAAAGACTCTGGCTGCCACGCTCTGGCCCTCCGGTGGCAAACCGGGCGGAAGAAAAGAGCGCGGTGGATTGCGGTTGTTTACCATACAACATGACAGGACAAAATATGCGTTTCTCATCTTGCTATATTCCCACATTAAAAGAGGTCCCCGCAGAGGCGGAGGTCGTGAGCCATAAACTGCTGCTCAGGGCCGGAATGGTGCGCAAGCTGACCTCTGGCGTATATATTTATTTGCCCCTTGGCCTGAAGCTGCTGGAACGGATCACGGCAGTGGTGCGTGAGGAGATGAATGCGGCAGGCTTTCAGGAGCTTTTGATGCCAATGGTGCAACCGGCGGATTTATGGCAGGAATCCGGACGGTGGGAAAAATATGGCAAGGAGCTTTTGCGCTTTCATGACAGAAACGGACGCGACTACTGCCTTGGCCCAACCCATGAGGAGGTTATAACCGACCTTGTGCGCGGCGAGGTGCGCTCCTACAGGCAGCTGCCGGTGCGTCTGTACCAGATACAGACCAAGTTCCGCGATGAGATCAGACCGCGTTTTGGCCTGATGCGTGGCAGGGAATTTGTGATGAAGGATGCCTATTCCTACGACGTCAGCATTCCGGCCGCTGAAGAAAGCTACAAGCTCATGTATGATGCCTACATGCGCATTTTCAGCCGGCTGGGTTTGCGGTTCAGGGCTGTGGAAGCCGATACCGGCAGCATAGGCGGCAATTTTTCGCATGAGTTCATGGTGCTTGCGGATACTGGCGAGGATACCATCGCCGTGTGTAATCAATGCGGCTATGCCGCCAATGTTGAACGCGCGGAAATTGAATGGAAGGGTCAACCCTGTACGGACGCCTGCCCCGATATTGAAAAGCGGGCCACGCCTGGAGCGCATACTGTGGATGAAGTTTGCGCATTTCTTGGCGTCGCCCCTCAAAAGCTGGTCAAAACCATGCTTTTTAATGTGGATGGGGAGACCGTGGCCATACTGGTGCGCGGCGACCGCGTGGTAAATGACATCAAGGTCAAAAAAATGCTCAAGGCCGAAGCAGTCAGCCTGGCCAGCCAGGCTGCCGTGGAGGCGCTGACAATGGCGCCGTTGGGCTTTGCCGGCCCGGTGGGGCTGTCCATTCCTGTATATGCGGACAATGAGCTCATTGGTGGCACCGATTATGTGACCGGGGCCAATGAGGGCGATGCCCACTTCCTCCATGTGGATTTGCGCAGGGATGCCAAAATCACCGCCTGGGGCGACCTGCGCGAGATAGAAGAGGGCGATGCCTGTCCGCGTTGCGGAGCTACGGTTGAGCTGACAAAGGGCATAGAAGTGGGGCATGTGTTCATGCTGGGCATGAGGTACACGGAGCCCCTCCATGCATTTTTCCTGGATGAAGAAGGCAAGGAAAAATGCATGATCAATGGTTGTTATGGCATTGGCATATCACGTGTGGCGGCTGCTGCCATTGAACAGAATCATGATGGACGCGGTATTGTTTTTCCGCCGCAGATTTCGCCTTATGCCTGCATGCTCATAAATCTGGACCCAAAAGATGAAAAGGTCTGTGCCATTGTGGAAGATCTGCGCATAAGGCTTCAGAATGCCGGCGACGAGGTTATGGTGGATGATCGCCAGGAAAGACCGGGTGTAAAATTTAATGACGCGGATCTCCTCGGTTTCCCCATGCAGATCATAGTGGGAGCAAGAGGGGCAGCCTCCGGAAATGTTGAATGCAAGGACAGGCGCACCGGCGAGAAATCCAATATTTCCATTGCCGGATTTGGTGAGGAGTTTCCCGCCTGGAGGGAGAAGGTGCTTGCCGGCTGGCGGGATCGGTCAAAGTGATTTGGCCTGATGGCCGCTTCTTTGCCCCAGCCGCAAAGGCGTCCTGTTTTTGAGCCGGACATGGCGGCTGTGTTGCAATGAACAATATTCTTACGGTTAGCGCCCTTACCGAACAGCTGCGCAGAAATCTGGAGGGACGCTTTCCCTTTGTCTGGGTGCGAGGCGAAGTCACCAATTTGTCAAGGCCTGTATCCGGGCATATCTATTTCACTCTAAAAGATGCCCGGGCTCAGTTGCAGTGTGTGTGGTTCGCAGGTCGGCAGGGTGGTGGCGGAAAATTTGATCCCCTGACCGGCGAGGTCTATGCTTCGCCAAGGCCAGATCCCACAGCATTGATCCGAAATGGCATCGAGCTTCTCTGTGCCGGCCCTTTGGGCATATACGCGCCCAGGGGCCAATATCAGCTGCTTGTGGAGTTTGTTGAAGCCGGAGGCGCCGGCGCTCTTGCCCAGGCCTTTGAGGAGCGCAAGGCCAGACTGGCGGCTCTTGGTTATTTTGCTCAGGAGAGAAAGCGCCCGCTGCCTGCAAATGCGCGCCGCATCGCTCTCATCACTTCGGACAGGGGGGCGGCAATACATGATTTTCTGGAGCTTGCGGCCAGCCGCGGGCTCCCGGCCAGCATCCGTGTCTTTCCGGTGCCGGTTCAGGGCTGCGAGGCGCCGGCGGCCATAGCGGGCGCGCTGACCCTGGCCAATAGCCAGGGCTGGGCGCAAGTGGCTGTGATAGTGCGTGGCGGTGGTTCGCTTGAAGATCTCTGGGCATTTAATGATGAAAATCTTGCAGAGACAATTTTCAATTCCCGCATCCCCGTGCTGGCCGGTATTGGCCATGAGATTGACTTTACCCTGGCCGATCTGACAGCGGATGTTCGCGCCGCGACCCCATCCCATGCCGCCCAGCTTCTTTGGCCCTTGCGGCGTGAACTGATGCAGGCTGTGGATGATCTGGACATAAGGCTTGCCCGGGCCATGAAAAACATTATCGGTCTTGCCTCGGAAAGGCTGGCGCAAAAATCATCATCCCTGGCGCTACTGTCTCCGTGCGGCAGGCTGCGCCGTCTGAAAGAGAAAAATGAAGAGTTGAGCAGCCGGCTGCATAAAAACGTGTCCGTCTGGCTCCGGCAAAAGTTGGAGATTCTTGATCGCGGCAATGAAGCCCTGTTGCGGGCTCCCGGTTTTGCGCGCATGCTGGCCATGCATGAACAGAAGCTGGCATGGCTTGAACAGATTTTGCCACAGACGGTCAAAAGGATCCTGTCTGCCGCGGAAAGCGGGGTTAGCGCTCTTGCGGAGCGCGCCTGGATGCTTTTGCTGCAGCAATTGGGCACAAGACAGGCAAGACTCGATATTTTGACCCAGAAGCTTGAAGCTGTGGACCCGGCCGCCCCATTGCGGCGAGGCTATGCCTTGCTTTATGGTAAGGATGGGCTTTTGCGTTCTGTTGATGGTATAGAGCGTGGGCAGACGATAGAGGCGCAACTTGTGGATGGCCGGATTGTGGCCAATGTCGAGGCGATCAAACAGACAGGGAGGGGACATGATGACAAATAGATGGGTGACTATCGGCCTGGCTGTTATAATGTGGCTGCTCGCCTCTTTTGGGAGCCCCGCGCCGGGCAATGCAGCGGTGATTTTGGAGGCGCCCCGCGAGGTGGCCCGGGGCGATGCCTTTCTGGCCAGAGCCGTGGCTGATGTGCCGCTTGAGAAAATGGCCTTTAATTGGCGCGGCAAGACCTATTTGACAAAGACAATCTCTACCCCGCGTGGTTATGTGGCGGAAATGCTGCTGCCTGCCCCCCTGGATGAACAGTCTGCTTCTCTCAAGCTGGGTGCGGGAGCGCCAGGCGGCAATGGCAGCAACGGTCTGGCCGATGTCAGCGCGGATATCAGGCTTTTTGACCGCGACAGGCCAGTGCAGAAACTGACGGTGGACAAAAAGTACGTTGATCCCCCCGCGGCTGAAAAGGAGCGCATTTTGAGGGATCGTGAAAAGGTGCGCGCCGCCCTCTCGCAAACGCTGCCTGAGAAATTGTGGACACTGCCGCTGCAAAGGCCGGTCCCCGGCTCCGTCTCCAGCCTGTTTGGCATGAAACGGGTCTTTAATGGCCAGCCACGGAGTGTGCATAGAGGTCTGGATTTGCGGGGAGCGACGGGCACACCCATAAAGGCCTGCGCCGATGGCGTGGTTGTCCTGGTGGATAATCTTTATTTTTCGGGAAATACGGTCTACCTCAATCATGGGGATGGAGTTTTCAGCGCCTATCTGCATATGTCGGAGCCCAAAGTGGTGCCAGGCCAAAAGGTGGCCAGGGGGGACATTATAGGTCTTGTGGGCGCCACAGGCCGCGTTACTGGGCCGCATTTGCATCTCTCCATGCTTGTGCAGGGGCAGTCCGTGGATCCGCAGCCACTGCTGGAGCCGCTTCCTCCCGCAAAAAAATCGCAGTCTGCCAGGGAGGGGAGGCATCATGGCCAAAAAAAATGACCGCCAGTTTGAGGAGAAGATGAAAAGGCTGGAAGAAATCGTTTCCGCCCTGGAATCTCCGGATGTATCCCTGGAGGAAGGTTTGGCTCTTTATCGCGAAGGCGCCCTTTGCTCCCGCTTTTGCAGGGAGAAACTGGAAAAGGCGCGCCATGAGCTGCAAATATGGCAAAATGGCGAGGCAACCCCGGTAAAGCAGGCCGATATTGCGGACTGCGCGGAGGAAGAGGAGGATGATGCATGACTGGGGCCGCAATCATGTCAGATGAGGTGTTTAAGGCCAATTTGCAGCAGCGCGCAAATGTGGTTGAGGAATTTTTAAAAAATTATCCTCTGGATAATGCCGCCATCCCCGCCAGGCTGCGCCAGGGCATGCTGTACAGCCTCAATGCCGGCGGCAAGCGTTTTCGGCCAGCCTTGTGCATGGCCTCCGCCGGCATGTGTGGAATGGACGAGAAGGAAGTGGTGCCATTTGCGGCCGCCATTGAGATGATTCACACATATTCCCTGATCCATGACGATCTGCCTGCCATGGATGATGACGATTTGCGGCGGGGCCGCCCATCCAATCACCGGGCCTTTGATGAAGCCACTGCAATTCTTGCCGGGGATGGCTTGCTGACAGATGCCTTTGCCGTCATTTGCGACATGCCCCTGCCAGCGCAAAATGTTCTTGCGGCAGCCCGGCTGCTTGCCCTGGCTGCAGGTTCAACAGGCATGGTCGGTGGCCAGATGCTGGATATGCAGCTGGAAGGGGCAAAGGCTGGCACCCTTGCGGATGTGGAGCGGATGGAGGCGCTCAAGACCGGCGCCATGATCAGGGCTTCCTGCGTATGCGGTTCAGTCCTGGCCGGGGCATCTGCCGCGCAACAGGCCGCCCTTGAGACCTATGGAGCAGCCCTGGGCTGCGCTTTCCAGATTGCTGATGATATTCTGGATATAATTGGGGATACGGAAAAGATGGGCAAACCTGCCGGCAGTGACGAAAAAAAAGGCAAATCCACCTACCCGGCCCTGGCAGGCCTTGAAAAAAGCCGCCAGCGGGCCAGGGCAGAGGCGGACACAGCCATCGCCGCCCTCTCAGGATTCACCGGGCCCGAGGCGGACTTTCTCAGGGCAATGGCGAATTTCGCCATCAGGAGGGCTGTCTAAATGGCGCATCCGCGGCTGGATGAGATTTGCGATCCAGCGCAACTGCTTGATCTCGACATTCCCGCCCTGACTGCTCTGGCTGGAGATGTGCGGGAGCGGATTATCGCAACAGTTGCCCGCAATGGCGGGCATCTTGCCCCATCCCTGGGGGTGGTTGAACTAACGCTTGCCCTGCTTTCTGTTTTCGATCTCAACAGGGACAGACTTATATGGGATGTGGGACATCAGGCCTATGCCCACAAGCTGCTCACGGGGCGCGCCACACAGTTCGCCAGCCTGCGCACCTTTGGGGGCATCTCCGGCTTTCCGCGCAGGGAGGAAAGCATTTATGATCATTTCGGCGTCGGGCATTCCTCAACCTCCATCTCGGCAGCGCTTGGCATGGCGGAGGCCAGGGATCTGCAGGGGCAATCGCATAATGTTATTGCAGTCATAGGCGATGGCTCCCTCACAGCAGGGGAGGCTTTTGAGGGGCTGAATCTGGCCGGGCATATGGGGCGTCGCCTCATTGTCGTGCTCAATGACAATGAAATGTCCATTTCGCCAAATGTTGGCGCCCTCTCCCTGTTTTTGAGCAGCGCCCTTTCCAGCCGCTGGCTGCGCCAGACGCGCCGCGAGGCATTGAAGTTTCTCCGGGGCATTCCCCGCATTGGCCAGAAGCTGGCCCTGTATGCCATGCGGGGGGAGTGGAGTTTCAAATCCTTTTTCACTCCGGGCATGCTTTTTGAGGCCTTCCGTTTCACCTATATTGGCCCCATTGATGGGCACGACCTGCCGGCTCTCAGGGTGCATCTGCAAAAAGCGGCAGCCGTGGAGGACGGCCCTGTGCTTGTGCATGTGCGCACACGCAAGGGAAAAGGCTACTCCCCGGCCGAAAGCAATCCCACACTTTATCATGGCATAGGGCATTTCAGCCCAGAGACAGGTGAGGCAGCAAAAAAGCCTGGACCGACATTTACCGGTGTTTTTGGCCAGACCCTGGTTGAACTGGCCGAAGCGAATGACAAAATTATTGCCATAACAGCAGCCATGCCGGAAGGAACGGGCACGGATGCATTCCGCAAGCGTTTTCCTGACAGATTTGTGGACGCAGGCATATGCGAGCAACATGCCGTGACCTTTGCCGCAGGCTTGGCCAGCGAGGGTTTTTGCCCTGTTCTGGCTATTTACTCCACATTTCTGCAAAGGGCCTACGACCAGATTGTGCATGATGTCTGTCTGCAGAATTTGCCTGTTACTTTCTGTGTTGATCGCGCGGGACTGGTGGGGGAGGATGGCGCCACCCACCATGGCGCATTTGACATTGCCTACCTTAGGCATATTCCCAACATGCACATACTTGCGCCAGCGGATGAGGTCATGCTCAAGAGCTGTCTGAAAACAGCCATTGAGCTCAGGGCGCCTTGCGCGGTTCGCTATCCGCGGGGAGCCGGTTTCGGGATAGATGCCAGCGGGCCAGCCGAAATATTGCAGCCGGGTATTGGCAGAGTGCTGACAGCAGGCCGCAAGCTGGCCATAATCTCCGTGGGCAGTCGCGTGCATCCAGCGCTTGCGGCAGCCAGGGCCATTGAAAAAGAGTTTGGCAACTCACCTTTTGTTTTTGATCCCGTCTGGCTCAAACCCCTGCCAGAAGAACAGTTGCGCGAAATCGCCAAAAATTTTGCGGCAATCCTGGTTGTGGAGGAAGGCAGTCTCGCAGGCGGTTTCGCCTCTGCCGCGCTGGAATTTCTGGCAGACGAAAATCTGCTTGCTGGCCAGATTGTCAAAAGGCTTGGTCTGCCAGACAAATTTATCCAGCATGGCACACAGGAAGAGCTGCGCAAACTGGCAGGCATTGATACGGACAGTATCATTGATGCAGCCAGGGAGCTTCTGCACAAGCTGGAAATGCGGCAGGGTTAATCCAGCTTTTTATTTTCCTGCCTGTCAAAATCCGAAAAAGCTGAAAGAGCGGACATTATTGCCGTCAAGGCCTCGCCGCCCCCATTTGCGGTAAGGGGGGTAAAAATTGTGGTGGCCTTTGAGTTTTGGCCAAGGCTCTGCTGCATGTCAAAAAATTGGGTCGCCAGCAGAATGGCATTGGCCTCGCGCTCCGATACTCCCGATTCATGCAGAATGCGCACACTCTCCGCAATGCCAAGAGCAATTGCCTTGCGCTGGTTTGCCGTGCCCTCACCCTGAAGCTTCTTGCTCTCCGCTTCGGCAGCCGCAGCAGCCACAAGCTTGATCTTGGCCGCCTCCGCCTCATGCTCCGCCGCCTCACGATTTCTCTTGGCAGCATTGATTGAATTCATGGCGGCTGCCACCTTGGCGTCCGGGGTGATGTCTGTAATCAGGCTCCTGCGGATGATGAAGCCATATTCATCCATCACCTTCTGCAGGGAGTCCTGCACCGCCTCGGAGATGTCATCCTTGGATAGAAACAGATCGTCGAGGGTTTTTCGCGGCACTTCCGCACGGACAATGTCAAAAACGTAGCTTTCGATCTGTTCCTGCGGATCCTCAAGCTTGTAGTAGGCCTCACGCACCTTGGCCGGATTCACCTGATATTGAACGGCCACAGGCACCTTGACAAAAACATTGTCCTCCGTCTTGGTATCCACCTTTATATCCAGCTGCACTATGCGCAGGGATACTGGCCTGGACGCGCGGTCAATGAAAGGGATGATGAAGTTCAGTCCAGGCAGGAGAATGCGCTTGAATCGGCCCAGCCGCTCGACTACACATGCGGTTTGCTGGCGCACCACATATACGCCTTTTGCAATAAGCAGTATTGCCAGAATAATGGCCACGAAAAAAGAAAATACAACAAGGGGATGCATGCTGTTAAGCGTTTCGTGCATTGCGTGCCTCCGTTTCAATGCCTATTGTTATTAGTTGGATCCGGTGCTTCCAAACCCGTCACTTCCGCGACTGGAGCAGGGCAGTTCCGCCACGGACTGAAACAAGGCCTGCTCCACCGGCGCGATGACGCCCTGGGCTATTCTCTCCCCGTTTTTCACGATGCAAGGGCTTGTGCCGACATTTCTTACTATGATTCCCACCTCTCCCCTATAGCCGGAATCGACTGTGCCAGGCGCATTGGCCAGCATAAGAGGCAGAGTTAAGGCTGCGCCCGAGCGCATCCTTATCTGCATCTCATAGCCAGGGGGGATGGCAAAGGCTAGGCCGGTGGGAATGATGGCAGTCTGGCCTGGAGCGATTTCCGTGTCCCTGACGCAATGGAGATCAAAGCCGGCATCGCCTTCTTTCTTATAGACAGGCACCCTGGCCTCGGGGACCAATTTTTTCACCATTACTGGCAGCTTGCCCATGATTTCCTCTTGGATATCGACTGTTTTCGGAAAGTATAGAAAAAGAGGAGGTTACAGGCAACTCAGACATTGACTTTGCAAGAAGCGCCAAAAGCGAAAATTATTCCGTTTGGGGCGTTTGCAAAGATCTTTTGGCCATAGATGGTGGCAATGGCAGCCGGATTAAACCGGGGCCAGGCGCCAAAAACGGCATTGTTGGCCAGCAACAGGGCAATCCCTGTAGGGGTCACCACCTCGCCGGCATCGATGCTGCCGGCAAAGGCCTTTACGGGCACCCCCTTCAGCAGCCGCAATACAGCCGGAGCAGGCGCAGGCAGAATGCCATGTGCGCAGGAGATGGAGCCATCCGCCACTGGCAGGGGGCTGCAGATCAGGTGATCCGGATGCAGCATGTCCAGCAGCTCGCACACTGTGCAAATATCCAGAATGCTGTCCAGGGCGCCGACTTCGTGAAAATGGACTTCCTCTGCGCTTATGTTGTGCGCATGCCCCTCGCACTCAGCCAGCAGCCGAAAACAGGCCATGGCTTTGTCCCTGGCTTTTGGCGCCAGGGCGGAATTGTCTATGATGGACGCAATATCCCCGATATTTCTGTGTGTATGGCCAGTTGGCAGATGCACCTCCGCCCCAAAACCGGCTATCCCATTGACCATGCGTTGCCTGATTTTTACCGCGCCGGAAAATTCGGGCATAATTTTGGCCGTAAGATCGGCAAGCCAGGCATCCCCAACAGGGCTGGCCGGGGTGATGCCATTGAGCTCCATCAGCAGGGCCGCAACGCCTGCAAGGAGAATGTCGCCAGAAATGCCGCTGTGGCTGCGGATCGTCAGGGTTGTGGCACAGGCGATATTTTCCGGATTTCTTCCATGCTGTGTGGCGTGTTCATGCTCCACATTTTCACCTTCCAGGATTTGTTCGTGGAGATGCTCATGGATTTGCTGATGGATATGGGTATGAATGTGCTCGTGAATATGGCCGTGCACTCCAGATTCCTGCAGTTCCGCCTCGATCCGGGGTGGGATTTTTTTTTCTGTCATAAAAGATTAACCACTCTGGCCGCGGCGCATGCCGCTCCGTAGCCATTGTCAATGTTGAGCACGCCTATGCCAGGGGCACAGCTGGCAAGCATGCCGTTCAGAGCTGCCATGCCGCCCAGACTCACTCCGTATCCCACAGATGTCGGCACCGCGAAAATCGGTCTGGGGCAAAGTCCACCCACCACACTGGCAAGAGCGCCCTCCATGCCAGCAATGACAATGATGGCCTGATGCCGGTTGATTGCTTCCAGGCGATCGGTGAGCCGCCAAAGGGCGGAGATGCCGCAATCTTCAAACAGTGTGAAATCGATGCCAAGATATTCCAGTGTCCGGGCTGCCTCGCCGGCCACTGCCGCGTCTGCTGCGCCAGCAGAGATGACAGCGACGGAACCGCGACCGCGTCGTTCCATTTTTGCCGCAAAGGCGGTGCGTGATGGCTGGTCATAGTTGTAGGCCGCAATAATGTGGGCGGGCATTTGGGAAAATATGCTTTCCGCAAGGCGCGTGAAAAGAATGGGCGGATCCCCGTTTGCAAAGCGCTCAAGAAGAATGCGCAAGGTATCGGGATTCTTTTTTTCGCAAAAAACCGCCTCAGGCAGGCCAATGCGGGCAGTGCGGCCATAATCAAAGAGAATGGCGCCGGTTTTGGTTTGCTTGTCTTCTTTCATGGTCTGAATTTACCTGCGCCGCCCCCTGTAAACAAGAACTTTTATTTCAGAAAGTTGCCTGTTTGTGCAACAAAATAAAAAGCCGGCGCAACCAGGGGAGGCGCCGGCCCAAAAATATGTTTTATATATTAGAACTTGATGTCAAGACGCACAAAGTAGCCTGTGGGATGCAGGCAGGCCGGGCAGCGTACTGGGGCATCCTTGCCGTCCACAAGACAGCCGCAATGCAGGCAGCGCCAGACTGTGGGTGTGTCATTGTGGAACATGGTATTGTTCTTGATCCTCTCGGCGAGATCGAGGAAGCGTTTTTCATGATAGTTTTCGGCAATGAGGATGTTGCGCATGCAGGTGGCCACCTCATAATAGCCTTCCTTCTCTGCGATGGCTGCAAAGTTGGGATACATTTGCGTGTATTCCTCATGCTCGCCTGCGGCGGCCTCCAGCAGATTTGCGTGGGTGTCCGCGATTACGCCAGCCGGGAACTTGCCGGTAATTTCAACTTCACCACCCTCCAGGAATTTGAAAAGCCTTTTGGCGTGGGCCCTTTCCTGGTCGGCGGTTTCGGTGAAGATGTCACGCACAAAAATGAAGCCATCCTTCTCCGCTTGGCGCGCATAAAAATGGTAGCGGTTGCGGGCCTGAGATTCGCCGGCAAATGCTGTGAGAATATTTTTTTCGGTCTGGGAGCCTTTAAGTGATTTCATTACAACCTCGTATTTTTATGGCGCAGCCTGCGGCAATTTATTTTCTGCTTTTTCCCCGGGCCGCTCCAGTGACCGTGGGAACCCGCGCACAGGCAGTGCCTGCATATGACTGGCGGGCATGCTAAAAACTACTGTTTTCACAAAACCGTGTCAAGACAGCCCCTGCCAGTGCTTTGACAGCGTGCGCCTTTGCGGAGTAAATAAAAACAGATTTTTATACGGAATTTGCCGCGATAAAATGGCTCGGCTTTGCGGCTACACGGGGCGCCAGTTTTGGCGCAACCACCAGGGCATTTTCAAAATACATATGCTCTGAGCCATACTGGAGATGATATGAATTCATATGCGGATGTTGTGGCTGGCCTGAAAGCCAAACCTGCCACATGGCTCATTACCGGCGTTGCAGGATTTATTGGCTCAAATCTGCTGCAGAAATTGCTTGAGCTGGATCAAAAAGTGGTGGGACTGGATAATTTTCTCACCGGCTACCAGAAAAACCTGGATATGGTTCGGGATCTGTGCGGAAAGGATGCCTGGGGTAACTTTAAATTTATCGAAGGGGATATCAGGGATCTGGAAACCTGCCGCAAGGCTTGTACAGGGGTGCAACATGTGCTGCATGAGGCCGCCCTTGGCTCCGTGCCACGTTCCATCGATGATCCCCTGCTCTCCAACAGCTGCAATATAGATGGTTTCCTCAACATGATCTTGTCTGCCAGGGATGCCGGCGCCAAAAGCTTTGTCTATGCCGCATCTTCCTCGACCTATGGGGACTCCGAGGAGCTGCCAAAGGTGGAGGACAAGATTGGCGCGCCACTTTCGCCCTATGCAGTGACCAAATATGTTGATGAACTGTATGCTGACGTTTTTGCGCGCTGCTACGGGTTTGGCAGCATTGGCCTCCGGTATTTCAATGTCTTTGGCCAAAGACAGGATCCATACGGGGCATATGCCGCCGTCATCCCCCAGTGGCATGCAGCGCTTCTGAAAAATGAGACCGTCTATATAAATGGCGATGGCGAGACCAGCCGCGATTTTTGCTATATAGACAATGTTGTGCAGGCCAACATTCTCGCCAGCATGGCAAGCGGGGATGCGGTGAATAAAATTTATAATGTCGCCTTTGGGCAGCGCACAACGCTCAATGGCCTCTTTGCCCTGATCAGGGACGAGGTGAAACGACACAACCCCAGGGCTGCTGCCGCAAAACCGGTCTATCGGGATTTTCGTCCTGGCGATGTGCGGCACTCCCTTGCCGATATTTCCAGGGCAAAAAAACTTCTCGGCTATGCGCCTCAATATGATGTGCATGAAGGGCTGCGGCTTGCCAGCGACTGGTATGCCGAAAATCTGTAGCTTGATGACCGGGGCTCCTGAGCGGAGAAAAAAATATCCCGCCCGACTGATCGGGGCGGGATATTTTTATATGTTTATATGTAAAGATATGTCTAGGCGGCAGCCATTTCGTTCAGTTGCGCTTCAAGTGCCGCTATTTGCGCCTGCAGGGCATTGATCTTGCCCATGGCCGCGGCGTCTCCAGCTCCACCGCTCATCTGGGAGGCCAGGGATTGCATCTGGCTCTTAAGGGATTGGATCTGCTTTTTTATGGATTCAACATCATTGGTGGAGGATGAGGAACCATCTGCGCCGCCAGCTCCACCAGACCCTTCTCCAGCGCCACTGTCATCCTGGGATTGACCACTGTCAGATGATGTCTGCGGAGCATCATACTTGTGAATCATTTCTGAAAACAGCTTTTTGGCATCGTCAGAAATATCAACAGTATCTCCAGAATAGGTGGTCTGGCTGTCGATTCTTTTATATTTCCTGGAAGATTCAATTTCAGCCAGTGCATCCATTCCTAAAATACTGCTTGCATAATTCCCGCCAATTTCCATCTGTTCCTCCATTACTATCAAATTCCGTTGGGGAAATTTTTTCCGTTTTCTCTTGTATGCCAGGCATAGATGCAAGTTTGCTGCCAGATGGCAATGGATTCAGGAAGGCTGCAAAATGATTTTTATTTTTTGGAAATAATCTTTTTTCAGATAGTCATTCACCTGCTCAAGCAGCGTCCCCCCCTGCATTCGAGCCTCCTGCATCTGCATGGAATCCTCCACTGCCAGCAGCAGTGTAGAGCCACGGTAGCCGGCAGGACGAACCAGTGCGGCCATGTCCTCTCCCACCACCTGGGGCCAGTCTCGCCACAGGCAGTCAAGCTGGCTTCTTTCCCTGCTGCCGCCCATGGCCTCCAGCAGTGTGAAAACATAATCCCCCACCAGTGCCGGCGTCGGGCAGCGCCTGTACATCCTTTTTTTTATAAATCGTGTGCTGTTGACCATATTTAGAAAAGCGGATATATATATGCGCGTAAGTTGATATATGGCGCATGTCTCTTGAGAATGGACATCGCGCCCGGCCCAATGCTTGAAATCCGGGGTATTTCAACTGCTACAAGCTTCATTGGTGCGCAAAATGTCATTATTAATATTCAAGGCCATGGCAGATGATACCCGCCTGCGTCTTATAAACATCCTGTTGCATTATGAGCTCTCAGTCAATGAGCTCGTGCAGATACTGGATATGGGGCAATCCCGGGTTTCCCGTCATTTAAAAATTCTCGCAGAGGCCGGGCTGCTGACGCACCGGCGCGATGGCCTCTGGATTTTTTATAGCGCGCCTGCAAATGGGAGCCAAAGGGATTTTTTAAATGCGGTGATGCCATTTGTCACCAAAAACGGCATCATGGCCAGGGATCAGGACATGGCGGCCAGGGTAATCGAAGAGCGCGTGCGCAAAACGCGGCAGTTTTTTAATTCCATAGCGGACAACTGGGATGATCTAAATCATGAGATTCTTGGTGACTTTGATCTTGCCGGGCGCATAGTGCGCGCAATGCCAAAAGGGTGCGCTGTGGCTGTGGATCTTGGCTGCGGCACAGGGGCCATTCTCAAAAGCATGCAGTCGCGCACCGCGCGCGCCATCGGCGTGGATGGATCCGCGCGCATGCTGGATTTGTGCAAATGCCGGATGTTGCCGGAGGATATGGCAAAAGGGAATGTCTCCCTGAGAATTGGCGAGCTGAATCATCTGCCTCTTGCCGATCATGAGGCAAATTTTGCCTGCATAAACCTGGTGCTGCATCACCTTGCCAGGCCGGAGGAAATTTTTGCCGAAATACAGCGCATACTTTCTCCAGGCGGCACCTTGTTTATTGCTGATTTCATTCGCCACAGCGATGAGAGCATGCGTTCGCGTTATGGGGACCATTGGCTTGGCTTTGACCCGGAAGATATGAAGTCAAGGCTCACCGCGGCGGGTTTTGAGATAATCAGCACAGACAGCCATCCAGTTGGCAAAAATCTTGTGCTTTTTATCATTGTGGCAAAAAGCTGCCGCGGATGATTTGTATTCGGGTAATGCGCCGGATTAGCCTGAAGACCGCGCTTTCGGGTTTAAAGGATGGCTGCGCCGCCCTATAATTTAAGATTTTCATTCTGAAAAAAACAGCAATGGGAGGAGAGAATGACACAGGAGCTTGATCTGAAATTGCCATATAAAGTGGCGGACATGCAGCTTGCCTCCTTTGGCAGAAAGGAAATGCAGCTTTCTGAAAAGGAGATGCCAGGTCTGATGGAATGCATAAAAAAATATGCGCCATTAAAACCGTTGAAAGGCATGAAAATAACTGGCTCTCTGCATATGACCATCCAGACCGCCATGCTTATCAAAACCCTGCATGCTCTGGGCGCGGACATCCGCTGGGCATCCTGCAACATTTTTTCAACCCAGGATCATGCAGCAGCTGCCGTTGTTGACATGGGCCTTGCCGCGGTATTTGCCTGGAAGGGTGAAACCCTTGAGGACTACTGGTGGTGCACAGAGATGGCCCTGACCTGGCCTGATGGCTCCGGCCCAGACCTGATTGTGGATGATGGCGGCGATGCCACCCTGCTCATCCATAAGGGGGTGGAGGTGGAAAATGACCCTTCCCTCCTGGAGAAAAAGGCGGATAGCAAGGAATTTCAATGCGTCCTGGACCGGCTTGCGCTGCGTTTCAAGGCCGAGCCCCGCCATTGGCAGAAGGTCGCGGCTTCCATGAAGGGGGTTTCGGAGGAGACCACCACAGGCGTGCATCGCCTGTACCAGCTGGAAAAGGAAGGCAAGCTGCTTTTCCCGGCCATCAATGTCAATGATTCCGTCACCAAATCAAAGTTCGACAACCTTTATGGCTGCCGGGAATCCCTGGCGGATGGCATAAAGCGGGCAACCGACATCATGGTTGCCGGCAAAGTTGTCGTTGTCTGCGGCTATGGTGATGTGGGCAAAGGCTGCGCCCAGTCCATGCGCGGCTTTGGCGCGCGTGTTCTGGTGACGGAGATCGACCCCATATGCGCCCTGCAGGCCGCCATGGAAGGTTATGAAGTTGTCACCATGGAAGAGGCCGCGCCCCTGGGTGATATTTTTGTCACCTGCACCGGCAATTACCATGTCATTACCGGCAATGACATGGAGAAGATGAAGGATGAGGCCATTGTCTGCAACATAGGACATTTTGATAATGAGATTGAAATGACCTACCTCGAGGACAATCCCGGCATTACCAAATTGAATATCAAGCCTCAGGTGGACAAGTGGACTCTTAAATCCGGCCGTTCCATAATTGTGCTTGCCGAGGGGAGGCTGGTAAATCTTGGCTGCGCAACCGGCCATGCCAGCTTTGTAATGTCCAACAGCTTTACAAACCAGACACTGGCCCAGATAAAACTTGCCACGGAAAAACTGGAGAACAGGGTTTACACCCTGCCAAAAGAGCTGGATGAGGAAGTGGCGAGGCTGCACCTTGGCAGGCTTGGCGTGAAGCTCACAACCCTTACCCCCGAGCAGGCCGAATATATTGGCGTCAAGGTCGAGGGCCCCTACAAAAGCGAAATGTACAGATATTAAAATTGAAAGGCTGCGGGGGGTACTCTCCCGCAGCCATAAATCCTCTGCTTGCGCAGCAGGTTTATCTTTGCACTGCAAAAATATTGCTGTATATCACCTCGCCGCTCTGGCTGCGCACCTCCAGAATAATCCTCGCATTGACAAGGCTGATGCCCCTGGGCACCTGCGCCATCATTACTGTGCGCTTGAAGCGGTTGATGCGGAAATTGCCAACATCTCTTGGCGTGAAACTGAGCTCGCGCTTTTCACCGTTGGCCGTAATCAGAACCGCATCCACAAGACCGCTGAGAAGCTGCTCAGAATCAGGGTTGCGTAAATCCAGGCCGATGCGCAGGGCATTGCCACGGATTGCCCGAACCTGCACATTGCTAACCTTTACCCTGCCGGTGTTGACCACAGGAAACTCTTCATGGCCAGGGCCTTCGGCCTCAGCGCCATGGGCATTTTCAGCCGGCTCCTGTGGCGGATTTTCATCCACATCCTGAGGCTGATCAGCCTTTGCCAACTGACGCACAAGTATTTCACGGCCGGGCACATCCTCTTCACGCAAAAGCGCCTCGAGGTTTTCCAGCCTCTCGGCTCTGGCTTCGGCAGCCTGATAATCGGCCTCAAATCTTTCAACGCCCAGCCTTAATTTCTGGTTATCCTCCCAGAGCACATAGCATTGGATTGCCAGCAGCAGACAGAGGAATGGCAGACAGCTGAAAAAGATGATCAGCAGATAAAATCTGCTGCGACGAATGCGAAAATTGCTGCGCGGCCCATTGTCGCGCATGAAAATGATGTTGAGCTGTTCGTGATATTTCACAATATAGTCCAGCTCAGGGCAGCCGTTTCGCAGTCCTGATGGTATTTAATCCTGCCTGGGCGCGACTGTCTGCCCAGTCCTCCCGCTGAATGAGCCAGCGATTGCCGTCATAGCGCAAAAACAGTGTTTTCACGCCTTTGTCGGCTCGTCCGGAACTGTCCGCATAGTCCTGATTCATGTCCGCGCGGATGCCTTTGCCATCCATGGCCAGCCTCAGGCCCGAGAGCTGAACCTGGCTGGGCTTGACCCGGCTCCATAGCTGCTCCTTCTGCCTGCGAATATTTGCCTGCCCCACACGCCCCTGCTGACTGGCATTTGTCGCGTAAAAAGAAATATAGTCATCTATATTGCCTGATAGCCATGCGCGGCGCCAGTCTTCAATCATCCGCGAGACATCGTTGGTTATATGCTCCAGATAATTGGCCTCAAGTCCAAGGGACGCCGGCTGGAAATCGGCGGCAACAATTTTAAAGTCGCCCGCTTCATCCTTCTGCCACCACAGTCTCTGACGCCCCTGACGGATGCCCTGCGGAGTGACAACCATTTCCTCCGTGGTGCTTCGGGCCAGGGGGCCATTTATATCAATGGTGGCGGGCCGGTTCACAAAAAACAGCCAGGGTTGGGCCAGCTCGTTTTTTATCAGGCGCAAATGCGTCTTGAGAGACTGCACATGCGGCAATTTGTATGTTTGTGGCAGACGATTGAATCTGGCTGCATTGTAGAGCTGCTCAATGTCATCGCTGCGATTGCGGTAGGCCTGGGCCCATGCATTTTCGCGCGCAAGAACTTCTGCCTCCGTCGCGCCATCATGGGCAAGATCGACCGGCTGTGCATTGGTCTTGCTGGCCGGAGTGGACGCTGGCTGGACGGTTGCCGGAGCTGGTTGTGCCGCTGCGGGCGCTGGCGTTTCCGGCTGTGTCTGGGTTGCCGGCTGCGCAGGTGTGGCCGGAGGCTGCGGTTCTGTCAGCTTACGGCCAATGCCCCAGGAAAATTCCTCCGGCGGCTCGGCTCTGGGCATTTTTTTGGGCACCAGAGGTTCGCTGATGGCCACAAGATTCTCCGTTAGCGCGGCAATGGTGGCGCCAATGCTCCCCTTTATCCTGCCAAGATATGACTTGTCGGGGGATGCAGGCGCATCAGCTGCAGGTTGTTCGGGCATGTCAAGTCTTGGGGCAAGAGGCAGCTCGGATGCCGTGTCCGCAACCACCACCGGCTGCGCTTGGGCCACAAGCCTGCCTTTTTTGAAATCGGCGCTCATGCCGACATCACGCGGGGTCCACTCCATGCCAACTATACGGAACTGCCCCTGGTCATTTTTTTGCCAGTAGAGGCGCCTGATGCCTTCTGTGGAGAGATTTGAGGCCGTGTAATACTGCTCGGACCATGTCACCCAGTAGCCAGGACCCTCAAGAGCATGTATCTCGCGATTGTAAATCTTTATGAAGGAAAGGATTTTGAAGAGGCGTTCCTTGTTTTGCCTGAAGGCGGTGAAATTCTCAGTGGCGCGAGTGTAGGAGTCTGGGTCATAATAGTTGAAGAGGCGGTCCGAGCGGGATTCCCAGGCTTGGCTCCATTCGGCCATCAGGCCGCGCAGGGTGGCCAGCGCATCATCATCGGCGGTTGTGCCTTTAAGTTCCTCCGCCACTACCACAGGTGTGCCGGGAGTGAGCAGGGGGCCCACCTCCGAGATGCTGCGAAGGTCAATGGCGACACAGCCTCTGGTGGGCGAAAGCTCAAAGCCCTTGCTGTGTATCCATATGCCATGTCCGGTCTTGCCGCGCAGACGGTCAACCGGATTGGGATAGTTGAGAGTATAGGCCACGCCGCCATATTCACGGAAGTCTAGCCCATTGGCGATCTTGTATTCAACAAAATAGATGCCCTCTGGCGTACGAAGATCATTGATCTGCTGCTTGTCGCCCTGGAGCTGGCCGGTCACGCAGGGGTAGGAGTATTTGAGCCTCAGGGGGCTGTTTTTTTCAAAAAAATTGAACGTGCGATTTTTTTTGTCCACCCCGACCACATGCTGTGGCACGCCCTCTTCATAAATGCTGGCCTGCCAGTTGTCCGCTCTGACAGCTGGGCACAGGCAAAGACTCATCAGGCAGCAAAGAGCTGCTGCAAATGCGCGTCCAGACAGAAATTTACGCCTGTAGCCTGACTTGCGGCCAAAACGCGGGGCAAACACGTGCCAGATGAACCTGTAAGTGGCGCTTTTCAGGCGAAATACTGGCGATGTCGCATTTGTAATATTAAAAAATGTAAATGCGGACCGCCCCAGGATCTGTCCAGTTCTGGTGAAATCAGGATGCAAGTTCCAGCAGCTCCCTGCGTGTATATAGGGCCAGCAGATTAAAACCCGCAGCGGCAATGGCCTCCCGGCCACCTTCCTCCCTGTCCAGAATGGCGCAGACTGCGGCGATATTGAGTCCGCAGTCCTGAATTCGCTCGCAAGCCTTGAGGAGGGAGCCGCCAGTGGTCACCACATCTTCCAGCATGGCCACATTGTCTCCACGGGAAAAATTCGCAAGGCCCTCCACATATTGACCTGTGCCATGGCCCTTGGCCTCCTTGCGCACAAGCAGACCATTGAGAGGTCTTTGACGGATATGCGAAATGACAGTCACGGAAGACACAAGGGGGTCCGCGCCCAGCGTCATTCCCCCGACGCCGCTAATGGCAAGATTTGCCAGCATGTCATTGAACAGGGTGCCAATTAACCAGGAACCCTCTGCGGAAAGGGCAGTGACCCGGCAATCAAAATAATAGTCGCTTTTTTTGCCGGAGGTCAGCACAAAGTCCCCTTCCTTATAGGATTTTTCGTACAGCAGGCGTGCAAGACGGCGTTTGTATTCGATCATTGTCTCCCCCTGTGTCTGCCTGTCTTCATGCCTGTGTCAGGCATCGGCAAAAACTCGCGCAAAAATGTCATCCTCGTATTGCAAATAATAGGCCGGATCAAAAATTTCCGCCAGTTTTTCATCTCCAAGCCTTTCCCGCATCCCATTGTCCGCCCTGACCAGCTCCGCAAATGGCTTGCGGCTCTCCCAGCTTTGCATTGCAAGCCTTTGCACGGATTCATATGCCGCCTGGCGCGGCATTCCGCTTTCAAGGAGCGCATTGAGCACGCGTTGCGAAAAGTACAGGCCAAAGGACATGTCCATGTTTTCCAGCATCCGGCCGGCATGGACCACCAGATTCTCCAGAAGCCTGTTGAGTCTGTTCAGGGCATAATCCGCCAGAATGGTGGAATCCGGCATTATAATCCTTTCCACCGAGGAATGGCTTATGTCGCGCTCATGCCACAATGCCTGATCTTCCATGGCTGCCAGGGCATTGCCGCGCAGTATGCGTGACAGCCCGCACAGATTTTCGGCCGAGATGGGGTTTTTCTTGTGCGGCATTGCCGATGAGCCCTTTTGACCTTTTGCAAAGCCTTCCTCGGCTTCCAGAACTTCCGTTCTCTGGAGATGCCGCAATTCTATGGCCAGTCTTTCGATACCTCCCCCCATGATGGCCAGGGCGGTAAAAAATTCCGCGTATCTGTCCCGCTGCACAATCTGGGTGGAGTGGGGATCGGGACTAAGGCCCAGGCTGGCAAGGGCCTCCTTCTCAATCTCTGGGGAAAGAAAGGCGCAGGTGCCCACAGCGCCGGAAATCTTGCCAACTTCGAGGTTTTTCAGGGCAGTGGCGATTCTGGCTTTGTGGCGTGAAAATTCGGCATAAAAGCCGGCCAGCTTGAGGCCAAAACTTGTCGGCTCCGCGTGAACGCCATGGGTCCGGCCCATGCACATGACACCTTTGTGTCTGTGGGCGCATGTCTTCAGGGTGTCAAGCAGGCTGCCGATATCCTCCAGAATGAGGTTGCCGGCCTGCCGCAACAGCAGGGCATTTGCCGTGTCCACAATGTCCGAAGAGGTGCAGCCAACATGGATGTAGCGCGCATCCGGCCCGATTTTTTCCTCAAGGGAGGTCAGAAAGGCTATGACATCATGGCGGGTGACTTCTTCAATGGCTTCAATGCGATCCACATCGATGACAGCCCTGGCCCGGATATTTTCCAGCGCTGTCGCGGGAATTCTGCCACGCCTGGTCCAGGCCTCACAGATGGCGAGCTCCACATCAAGCCATGCCTGAAATCGGTTGGCTTTTGTCCAAACTTTGGCCATTTGCGGCCTGGTGTAACGGTCAATCATCTTCTTCCCCTGGGGCGCATGGCATCTTTCATATCCGGTGATGCCAGCCACGCCGAGGCATCTGGAGCGCAACCAGCATATCAGGATGCGGCTTTTGGGGTCTCGGCCTTGGCAGCAGATGTGGCGCCCGTGCTTCCCTCTGCATTTTTGGCTGGTGCCGGCTCTGTCTTTTTTGTGTCCGGATTAGTTGTGGCCAGGCTTTTCTCGCCCTGGGTGGCCGGTGAAACCGGATGGGATTTGGCTGGCACGCTTGCGCCAGATCCGCCTTCTTCAGTTATTCCCTTGCGGTAGCCATAATCGCTTACATACCACCCGTCACCCTTGAGCACAAAGGAGGTGCGCGAAATTATGCGCGGCGAGGGGGTGCCACAAACCGGGCACGCTTCCTCCTTGTGCGCCTCGGATGATTTCACCCATTCTTCAAAGACTTTTCCGCATTTTGGACATTGATATTCATAGATAGGCATTTCTTAACTGACCGCGCTTGCGGATTTTTTCGCTTCAGGTTTTGGCAAAATCGCCACCTGGATAGGAAATTGGCCATGCCTGCCTGGCATATCTGAAACCCTCGCCCGCAAGCTGCGGGGCCGGGAACGATTTTGACAGGGCATGTCTTTTAAATAAATGTTGGGCGAATGCGCATGATTGCATTCGCCATGCCGCGACATCTGGCTGCCGGCTTCTGCTCAGGCAGTCAGGCCGCTCCTTGCTTCCTTGAGACGCAGTTTCATGCGTTCTGCGCGGCGTTTGCGGCGGCGATCCAGCTCTTTTTTGCGTTCAATTTTCTTGTGAGCCATAGGGTACTCCTTGTTAAAAGTTCAAAAATTTATCCAGTTTTTGTCAATATAGTGCAGTTTTTTTTCAAAGTCCAGACTGTGGCTGCATCCAGGGGCCGCGGTGCCAGGCGCTGCCTGCGACAATAATAACATGTTCCCCCGCCGGACCGGAACTCAGGGCTGGCCGGGATTTTCCATCCTGTCAAAGTAGCCGCTCAATTCGGGCAGGATTTCGATTTTGCAGCCTGCAAAGCCATGTCTTTCGGCAATGCTGATTAATTGCTCCTCAAAGGTTTTGACGCTTCTGGTCAGATGCAGCACGGGCTCAGGCGAAAGACGCAAGCGAAAATCGGGCGCATCATGGCAATGGCCCGTGAGCAGCTCACCAATTTCCTCCTCTGCCGCAGCCAGGGCCAGCAACAGCTCGCGCGTGGGAGCAACCCCGTAGGCAAGGCGTGTGAGCAGGCAGGGCCTGGCATGCTGTTGCGGATTCGCCAGCCCTGTGGCATGAGCCAGCTCGCGTATATGTGGTTTGTCAAGGCCGGCCTGCGCGAGGGGGGAGATGACGCCGCAGGCCGCGGCCGCCTGTGCGCCGGGTCTGTATTGCAATATGTCGGATGCATTGCCGCCATCGCAGAGGCGAAAGCCATCATTCAGTCTGTCGGCAAAGGCCGTGCGTATGGCCATGAAGATGCCCTGTTTGCACTCCCGGCAGCGCAGCCGACTGTTCCCAGCAACTGCTGGGAAGACAAGCGGATTCATTTCAAGACTGTGAAATTCCAGCCCCGCATGTTCTGCCCAGGTCCTGCCAAATGCGCTGTCAGTATGGCAGACATGCGGACCTGCCACATGCGCGGCTATAACCCCGCAGCCGCATAGTTGTGCGGCATGGGCCAGAAAACGGCTGTCCAGTCCACCCGAAAAGGCCAGGATCATCCCCGGCATTCCCGCCAGGACCTCACGCAGCCTGGCAGGCAGGAGCTTTGTTTTTCCCCTCACCAGGACATCCTGGTTTTAATGCCCGCAGCCTCCATCTGTTCTTTGCACTGGCGGATACTGTACTGGCCATAGTGGACAATGGAAGCCACCAGGGCTGCGGAGGCATGCCCGGTGGTCAGAACATCGCAGAGATGGCCTGGGTGGCCTGCGCCTCCGGACGCGATTACAGGGATGCCAACGGCATCGGCAATGGTTCGGGTGAGTTTCAGCTCATAGCCGTTCCTGGTGCCATCGGCGTCAATGGAGTTTACGCACAGCTCTCCGGCGCCAAGCTCTTCGCAGCGTTTTGCCCAGGCGATGGCGTCAAGGCCAGTTCTTTTACGGCCGCCGTGGACAACAATTTCATAGCCTGAGGGGATGTCGGGGGTCGGTGGCACCGCCAGCACATCCATCCCCACGACAATGGCCTGGGAGCCAAAGGCTTCCGCGCCTTCGCTTATGAGTGCCGGATTGGCCACGGCCGCCGAATTGACAGATATTTTTTCTGCGCCGGCATTGAGCACGCGCCGCATATCAGCCACGCTGGCTATGCCGCCGCCCACGCTGAAGGGGATGAAGATTTCCGATGCCACCCGCTCCACCACATCCAGAAATATGCCCCTGCCCTCGGCAGATGCGGTGATATCGTAAAAGACCACCTCGTCCACACCATGCCGATAATAGAGGCGTGCGCTCTCCACCGGATCGCCAATATCTTCGTTGCCGGTGAATTTAACGCCCTTTGTGAGGCGTCCATTGCGCACGTCCAGACATACAATCAATCTTTTTGACAGCATTGATCAATACACATGCGGTTGAAGTTTTCAAGCAGCGTGAGGCCGGCCCTCCCGCTTTTTTCGGGATGGAACTGCGTGGCGCGTATGTTGCCGCGTCCGTACACTGCGCAGAACTCCATGCCATGGCCACTGGTGGCCAGAACCATTTCCGGCTTTGTCTCCACATAAAAGCCATGCACAAAGTAAAATTCCGCATTTTGCGGGAGTCCGGCCAAGAGGGGATCAGACTTTTTGATGTTAAGGCCATTCCAGCCCATGTGGGGAATTCTGGCCACATCCCCGGCTTCATCCCGCAGATCGTCGGGAAATTTGCGGCATATGCCTGGCAGTATGCCAAGTGTTTCCACAGGGCCCTCCTCGCTGCGTTCGAGCAGAATCTGGCAGCCGAGGCAGATGCCCAGGATGGGCTGGCCCCTGGCGGCTGCCCTGCGCAGGGCGGCATCAACGCCATTGGCCGCAAGGTTGGCCATGGCCTGGGCAGCCGCGCCCACGCCGGGAAATATTATGCCGGCGCACTGATCCATAACCCCTGGGTCAGCCGTAACGATACATGGTATGCCCAGATGGTTCAGTGCGCGCATGACACTGGTCTGGTTGCCCGCCCCGTATTCAACAATGGCGATCATTGGTTTGCCAACCTGATTTGTTAGAGAATTTTTACCCCGGTATCTGTGATCAGCACGGTGTTTTCCCATCGCACTCCACCCCAGGCCGGATAGTAAAGGCCAGGCTCCACCGTGACCACCATGCCGGCTTCGAGCTTTTGGTCGCCGCGGCTGGAGAGGCTTGGCGCCTCATGGGTTTCGAGACCAACCCCATGCCCCAGGCCATGGTTGAAATATTTTTCCACTCCAGCCTTTTCAAAAACGGCTCTGGCTGCAGCCCATGCATCCCTACAGGAGATGCCCGGCCCCATCATGTACATGGCGGCCTCCTGGGCCTGGCGCACGAGCTTCAGGGTTTCTGTGTATTCGCGTGAAGGGGTGGGGCCAAGCCACCAGGTTCTGGTCTGGTCAGAGCAATAGTTGTCCACCCGGCAGCCGATGTCCACCAGCAGCGGCAGGTTTTCCCCAATGGGGCCATCCCCGGGCAGGGCATGCGGCATTGCGGCATTCACGCCGGAGGCGGTTATGCTTGCAAAGGCCAGCTCCTGCGCGCCATTTTCACGAAAAAAGCGCTCTATGGTCCAGGCCAGCTCTTTTTCAGAAAGTTTGCCGACTTTACCAGCCTGAATCTCGGTTTCCAGGAAGGCCAGCAGTTGGTGGTTCAGGGCGAAGCTCCTGCTCAGAGCCTCAATTTCGGTCACATCCTTTATCACCCGCAACTTTTCCACCAGGCCATTGGCGGCAAACAGTGCCGTGCCGCCATTTTTGAGGCGTTGACGCAGACGGCAGCCAAAGGCTTCGCTTATTCCCTCTGTTTCAATACCTGCTTTTGAGCTGTGTCGCATGATCAGGCCCGCCAGAGCTTTGGCCGCATCCCCGGCATGGATGAAAATTCTTTTTGCATCCCAGACCTTACCGGCTGCAATGGCGTAGCGGGCATCTGTAAAAAGCCAGTCCTGGCCATCGGAGGTGACAAGCAGATAGCCGGCGCTTTCGTTTGGCTGGGGATCATGCAGCTCAAATCCGGAGAGGTAAAAACGGTTGGGAGCCTGGCAGACCAGCAGCGCATCCAGATCCCTTTGGCGCATCAGGCCGCGCAATTTGTCGCGCCTGGCAGCGTAAATATCGGCCGGAGTCGAGCTTTTGTCATGAGTTTCCGGCATTTTGCACCTCCACTTTTGCGGTTGCCCCATGGTATGCAATTTTGCCGCCAAAGACCAGACATGCCCCAGAGGCTCCAGGGCTCCCCATCCAGGGCAGGTTGACCTTGCTGCCAAGCCTGTTTATAAACATTAGACTATGCAACCAATCTTGACGCAGCTTAAAGTGCTGGATGTGGTGGCTTTTGGGCCTGTCAGCCGCGAAAAACATTTTTTTGCCGTGCGCCTTACCCATCCAGGCTGGAATGAATGGCATCCTGGACAGTTTGTGATGCTGAGACCGGAATCCTTTGGGCTTGAGCTGCCCTGGGGGCGTCCATTCTGTATTTGCCACATGACGGCCAGGCATCTTGTCTGCTTCATCAAAACCGCGGGCACCGGCACCGAGCGCATGGCGGCCCTGAGAGCCGGCGACAAAGTCATGGCCTGGGGGCCATTGGGCAATTATTTTGCCGTGGAGCCAAACACGCCCACCCTTATTCTGGCCGCCGGCATGGGGATCGCCCCTTTTGTGGGCTATGTCAACCGCCATCCGCAGCCCTGGAATCTCGCCATGCTGTTTGGGCATCGGGACCCTCTGGACTGCTATCCCGTGGACAGCATCAATGAGCACATCCCGGTGGACAGTCTGCGCGAGCACGAGCCAGGAGAGCTGGACAACCTGATATACACAGTACAGGAAAAAATCAGGGATTGCGCTGAACAGAAGGGGCTTGTTCTGGCCTGCGGTCCGCTGCCTTTTTTGCGGGTTGTGCGCAATTTTGCCATAACGCTCAAGGCGCGCGCGCAAATTTCTCTGGAAAACAGAATGGCATGCGGCATAGGCGCCTGCCTTGGCTGTGTCTGTCGCACCACATCCGCATGGCCAGTGCCATCCGCCAGGGAAATGCCGGTGCAGGTGTGTACAAATGGTCCTGTTTTCTGGGCGGATCAGGTGGAAATATAGCCAGGCCCATTGAAACAGGCGCATGCCATGGCGCCTTTATAGCGCGAAGGCGCGCAAAATTGGCCCGGGGCGGCCAGCGCTCCATCGCAGGGCTGGTTTCAAAGCGAAAATGCCATATGGATTGCTGGCGCCCTGGGGAAAAGATATGAATTTGCAAGTTGTCCTGAAGGGACAGACATGTGATCTGACGCTTAAAAATCCGGTGATCGCCGCCTCCGGAACTTTCGGGAGCGGGCTTGAGTTTCGGCCTTTCGGCGATTTGTCAAAACTGGGCGGCATTTGCGTAAAGGGTCTTTCCCTGCAGCCCAGGGCCGGCAATCCATCCCCACGCATAGTCGAGACTGCCTGTGGCATGCTCAATGCCATAGGCTTGCAAAATGATGGCGTGGAATCCTTTTTAAAGAACAAGCTCCCCCGGCTGCCCTGGCGGGAGACTGCCATTATTGCCAATCTGTATGCCACCTCCGCAGAGGAATTTGGGCAGCTGGCTGCCAGACTGGCAGATGAGCCGGGCATAGCGGCCCTGGAAGTGAATGTCTCCTGCCCTAATGTCAAGGCCGGGGGCGCCCAGTTCGGCGCGGACCCCGCCATGTGCGCGGCTGTCACCGGGGCGGTGCGCAAAAATGCGCCGCGCAAGCACATCATGGTCAAGCTTTCGCCCAATGTCACGGATATTGCCCTGATGGCGCGCAGCGCCGAGGCTGCCGGGGCGGACAGCATCTCCTGCATCAATACCCTGCTGGGCATGGCTGTGGATGCCGCAAGCCGTAGACCCATGCTGGCCAATGTGGTGGGAGGCCTCTCCGGGCCGGCCATCAAGCCGGTGGCCCTGCGTTGTGTCTGGCAGGTGGCCAGGGCGGTTGGCATACCGGTGGTGGGGCTTGGCGGCATAGTCACCCCTGTGGATATAGTTGAGTTTCTTCTAGCCGGCGCCGCGGCCATACAGGTTGGCACAGCCAACTTCATGCGTCCGGACGCATCTTTTGCCCTTGTTCGCGATCTGCCCTGGGTTCTTGCGGACCATGGAGTCCAGACGCCCGCTGAACTTACCGGCGCCCTGGTTCTGGACTGACTATGCCCGTGGATATCGAGGTTGTCACCACACCCGCGCGGCTGGATGAGTTTATAGAACTCCCTTTTAACCTTCATGCCGGCACTCATTGGGTGCCTTCCCTCAAAAAACAGGATCGGGCTCTTCTCTCGCCAGGCGTATCCGCATTCTGGCAGACGGCATCGCGCCAGCTGTTTCTGGCAAGATGTGATGGCGCCCCGGTTGGCCGCATTGCCGCCATTGTCGATGACAAATACAATGACTATGCCCATGAAAAATGTGGCGCCTTTGGCTTTTTTGAATGCCGCAACGATGAGGATGCCGCCTTTGCCCTGCTGGATGCCGCGAGGCGCTGGCTTGTGGACAGGGGCATGGATTTCATGCGCGGGCCCCTCAATCCCTCCACAAATTATACCTGCGGCCTTCTGGTGGACGGTTTTGAACTCCCCCCGGCCATCATGATGCCATGGAACCCGCCATATTACGCGGAGCTGCTTGAAAAATGGCGCCTGCGCAAGGAGGAGGATCTCTTTGCCTATGCCATTGACAGACAGACCCTTGAGCTGCCAGCCTGGTTAAAAACCGAGGTCGAGCGCCTGCGGGCGGAAAACAGGTTTACATGGCGCCAGGCCGCTCCGGCCACCATGGCGGCAGACATTCACGCAATGCTGCAGATATACCGCCAGTCCTGGGCCGACAACTGGGGCTTTTCGCCTTTGTCCCAGGCGGAGGCAGATGAGCTGGTGGCGGAGCTGAAGGGGATAGTTGATCCAGATTTTTTTGTGCTTTTTTTCCATGACGGCGAGCCAGCCGCCGGGATGGTTGCTCTGCCGGACATGAACCCGCTGCTTAAGCGTCTTAATGGCAGGCTAAATCTGTTGGCGCCATGGCACTTTCTGCGCAGCCGCAGCCAAATTCGCCAGAATTATCGCATAATGTTATTTGGTATTCTGCCACAGTACCGCCTTCATGGACTGCCCCTGCTGCTGCTGGCGCATATGCTTGAAAAGGCGCGCCAACGGCCAGGTCTGCGCAGTGTTGAAGGCTCCTGGGTGCTGGAGGACAATGCCGCCATTGAGGATCTGATCGAGGATTTTGGGGGGCGCATAGCAAAAAGATATCGCATCTACCGCAGGGAGATAGGCTCATGCAACCCCAATGGCTAACAGGCAGAAAAATATGTGTCACCGGTGGCACAGGCTTTCTTGGCGGCCATCTATTGCCCATACTTGCGGAATGCGGGGCTGAAATAACATGCATAACCCGTGCAACTTCCGCAACGCGTAATCTGCCGCCAGGCGCCATGCCGGTGGTTTGCGACCTGGCCACAGGTGCAGGCCTTGGGGATGCATTGAGGGAACAGGATATTCTGGTTCATATGGCATCTCTTTTATTTGGCCATTGCTGGCAGGACTATTTCCGGGCCAATGTAGCTGCCTGTGAAAATATCGCAGCCGTAATGGCGGCTTTGCCGCCGGCATCACGCCCCAAAAGAATTGTGCTTGTATCGAGTCTGGCCGCCTGCGCGCCCTGCTCCACCCCGCCAGGCATTGCGGAGGGAGCAAGGCCCGCGCCTGTCTCCGCCTACGGGTGGTCCAAACTTTTGTGCGAAAATATCTTTGCCTCGGCCTTTGGCGAGAAGCTGGTAATTGTGCGGCCACCCATAATCTACGGCTCTGGCGACAGGGGGCTTCTGCCCATGTTCAGGGCAGCAGGACGCGGTTTTGGCGCAAGCCCTGGCGCTTTTCGCAAATTTCCCGTCTCCGTGATTCATGCCGCGGATGCCAGTCAGGCCATTGTGCTGGCAACCGGGCCACAGGCCAGCGGAGTATATCATGTCGACGATGGCAAACCGCATGACATGGATGAAATATGCAGCGCCATGGGATGCGCCCAGGGGCGCCCCAGTGTGCATGTGTTCCACATCCCTTTGGCCATCATGGGGTGCGCGGCCATTTTTTCCACCTGCATGGGGGGCATGTGGCAATCGTTGAGAGGTATGCTGGCATTGCCGAAAACGCGCGCGCCCGAATGGAATATCGATAAATTCCGGGAGGCGGCACAATGTGGCTGGCTTGCGGATGGCAGCCGGATTAAAAATGATTTGGGATTTGAAGCGCGTTTTGATCTTTCTGCGGGCATGGCAGAGGCTGTGGCCGGATATCGCGCCAGAGGCTGGTTATGAAAATATCCGTCCAGGAGCTCTCCAAGTCTTTCGGGGGGAGAGACATCTTCAACAATTTTTCCTGCGATATTGAGGCTGGCACCAGATTGTGCGTCTGTGGCCCCAATGGCGTGGGGAAATCCACTTTTCTGCGGCTCCTCGCCGGCGTTGAGGATCCCGATGCCGGCAGGGTGATTGTGCCGCCAGGCTGCCGTATTGGCTATGTTGAACAGGAACTGTCGGAAGAGGCTCTCGATTCGACCCTCTTTGCCTATGTGTTTGATGCCGTGCACGACTGGGGCGATTTCTGGCGGGAATGGGAGACGGCCTCCCGGTCCGGGGATGAGGGCGCCCTGGAAAGACTCATGGCTAGACAGGCCGAGCTGGAGGCCATCTACGGCTATAACCCCGAGCAAAAGGCCAGGGAGGTCCTCACCGGTCTGGGCTTTGCGGAAAAAAAATGGCAGATGCCGCTGCGGCAATTGTCCGGCGGTTGGCGCGAGCGCGCCAAACTGGCCAGGGTGCTGACTGCCGGCGCCGATGTGCTGCTTCTGGATGAGCCCACCAATCATCTTGATATTGAGGCAGTGGAATGGCTGGAAAATTTTTTGCTCAATTTTGAGGGCTCCCTGGTTTTTGTCGCCCATGACCGTGTTTTTATGGACAAGGTCGGCAACCATGTGCTTTATATAGGGCTCTCCCGTCCTGTGCTGCGCAAGGTCAATTACAGCCGATTCCTGGTTTTGCAGGCTGAATATACGGCCCAGAGGGAGCGCGAGGCAAAGGCTCTCCAGGATGATTATGAGCGCAAAATGGCTTTTGTGGAAAGGTTCCGTGCCAAGGCCACCAAAGCCAGACAGGCAGGCTCAAGGCAAAAAATGGCCAAAAAGCTGGAAAAGCAGCTGGAAGACTACAGGCCTGAGCCAAAACGCAGGGAATTGTCCTTTGCCTGGCCAGAAGCGCCGCATAGCGAAAAGGTCATGCTTGCCTGCGCCGATCTCGCCTTTCACTTTCCGGATGGCCAGACTCTTTGGCCACCACTGACATTTACACTGTACAGAGGAGAAAAAGTCGCCCTTGTTGGCCATAATGGCAGTGGCAAATCAACATTGCTTAAACTGCTCGCCGGCACCCTGGAGCGTTGCGGGGGCAGTCTTGCGGCGGCCCCGCAAATGCGTCTGGGCTATTATACCCAGCATCAGCTTGAGACCCTGAATCCGGCCAATAGCGTTCTTGCAGAGATTCGCCGCCTATCCGACCCCCGCACCACGGAAGAAGAGCTCATGAGTGTGCTTGGCCTCTTTCTGCTTGGCCAGTCATTCTTTGAAAGGCAGGTCGCATCGCTTTCCGGTGGTGAGAAAAGCCGGCTGGCTCTGGCCGCTCTTTTTCTGCGGCGCTGCAACTTTCTGCTTTTGGATGAGCCCACCAACAATCTGGATATTGAGAGCAGGGAGGCTTTGGCGCGCGCCCTGCAGAATTTTGGTGGCACATTGGTGCTTGTGGCACATGACCGCTGGCTCCTCTCCCAAATAGGCGCCCAGGCATGGGAACTGAATGAAAATGGCCTGACAGTGCATGAAAATTTTTCCGCATATGATGAATTAAGGCGCAAAAATACGCTGGATGGCAAAAACGCGCATGAGCCTGCCAGCAGCGGGCGCATTGCGCAGCCGGCGCCTGCCATGATGCCGGATATGGGCGCACCCCTGTCCCGGGATGAACAGAAAAGACTGAAGCGGGAGCAGGCCGAGCGCCGCAATGCCCTGCACAAGGCTCTTAAGCCATTGAGAGAGCGCTATGCTGCGCTTGAGGCCGAGCTGGAAAAGGTGATGGAGCTTCAGGAAAGCGTTGAGAGCAGTCTGGCTGACCCGGAGATTTACGCGGATCGCAAGCAGTCCACCGAGCTGCTCGCCAAGTTTGACAAATGCCGCATGCGTTCTGATGAAATCATGCTGGAGCTGGAATCCCTGGAAAAGAGGATTGAGGAATGTAAAAGTGAGTATGACAGCAAATAAAGATATGCAGCCGCTAAAGGACAGTTTTGCCCAAATACGGGTTGCTGCAGGCATAGTCATCAAGCATGGCAGATTCCTTGCCGCCCAAAGGCCGGATGACAAGCCCCTGGCCGGGTATTGGGAACTGCCAGGCGGCAAGGTTGAAGGTGATGAGAGCCCAGAGGAGGCATTGTGCCGCGAGCTGGCAGAAGAGCTTGGCATAAACGCTTTAAAATATGTGTTGCTTGAGGTGGTGGAACACTGCTATGCTGAGCGTAATTTCACCGCTACAATTTATTTTTTCACCGTGGACGCATTTGAAGGTGTGCCATGCCCCAGGGAAAACCAGAATTTGCGCTGGGTTGATCCTGAGGAGGCTGGCAAGCTGGATTTTTTGCCTGCGGATGCCGGCGTTATCAAGCGTCTGCTGGAAGCCGGACCGGGGGAATGGCCGGAATAGCTGCATAAGGACAAGTGGGGGCGGTTGGCAGCCATTACAGGAGCGTTGGGGGGAAGCAAATGCTCATCGAAGAAATGGAGTGGAAAGAGGATTTTGGCATAGGTGTGGAGATTATTGACAATGCGCATCAGGAGTTTTTCCGCATTGTGCGCCGTCTTTTGACAGCGACACAACAGAAGGCAAAAAACGAATGGGCAGCCGAGCAGGGAGTGAAGTTTTTAAAAAATTATGTTCTGCGCCATTTTCAGGAAGAGGAGAACTATATGCGGTCCATCGGTTACCGCGATTTGCCAAAACACCTGGCGCAGCATGATATAATGCGCAACAAGATCGTTCCCCGCATTGAAAAACATCTTGCCGAGCGCGGATTTTCCGATGAGGCCATGACCATATTCCTAAATATCCTCTGTGTCTGGATAACAAGGCATATTCTGGGACATGACAAGGCCATTGCCTGGGCGAAAGCCAGCCCGGCCTCACTTTGAGCCTATCTGCTGCTCCAGCATGCCCGATCTGACACTGGCCGACATATTCTGCCTCTATGGCCAGGGCAGGCCGAGACCATGCCCGAGCAGCGGCGCCACCTCCGCAAGGCTTGCTGGGGGCGAGGCAAATGACGGACCGCAAATCCATACAGGAATCTCCAGGCAGTCCGGCGACACATCATAATGGGACTTGTCCATGCCCATGCCATGATCACTTAAAATCAGCAGACTGTAGCCGTTTTGCAGCCATATGGGCGCGTACATGGCAAGGAGTGCATCGGCATTGCGCGCGGCCTCCCTGTATTGTGGCGAATCGCCTCCAAAAATATGCCCGGCATTGTCTATACCCATGGAATGCGCCAGCAGCAGGTGTGGCTTATGCCGGTTGCGCAGAAACTCGGCATCCGCAAAAAGCTCGGCATCGGGATAGGCATCACTGGCATAAAATATGCCATGTTCAGGGGCGGAGCCGGCATCTGTCCAGACGCGATGCAGGCGCAAGTCAAAGGGCCTGCCGTAGAGAAGCTCAAAAAACCAGCCATAGGCAGCCGCGCAGGAGGAGAGGCCGGCATCGGCGGCAGCCGTAAAAATTGTGCGTCCAGGCAGACCCGGTGCTTCATCGTTGCGACAGACGCCATGCGTTGCGCAATCCTCACCTGTGAGGATGGTGGCATAGGCGGGTCTTGAAAGAGGCGGTAGGCAGGAGCGCATTTTTGCCCCCCTGGCCATGCCTCTGTCTTCCAGCGAGCGCAGAAAACTCATGCACCCTCTGGCTGTGGAGAATTTTAGGCCATCCAGCAGCACGACAATGATTTTGCCCATCACCAGTCCCTGCCGGAGACAATGCCGGCACATGCAAAATTTTTGGCCTCCGGGATGCCGCAAAGCCCGCTTGCAGTTACACCTTTTGCGTCAAAATTATCCTTGAGCCAGGCGCAGAACGAGAAGATTTTGGCGAGCATTTTGTCTGCAGCCGCCTGATCTGGCGTGTGCGGCGAACCTTTGGGCATCATTTCGGAGGAATGCCAGAAAAGGCTCAGTACCTTGCCTCCTCTTGCCGCATGCAATGTGGCCGCCATGCGCATGGCGGCGGGCCCATGCCAGAAGGGATTCGCGCTCAGGGCTCCAAAAAAATGGAACTTGTCCAGAATGTTGGTATTGCCGGCGAAAATATTGTGCCAGCCTCGAGCAAGGGCGCAAGATATGGGTATCTGGGTTATTGGCGCCTCCAGTATTTTGCGGCCCTCCCCTGTATCCGCCCACCAGGGATCCGCTGGCGCCAGGAAATGATCGGCGCCCCCAGCAAAGGCCCGGAGCGGGCATATGGAGCTGTCCACCTCTATCCCATGTCTGGCCAGCATTGGCAAAATGGAGCTTTTCAGATCCCATCTGCCCATGCGGAAACTGCGCAGTGGCGCCCCCATGAACTCGAGTCCGGCCGCAAGCAGAGACTCAAGCCGGCCTTCAAGAATATTCTTGGGCAAAAGATGCGTGCGCAGTGGGGGGCTGTTCTCATCGGCATCATTGCTGAATGGCGGTGTGCTCCAGTGGTGCAGGTGGGCGCCAATCTCGGCATCGCAATGATCCCGCATGTAGGCCAGGGTTGTCAGGGATGCAGGATCTTTAAATACGGCATGGGAGCAGAACAGTGTTGGCGCAAAGCCGAACTCCCGCGTCAACGGCTCAAGTTTTCTTAAAAGGCCCACATTGGTCACCGATGGATTGCGGGAGGGATAATAGCCGCTAAAAAGGCCTTCCTCTTCCACATCCAGGCTAATCACAACATGCAGTCTGTGTTTTTTAGGCAATGTCATGCAAATCCGGCTGTAGTGCTGTTGACAATCTGGGCCACCCGCAGGGCTGTGGCGTCGGGCATGTCCGCCCAGAACGGCAGGCACAGCACCCGGCTGGCGGCATCCTCCGCCACGGGGCAGCTCTGTCTGGGCAAGTATGGCAGTTCGGTGAGGGAGGGATGGAAATAGCGGCGCGGATGAATATCTTGCCTGTGCAGCTCGTCAATAACCGTCAGCAGAAGGTCACTGGTGGCGAAAAGCACCGGATAGTAGGCATGATTCCATTGCAGCCCCTTTGCCAGAACCGGCCTTTTTAATGCCGGATTGCCATTTATGTTCAGCGCCTCGTCATAAAGGGATGCCAGACGTGCACGCTGGCGAAGATTGTCAGGCGCGTCCGGCAAAAGGCTCAACCCCATGGCAGCGTGCAGCTCCGACAGCTTCGCATTGATGCCTGGGCACGAGTAATTGTCGCCTATATGTCCAAAAGCCCGGAGCAGATTGAGCTTGTGCAGTCTTTCAGTGTTGCTGGTTACTATGCACCCTCCCTCCACTGTGTGGAAAAGTTTTGTGGCGTGAAAGCTGCATGTGGCTGCATCGCCAAATGACAGCAGGCTTTTGCCATTGAGGCGGCTGCCAAAGGCATGCGCGGCGTCGTATACCACTGGCACTCCATATTTTTGGGAGATGTCCGCAAAAGACTGGACATCACAGGCATTGCCATAGACATGCACAGGCATTATGCCGCCAATATCCGGCTGTTCCAGCAGGATTGATTCCACTCTGGCCGGATCCAGGCACAGGGTTTGCGGATCGATGTCCGCAAAAATAGGTTCGCAATTTTCCCACATCAGCGCTGTGACCGTGGCGACATAGGTAAAAGGAGTGGTGATGACCTTTTTGCCATTGATGCCCAGCATTTTGATGGCAAGCTGCAGGGCCAGGGTGCCATTGCTGCAGACAGAGAGATTTCGCACCCCAAGAAAGGCCTCCAGCTCCCGCTCCAGGCGCTGGCAGAAGACGCCATTGTTGGTCAGGCCGTGGCTTTGGAAAATCTGGCGCACATACTCCAGGTATGTTTCCTCTTTGGGCAGCGCCGATTGTGTTACAAAAACTGGGGAGTTCATTGTTTTGCCATAAAATGCCGGATTGTGAACTATGATTTCTCCAGAAGATCCAGGCCAAAACGCGCCGCGCCCCAGATGCCGCTATTTTTATCCGTTATCAGGCGGATGGGGACATTGCGCAAAAAAAGCTGCCACTTGGGGTGGGCATACAGCTCATCCATAAAATACCGGCTTTTGACACAAAGTGGATTTTGAGCTGCAATGCCGCCGCATATCCATAAGCCGCCCGCACACAATGTGGCCAGAATCCAGGAACGGCAGGCTCGGGCGTACAGCCGCGCGTACCAGGCGAGGGTCTGGGTATCCCGGGAGAGAAAATTGTCGCCAATATCGGCCGGATCCAGTTTGTCGCCTGTGAGGTATTCATGAAGAACCGCAAGCCCCCTGCCAGTAATCACGTCATCGCCAGTGGCATAGGGCACATCAAGTCTTGCGCACAGGAAAGTGGCAAGATCAAATTCATCTGCGCCAGTAAAGGGAAAGGCAGCATGTCCATTTTCTGATGGCTGGGCCAGCCAACCGCTTGCGGTGGGTGACAGGCTGGCATAGCCAAGGCCAGTACCCGCGCCGATGATGGCCCGTCTTGTGTCCGGATGTATCTGCTGGGGGCCGGCAAGGAGTGTGGCATTGCTGCCTTCCCGGCTCAGAACGGCCCAGGCCTGGGCCAGAAAATCGTTGATGACCCGGATGCGCATGGCGGGGAAGAGCTGCTTGTGTCTGCGCAGATCCACAAGCAGGTTGCCATTGGTGAGCTTGCCGTAATGTTCGCCTTCCACCGGTCCGGCAATGGCGACAACAAGAACGCTGGCCTGTGCGATATCAAAGTCGAGGGTTTGGGCCGCCGTCTCCAGCAGGCAATCCGCATGCGCAATGTTGCCCGTTTCCACCCAGGCAATTCTGTCGAGAGTGAGGGTGCCGTCCTCTGTGGAGAAAAGGCCCAGGCGACAGTTGGTGCCACCAATATCCGCGGCGATTATATATTCCATTATTCGCATCCCTTGCGCATTCTGCGGACCAGGCCGGACGTGCTGCAGCCATTGACAAGATCCACCAGGCGCACCTGCCCGCCATAGCCTTGCACAAATTCAGCGCCAGCAATGTTCTCCACTTTGTAGTCACTCCCCTTGACCAGGTAGTCTGGCCTGATGGCCTTTATAAGTTCTTCTGGAGTGTCATCTCCAAAAAGTATCACTGCGTCCACACTCTGCAACGCGGCCAGAAGCAATGCGCGGGCATGCTCATTTTGCACCGGCCTTTCCGGACCTTTCAGCCTTTTTACGGAATCATCGCTGTTGAGGCCCACAATGAGCCTGTCGCCAAAGGACGCGCTCTGGCGCAAGAGAGATATGTGCCCAGGGTGCAGAAGATCGAAGCAGCCATTGGTAAATACAATGCGCTCCCCATGGCGGCGCCATTCCTGGATTTTTTCCACGAGTTCGTTTATATTGAACAGTTTGGGATTGTCGCGCCCCTCGCGCAGGGCCGCATCAAGCTCGGCTCTACCCACAGGCGCGGTGCCAGTCTTTGTTACAGCCACCCCGGCGGCGGTATTGGCGATATCCGCGCTCTCATGCCAGTCCAGACCGGCGCCTATGCATGCGGCCAATACCGCGATGACGGTGTCGCCCGCACCGGAGACATCTGCAACTTCGCGCATTGTCGCGTGGATGCGTAGGGGGGGCTGCCCAGGCTCAAAAAGACTCATGCCGCGCGCGCCTCTGGTGAGCAGAATGCGGCCAAGCCCGAAACTCGAGCACAGATCGGCTGCAATGGACATGCGGGCCGCGGCATCATTTTCGAGTCTGCCGGCATCCAGGGAGCCACCGGCTATTTTCTCGGCTGCCTGGGCAAATTCGCCTGTATTGGGGGTAACGCAATCCGCCCCGGCATAACGGGACCAGTCCGATCCCTTGGGATCCACCAGCACCGGGATGCCATGCTTTTGTGCCAGCTGTATGGCATGCAGGCAGAGGCAATCTCCGCTGGAGGCACGCAGCAGAACCCCCTTGGCATAATCGGAAAGTATGACAGCCGAGCAGCCGGGCAGAAATTTTTCAAAAATAATGCGCAGGCCGGTTATTTCTTCAAGAGAGGGGCGCCCCACGGTTTCCTCATCAACGCGCAGCAGTTGCTGTCCGCGGGCCATGATTCTCGTTTTGCAGCTTGTTGGGCGGCGGCTGTCCACAAGGCCGGCCTCTATGCCTTCAGCCGCGATTTCCTGCCTCAGGGTGCTCCCGGCGGCATCATTGCCGATGAGGGAGACAAGGCGGGAATGACAGCCCAGGCGCGCCAGCCCGCGCGCGACATTGGCCGCCCCCCCCGGCACTGTCCATGCCCTTTGGCGGCGCACCACAGGAACAGGCGCCTCGGGCGAGATGCGTTCCACATTGCCGGCGATATAGTGGTCGAGCATTATATCGCCCAGCACCAGCACGGTAGCCGCATCAAAATTCATTCTTTTGCCCCCGAGGCAGCCCGGTCCGCCAGTCCGGCAGCCATGACGACAATGTCTGCCAGCCGGTTGCCATCGTCATCATTCATGAGTTCGCGAAAGGAAATTCTGGCTGCGCTGCCAAGCTGCTGCCGCAGATCAGGGCTGTTGGCCAGTCTTGCCAGATTTTCGGCAAGGGAAATGGCTTTGCCAGTCTCCGCCACAAGGCAGCTTTCATTCGCTTTCAGGCCCTCGGCCAGCCCCGGCGTCATTTCCTCAACAACTGTTGCCAGACCATATGCCATTGCCATGCAGACATTTGTTGGCAGGGCGAACCTGTCTTCAGGGGGGGGCATGGCTATGAAGATGTCGGCATTGCGGTACATTTCGCCCAGGCCATCAGCGCGCATGTGGCGCTGAAATGAAATCATCGCCGATAGACCCATGCGCCAGGCCAAAAACCGCCAGCGCCAGCCGCCCAGTCCTGACACCCACAGATGGAAATCCGTTTTCATGCGCTTCAGTGCCGCGCAGGCCTTCAACATAAGCCGCAGACTGGCTGGAGCGGGATTGATTAGCAGTATTTGCGCAGGCTTGACAATGCTGGTGTTTTTTTCGGCTTCATCCTCCTGGGGACCATCCAGGATCAGTGGTCTGAGCAGAATGATTTTTTCCGGCGCAACATCCGGAGCGATGCGGCGAAATTCCGCCATGGCTGCCCTGGTGGGACAGGTGACAAGGACGGCATCGGCAGCCATGCCTGCCACTGCCCTGGCATGAGTGACAAGGGCGTGGCTGTCCAGAGAAAAACCGAAAGGCTTGCGCAGCAGGGCGGCTGCTGTCCATGCTGCCGTGGCCGCCTGGCCCGGTTCTGCCCCATGCAGATATTCCAGACTGTCCTCCATGCCCCAGCTGGCCAGCCTGGCGCCACAGGCAAAGGCTGTAATCTGTTGCCACAGCCCATGCCCGGCATGTTCGTGGGCAGGCAGCTTGCGCCACAGCTCCCAAAGGGACTGATGCCCTCTGGCACGCTGAAAAAAAGCTTTTATGGCAGACAGCCGCTGCCAGTGGCCAATATGCCTTATGGGCAGTGGCAGGGCATAACCCTCCGGATTGCCAAGAAATGCGCTGGGATAGATTGAATAAATGCGCGACAGCAGCTTTTGGGAGTTCATGCTGGTGGCCAGGGCCAGACCAGGATTGCCGGGAGGTGGGGGAAATCTGCCGGTCACCAGGGCTCCCCGCACCAGAGGCTCCGGGGGCGTCAGCAGATTTTGCACAACCTTGGCAGTATATGGGCCGGTGCCATGCTTTTTGCAGACCAGAACGCCTTCTTCCAGCGTGTAGACACTGTCGCAGAAGTCCGCCATTTTGGGATCATGGGTCACCATGATCATGGACACGCCGCCGGAATGGCAGAGCTTGCGGAAGTTCTCCATTATCAGCCGGCTTGTGCGGGCATCCAGGGCGCCAGTGGGTTCATCGGCAAGCAGAATGCGGGGATTGTTGACCATGGCACGGGCTATGGCCACCCTTTGCTGTTCGCCGCCAGAAAGGCGGTTGCTCCTGTAGTGCACCCTGGCGGAAAGGCGCACCAGATCCAGGGCATGAATGACCCGGGCCCATCGCTCCTGTGGGGGGACATTCTCATAGATCAGCGGAAACTCCACATTTTCAAAGACCGTGGAGTGCTCGAAAAGGTTGCTGGACTGCATGACAAAGCCCATGTTGCCACGCCGGAAGGCCGCGGTCTGCTCGCGGTCAAAGGTCAGCACATTCTGGCCCAGAATTTCCAGGGAGCCTGAATCCGGGGCGTGCAGCATGCCGAGGATATGCAGCATGGTGGATTTGCCACAGCCTGAGGGGCCCATTATGGCAGCCACCTCGCCGGCCTCGACTGCAATATTGGCGCCACGGAGCACAGGCGCGAAGCCAGGATAGCATTTATGAAGATCTTTGGCGACAATTACCGGGGCCATTTTCATCACATCCTGTCATTCAAAACGCAGGGCGGAAACCACATCCATGCGGCTTGCCTGCAATGCCGGATAAAGACCGCCGGCAACGCCAATAAGAGCTGAAAACACTATGCTGCCAATGCTGCTTGCAAGCAAAAGCGGATAGGAAATGGATGTTCCCAGCAGCCACGCGCCAATTTCCACCACCAGCACACCGGCCAGGATGCCCAACAGACCGCCGGCCACGGATTTAACAAGGGCCTCGGCCAGAAACTGCGCGAGGATATCCTTGTCCGAGCCGCCCATGGCCTTTTTGAGGCCAACCTCCCTTGTGCGGGCGCGCACAGCGGCAAATGTGCCATACCAGATGCCAAAGCCGCCAAGCATGAGGGATGCGGCAATGCCTAGCCAAAGCAGGACCTCAACCCACATGAAAGTGGTCTGGATGCGGGCAAGCTGCTCATCCTGTGTTTGCACCACAAGGTATGGGGCGGGCTGATGCTCGCGCACCACCCGCGGCAGCTCCCGGACAATGCCGGCAATGTCCTCCCAGCCAATGGCACGGATGAAGAGGCGTGTAACCTTGTTGGCCACCCAGTTGCGATCCATCATGGTTGTATATGGCAAAAAACCGCCATAGCTCCAGGAGCCGAGCATTACGCCGCTTATCACGCCCACCACTTCAAAAACATCCTGATCCAGGAACAGGAGCTTGCCCACGGCGCTGTCCGGGGAGCCGAATATGTTGATTGCCGCATCCCGCCCCAGCATGCCAACCCGGCTATGCTGCTGTACGTCACTGGCATTCAATAGGCGCCCGGCCATCAGCTCCACCGAATAGATTTCGGCAAAGTACTGGTCCACGCCTATGAATTCCACGCCAAGATTGCGCTCGCCATCCGTGCGGAGCTGGAAGATCTTGCCGCCCCGCAAATTGCGGCTGACAATGCCTACGCCGGGCAAGGCCCGGATGGCATCCACAGTGGCATCGTTGAAGCCGCGCAGCGGCTGGCCGGGATATTGGAAATCATCCATATAGACCTGGATGACATTTACGCCACCCATCAGAACCATATCCTGCCCAACCTTGTAGCGGATCTCCCTGCCAAGTACGGCAAGGGAGATGAAGGCTGTTATGCCGAGAGCGATGGAGAGGATTACTCCAAAGCCTCTCTGGCGTACAACCTGTCTTATACTGATGCGAAACAGGTCCGAGGTGGCTATCATTGTCAATATTCCCCTGGGGGCGCCAGGCATGGCGCCGCCTGTGGATTCTACTTTGCGTCAATTCCTCTGTCAAAGGGGGGCGCATTGCGTTCTATGCCCTGCACAACTCCGCCTGACCCAACACGATAGGTGGTATTGCTCCAGGTGATGCCCCTGGCGAATATTGTGCGCAGATAGACCCAGGTAAACAGAGCGCATGCGCAGAAAAAGGCCGTCATCCAGAGCCAGATGCCTGGGGTGAAGGGCAAAAAGCGGCGCCAGCCCGCCATGACCGCAAAAATCAGACATGACCAGCACATGGCAAGAAATGGAGGCATCCCCCCGCCAAGCCCAAGCACACCGGCGCACATGGCCGCAAGCGCCCACAATGGCGGCGCAAGCAACAGAATTATTGCAATGCCCAGGGCAATCCACTGCCCCGGGATGCAGAATTTGAGGAACAGAATCTGCCTTTGCATCCAGGCTGACCATGTGTCCAGGGCATGATTTGCTGCTGTGGTCACCAGCGTCGCCCCGGGGCACAGTCTGGCCCGGATGCGGGAGCGCTGCAAATGTGCTGCCAGGGAGCAGTCATCCACCACATTTGTCTGCCAGAGCTTTGCGACATCATGCTCTTCAAATGTGGCGCGTTTCATGGCCAGAGCGCCACCCCAGGGTTGAGTGAGGGAGCCCATGGCCTGCATGAAACGCATGAAAAGCACACTCAGGGCATAACCCAGTGTGGTTGTGCCGGAATCCTTTGGCTCAACAATATGATAGCCTGTGGTGAAGTTTGCCTCATCGCAGGCAAGCGGCCTGGTCAGGCAGCGAAGAAAATCATGGCGCGCAATATGTGTGGAATCGCAAAAGGCGAGGATTTCGCAATCCGGGCCAGCCATGGCGACTCCTGTCAGGAGATTGAGATTTTTCTGGCCGCATTTTCCGGCTGTTTTAGCTGTGCCATGCCGAAGTCCAGGATATTCATCCACCAGCATGCGTATGAGGGGGAGGGGAGCCTCATCGCCCTCCCTTGTGATTATAAAGGTCTCGAAGCCCGGATAATCCTGCTCAAGCAGGCTGCGCAGGGCAGGCTCCATGCGCGGGTCACTGCCGGCAACGGGTATGATCAGGGCGCAGCGCGGCCAGCCGCCAGGAGGGGCGTATTTGGCCATTTCCTGTTCCCTGGCCTCTTTTTTGCCCAACTGGACACCGGCCATTGCCAGCAGATGCAGCAGGGCGCATTCCACAAGGCCAAGTATAAACAAAAATACTGTCATAAATTTCTCCCGGGAAAGATTGCGTTGCCTATTGGGGCAGCGGCGCGCAATCCTCGGCCTGAAGAGGCGCATCGATGGTGCGGGCGCCCTTGAGATTGAGGCTCATGCCCCCCTTGAGGCGCACCTTCCCCTCCATGCTGTTCTTGCCGGTGATCTTGCCCGTGAAAACATGCCCCGAGCCATGGGAGAGATTGAACTCGTTATTTTTGATGGTTCCATAGAGATGATATGTGTCAGTCTGGCCATTGGCATGGGTAAGGAGCAGCACACCCCTGGCCTTGCCATTTTGCGCAAAGCACATTCCCGCCCGAAATTTGGCTGTAAGCACCTTCCCCTGCCACAGCTCCGTGACTTCTCCGGAGCCGGATTTCACAATGCCTGGCTCAGCGCTGGCTGTCTGGTGCTGGACGCAGGGCGACAACAAAAGAGTCAATATTAACGCAAAGGCATATTTATGGATTGATTTCATTGTATTTCCCACCACGGTTATGGCCATGGCGCTCCCATAGTTTCTCAAAGAGATTTTGATGGGCATCCACCATCGCCTGGAATGAAAAACCATTTTCAACAAATTTTCGTCCGGCATGCCCGTATTGCCGGGCAAGTCCGGGATTCGCCAGCAGAAGATCGAGATTCCGCGCCATGGCATCCACATCTTTGGGCGGACAGAGGAGTCCCGACACCTTCTCCTCCACCAGGGCAGGGATGCCTCCCACCGCTGTGGCGCAAATGGCAACACCACTGCTCATGGCCTCAAGAATGACATTTGGCTGCCCCTCCCGCACGGAAGAGAGGGCGAATATGTCAGCTTCCGCATAATGCGGCGCTGGCTGACTGCAGGCCCCCGCAAAGACAATCCGGGCGCTCGTGTCCGCATTGAAGGATGATGCCAGCCTGCGCAAGGCCGCACCTTCTGGCCCATCTCCCACAAGCCTGAGGGTGGCGCGGGGGTGTTTTGCCGCAATCATGGCAAAGGCCCGGATCAGGGTGGCATGATCCTTGTCGGCAGCCAGTCTGGCAACACAGACAATGAGCTGGCTGTCGGCCGGGTTGGAAACAGGATGAAAAAGATCGGTATCCACCCCGTTGGGAATATAGAACAGCCGCTCAGTGCTGGCTCCAAAAGCCTCCATTTTGGTCATGGAAGCCTGGGAATTGCAGATGATCGCATCCGCAAGGCGCCATAACAGCCATTCATGCTGCCGTATGGGGGCGCCCCCGCCCCGGCATGTGCCAAGCACCACCGGTATTTTTAAAAATCTGCCCCAGATGCGGCCCCAGATGTTGGGCATTGCCGTGCAGGGCAGAATGATGTCCGGAGCAATGTTTTTAAGAACTTTGCCCAGACTGCTGAAAAAAAGCATGGGCGGCTTGCGATGCTGCCCCATGTGCAGCAAGGGTATTCCGGCCTTCTGGGCCGCATCATCAAGGTCAGTGGGACCAGTCAGGGTGAGGATGGACGGCGTAAAACGCTCGCGATCCATGCGCAGGGCAAGCTCGAGGTTTTGCTTCTGTGTGCCGCCAAAACAGAGATCCTCGAAGAATAAAAGTGTCTTTAGTGGTTTGCGTTTCTCGTTCACGACTCCAATCTATTCTTTTACAGCGATTTTGCAAAGATGGCGCTAAGCGAAGGGCCAGCGGGCGCGAGTAAATATGGCCCCGGAAAAAGCTGTGGCAAAAAACAGGGAAATTGCGGGCGTCTATCTTTTCCAGTCAAAAAGTTCAGCAACCTCAACTTTCAAGGCTATGGCAAGCTTTTCCAGGGTGAACAGCTTGCAGGTCTCGATGCGTCCATCCCTGGCTCTGGCAACAGTATCCGGGGCGACTTTGGATTTGTATTGCAGCTCTTCGTATGTAAGGCCTTTTTCTGCCATTATTTTGCCAAGATTACTGGTAAAAGGCATATATCCCCCGATTTTTGCTTGGATATAGCCTAGAACCACTTGACTTCCACTTGGTTATAGCCTAGCATGGCTACATCCTGAAACATATGTTTTTTGCATGTACCCTTATCCCCCGCTCGGGACAGGAGGCGATTATGCGCAGGCAAATTCTTGCGTGTGCTCTGGCATGCGCAACCTTGACAATGGCATTCGGCATGACTGCTTTTGGGGAGGAATGGTCCAATAACAATGGAGGTCTCACCCCTGGCGCTATCTATGACCATAGCGGCAACCGCAGGGGCGCATCCATGGGAGGCAAGGATTTTGGCTTTGTCGATCCCGGCGGCGTGGCGACATTCGTCTTTTCAGACGTAACAGGTTCCAAGGCCTCTCAGCTCAGCATGAAGAGGGGCACTTTGCAAATTGGCAACTCGTCCCATCCCGGCGGCGATACCCTCGTACTCCGTGGCGAAGATCCCAGCCTGATGCTGACCAATGCCACATTGCGCATGGATGCCGGCAGTCTGGACAGGGACAAGGCAGTGCTTTCCATGGTGGATACGGCCTTCATCGAGAAGCATGGCGGCCAGAACAAGTTTATCCTTGTAGGCTCCACCGTGGGGCCATCTCAGATTGACCTGGTAAACGGCAAAATCATCTTCACGGAGGAGGTCCCAAATCCCGACCCCGAACTGGACTGGTCCCAGGTGGAGATCATGAATCTCACCATGAATATAGGCGACAGGGGCCTGCTGGATGCCTCCAATGTCGGAGCCATTTATATAGACAGTTCTCATGCCAGGGGCACCACCATCTACTCCAATGGCGGCATGGCTGCCAAAAGCATTGTCGTCGCGAGGGGCGCCAAACTGCATGAGCAAAAGAAAATCCTGATTGACGGCATTGGCGGCACAACCACCACCAGGGATTTTTTCAGGTTGGCATATGATGGCGAATATTTTGGAGATATTGCGGTTGAAAGCCATGTGACCCTCCCTGAGGGCACTCATGACATGATTATCCACAGCGGCATCCTGCATGGTGATCTTGACATCAGGGCAGGCAGTGTGCTGTTTCCCGAGGGTTGTATCGAGGGGGCTATCACTATCAGCGGTGGCACGGTGGAAACTTGGGATGCCAATCCCGGCACTCCGCCCTATGTGGCTAATGGCATCTATATGACAGGCGGCAGCCTTGTGATGCCGGACAGCACCCTCGAAAGCGGCGGGGATATTGGCATAACCAATGGCGCTACAGCGCAGATAGGCACTTTGGCGAATTTTGCCGGCACCCTGAGTGTGGGTTCGCAAAATGATGCCAATGGGGGCTCAGCCCTGAGTGTGGGAGTTCTGGACATGCAGCCTGGTTCCATGCTGCTCGCCGATCCGCCATGGGGGCTTGCGCCTGCCAATGTCGCAGTGGAAAGTCCCGGCGCTGAAGCAGGGGACAGCATTCTGCGCGGCTCCCTCGGAGTTGGCATGAATGCGCTGGTGGCCATTGGCACCCGCGATCTGACATGGCTGCCCCAAAAGGTGGCGGAGGCAACCTCCGGAGCCGGCCTGTCGCGGGATGGTCTCCGGAATGCCCTTGGCCTTTATCGGCCCGTGACCCTGGCGGAGGGCTCGGCCCTGCATGTGGATGGCTCCCTGAATAATGAGGAACTGGCTGCCGTGCTGGCCACTCCGGCCAATACCGCCACATTTGCCGGCCAGAGCGCGCTCATTCTCAATGGCGCGGATGAACAGCTTCAGTCCGGCATGGCGGCGCTGGCTTTTGAATCCCCAGCCGGATCAGTGCATGTGCAGGATGGGGCGCGCCTCTTCATTACGGATGCCAAAGCCGGTTCAACCTACAGGGTGGTGGATGCAGCCCCCATCATTTATCATGATGCCCAGGGCAATGTGGTTGCTCGCAATGAAACCACAGCCTGGGACGGCGACAACCTCCGCGCCAGCAGCGGCATGCTTGGCCTCACCTTTGTGCATGAGGAAAAAACACAGGAGCCGGACACGCCAGAGCCTGGCACCCCTGATCCGATCACGCCAGAAACGCCAGAAGCGACCCCGGATGTGCCTGCCACGCCAGACCCGTCACCGGTTCAGCCGGGTGATACCGGACCGTCGCCTTCCCGGCCGGATACTCCGGATTCGGCTCCGTCACAGCCCGGGACGCCAGAGAATTCGGGCGATTCAGATGACACGCTTTCCGGCCCGGCCAATCCTCCAGCCCCAGATGATGGGAATACTGAAGAGCCCGGTAGTGGAAATGCCAGCCCGGACAATGATGACATTGAAGGCGGACAGGCGCCTGACGATACGGCTGGCGATGCCGCCACAGATGCTGAACCGGACAGCGATGAAGCGGACGAAGGTGACAGTAATGTGGATGGCGATGTTGACAGGACTCCTGCCAATGACAGGGAAAATGATCGCATAGAAGTGACAATCCGGGATGCCAGGGAAGTCTATCCCGCGCTTTCATCCAGCGTGGCCGGGGCGGTGACGGGCCTGTATGCAAGGGGCTTGAACGATGTCAATTCACCCATTGCCGGTATCCGTTTTCTGAGCCGGGCCACAGATGTCCGCTTTGTGGGTGATGGCGATCTTGCGGCCAGTGTAATTGAGAGCGCGGCCCGAATGGCCATTGTTGGCGCTGTGCCCCAGATGACTCTTGCCGCGAATGCGGCAGGCGAGGCTGCCATGCAAAATCGTACTGGCATCCTGGCGCTGCAGGGCGCGGATCCGGAAAATGTGGCAGTCCAGAAGTTCAGCCATTCCGTGGCCCTGTGGGTAATGCCCATTTATGGCAATAGCAGCGGTTTTGGCCTTGAAGCCGGGAATTTCAGCCTCGATTTCAATGGCACCTTTGGCGGTCTCGCTCTTGGCGCGGACTACACATTTGCTGATAATTTCCGGGCTGGCGTGGCCTTCAACATTGGCGGCGGCTATGCCAGCAGCTCCGGCGATCTGCGCGCAACCAGCAATGACATGGATTTTTGGGGAATTGGCGCCTACGCCGGCTGGAGCAATGGCGTATTTGGCCTGTCTGGCGATGTCAGCTATACCTCCACATATAACAAGCTCGAACAGGATATGCTGCCGCAAATGTACATGGGCGATCTGAAAAGTGATATTACCGCCCAGGCTCTCAGCGCCGCGCTCATTGCCGAATGGCGTCTGCCACTGGAAAGCATGGATATTGTGGCCCATGCCGGCGCCCGCTTCACAACCATGCGCGTTGACAGTCATGACATAAAGAGTGGCGGCGTATTGGCCGAGGTGGACAGCTTTACCCAGAATATCTGGACATTCCCTGCAGGCATCAGCTTCAGCAGGCAGTTTGAAACCGAAAGCGGCTGGCGCATCCGTCCCAGCCTGGACCTGAGCGTCATTCCCGCCACAGGCGACATCAAGGCCAAGAGCAGGGCGCGATTCTCAGGTCTGGATAATGAAATGTATCTTGAGAGTCAGACAAGAGATAACATAACCTATGGTGGCTCTGTGGGGGTTGAATTCAGCCATGGCAATTTCAGTCTGGGCGTGGCCTATGATGGCCAGTTTGGAGCCCATACCACCAGCCAGGGGGTATTTGGCATTCTGAAATATGAATTTTAAGCACATGCTTCATTGAAGCGGGCAACGAACAGCCGCGCGTGGCATCTGCCAGGCGCGGCTTATGCATTAAGCGGCCCACGATGCCGGTGCTGGTACTATGGCAAATCCCCTCGCTAAATATGATTTTGGCGCATAATCAATATGTTATGGATACCCAGAAAAGGGCAGCAGTTTAACATATACCCAAAATCCCGCATGTGTCCAATTTCATGTGTCCAAATGAAAAGCGGCTACATGAGAACATGTAACCGCTTGAAATATCTGGTGGAGAAGAAGGGACTTGAACCCTCGGCCTCCGCCTTGCGAAGGCGGCGCTCTCCCAGCTGAGCTACTTCCCCATGGCAGCCTTATAAGTAATGCGCACAGTTTTGTCAATTTGCTTTGCATGGTTTCAAGGCTGTCATGTTTATGAAGGAGGTGAAGCTGTGAGGTCCAATGATCGCGTAATTGACGGAGCAATCCGCCGCCAGCATGGTCTGGCACGCTCCCATAGCCATATAAGGGAAGGAGAGGATGAAAATATATAGTGTCTCCCATTGCCAACAGTCCGGCAATGGCCAAAAAAATGTCCCTGGCCGGTTTATGGGCCAATGGCACCGAGCTTGTGCCCAATTATGTGGGCAGTGGCGCCTCTCTCGGAATGCCAGGGCTTTATATGACAAGCCAGGATAGGGCACTGGAGCTGGGCACTACAAACTCATACAAAATGTATGAAAACTTCACAATTAATGTGGAAGCAGCCTATCTGGCCCTCTGGCTGGATACAGGCAGCTCCGTCTGGGGCGCCAGGCACAGGAACAATCAAAGCATCCCGCAGACAAGGGATGCATGGAACATAAATGCGAGCTTTGTATATTCCTTTTGAAGGGAGCTTGCGCAATGCCAGCACCCGGGGTGGTTGTAGTGTGTCTCAGGTGAAAACAAGAAACACGCCACGACGGATTTGCTGGTGAATTCGTGCTCGCTTGTCCCGCATGGCTGAGAAATGCCGCAAGATGGCCTTGTCCAGTCTTGCGGCATTTTCAAGAGCAAACTGGCATGACGGCCGATTTTATAAATATCTGCATAAATCACATGCAAAATCATGCCCCATGGCAAAGGCTGATTCCGCAGATTTACTGAATTACGACATGATCCCCTAACGCAGCAGGAGCGCAACGCCCTTTGTCTGTTTTTAGGATATATTTATTTGACAAAATATGCCTCATGGAGTAAAAAATCCCAACCAAAGCGATTTTATCGCTTCATCCTCCTGACGTGGTCTTGCGGGGTGGCCGGATTGGCCCCCCTTTTTTTATGTATATGAATGATATTGCAAGCCTGAAAAACACTATTCTTGAATTGGCCAGCCCCCTTGTGGATGCCATGGGCCTTGAAATATGGGGTCTGGAGCTGAAAGGCGCCCCAAGATTTCTGGTGCGACTTTATGTGGAGCTGCCTTTGGGGCAGAGGCAGCCGGCCCCCGCCAATTCTTGCGACGAGCCTCAGGATTCTTTTTCAACCCTTTATTCTCCCACCATTGATCAGTGCGAAGCTCTGTCCAGGCAGCTTGGGCTTGCCCTTGATGTGCGGGATTGCATTTCCGGCCCATGGGTGCTTGAAGTTTCGACTCCGGGCCTTGAGCGGATTTTTTTCCGCCTGGAGCAAATGCGGAGCCATGTTGGCGATATGGTTGAGGTTGTGAAAGACATTGCGGCGCCAGATGGCCCGTTTGCTGGAAGGCGCGTATTTCGCGGCAGGCTGCTTGAGGTGCTGGAGGATTATTTTGTGATACAGCCGTGTTCCATTAGCGCCGAGGGTGAAGTTCTGCCAGACAATTTGCCAGAGGCCCATATTGACTGGAACAATGTCCACAAGGCCAGGCGCCTGGAAATATTTACGCCTCCGGCAAAACCGGGCAAATCCGGGCGCGGTAAAAAGGCTCGTTAGCCGGCATTATTCCGGCCGCCCCGGGCGGCTGGCGCGAGGCGGCCATCATGGCTAGCATGGCGCGCATATGGATTTGGAGGGATCATGAATCTTGAGCTCAAAAAAGCCATTGACCAGATAAGCAAGGACAAAGGCCTTGATCGGGACATGCTCATTGATACTCTTGAAGAGGCTGTGCGTACATCCGTGCTGCGCAGGTTTTCCGACGATATGGATGTTGAGGTGACCTACAATGACGATACCGGCGACATAGAGGTCTACCAGTTCAAGATCGTTGTTGAGGATGGGGATGTGGCCAATGAGGACACGCAGATTGCCCTTGAGGATGCCAGAAAGCATGATCCATCCGTGGAGCTGGATGATGAAATGGGCTTTCGTGTGCAGATTGCAGATCTTGGCCGCATTGCGGCGCAATCTGCAAAGCAGGTCATTATTCAGCGCATGCGCGATGCTGAGCAGGAAATAATTTTTGAGGAATACAGGGATCGCATAGGGGAGATAGTCTCCGGCATAGTGCAAAGGCGGGATCGCGGCAACTGGATTGTCAATCTTGGCCGTACCGAGGCGGTATTGCCCCGGGAGGAACAGATACCCCGCGAGCATTACAAAAGGGCCGAGCGACTGCAGGCCATAATCATAGATGTGCGCAAGGAGGGACGCGGCCCGCAGGTGGTGATTTCCCGCTCCCACCGCGATTATATGGCGGCTCTTTTCAGGCGCGAGGTGCCGGAGGTGGATGATGGCTCCGTGCAGATTATGGGTGTTGCCAGGGATCCCGGCATGCGGGCGAAGGTCGCTGTGCTCTCACGCGATCGCGATATTGACCCTGTTGGTGCCTGCGTGGGCGTTCGCGGCGCGCGTATCCAGAATATTGTGCAGGAGCTGCACAATGAGCGCATAGATATTGTGGTCTGGAGCCCCGATATAGCCACATATGCACGCAATGCTCTGGCGCCGGCCATAGTGTCCCGCATTGTGGTGGATGAAGAGGAAAATCTGCTGGAAGTAATCGTTCCCGACGATCAGCTTACCCTGGCCATTGGCCGCAAGGGACAGAATGTCAAGCTGGCTGCCCAGCTTCTTGGCTGGAAGGTGGATATATTCACAGAGACAAGATATAATGAGGCAAATGCCATAGGCCATGGCCTCGAGCAGGTGGCAAGCGTGGCAGAGGTGTCCATAGAGACATTGCTTGCCGCGGGCTTTTCATCGCTTGGCGCATTGCGCGCGGCCAGTGACAGCGAGCTTGCGGAAAAGCTCAATCTCAGCGATTCGCGTATTTCAGATTTGCGCCAGGCCATCAATTTCCTCTCGCCAATTGTGGAAAATCTGCCAGAAGGGCATGTGGATTCCCAGGGCGACGATAAGGCGGATGCAGAAAAAGATGCCGGCTAAAGACACTGGCAGCATAATTGCAAAGCCGGTGAGAATGTGCGTAATTTGCCGGCAAAGGTTTATGAAAAATCAACTTGCGCGTTATGTGCTCGGCCCTGAAGGTCACTTGGAATATGATGAATTTGGACGCAGGCCAGGTCGTGGCTGGTATTGCTGCGCAAACGGGCAATGCGTCGCCAGGTTTGCCACTTTCAGGCCCAAAGGAAAACGCGCCCCCCGCGAAGGCGGAAAAGCGGCTGGAAGATAAGGGTGGAATATGACCGAAGAAAAAATCAGGATAAAGGATCTCATAGCTCAGCTCGATGTGCCTTCCAAGGAGATGGCGCGCGCCCTGCGCGAGCTAAAAATGCCGGTCAAGAGCACTTCCGGCTCGGTGAGCCCAGAAGATGCCGGCCGCCTGCGTGAATATTTCAGTCAGCGCAAACAGGATACTGTCGAGCGCACCACTGTGCAGCCGAATGTCATAGTGCGCAGACGCCGCAAGGATGTTGTCGCCGAAAGCGAAGCGCCGGCCCCAATAGAGGAGGCTCCTGAGCCGGACCCGGTTGAGGCCGGACCGGCTCCGGCGCCTGAGCCGGAACCGGAAAAGACGCCGGAGCCTGCCGCTGAGGTTGCGCCAGTGGAAGAGGAGCCAGCCGCTGCTCCACCCAAAGTGGAAAAAACCGTGCGCAAGCCGCCCCGCGCTGTTGGCGCCAGGGTAATCAGCAGGCCAGGCGATGTGGTGGAAAAGCCCGTGGAAAATGCTCCCGAGCCGGAACCAGAGCCAGAGGCCGAGCCCGCCCCTCCCGCCGAGCCAGTCAAGACGCTTGCCCAGGTCATCCGCGAAAAGGAGGCGGCCGAGCGCGCCCAGGCCAGAGAAGAGGCCAGGGCCCTCAAACGCAAGACAGAGCGCGGAGCGATGATTATCAGCAAGCCGGAGGCCGCCCAGCCGGAGCCGGTTGCGGAAGAGCCTGCGGAATTTGTGCCCGAGCAGCCCCAGGAGCCACGACAGAGTCCCGTGCTTCTTGAGGTTACAGGCAAACTCGCGCCGCAGCCTGAAGAACAGGAGGCGGAGACGCCGCCGGCAAAAGCTCAAAAGAGCCCAAGGCAATCAAGACCAGATGCTTCCGCGCAGCCCAATGGCTCATCCATGCCCACACTTTTGCGCAAACCCGCGCCAGAGCAGGATGCCGGGCCGGCGCCTGAAGCTGCCGCCCAGGAGGCGCCGAGGGTGAGGGTTATTTCGCGGCCAGCGCAAATGCCGGCTGCCCCGCGTAAAGGCAGACCCGCTCCAGCTGCCGGCGGTGATGGCTCCTATGGCGATCGACGAGCCGCAGCGCCCCGCGCTGCCGGTGGCGGCAGACCGCCGCGTGGAAATTTTGCATCGCAGGGTGGCAGGCAGATGCCTCCCCAGCCATTACCCGTGCAAAATGGCGATGGAAGGGATGGGCAAAGCAAGAAAAAGAGGCTGAAGGGGCGCCGCACTGTCGATTTTCAGCAGGGTGATTTTGGACGCCATGCGGATGAAGAGGACAATCTACACTTCAACCGCGGCAAAGCAAGGCGCAAGGCTGCTCGCAATCAGCCCGTCCAGCCCCAGAACACCCAGCCGGTAAAGGCCGCCAAGCGCAAGCTCAGGATTGCGGAAGCTATCCGGGTCGCGGATATGGCGCATCAGCTCGGGGTCAAGGCCAATGAAATTATAAAGGTTCTTTTTGGTCTTGGCGTGATGGCCACCATCAACCAGTCTCTGGATATAGACACGGCCACCCTGGTGGCCGCGGAATTTGGCTATGAGGTGGAAAAGGCCGGATTTTCGGAAGAGGATTATCTCGCCCCGAAGGAGGCGGACGCGCCAGAGAGTCTCAAGCCAAGGCCGCCTGTGGTCACCATCATGGGACATGTGGACCATGGCAAGACATCCCTGCTGGATGCGATTCGCAAATCAAATGTCACCAGCGGCGAGGCCGGCGGCATTACCCAGCATATAGGCGCCTATCATGTGAAAACCAAGCGCGGCGAAATTGTATTTCTGGATACGCCGGGGCATGAGGCCTTTACAGCCATGCGCGCCCGTGGCGCCCAGGTTACGGATCTTGTCATCCTTGTGGTTGCCGCGGATGATGGCGTCATGGAACAGACAAGGGAGGCCATAAACCATTCCCGCGCGGCCAATGTGCCGATTATGGTCGCTGTGAACAAAATGGACAAGCCAAGCGCCGATCCGGACAGGGTCTTAAGGGAGCTGTCGGAACTGGGTCTGCAGCCGGAGGACTGGGGCGGCGAGACCATTGTCGCCAGGGTATCGGCCAAGACAAGGGAAGGCCTTGACGATTTGCTGGAGCTGGTGGCCCTGCAGTCGGAAATCATGGATTTGAAGGCGAATCCGGACAAGCCTGCCCGCGGGCATATAGTGGAGGCCAGACTGGACAAGGGCCGCGGCCCCATCGCCACTGTCCTGATTCAGGAAGGCACCCTGCACACAGGTGACAATTTTGTTTGCGGTCCCTTCGCCGGGCGTGTGCGCGCCCTGATCAATGATCAGGGCAAAAAGGTCAAGGAGGCTGGCCCATCCCTGCCTGTGGAGGTTCAGGGCTTTGATGGTGTGCCCGATGCCGGCGAGGAGTTTCTGGTGGTGGCGGATGACAAGGTGGCACGACGTATTGCCGACACCCGCGCCATCAAGCGCAGGGAGCGCGATCTGGCATCCGAATCCCGAGTCACTTTGGAAACTTTCCTGGCCCATCATGATGACCAGGAGGCGCTTACCCTCAATCTTGTGCTCAAGGCGGATGTCCAGGGCAGTCTGGAGGCCATAACCGATGCCTTGCAGAAGCAGAGCACGGACAAGGTCAAGATAAATATTGTCCATGGCGGCACCGGCGCCATCAGCGAGTCCGATATTCTGCTTGCATCCGCGTCGCGGGCCATAATCATAGGCTTTAATGTCCGCCCTGCCGCCCGCATAAAGGATATTGCGGAAAAGGAAAATGTGGACATACGCTTCTACGACATCATCTACAAGCTGGTGGATGATGTTAAGAGCGCCATGGCCGGACTGCTGGCGCCGGTGCAGAAAGAGGTCTATCTGGGCCAGGCCGAGGTGCGCAAGGTCTATAATCTGCCAAAGGTGGGCGCCATTGCCGGATCCTATGTTGCGGATGGTAAAATCGCCCGCAATGCCGGCGTGCGAATCCTCAGAGAGGGAATCGTGGTCTATAGCGGCAGAATTTCATCTCTCAAGCGATTCAAGGAAGACGCGCGGGAAGTGGTGAAAGGCAATGAATGCGGCATTGGCCTTGAAAACTTTAATGATATCAAGATTGGCGATATCATTGAGGCCTTTGAGACAGTGGAGGAGGCCGCCACCTTGTAGGGAGGACGGATTTTAATCCCGGAATTAGGTTTCTGTGATGTTTCGTGCGTATTTATAAAAAACCTCTAAACTTTTACATACATGTTCCGAAAAAGTTTATGAGAGGTTGCCGATATGAAAAAATTATTTTTCTCAGCAATAATTCTGGCTATGGGGCTTTCGCCGGCCATGGCGGCGGGAGCTGCCCCATATTCCAATCAACCTGCCTATGATCCAAATATCCCCATCGAATTTGGCTCGGGCAGCCCCACACCTCTTGTGCCCCTGCCGCCGCATTTGCCGGAGTATCTGCCAAACGGGGCAATAAATCTTGATGAAGTATGGATTCAGGATGGCGGCGCACGTCTTTACTGGAATGCGGTAATCATTCCGCGCCAGCTTAAGATGGCAGGTGCCACATGGATAGATCCGGCGCTTGTGCCGCAACTGCTGCCACAAAAGCAGGCCAGGCCCGCGCGCCGCTATTACAGAAAGACAACCAGAACGAAAAAGGCCAAGGTCCCCCCGACAGCTTCCAAGGCCTCTCTGGATGCGCCGGCCATTCCAGTGCCGGTTACGCCAGTGGCGGAATCAAAACCGGAGCAGTCGGATATTCCGCCGCTGAAGGCTGCCGCCACCAAACCGGCTCCGCGCGCCCAGGTACCGGCAAAGCCAGTGCCGCCTGTGGCGGCTCCAGGGTCGGAAGAGAACAGGCAGATTACGCCGCCTCCGCTGCAATAGAAATTGAAGTCATCTCATGGCTGTGCATGAAATGACCTGGATTACTGCGACAATTGTCGCAATGCAGTAAAGGGCCTGCGCGCGAGCAGACCGGAAATCTGATTTTTGGTTTGGCGATGGGCCTTTTTCCGCTGGTAAAAACATGACACCGGCATGGTCAGGTTCTGGCGCGCCGTACATGTGAGCCAAATATCACCAGGGCCACAGATATGACAATCAGCAGAATGCCAAAGGCAATTCTGCTGGAAAAGGTTTCACCAAAAACGAGAACACCAACAGCCACAGCTGTCAATGGCTCCATCACACCCAGAATTGAGGTGACGGTGGGGCCAACTTTTTTAATGGCCATGATAAGTGTGAGGTTGGAAAGAACCGCTGTGACCAGGGCCAGCAGCAGGGCCGTACAAAATTCCTTGAGGGTGCCGATCCATTGCAGGGTGCCAAAGGCAAGCGCATTGCCGAGACAGAATATTGCACCGAACAGCATCACATAGAAAGTCATCACAAGGCCGGAGATATTGGGCAGCCTGGTGACCTTTATGCCAACAAAGTAAAGGGCATTGGCCAGCCCTGCCAGGAGGGAGAGGACAATGCCCCAGAAAATAAAGTTGTCGGAGAGGACAGCAGTGTTTTCCAGGGAACTTTCGACCCCCGGGCCAGTGGAAAGCAGGGTTACCCCAAAAACGGCAAGAATGATGGAAAAGGCCATTAGCCATGAAAATTTCTCATGGAAAAAGAGAATCATGATGAGCATGACCATGACCGGATACAGAAACTGGATGGATGCCACAATGCCGCTGGCAAGAAAGTTAAAGGCGTAGAAAAACAGCACCACCGCAAAAAGGTACATGCTGCTGAGAAAACCCAGTTTCAGCAGATCCATTTTTGAGGTGGCTATTTTTTCGCCCTTGAGCGCAAGTATGCCCCACATCACCAGTGTGGCTATGGAAAATCGGTAAAAAAGTGCCGTATGCACCGAAATGCCGGCATTAAGCAGTGGAAGTGTGAATAAAGGTATCAATCCAAAAGCGGCGGAAGATAGCAGTCCCAGAAAAATCCCCATAAATTACTCCACAGGGCGAAATGACGTTTTCTATCCCCAGTCTTTGGCCAGTCGGCTGGCCAGCCAGGTGTTGCGCTGTCCGGTGCGGCTGTTGCGAATGGCAATCTGCAGGGCTTTTTTTTCACCAACCAGCACAACAAGCTTTTTGCCACGGGTCACACCTGTATATATCAGGTTTCTTTGCAGCAGCACATAATGCTGCATCATCAGCGGTATGACCACAGCCGGATATTCCGAGCCCTGGGCCTTGTGGATGCTTATGGCATAGGCGGGCACAAGCTCGTCCAGCTCTTCGAATTCGTAGGGCATGACGGTGCCGTCAAAGTTGACGCTCAATGTTTTTTCACGCGGTGATATGTGCACAATGCGGCCAATATCGCCATTGAAAATGTCCTTGTCATAATTGTTGCGCACCTGCATGACCTTGTCGTGCAGGCGGAATGAGCGCTCGCCTCGTCTTACTTCCAGCCCATTGGGATTGAGGGCGTTTTGCAGCATCCGGTTCATGTTTTCCGAACCGGCTGCGCCCTTGTGCATTGGGGTCAGCAACTGGATTTCATTTATGGGATCAAGGCCAAAGCGCCTGGGAATATGATTTTTGATGAGATCCACCATCAGCTCGGCTGCGCTCTCCGGTTCATCTCGCGATATGAAATAAAAATCGGAAACCCTGTTCTCGGTGTATTCCATGATTGGCATCTTGCCGCGGTTTATGAGATGGGCATTGCAGATGATTTCGCTTTCCGCTGATTGGCGAAAAATTTCGTTCAGCTCCGCCACTGGCACTGTGCCGGAGTCGATGATGTCGGCAAGCACATTGCCCGGTCCCACAGATGGCAGCTGGTGCACATCTCCAACCATGATAAAGGTTGCGCCAAGGGGCACAGCCTTGAGCAGATGATAAAAAAGCAGACAATCCATCATGGACGCTTCATCAACCACCAGCAGGCCGCATGCAAGGGGATTGTCCTCATTGCGGGCAAAGCGGTCATCCCTGGGACTATATTCAAGCAGCCTGTGGATGGTACTCGCCTCTCTCCCGGTTGCTTCAGACATCCTTTTTGCCGCTCTGCCGGTGGGAGCTGCCAAGAGAATTTTGGCCTTGGCGGTTTCATAGACCTTGATAATGGCATTTATGATGGTGGTCTTGCCTGTGCCCGGTCCGCCAGTTATGACAAGAGCCTTGGCGCGCATGGCTGTTTCCACGGCAGCCATTTGCGCCGGAGCCAGGATGACAGGCAATCTTTCGGGCAGCCTCTGGAGGATGTCCTTTTCATCCTTGAACAGCACGGCTTTTGGCGAGAGAAGCAGTCTTTTAAGATAGAAGGAGGTGCGGGCCTCGCAATGGTGAAAACGGCTTAGATATATACCGGTCAGGGGTTCGCCGCCTGGTGCCAGCAGTTCCTCGCGTGTGAGACGCTGTTCCTGGGTCAGGGCGGCAATGGCATCTAAAACAAGATCCGGGGTGACATCCAGCTGTTTGCAGACATTTTTTACCAGTTCCTCTTCGGGCATGAACACATGGCCATCGTCTGTGGCCTTTTGCAGGGCATAGAGCGTGGCTGCCTGCACCCGGAGGGGGTGATCTCCGGCAAACCCCATTTTTGCGGCAATGCCATCGGCAGTCAGGAAGCCGATGCCGCGGATATCCATGGCCAGCCTGTAAGGGTTGCTTTTGATGACCTCTCTGGCCGTATCGCCATATGCCTTGTAGATGCGCACGGCATAGGCCGCGCTAATGCCATGCGGCTGCAGGAACAGATGCAAGCCCCGCATGCCGCGATGCTCCTCCCATGATTTGCTGATGGCATCAAGATTTTTAGGGCCAACGCCATGCACTTCGAGCAGTCTTTGCGGCTCCTCATCCAGAATGCGTATTGTATCATCGCCAAAAAGAGCCACGATTCGGCTGGCAAGGCCGGTTCCCACCCCTTTGATCAGGCCGGAGGCAAGATAATGGCAGATGTCATCCCTGCTGGTTGGCATGATCTCATCCGCATAATCAAAGGCGAACTGCCGGCCATAGCGTGGATTATTGACATATTTGCCACGAATGCGCAGGCGTGTGCCCGGGTTTGGCGCAAACAGGGTGCCAACGCAAACCAGAGCATCCGGTGCATTGCGTCCATTTTTTTGTGGCAGCACACGCACAACCGCATAGCCATTGCTTGCGTTATGGAAAATAACGCGGTCAATGATCGCCTCAATTTCAACTACATCGGCTGGCCTTAAAAGGGGGGCATCCTTTTCCTGCTTCATTGGCAAATATCCATCCGTTTTTGCAGCAGCAGGGCATCGGCTATGGCCAGGGCAGTCATGGCCGTGAGTACAGGCACAATGCGTGGAATTGCGGAAAGGTCGTGCCTGCCGCCCACCAGCACGCTTGCTGGATGGCCATTTTTATCAATGGTATGCTGCTCGCGCGGGATGGACGCAATGGGCTTGACGGCAACCCGGATGACTATTTCCTGGCCAGAGGATATTCCCCCCAGGATGCCACCGGCATTGTTGCTGCCAAAATCGGGGGCGGGAATGCCGCCAGCGCTTCTGAAGCCGTGACTGCCCGGGAAAATGGGATCATTGTTAACGGATCCTCCTGTGGCGGCCCCGGCAAAGCCGCTCCCAAACTCAATGCCTTTTACTGCGCCAACACTCATCAGGCCATGGGCAATGGTTGCATCCAGCTTGTCAAAAACAGGTTCTCCAAGACCGGGCGGAACATTTTGGGCCACTATGCGCACTATTCCACCCAGGGTATCGGCTGCGGATCTGGCCCTGGCAACCGCTTCATCCCATTTTGGCACAATGGCATCCGAAGCGGCAAAATAAGGCCTCTCCAAAGCGCCGCCAAGGTCAATGGCCTCCTCTGGCACAGCAATGCCGCCCAGCTCGATGCAGGCTGCCAGGATGCGGGCATCGCAACAGTGCGCAAGTATCTTTTTGGCTATTGCCCCGGCCGCAACGCGGCTGACGGTTTCCCTGCCAGAGGATCGGCCTCCACCACGGTAATCGCGAATGCCATTGTATTTGCAAAAATAACCCCAATCGGCATGGCCAGGGCGAAAAAGATCCCTGAGAGGTCCATAATCGCGGCTGCGGCTGTCTTCATTCATTATTATGAAAGCCAGAGGGGTGCCAGTTGTCATGCCCTCAAACACACCAGAAAGAAGACGGATTCGATCCGGCTCCTTTCTGGTTGTTGAGGCCCGGGAAGTGCCGGGTTTGCGCATATCCAGCTCAGTCTGTATGTCCTCCTCGGCAATGGCGATCCCAGCCGGGCAGCCATCAAGAATGCCGCCAAGGGCAACGCCATGGGATTCCCCAAAAGTTGTAAGCCGCAGAATTTTCCCAAAAGTGTTGCCCATATCCCCCCCCTAAAACTTGATTCCCGGCATATGCCGGGTTGCAAGTATAAAAAAGCGTAACGAAGCTGGCAAGTTTCGCGGGGAGATGCAAATATTGGATTTGATGGCCATTGGCAATCACCAGCAGCAAGATATTTGTGCCATCAGGGTGGGGGGCATATAGGCAGTTGCCTGTGGCGATGATGGGGGTCATAAAATTATAATGTATGCTTTTTAATGAGTATGCACCCTTTTCCAATGCAATTTTAAGTTTGCCATAAGCTCCTGGCTGTATTCCAAAGGGATTCCATGATTTTAAACAAGGCAGGGGCCATGCCTTGTCGGCATAACCCCTTAAAATATCTGGTCGGAGCGAAAGGATTTGAACCTTCGACCCCCTGGTCCCAAACCAGGTGCGCTACCAGACTGCGCCACGCTCCGTATATGGCTGCTCGTGAATTAACAGAAATCCTTTTATACGCATTTTTTGCGTTTGTCCAGCAATAATGAGTGAATCAGCGGGCCTGTCTGTGGCTTTCCTCCAGCTTTTGCACGCGCAGTACAAGTTCCCTGATTTTATCCGAATCCAGACTCTGGCTTAATTTGTGCAACTCGAGTTTGAGACTATTTATTTCCTTTTGCTCATCGTTTACGCGCTTTTGCTCCTTTTCATCAAAGGATTCAATCATCATCTGCGATGTTGCAGCCTGTTTTCTGGCATTTTCAGCAAGGTTAAAAATGTTCATCATCAGGGTCATGTTGGCGCAAATGAGCAAAAACAGGGACATGCCGCCGGCTATGGTGAAGAACTTTGTCTTGCTCTGGATATTGTCATAAAAGGCGTGGTTCTGTTTAAGCGCCTGGTAGACGGAACTTTCCACCTTGCCAGCTGAATCGATATACCGGAGCAGTTTGCCTTCGGGCTCGGGGTTTGGAACATAGCCGGGACCTATGGGCAGGGTCTTGGTGAATTCCACTGCCACAAGCGCGTCTCCATAATTTATTTGCACCAGATTTGATGAAAAATTATGGATGGGAAGCATCATTTTGCCACAAAACTGTGGATCCACTATGGGCGCTGTGCCAAGCAGAAGCCCCTTGTGCACCCAGTTTGATTTGAGATTGAAACGGGCAATGATGTCAGCCGGCATATTGAAGTCTTCAATGGTGTTTACAAAAGTCAGGGAATTGGGCGCAAATACCAAAGTATTGTCCACCGCATGATTTTTATCTATCTGCGGCCCAAGATGAAACTCCAGCCTCTTTTCATTCTCATAGCGAAATGCCGTGTCGCCAAGGCGCATGTCATATGTGGCGCTCCGCAGATTTGCATCTGCATGGTTTGTGAGCAACAGCCCAAGCTTCAGGCACTGGCCTATTTGCGGGGATGACAGCATTCCGGAAGGAATATCAGCAGGCGAGAGGGGGAGAGCAGACTGGCATTCATTCTCTTCATGTATTGCCATGGGATTTTTTCCATTGTGTTCATGTAGTTTTCGTAAAAGCCGGGTCGCCTGCAGCCACTGCTGGCGCCGACAGGTTTTGTGCTTGCGCATATGTCCGTATGGCGTTAAAAATTGCCAATGTACAGCCAGACAGCCAGCTACTCCCAAAGTTTTCTGTCCCTGCTCGATGTTTTTGTCAATGCGGCTGCCGCCCTGCCCCTGGTAACAGCATTGGGGCTGATTGCCGGCAGGCGTGGCAATGGCGCCTTCTGCATTGCAGGCAACCATCTTCTGCTAAAATATACTCTGCTGCTTTCCATTTGTGGCGCGATTTATTTCCCCTGCTCATGTTTTTTTCAGATAATGGCTTTTACGGACAACGCCAATCCTGTTGCAGCCCTGGGCAGCCTTGCCGGCCTGCCCTGGACGACCAGTCTGGCTGCCTGGCTTTGCGGCATGGGCCTGCTTGCATCAGGAATACATTTTCTTGGCGGCATCACCCCGCCGGCCAATGACCGCTATACCATTAAATTTATAAAATTGCCTCTCATATGCTGTCTTGGCAGCGCCTTATGCTTTTTTGCAACCTATATACTCATAAACTGGCCCTTTGCGGGGCTGCCGGCTCAACTGCCCTGGGACAGGGCCATCATGGCGATTTTCCGCAATGCCACCAGACATTATTTCATGGCCTTTTGCCCGGCAGGCGCTATTGGCCTTATTGTCATGCTATGCTCCTGGGCGCATCTTTCCTCCTTTGCCACAACGGCCCAGTGTCAGTCCGGACGCCGCTGGCTGGCTTTTTGGGCGGCCATCGGTTTTCTGCCAAATACGCTGCAGAAATGGGGCCTGATAATTGGCCTGGCAATGAGCGGAAACTCTGGCAGTCTTGATGCCATGCATGTGGATATCATTGCCCTGATATTACTGAGCGTGGCCATATGCTGCTGGTTCTGGCTGCTTTTGGCCAAAAAAGCGCGGATCTGGGTGGCATATGCGGCTTTTACCCTGCTGCTTGCCAGAACTCTGGTGCCGGTGTTTGTCACCATATAAAGCGCATTGCGCCAGCTGGAGAAAATAATGAAACAGTCAAGCCTCTACCGCAGATGCATTGCCATTGGCGCAGCCCTGGTCTCCATCCTTGCCATTGCGGGCTGCGCGTCCCGCGCCTTTGGCGCGGAAAACACGCCAGAGATGCGCGAATTTTCCCAATTTGCAATGCTGCTGCCATCAGGATGGGATGGCGATGAGCAAACAGGTTTTATCAGTGACGATCCTGGCGAATATCAGATTACGCTTGGCAGGAAGGATGATAACGGTGACAATTTCCTTGCGCAGGTAAGCATTTTTCTTTTGCCCAACAAGCCAGGCATAAACAGCAGGCAGGCTGTTGAAAAATTGCGGGAGGCCCAGGGAGATGCCACGGAAGCGAGAGAGGAAGACGGCTTTATGGTTTTTGAAGGAGAGCCGCGCAGCAGAACTCTCAAGGGGCGCGCTCGCACCATGGTGCGGGCCACACCCGAAAATCTTTTAATCATCATGGCGCAGGATCCGCAAAATCTGGGCTCCGATGAAATCATGCGTAGCCTGCATGGCATCAGCCCAACGGCCAGACAACTTTTGGGGAGATAGAAATGAAAAGAGTAATGGCCGGCTTGGCCTCTGTTATCATGGTGTGCTTTGTCGGCCTGTTGCAGGGCTGCCCATATGGCGCCTATGGCATCTATGATGACGAAAGACTCATGGATACCATTGCCGATGACAAGGCTCTGGCCACGGCAATAAAAACCGACCTTATGAAAGCCCATTTCGGGGATTCTTTTTCGGTCTCCGTCTACTGCTATTATGGCAATGTTTTTCTGGTAGGTGAAGCGCCACAGAATGTGCGGGCAAAGGCTGTGGCCATTGCCAGAACCTTCAAGCCAAGATCTGTAACCCCGCACTGGTTTACACCAGACAGGAACGAGAGAGGCAATCTGGCCCTGGCGGCAGATTTGCGCACATCACTGATCGGCACCAGGGGGCTTTCATCCACCCGTATCGACACCGAGGTCAATGCGGGCCGGGTTGTGCTTTTGGGCATTGTTCATGACGATGCGGAAAAGCAGCTGGCCATCGGTGTGGCGCGCAAGATAAAAGGCGTCATCTCCGTGACCAGCTACCTCATGCTGCCGCAAAAACCGGCGCAGCCGGCGTCCCAATAGGCGCGGTTCTACTTGTAGGTTTCCATCTGTTCATTCCAGATGCAATACTGGGCCTTGCCTCGCAGCTTGGCTGCATACATGGCCACATCAGCCTGCCTGATGAGGTTCTCCACGCCATCGGCCAGATTGCCAAATGGCCTTATGCCAATGCTTGCTGACATCTCTGTGAGATGATTGCTGGCGGTGAAATCCTCCTGGATTTTGCGCAATAGTCTGGCCGCCAGATTTTCAAGCTCGGAAAGGGGCACATCCCGCTGCACGCAGATCAGAAATTCATCGCCACCCAGCCGCACCGGGAAGTCCTGAACAAAGACATTGCGTATCGCCTTTGCGACAATACGCAGGGCCTCGTCACCAGCCTTGTGGCCCCAGCGGTCATTCACGGCCTTGAAGGCATCGAGATCGATGTAGATCAGATGGACTTTCGAGTCCTGCCTGAGCTTTTCCACAAAATGGCCGAAGGCGTGGCGGTTGGCCAGCCCGGTGAGGGAATCCGTGTTGGCGTCATTCCAGATGCGGATCTCAAGTTCCTTTTCGGCTGTGATATCCCTGAAAATCTTGAAGCAGCCAACTTTTTTGTCGAATATGTCAAGAATATTCTTGCGCGTCATATTGACATGGCGGATGCGCCCATTGTCCTGGATGATGCGGAAGAACTGCTCCCCATTGACGGGCGATACCTCCGGATGCAGCTTGTCTCTCATCCATGAGATAAAATTCGAGCCGACAATGCTGTTCTTGTCCTCGCCAAAAAATTCCAGGAAGCAGGAGTTCACCTGGCGGATGCTGTCATCATTGTTGCACAGCGCCAGGGGGAAGGGCATGGACTCAATAAATAAATTCAGTTCCATGTCCAGATTTAAAAGATTGGTCAGGTCGTGGGCAAAGCCGACTGTGCCAAAAATCTCTCCATCCGGTCCTTTCAGCGGCGTTTTATATGTTTTGAGCAGGTGTTTCTCATCGCCGCTTTTGACAATTTCATCGGTGAGAATCGTATGTCCTGTGGCTATGGCCTCATTTTCGGACTTGCGACAGTTGAATTCGCCCTTTTCCGCTTCCGCCGGAGGAATGTCCCAGATATGGGCATGCATTTCCCCAACTACATTGTCCCGGCTTTTTTTCACAAAATCGCAGAATTTTGAATTGACCTTGTGGTGGATGCCATCCAAATCCTTGAACCAGACAAGGTCTGGCATGCTGTCAATGAGGGTGTCCAGCCAGATCATGTGGTGTCGGGCATCCACTTCACGCTTGATTTCCTGGAGTAGATGCCTCATGCGCAGACGAATGCGCGGCACTCTGAGAGGGCTTAACCAGACATCATCCAGGCAGGCAATCTCATCCTCGCCAAGCTGCTCCTCTTCAGCTTCCGTCATGCAGCATACCAGGATGGCGTTTGCTCTGGCCCTGGCGCGCACATCGCTCATGGACAGGCCAGTGGGCACATCAATGATGGATATATCCGCCTTGGCCATGGAAGATGGCACAAATTTGTCCATGGCAGATATTTCATGGGTGAATCTCGCAAGGGGCTTTATTGCCCGGATCTCCTCTTCCAGAAGAGGATTTTCGGAAAATATGGCTATTTTCAGTGTGGTATGGTACATGCGTCCTCTGCCCGTGCCTACCGGCCATACCTTCGGGCAAGGATTGCCGGCCGGATATATTCGCAGTCAGTCCGTTTGGACATATTAAGCGAAAATACCGGAATTGCATGAGTGTCCATGCGTGTTTATGGATTGTTTACAGCATTGGCACATAATACATGATATTTGCAGATCAGGCAATGACATAAGCGGATGTTTTGCGCCTGCCGGAATATCGCATTGACGGAGGTTGAAAAAACCAATAGAAGTAAACCAGGGGTGTTTCTCATTCGGGTGAATGAGAAAGCAGGGAGTACAATAACAAGGTTAACGATGGCAGGAGGGGTGTAAACGAACCTGAAATGAGCAATCGGAGATAAAATGCGAAAGTATGCCTTTATATGCACGCTGGTGGCCCTGTCCTTATTATTGGGCACATCGGCCTGGTCGGGCGGTCGCTTGAATTTCATGCTGGTCAATCTTACCGGGCAGGATATCGTTGATGCCAAAATCTGCCCAACCTACTTTCCCAAATACGAAAGCGAAAATCTTTTAAAAAAGCCGCTGGATTCACACTCCCGCATCTATATTGGCCCCAATTATTATGGAGAGCAAAAATATTGGAACATTGCTCTTAAATGGGCCAATGGCCATGAACACACCTTCACCAGGCTGGGGCTTACCCGCTACAATACATATACAGTCTATTCCACTCCGCAGGGAGTGAAAATTCGCCAGTCCTATGAACCATCTGCCGCCCGCTACGAGTTCGGGCCGGATGCACCCTCCTATATGGGCGCCCAGCCAGAGGTTTCCGTGAATGTCAGCGCCCCTGAAAAAATTGATAGCGCAGCCGCAAAGGTCCCGGTTGCAGGAGTGGAGCCAGGCAAGGCTGCGGCTGCCGCAACACCAAGAAGTTTGTCATTTGCCGACAATGCGACAGTTCCGGCAAATGCTCTGGCCATGAAGACGACAGTGGAAAGGACCAGGGCTGGCAAGACCAATACCGTGCTGCCTTCCGAGAATTTCAAGGCTGGCGATCAGGTCAGATTTGTATTTTCGCCGAATCAGGACGGCCATGTCTACTGGGTGTCCAGGGATGATGATGGCCAGTACAAGGTGCTGTTTCCCAATCCCCAGAACGTTGCGGACAATGCCGTAACCCGCAACAAGGAATACATGGTTCCGGCTGCCCAGCCTTTGCAGTTTGGGGACAAGAGCGGCATGGACACTGTGATGGCCATCCTTTCGCCAAAGCCTGTGCCAGGTCTGGACAAGGCTGTGAAGCTGGAATCTGAAGGCAAGCTAGATGAAGCCTCTAAGCTTATAGCTGATGTCATAAGCAGCCATGAGCAGATGCTGCCGGAAATGGTTCTGGAAGAGGAAGATATTGAAGATGTGAACGAACAGTCCCAGCTTGCCGATGGTGAGACATATTTTATAGGCACCTATGACTTGCGTCACGAATAAGGGCCCCAGGCTGGGTGGCTCTTGTCTGAGCGCAGCCTGAGTTAAAGCTCCTCCACAAGTGTTAAAGCCCCGACAGCCTGATCAATCTGCCGGGGCTTTGCTGATTAAAAAATGTGGTCCCCTCCTCCGGAATTTTTTAGCGCCTGGGACATTTTATTTTGAAAACACTCAATCTGCCGATATCTCCCGCATGCCAATGGCATCAGCTTCAATTCTGGCCAGCAGTTCCGTGAAAACCGGCAGAACATGTTGTGGCGTATCGCCAGCCACAACCAGCAACAGTAGATCCTCGCCCGGTTGCAGGCGGCCCTGGCCAGCCTGGGCGGTTATGGCAAAAATACCATCGCGCGAGCCGAACTCCTGGCACAGCGCCCCAAGTTTGAGTTCATCCGCCACAAGTTCCACCGCGGCTATTTTCTTACCATCAGCCAAGGACCGGTTCCGGACAGTAGCATTGTGCGCAAGGATTGTACCGGCCTGCTCAAAAAATCCCCGCCGGCCTTTTATTTCGTCGATCATCAATTCAAGAGACATTGGCTTCTCCATGTAAACAAAAACCGGGGAGAGACGTCTCCCCGGCCATATTTCAGAACTGTTAGCAAAAAAACACGGCTGGCTTTTGCCGTGTACCCAAAGGCAATCTAAAAACCGAAGCCGTCGGCATCCGGCCCGGAAGAACCGAAACCAAAATCTTCCGGCACGGTATTTTCAACAGCCGGGGTTTCGCTTTCCGCCGCGCTTTGCACTGTGCCGGCAACGGCAGCACCTATGGATATGCCCTTGAGGCCGTCCTTGATGGCATCGCGGATATTCTGCAGCAATTCCTCATGGTCCACAGGCATCTTGCCGTCATATTCCGCCGCTTTGCGCTGCAGTACGCCCATTTCGGTTTTCATGGTCTTGATTTTATCCTCAAGGCCAGAGCATTTTTTTTGTTCCGCCGCAAGGGTGGCTTTCAATGGCTCCAGCTCGGCTACCTTTTTCTCAAGATCCACATTGGCCTCTGTCTGCCGGAGCAGGCTGGCATTGGCCTCGGTTATGGAGTCCAGTGCCTGGGTCGCCAGATCCTTCAGCCTGCCGGTCATGGGTGTCAGGGAGATATTGTCCCCCAGCACGGTTTTTGCCTGGGCCACGAAGGAATCCCAGCTTTGCCCCTTGGCCGGCTCCATATCCATAAACCGGGGATACCAGCGCGCCAGCCAGGCAGCCGCAAAAGGCGCAGCCGCCTTTGCCAGTATTCTGTTATCAACTGTTTTGCCAAGGATGTAGCTGGTTATCTCGTTTATATTGGCATTCTGTCTGCCGGTAATCAATTCCAGCACTGATTCGACGGAAAAAATCTTGCGTTCATCTGCCATGCCTTAGCTCCTTTGCGGAGGAAATGTTATTATTGATGCACATCTTGAAATTCAAACATTTCAATATGCGGCATCGCCAGTTCATACCCGATATTAATATGTCCGGTCTGTCAGCTGCGGCCATACATTTTGGCATATACCTGCGCAGCGGTGCGATATACAAAATGTCCCAGCTTTGTCCATGGAGCATAGGCAAAAAGCATCCATACAACCATCAGATGCAGGTAGTAGATTATAAATGCGGCATGTATGCAATCCATGAGCCGGAAAACCTGGGTTAACATGCCCGTAACAGCCACGGCCCAGATTATGCCCAGCAAATACCAGTCATAATAGTTTGAAGACTGGAAACGGGGATTGAGCCGCGCGCGCCGCCAGGTCAGCATGGCAAGGGCCACGAGCAGCAGAATGGCGCCAATATTTGCCAGTATCTTGACTGGAAAAGTCATTGGCATTGGCGTTGTGATGAGGATGGCTGGTATGATTTTGCCGCCCCAATGCCCTATGGCCACAATGGCGGTGACAAGAGCGAGAATGCAGAAGCTCCAGACAAGCATGGTATGTGAAATGCGTCTGTTGTCTGTTTTCTGGCCGGTAGCAGGCCCTCCGTCACATTCTGCGAACTTGCTGGCATATATGACCTCTTCCCACAGGACCTCGCACAATGCCCTGATCCAGCCCTTTTTTTTGCCGATGATGGTGATTGTGCCGGCAGGTTTGAAGCTTTGCCACAATTTTTGGCAACCATAAAGCAAAATTGCAAGGGCGCCAAAAAATGTCAGCATGAAAATGGGATCAATGGTGTAATCGCCATTAAATATCTCGCCAAAAACAATTTTGCCATTGGCCGCGCGGGGAAACCAGCTGCCGGCAATTTCCGCGCGTATGGCCCAGACAATGAGCCAGAGCACAGCCGGGATGGCAAACAGCCAGCCCAGGCCGGATGATGAAGACATCCATTTGCCCAAAATGGCGGGTTTGGTGAGGTCCCTGTAGATCATGTCCCTTGCGGCGGACATCATCTCCGCCGGTTTTGCGCCCCGCGGGCAGAGATCGGAGCAGTTGCCGCAGTTCTGGCAGAGCCAGAGATCCACGTCGCCCATCAGTTTTTCCTTGAGGCCAAAGGAAGCCCAGACCATTTCCTTGCGGGGAAAGGGCCTGTTGGCCGGCGAGAGGGGGCAGGCCACCGAACAGGTGGCGCACTGGTAGCATTCTTTCAGCGATTCGCCGCCAGCCTTCATCAACTGCCGGGCAAACTCCGTATCAGGCCTTAGAGTATTCTCCGCCATGTCAACCTCCTACATTCCCTTGAACGGATTGGGGCCCATGGCCGTGATGCGAGCCACAAAACCATCGATTAAATCCGGAATGGCATCATATTCATCTATGGCGATTTCCAGCTGCTCAACGCGCTCAGGCTGAACGCCGAGGCGGTTCAGTGTTTCAGCTATATTGTCGCGGCGCAGATTGCAGATCTCCGAGCCCTTGATGAAATGGCACTGGTAGTCATCGCCATATTTGCAGCCCAGAAGCAGGACTCCGTCAAACCCCTTGCTCATTGCATCCGAAATCCAGATGGCATTTACCGAGCCAAGGCAGCGCACAGGGATAATTCTGCAGTACGGGCTCCATGTCCTGTGTCTGAGCGCCGCCATGTCCAGAGCCGGATACGCGTCATTTTCGCAGGCCAGGATCAATATGCGCGGACCGCCCTTTTTGAAGTCCTTTGGCACCTCTACTTCGCGTATCATTGAGCTTATCTGGTCAATGCTGTAATCCGCAAAGGAGATTACCCGCTCCGGACAGGCCCCAAAGCAGGTGCCACAACGGCGGCAACGGGAGGGATTGGGTTTTGGCGTACCCTTTTCATCATCATCAAGGGCGCCAAAGGGGCATTCCACAGTGCAGCGTTTGCATTGTGTGCAGCGCACAAAATTAAATTGCGGATAGGACATATCGCCTGATCTGGGAGCTACGGCCACGCCGTGATCGCCCGCCTCAATGCATTGGATTGCCTTGAGCACCGCGCCGCAGGCATCCTCCTCGCAGCCGTCAAGCGTCATTGGCTGGCGCACGCATCCTGCCGCATATACGCCAGTGCGTCTGGTTTCATAGGGAAAGCAGATGTAATTTGAATCAGCAAACCCGTCAAAAAGTTCCAGATCAGGAAAGTCAGGACCCTGGCGATAGGCAAAATTGACAGTGAGATCCTTGGCTGTCACTGGCACAATGCCGCAGGGCAGCACGACAAGATCAACATCAAGATCAAAATCCATGCCCAGCAATGTGTTTTTGCAGGTTACAACAACCCTGTCGCCATGATCGGAAATATCCGTCACGTCCGCCTTTGTCATCATGATGCCCAGGCGGTTCTGCATTTTTTTGTAAAAACGCTCAAGTATGCCCGGAATGGCCATGTTCTTGTAGATGATAAAGGCCTGGGTCGCGTCATTTGTACGGTCGCAAATAATATTGGCCTGTCTGAGCATTCCCACAGAGTTGACCACATTGGAATATTTGAGATGGCGGATGCTTTCCAGATCTTCCTTTACAAAAGGCTTGTCCATGTTCTCGCCATCACTCTGGGCATCCTCGCCGGCAGCCTCGGCTGCGGCCACAGCCTTTTCGGGGGCATCGGCCTCACTTGCAAAAGCCTGCTCGGCCAGGGTAGTGTCCAGCACAAAGGCGATGCGTCTGGCCTGGACGGTGCCGTCAATGAGCATTTTTGCAAACTGGCCGGCATGAACTATGGCCGGGCTTTTGCCAAGCCCCATGGGTGCCAGGAATTTTTCCGACAGGGGCGTCCAGCCCGCTGCCAGAACCACCGCGCCGACTTCATATTCTCTTGTGCCATCCTGCCCGGTTATCCTGGCCATAAAACGGCCAGGCTCTCCGGCGAGATCCGCGACCGTGGTATTGAGCAGAACCGTGATTTTGCTATCCGCGCAAAGCTCCTTTATGCGTTCCGGCAACTTTACAGGCTCCTTGTCGGTCCACGGCGAACAAAGGGGGGAGGCAACGGGGATGTTGTTGACAGCACCGCCAAGCCGCCCTGTTTTCTCCACAAGCACAACCTCGTAACCGCTTGTGGAAGCCTCCCTTGCGGCATGCATTCCTGTCCAGCCGCCGCCAATGACAAGTATCCTTTTGACGCCTTCCACAATGGCAGGCTCGCCATATTCGGTTTTTTGCAGCCGCACTATGCCCATATTGACATAGTCCCTGGCCATAAGCGTCAGAAGATTGGGGGGATTGCCGGGGTCGGCAGGGGTATTGTCCGGATTGCGATAGCAGAGCACGCATTGCTCGCGCAGATTGACATGCCCAACCTGGATTGCTTTGCCATCGGCATTTTTGAAGCGGTACAGATCCGCATCCACTCTGGGAGATGCGCCGCAAAGCAGTACGCCATCGAGGGCGTGTTCAATGATGTCATCAGAAATCTGCTGGACGCTCTCTGCCAGAACCGGGACACTTTTGACAACAGGTGTCAGCTTGCCCCATTTTTCCTCAACCCCTTTTGCAAGTGTTGCGGCGTCCAGGCCGCCAATATTCGCGAGGTCAAAATAGACGCCAATTTTTCCGGCCATCCCGCCTACCTCCCTTTTACCGTTTGTGCCGCTTTCAGGGCGGCCGCAGTGCCGGACTGGGCGGAGCGGCTTACATCCAGGGGCATACGCGCGCAACCGGCAGTGAAAATGCCCGCCTCCTCGCCACCAGCCACAAATCCATCCATATCCAGGGGAATAGGCAGCGGGAGATTGCCATCTGCCAGTGAGGGCTGCATGCCTGTGGCCAGAACAGCAAGTTCAAATTCGAGATCCAGCTTGCGTCCGGCTATGGCATCCTCCGCCAGCAGGCGCACATTGCCGTCTGCTGCCTGGGCCTCGGCCACCTTGCCCTTTATAAAGCGCACATTGGGCAGAGCCTGGACTTTCTCCAGCACATTCACATATCTGCCCGGGGCGCGCAAATCTATATAAAATACTGTAATTTGGACAGCCGGATTTTGCTCTGTCAGATACAGGCACTGCTTGAAGGTTGCCATACAGCAGATATATGAACAGTACCCAAGATGATTTTGATCCCTGGAGCCGGCACATTGCACAAAGGCCACGCTTGTGGGTGTTTTGCCATCTGTTGGCCTGCGGATTACGCCTCCTGTGGGGCCAAAGGGCGAGGCCAGCCGCTCCATCTGCATGTTGGAAATACAGTTGGGAATCCCGCCAGCTCCAAGATTTGCAAGATTCCTCATGTCATAAGGCTGCCAGCCTGTGGCCACAATAATGGCGCCGACATTCAGCTCTATCTCTCTGGCCTCTTCACCAATGTCAAGATATTTGTTGCCTGCAACCCGTGCCGCATCGGAACGGGAAAGGGTGGCGGGATCAAGCACCCATCTGGCAGGCCATGCAAAAGGCATGCTCTTGTAGAGTGCCTTGCGGCAGCCCAGCCCAAGCTCAAATTCGCTTGGCGCCGTACCCTCGAGAGTGGAGGCCAGCAGGCTGAAATCGACATTGTGCGGGGCAGTATGGCGGGGATTTAATCGCACCCGGGCCGTGTAGTCCCCCTTTTTGCCGGATAGCCCCACAAGCTGGGCCATGGTGAAACATTTTATCGCCGGGTTCTTCCTGATGCGCTGGAACTGGATTTCCAGGCCGCAGGAGGGCGGGCAAAGTTTTGGAAAATATTTTGTAAGCTGGGCAACCCTGCCACCCAGCCAGGGCCTTTTTTCCACAAGGTAAACCTCATGGCCCAGTTCTGCCGCTTCAATGGCCGCGGTCAGGCCTGCAAAGCCTCCGCCCACCACGAGAATGGCGTTGGACATCCTGGAAATCCTCCTGCGTTTGGGTTGCCGTCATCAAACGGGCAGTCCGCATGGAAAAAATGCCAGGGTCGCCCCTGGCAGAGAACGGCAGGGATCGGGCGGCTGAAAAAAGCCGCCCGAAACCGCTTGCCGCTAGTCTGGAATTATCTGGATATAGGGCTTCTTGAAGAATGCGGTCTCACCTGTCTCCGGATTGTATTTGGAGTTGACGAAGCACTTCCAGTGCTTGTCATCCAAAGCCATGTGATCCGCGCGGTAATAGAAGCCGGGATAGCGGGATTCCTCGCGGAAGGCAATGTGCTGCATATGCAGGCGCACAGTCCAGAGGCGATGGTAGTTTTCCCATGCGCGGAGCAGCTCATGCAGATCGCGCGCGCAAAGTTTGAGGGAATCCTCTTCCAGCAGGTCAAGGAGATGGAAGCCTGTGTCCAGCATGGCCTTTGAGGTGGTGTAGTAGGTGGCCACACCGCCGCCATATTCGTCCGTGGCCTTGATCAGGCGCATCATGAAGTTTCTGGGCGCAATATAGTTGGGATTGACTGTCGGGTCGGTGGAAGCAGCCTTGCCGGCGACATAATTGCGATACGGCTTGTAGATCAGCTCGCGCAGCTCCTCATCGCTCTGTTTGATTGTGGGCTGGAAGTCCTTGTGATCCAGGCAGAAACGGACCATCTGCTTGCCGGCGATGCGGCCTTCCGCATGTGAGCCGGAGGAGAACTTGTGGCCGGAGGCGCCAACACCATCCGCGCAGGTAAAGAGGCCCTCAACGGTGGTCATGCGATTATAGACCTTGCCATTGGTTGCGCGGATTTTGTATTCCTCGGGCACCCAGGATTCATCCGGGCCCGAAACCCATATGCCGCAGCAGCCGGAGTGGGAGCCGAGCAGATAGGGCTCCGTGGGCATGATCTCGCTGCCGCGCTCCTCGGGCATTGTGTCTGTGCAGGCCCAGAGGTTGGCCTGGCCCACGCACATATCCAGGAAGTCTTCCCAGGCCTCGGACTCAAGATCCTTCTGCTGCTCCTCATTCAGGGTGGCAAAGGTCTTGTTGAGGGCGCTCTTGGTGTCCATGTAGATGGGGCCGCGGCCTTCGCGCATTTCGCGGATCATCATGTGGTTGCGCAGGCATGTGGGTATGATATTGCCCTTGGCGTAACCGCGATCCTCATAGGGTTTGAGCATGGCCTTGTTGGTCTGGCAGTAATCCTGGCCAAGAGCGTTGGTGGCCTTTGCCTTGAAAAGCAGGAACCATGCGCCAACCGGGCCGTAGCCATCCTTGAACCTGGCCGGGACGAAGCGGTTTTCCATCATGGTCATTTCCGCGCCAACCTGGGCGCAGAGGGAATATGTGGAGCCGGCATTCCATACGGGATACCATGCGCGGCCCATGCCTTCGCCCATGGAGCGGGGGCGGTAAACGTTGACAGCGCCGCCAGCGCCCACCAGCACGGCATTGGCGCGGAAAATATGTACCTCATTGGCGCGCAGGTTAAAGCCCACGGCGCCGGCGATGCGGTTGGGCACATTCGCGTCCAGCAGGAGCTTGACTATGAACATGCGCTCCATGATGCGATCCTGGCCAAGGGCATTCTTGGCGGCCTCGGCCACGATGCACTTGTAGGATTCGCCGTTGATCATGATCTGCCAGCGGCCGGAGCGCACGGGTTTGTCACCCTTGCGCAGGGATTTGCCCTGCTCCTTGGCCTGGGCGCCATTGAGGTTGTGCCCATCGGCATCCTTGATCCAGATGGGCAGACCCCAGTCCTCAAAAAGCAGAACGCTGTCGTCAACATGGCGGCCCACGTCAAAAATGAGATCCTCGCGCACTATGCCCATAAGGTCTGTGCGAACCATGCGCACATAGTCATCGGCAGTGTTGTCGCCGAGATAGGTATTGATGGCCGACAGACCCTGGGCCACGGCGCCGGAACGCTCGAGGGCGGCCTTGTCGCAGAGCATGATCTTAAGACCCTTGGGATCGCCCCAGCGCACGGCCTCGTAGGCCACGCCGCAGGCGCCCATGCCGCCGCCCACGATCAGCAGATCGACATCGTGGGTTTTGACAACGGGTTCGGAAATCGGCACTCCGCGGGCTGGTTCATTGGATGGAATCCTTGGCATGATGTATTCTCCTTAAATCTGTATGCGCAGCATAATCCCGAAATGCTTTGTCATCGGGCATGTGTTTCTTTATCGCAACCTGGTCAGGCGGACTCGCCGCCAGCCGGCAATCCCCGCCAGACCTATACGGCATGCACCACAATGGTCTGCGATTTGCCAGGATCCTCCACATCAAATTTCTTGGACAGGGCTTCCTTGGGCTGTGCAAGTGTTTTTTCGGTGAACAGGCATTCATCGTCAATGTTGCCGCCTTCCGCATAGCCTTCATATGGCTTGATGGAACCTTCAGGGGTTGTGCGAATGGGGAATTTAAAGCGCTTTATGCTGCCATTGCGGAACTGGACGGTCCACATGATGGAGTCTGTGGAGCGCAGGGGGATACAGACGCCGCCCATGGGGCAGAAATCGGCATAGGGGCGCGCGGAAATCGCGCCCTGTGGGCAGATTTTCACACAGGAATAGCATTCCCAGCAAGCATCCACTTCCTGATTATAGGCTTTCATGGCGTCCGGGTCCAGAATCATCAGGTCATTGGGGCAAATGTACATGCAGGCCGTTTTCTCCTGGCCCTTGCAGCCATCGCACTTTGACGGATCGACAAAAGTCGGCATACCTGTCCTCTCAATAAATAAAAATGTTGCTAAGCCTTTGCCGGTGGGGCGCTGCGCCACCGCCGGTCATGCGCAACCGCCTGACTGGCCAAAATCAGGCTGTCCATCCAAACGGGCGCATTGCTTGCGAAATTTCTAACAAGCCATATATGTTTGCGTCAATCCCCTTTTTAAAAAATTCTCGGCTACTTTTGGGGCAGCCGAGAATTTATCTTTTTATTACAAGATGATGCGCAAACAAAAAATATCAGTTTTTTTCGGCTTCCATCTCGGAGAGGATGGAATCAAGGGCTTTTGTGAAATCATCGAGATCCTTTTCGTCAATTGTGAGGGGGGGCAGCAGGCGCAAGGTCTTCTCATGGCTCAGATTGCAGATATAGCCATTATCAATAAGTTTTTGCCATGCCTTGCGGCCTCCAGATGCCAGCTCAATGCCAATCATCAGGCCCTGTCCGCGCACCTCGCGCACCATTTGGGGATGCCGGGACTGAAGATCAATGAGTTTTTCACGCATAATGTCACCAAGGCGCCCGGCGCGGGCCGCCAGATCATCCCTGAGCATTATTTCAATGACTTTAGCGGCTACTGCGGAGACCAGCGCCCCCCCGCCAAATGTTGTGGCATGGCTGCCGGCCTCAAAGCCTTTGGCCATTTCGGCGGTGGCCAGCATGGCGCCCATGGGCAGCCCATTGGCCAGGGATTTGGCCACGCTAATGGCATCCGGCCTGATGCCGGCATGTTGAAAGGCCCAGAATTTGCCCGTGCGACAAAGGCCGCACTGCACTTCGTCGCAGATCAGCAGGATGTCATGCTTGCGGCAGAGAGCCTCCACTGCCCGCAGGTAGTCTGCAGGCAGTGGCACTATGCCGCCTTCGCCCTGCACGCATTCCAGAAATACGGCGGCTGTGGCAGGGCTGATGGCCGCTTCAAGGGCGGCAAGGTCATTGGCCGGCACCTGTCTGAAACCATCCGGCAATGGCTGGAAGCCATCTGAAAGGCTGTCGCGGCAGGTGAGGGCAAGAGTGCCCAGGGTGCGGCCATGAAAACATCCAGCAAGACTGATGATTTCACAGGCATCCCTGTTTTTTATCTTGCGCATGTAGCGTCTTGCCAGCTTGATGCAGGCCTCGTTGGCCTCCGCGCCGGAATTACAGAAAAAAGCCTTGTCATGGTGCGTGGTGGACAGCAGCCTCGCTGCGAGATCCAGTTGCTCACGCTGATAGAAAAGATTGCTGACATGCCAGAGCTTGTGGGCCTGGGTTTCCAGCGCCTCGCAGACCTCCGGATTGCAGTGCCCCAGGGCGATGACTGCTATGCCAGCAAGCAGATCGACATACTCCTTGCCATCCACATCCCACAGTCGGCTGCCCTGGCCCCTGGCAATGGCCAGGGGGTAGCGGCTGTAGGAGCGGCAAAGCAGATTTTGTTCTTCATTCCTGATCTCATCAAAAGCTTTGGACATTTACTTTTTTCCTCTTTTTACCCGTTATTTGTGTGTCTGTTTTTTTGCCGTATTTAAGGCATCTCTTCAAGCACTTGTTGCTGCAGGCCCATGTTGCCAACAAATGGCAAGTTACCTATTCTCCCGATAATGAATGGAGGTAAATACAATGGCTTTGTCATTTAGCCTGGACGACAGGCAAAAGGATTTTCTCGGACGGCAGGCGCTCCGCGCCATTGAGACAGCCCTTGAAGGTGATACCACAGCCAGGCCGCTTGATCCGGAGCGGGGCGATGACGGGCTCAGCGCCCTTGAGGAACATCTTGGCTCCTTTGTCACATTGTCAATAAATTCTGGCCTCAGAGGCTGCATAGGCACCATCATCGGGCATGAGCCGCTGTACCTGAATGTCTGGAACATGGCCAGGGCGGCGGCTTTTAATGATCCCCGCTTTCCGCCTTTGCGGCCTGCGGAATGGCCGCGGGTGGATATGGAAATATCTGTGCTGGACAAGCCCGCCCCATGCTTGGAGCCGCGCCAGATTGTCATCGGCAGGGATGGCCTGATTTTGCAGTACAAGGGGCACAGCGGCGTATTTCTGCCCCAGGTGCCTGTGGAGCAGGGCTGGAATGTGGAGCAGTATCTCAACCATCTTTGCCTCAAGGCCGGTGTGCCCCAGGGCAGCTGGCAGAGCCCTGGCGCCAGCCTCTTCTGGTATCAGGCTCTGGTTTTTGGGGTCAAAAAGGTGGGCTGACAAAAATTTTGCAGGCGCTTGTGAAAATATAGTCATGCTGGCAATTATATGATAACAGAAAACTTAACTCATGGGGATGCCATGAATGGTGCATAATTAATTTTGTAAAGGGAGGAACATCATGGAGAGACGCAAGTATGTCCTTGCCCTCGATCAGGGCACAACCAGCTCGAGGGCGCTTGTGTTTGACAAAAATGGCAATGTCTGCGCCACAGCCCAGAGGGAATTTCCCCAGATTTTCCCAAAGCCGGGCTGGGTGGAGCATGATCCCAACCAGATATGGTCTTCCCAGGCGGCTGTGGTGGCCGAAGCCATAACATCCTATGACATTAATGGCCTGGACATTGCCGGCATTGGTATCACAAACCAGCGCGAGACCACCATCGTGTGGGACAGGGACACCGAAGAGCCCATCTACAATGCCATTGTCTGGCAGGATCGTCGTACCGCCGAATACTGCGACCGTCTGCGCGCCGAGGGCAAGGTGGAGATGATCCGCGACAAGACAGGCCTTATACTGGATGCCTATTTCAGCGCCACAAAAATCAAATGGATTCTCGATAATGTCCAGGGCGCAAGGCGCAGGGCGGAAGAAGGCAAACTGATGTTCGGCACAGTGGACACATGGCTGGTGTGGCGTCTGACACGCGGCGAAGTGCATGTGACAGATGTGACCAATGCCTCGCGCACCATGCTTTTCAATATCAATACCCTTGAGTGGGATCAGGAGCTGCTGGATCTCTTTGACATCCCACGCAACATGATGCCGGAGGTCAAATCCTGTAGCGAGGTCTACGGGCACACCAAAACCACTCTTTTTGCCCACAAGGTTCCCATTTCAGGCATTGCTGGCGACCAGCAGGCGGCGCTTTTTGGCCAGATGTGCATTGAGCCCGGCGCAGTCAAAAACACCTACGGCACAGGCTGCTTCCTGCTGATGAACAGCGGCAAAAAGCCGATAAAATCCCAGAACGAGCTTTTGACCACCATTGCCTGGAAAATCGGCGATGATGTGACATATGCCCTGGAAGGTTCGATATTTGTAGCCGGATCCGTGGTGCAATGGCTCAGGGACAGCCTGAAATGCATAGCCAGCTCCGAGGATGTGGAAGCCCTGGCGGCCTCTGTGGCCGATTCCGATGGCGTGTACTTCGTGCCAGCCCTCACCGGTCTTGGCGCCCCCTACTGGGACCCCTACGCCCGTGGCTGCATCTCCGGCCTCACCCGCGGCAGCACCCTGGCCCATATCGCCCGCGCGGCTCTGGAGGGCATCGCCTTCCAGACCTATGATATTGTGCGGGCAATGGAGAAGGATGCCGGCATACCCCTGGCAAATCTCAAGGTGGATGGCGGCGCATCCCGCAACAATCTGCTTATGCAGTTCCAGAGCGATATCCTCGCCTGCGAAGTGCTGCGGCCCAGGGTCACGGAAACCACAGCCCTTGGCGCTGCCTACCTGGCCGGTCTGGCCGTGGGTTACTGGGAAAGCATCGGCGAGATCCAGTCCCAGTGGCAGGTGGAGCGCGCATTCACTCCCATTGGCGATACCGCCAAGGTGGCGAGGGCTATAGAGGGCTGGCGTCAGGCTGTGGACGCTGTTCTCTGCCAGTATCCAAAGGAGCAGGGGGGCAAGTAATGGAGTACGGCCTGTTTTTTAGATGCGTGATGGAGTTCCTGGGCACTTTTGTGCTGCTTCTTCTTGGCGGCGGTGTTGTCGCCTGCGTGAATCTCACCAAGTCCAAGGGGGTAGGCGGCGGCTGGGTGACCATCACCATCGCCTGGGGTCTGGCTGTCATGTGCGGCGTTCTCATTGCCGGTCCATATTCTGGCGCCCATCTCAACCCGGCGCTGAGCGTTGGCCTGGCTGTTGCCGGCAAATTCGCCTGGTCCGATGTTTTGCCTTATATCATAGCCCAGATGGCTGGCGGCATTCTTGGCGGCCTGGCTGTATATGTGTTCTACAAGGATCACTTTGACGTTACCGAAGACAAGGACATCAAGCTGGCCGTTTTCTGCACCTCTCCCGCCATCCGCAATTTCAGGCGCAATCTGGTTTGCGAAATCCTGGGCACATTCGTGCTGGTGCTGGTGATATTGTTCATGAGCGAGGAGGCCAATATCGCCAAGATGGGCGACAGCCCCATTGGTCTTGGCACAATAGGCGCACTGCCTGTGGCCTTTCTGATTGTGGTCATAGGCATGAGCCTTGGCGGCACCACCGGTTACGCCATCAATCCGGCCCGTGACCTTGGTCCGCGCATTGCCCATGCCATAGCGCCCATCAAGGACAAGGGCTCAAGCGACTGGGAGTACAGCTGGGTGCCTATTGTCGGCCCGGTGATTGGCGCCATTACGGCAGCCCTGGTATTTGCGGTGGTCAAGGCGCTCATGTAGGCAGATTTTTATTACCGCATCTGCGGCAAGCCAGTCTTAAAACAAGTCCCCCGGCATCTGCCCGGGGGACTTGCATATTACTCCCGCCCAATTTGCACGGGTAAACTGTAAAAAGCGACATGCCACATGCAGCCGTCCCATGTTTTCCTGATATTCCTGCAGGCACAAAAGCCAATGCTCGCCATTGTTCAGGGCGACCTATGCGCTTGGCCGCGAAATTGGGACAATTTCAACTGATACATGCCATATCATTTCTGGCCTTTTCCCTTATCTGGTCAATGCCCACAAGCATGTCGCCCCGGCGCACATGCCAGACATCAAAACCGTTAAGTCTCCGCGCCTGGCTGTTTTTCACAATGGCCGCCCCGGTGTGGATGTCAGCTATTCTGCCATCAGGCAATTTTATTCTGCCATCAGACAAAAGCCTGGAAGTGCCAGCTCCTGTTTTGGTGCATAAACATTCGCCAGTCTGTAAAAAGCCTTTGGCTATCATATCCTTGAGGGATATTTTGGGCGGTTTTTGATCAAAAACCGCATTTTCCACAGACCCGTTTTTGTCAACGCACTGATCCAGCCTGCTTTTGCCATATGCGCAATATGACGGATTGCTGTCAATGCCGATGAAGCGTCTGCCGCCATCCAGGGCAGCCGCCCCTGTGGTGAATGTTCCGCCAAAAGGGTCCAGCACCAGATCGCCACGGCTGGAGCATAAATTGACAATCCTGTGCAGGAGTGCGTAGGGCTTTTGGGTGGAATGGAGCTTGTCTCCATTGGCATCCTTGATCCTTTCATTGCCACTGCAGACGGGGAAGCGCCAGACGCTGCCCAGTTGTTTGCGAACTCCGGCCAGATATTCCGCATCAGATACCGTGTCCCGGTTCAGCTCCTTGCCAGTTTTATAATGGAATGTATATTTTGCCTTCTCGTCCTTTACCGCCCAGATCAGCGTCTCATGGGCATTGCAGAGACGGGTGCCCATCATGTTGGGGGTGGGATTTTTCTTCCACCATATGACATCGTTTATCAGCCAGAAACCAAGATCCTGCAGTGCATTGCCAATGGTATAAATGCATTGCATTGAGCCGATGACCCAGAGGCTGCCATTTTTTTTGAGAATGCGCCTGGTCTCGGCCAGCCATGCCCTGGTGAAGGCCGCGTAGTCCTCAAGCGAGGAGAAGGCATTGTCCCAGGCGTCATTGCAGCCATCGTAATCAACTCCCTCCACCCTTTTGAGCACGCCGGAGACGCGCATCCAGTAGGGCGGGTCCGCGAAGACAAGGTCCACGCTCTCCGGTTCCATGCTTTGCATGACTTCAATGCAGTTGCCAGCAATTATTTTGTATTGGCTCATTGGCTGTTTATTTTATTATTATACCTGGTTGTATATAGCAGAAAGGCCGAAAAGAAATTTTTTTTCAACTTTCGGCCCTGATTATATGCTGGATGGGATGTGCGAACTGGTCATGCGCTCATGGCAATGGGGAGCGCCCTCATAAGCTGCTCTCTGGCTGTTCTGTCCAGCAGTCTCTGGTTTGAGCTGCCACGAAACAGAAGCTCAAGGCTGCGTTGCGCTTCAATGTACGGGCCATCCACGAGGATGTCCGTCGCTTCCAGAAGGTCGGCCGCGCCAGGCAGGGAAGCTCCGCTGCCGCAAACCAGATCCTCAAAGCGAAACCCTGTATATGTCACCACATCTCCACCCAGTTCATGAACCCTTGCGGCCAGCTCCGCCAGGGGCGCAGCCTGCAGAAAGGGTTCTCCTCCGGAGAGGGTAATGCCGGAAAGCAGGGGATTTTCCGCATATCTTTGCAGGATATTCGCAAGGGATTCCAGCCGGCCGCCATTGGGAGCATGTGTATGAGGATTATGGCAGCCCCTGCAATTATGAAAGCAGCCCTGGGTAAAGACCGTCAGGCGCAGTCCCGGGCCATCCACTATGGAATCATCAACAAGCGATGCTATGCGCAGCATTGGTTCCGCCATATGCCATTGCTCCCCTGCGGCCATCTACTGCTAGCCATGCTTGACGCGGTCGTGTTCCTCGGCCCTTTTTGCATTATTGAATCTGTCCAGTGTGCCCACAAGATAGCCGGTGATGCGGCGTATGCGCTCAAAGCCAACCCCCTCGCCGACCATCTGGGCGGAAGCAGCGCTTTTTTCGGTTTGGGTGTAAAGATCGGATTTCATCAACATGGCCAGCTCCAGTTATGTTTATGCTTGCAAGTTTAGTCAAAAGGTCCATCGGTCATGCCCACAGGCACATCGGGGAAGCGGCATTTCAGCTCCCTGAGCTTCTCCACGCTTACAGCCTCGCCTTCATGTCTTCCGCAACGTGGGCAAACATCATTGATGATGCCAGTGTAGCCGCAGACAGGGTCGCGATCCACAGGGTGGTTGACAGAGCCATAACCTATCCCTTCATCATGCATATATCGGATGACTTTTTCAAAAGCTTGAGGGTTTTTGCAGGTCTCCCCGTCAAGTTCCACATAGGTTATGTGCCCGGCATTGGTGAGGGCGTGATAGGGGGCCTCAATGTGGATTTTTTCAAATGCGCGGATGGGGAAATACACGGGCACATGGAAGGAGTTTGTATAGTAGTTCCGGTCGGTGACGCCGGGGATCACCCCATATCTCTGGCGATCCAGGCTCACAAAGCGGCCACTCAGGCTCTCTGCCGGAGTGGCGATAAGAGAAAAGTTCAGACCGGTTTTTTCGCTTTCGTCATCCGCCCGTTGCCGCATATGGCCAACAATTCTCAGACCCAGGGCCCTGGCCCTTTCGCTTTGGCCGTGATGCTCGCCAATGAGGGCCACAAGGGTTTCCGCAAGGCCAATAAAGCCCACTGTGAGTGTGCCATGCCTGAGCACATCGCCAATGCGGTCGTCTGGCGCCAGCTTTTCGGAATCCAGCCAGATGCCATTTCCCATCAGAAATGGGTAGTTGCGAATTTTTTTTGCGCCCTGAATTTTCATGCGATGCATGAGCTGCCTGAAGACCAGATCAATGCGATCATCAAGCATTTGGAAGAATTTTTCCACATCGCCGCCGGCCTCCACTCCCAGAGCTGGCAGATTGATGGAGGTAAAGCTGAGATTGCCCCTGCCGCAGGTCACCTGCCGCTCCGGATCATACACATTGCCAAGCACCCTGGTGCGGCAGCCCATGTAGGCAACTTCGGTATTGTAGTCCCCTGGCTTGTAGTATTGAAGATTAAAAGGTGCATCTATGAAACTGAAATTGGGGAACAGCCTTTTCGCCGATGTTTCCATGGCCAGTTTGAACAGGTCATAGTTGGGGTCGCCTGGATTGTAGTTGATGCCTTCCTTTACCTTGAAAATCTGCACCGGGAAGATGGAGGTCTCGCCATTGCCAAGACCTGCCTGTGTTGCCAGAAGCAGGTTTTTCATGACCATGCGGCCTTCGGCTGATGTGTCCGTGCCATAGTTGATGGAGCTGAAGGGCACCTGGGCGCCGGCCCGGGAGTTCATGGTATTGAGATTGTGGATCAGCGCCTCCATGGCCTGATACACCCTCCGCCCGGTATGACGCAGGCCCTCGGCACAGGCATAGTCATGCGCCTTCAAAATATCTTCGCCAGCCTGCGCGCCGAGAGACTGGCGCAGGGCATCGGCATTGGAAAGGGTGGGCGCAAGTCCGGTTGCCGCCAGAATATCGTCTGTCATCTGCGCTGCTTCGGCCTGTTCCACCCCCCTGGCTATGCGCAGCCAGCTTTCAAAGGCTCTCTTGTACTCCTTCACATATGTCTTGCGCACTCCATCCGCCATGGCCCAGTCGAAATTGGGCACGCTCTGGCCGCCGTGCATTTCGTTCTGGTTGGCCTGTATGGCAATGCATGCCAGAGCGGCATAGCTCTCTATGGAGTTGGGCTCACGCAAAAAGCCGTGGCCTGTGAAAAAACCATTTTTAAACAGCCGGATGAGGTCTATCTGGCAGCACGTCTCAGTGAGCATGTAGAAGTCCTTGTCATGGATGTGAATATCTCCATTGACATGGGCAGCCGAGATGTCTTTTGGCAGAATGTAGTTGTCTATGAAAAACTTGGAGCCTTCGGAACCGTATTTCAGCATGGTTCCCATGGCCGTATCGCCATCAATGTTGGCATTTTCGCGCTTTATATCCTCGCTGATGGCCGGGGACCAGGTGAGCTTTTTATATATGTCCATCAGGTATCTTTCAGCATTGCGGATCTTGGCATGCTCGGCGCGGTAAAGGATGTATGCCTTGGCTGTTTTGGCATAATCAAACTGGATGAGAGTCTCCTCCACAATATCCTGGATTTCCTCCACCTGGCGCAAATTGCGCTGCTCCATCTTGCGGCAGACTTTTTCCGTCACAAACAGCAGATCGGTGGGACTCATATCCTCGCCTTCCACCGCATTGCTGGCCCTGGATATGGCATTGAGAATTTTAATTGATTCAAAAGGCACGCGCGAACCATCACGCTTGATGATAAGACCATCCATTGCAGCACCCGCATATATATGAGGTAATGAAAAATATATAATACCCGCAAAAAAACACGAGATAATGAAAACACGCGCCTGAAAGAGCGTATCTTGCAAAGCCGGGGCAAATACCCGTTGCCCGGCTCAGGGCCGGATTGGCATGAAAGCAGGTCTTCCGGCTTGCCCCCATCTTTTCGCCTTCCCGGCCGCAAGGGCCAGTGGCAATCCTGAAAAGATGGCCTGCAGGCAAATGCCCTGCGGCGTTTTAGCCTGGGCAGCCATTACAGGCGGGGCCTACGGCGGCGGGTCCGCTCCCGAATTGGACGGGATTCCCTTTTAAGCCAAGGCGCTTTCATATGCGGCATACAATAAAATTTAATGTCTGCCGCGTCAAGAAGGTATAAAAAAACGCAATAAAAAAGGGCAGTTATTTCATAGTGTTATGAAATAACTGCCCATAAGGCCGAATTCTTACGCTCTATGCCCCATCAGGCATTTTTCATCTCCTGAATCAGGCCAGTCAGCTTGTGGGCCTGGTTGGCCAGATCGGAGACCGCCTGCGTGGCCTCGGCCATAGCCTCGGCGGTCAGTTTGGACATGTCATTGACTTCAATAATGGAGCGGTTGATTTCGTCGCTGGCTGCGGACTGCTCCTCGCTTGCCGCGGCAATGGCCTGGACCTGGTCGGATGTGGCCTCCACCGTGGCGACAATCTCTTCAAGCGCGGCGCCGGACTGATTTGCAAGCTCCGTGGCCTCGCTGATGCGCTGCACGGCATTGTCAACTGCGCTCATGCTCTTGTCTGTGCTCTCCTGAATTGCTCGGATGGCATTGCTGACATCAAGGGTGGATGTCATGGTCTTTTCTGCCAGTTTCCTGACCTCATCCGCCACAACGGCAAAGCCGCGACCGGCCTCGCCAGCGCGGGCTGCCTCAATGGCGGCATTGAGGGCCAGGAGGTTGGTCTGATCGGCGATATCGGAAATAACGCCCATAATGCGGTTGATGTCCTGGGCCCTTTCGTTGAGCTGGGCCATGTCATCCTTAAGCTGCAGGGATACCTGCTGCACTTCGCCAATACTCTGCACAACCTGCTGCACCACATGCTCGCCAGCCTCTGCCTTCTGCTTGGTATCCGAGGATGCCGTGGAGGCGGAGCCGGCATTGCGCGCCACTTCCTGCACTGTGGCGTTCATTTCGTTCATGGCCGTAGCAGCCTCCTGGAGGCGCTGCGCGGATTCCGCCGCGCCCCTGTCGGACTGCTCGATCTGCGCTGAAAGCTCGGTGGAGGCGGAGCTTATGATTTCCACCATGCCCTCAAGCTGATTTGCAGCGGCAAGCATGCCCTCGCGCTTGGCGTTTTCCGCCCTGCGGGCAGCTTCCTCGGCCCTGGCCATGGCCTGGGTCGCTTCCTCCGTGGCCTTCTGCGCCTGTGTGGATTTTTGCTGCGCTTCGGAGATATTGGTCTTGAGCGCACCCACCATGCTGCGCAAGGCATCGGCAAGGCGACCTGTCTCGTCTGTGGAGCGCACTGTCAGCTCGCGGTCAAGATCGCCTCCGGCAACACCCTCGGCAAAGCGCTGGGTTTCGGACAAAGGCCTTACTATCATGCGGGTGATGAATATTGCCACAATGATGCCGATGATCATAACCACTGCCAGCAAAATAACCACTATGCTTGTGGCGCTGGAAAGCGATGCTTCCGCATCATTGACCAGCTGGGTGGCGTTTGTTGTGGTGGTCTGCTCCATTTTGAGAGCATTGGCATACATTTTCTGATAGAAGTCCACCCTGGTTGCAGCGGCATTCATGCTCTCCGTCTGCATTCCTGCCAGCTCATCCGCCGTGCGGGAGAAGCGCTCATAGGCGCCCAGCGCCTGATTGAATATCTCTCGCCCCCTTTCCTGCATCATATTGCCGGAAATAGCCTGAAATTCCCTGGCAATTTCCGGAAGCACGTTGCGAACGCGTGTGAGCTCTTCCATATTCTGATTGCGCTCGGCAATAAGAAGCTCCTCAATCACATTGGATACATGCGAAAAAACATTGGAAAGGGATGAGATGGTATCGGAGTATTGCGCGGCCGCAGAGATATTGCCGGCATTTATGTACCCTTTCTGGGTGCCGCACATGGCCTTGATGAGAGTTACAAGCTGTGTTTCGGTCTCATTGCCAGAATTGATCAGGGATGCCGTGGTTTTCTGAACATTGTCAAGCAAAGCTTTCCCAGTGCGGATCATATCCTCATACTGGGCAACATCCTTGTCCATCTGCTCAAGAAAATTGGCAGTATTCTGGAAGGAATGCTTTTTGTTGAGGTCTCTGAGCTCGGTGATGTTCTCCTTGATCTTGTTGAGATAATCCAGAGCAACTGGCAGATTTTTTTCATCCCTGCTCAAGAAATAGGTGCGCGTGTAATACACTGCCTGCAACAGATTGTTTTGCAGATCGCTATAACCCACCATGCGCGGCACACGGTCCGAGGCGATGAGGTAGGATGCCTCGGTGCCTTCATCCATGGCCCGGTAGGCCATCCCTCCCAATATCAGGGTTAGAAGCAAAATGATGCAGAAACCGCCGCCGATTTTCTTACCTAAGGTCATTCGAAGCCTCCCATGCCTTCGTTACCCAAACCGCCGGAAATTTGCGCGGAACAGGTTGACAGGCGCCACAAATACCCATCCATAAAAAAATATACCTGCTGGCCGTGCTTTTGGCAGTAATCATGCCTTTTTTACAATATCGGAAAACTTCCGCTTTTGATTATATCCAACAATACCCTGCGCCAGAATCTGCCTGGCATTTTGCCCTTAATGGTCGAAGAATCGCCGGGCAAAGCGCTGATTCGCCCCATGGCAAATTGAACTGCACAATCCTGAAGGTATCCAGATTCTCATCCCCTGTGTTCATTCCTACAGATACATGTCTGGCTTTGCAAGATAATTGCGCACATAATCTGAAATTCCGTCCTCGATGCTGCAAAAATTGTAGGGATATGCCTCATTTTCAAGCCATTTCATGTCGGCCCGTGTGTGATACTGGTAATTTCCCGCAATGGCTTCGGGCATGGGCGTATATACAATTTGGGGCTCCCTGTCCATGGCCGAAAACACGGCCCGGGCAAGATCGTTGAAAGATCTCGCCTGGCCTGTGCCCACGTTGCGAATGCCGCAAACATCTTCCCGTTCCAGCAGCAGCCAGGCCAGGAGGCGCCCGCAATCCTTTACATACACAAAATCCCGTGTCTGCTCTCCATCCCGGATGTCGTGCCTGCCTGATGCGAACAGGGTGGCCCTGTTGCTTGCGCCTATCTCGCCAAAGATTTTTGCGGCAACACTGCGCATGGAGCCCTTGTGATATTCATTTGGGCCATAGACATTGAAAAATTTCAGGCTTGCAACGCTGCTTTCCAGTTTTTGCCGCAAAATCCAGAGATCCATCAGCTGTTTGGAATAGCCATACATGTTCAATGGCCGCAAATGCGGCACAAGAGTGTGGCTGTCGCAAAAGCCATACTCGCCATTGCCATATGTGGCAGCGGAGCTGGCATTGATGAATCTGGCCCCCCTGTTCAGGGCAAAACGGCAGACATCTCGGCTGTAATGGAAATTGTTTTCCATCAGAAAATCCGCATCGGCCTCCGTTGTGGACGAGCAGGCCCCCAGATGAACCACCCCGCGCACGTTGCCCAGCAGGGGAGAATTGCCGCGGGAAAGTTCAAGAAACCTGTCCCGGTGCATATAATCCGCATAGGATCTTTTAACGAGGTTGCGCCATTTGTCGCTGCTGGCCAGGTTGTCAACAATGAGCACATCGTCAATGCCAAGACTGTTGAGCTGCCAGAGCAGGGCGCTGCCAATAAAGCCGGCTCCCCCCGTGATTACATACATTGTCCGTGCAACCCCTTTGCTGTGACCGTACGGCAAGCTGCGCCTTAAAGTGCCTTTTATCTCCGGAACAGGTAATGCGTGCCTTTTATTTTGATGCGCAACACGCAATGGAAAAGCTTATTTTAGTTTGGCTATGATTTCCTCATCCATGCCATAGCAATGTTCTGCCGCAGGAAATGTTCCAGCGCCCACCTCGTTTTTGTAGGCGCAGAAGGCCTGGCGCATGGCATTGCCAATATCCGCGAATCTGCGCACAAATTTAGCTGTATTGCCGCCGGTCAGGCCCAGCATGTCCTGCCAGACCAGAATCTGGCCATCGCAATCGGGCCCGGCGCCTATGCCAATGACCGGCACCTCCAGCTCTTTTGTGATTCGCGCCGCAAGAGCGGCTGGCACGCATTCCAGCAACACGGAAAAAGCGCCGGCATCCTGAAGTCTTCTGGCATCATCCAGCATTTTCTGGGCAGCCTCAATGCTCTTGCCCTGGACCTTGTAGCTGCCAAGGGCATTCAGTGACTGCGGGGTCAGGCCAGTATGCGCCATAACGGGGATTGAAGCGCGGGTCAGGGCCCGGATTTCATCCGCAAACTCGGCTCCCCCCTCAAGCTTCACCGCCTGGGCATGGCCTTCCTTCACCAGCCGCCCGGCATTGCGCAAGGTTTCACCCACGCCACACTGGGAACTCATGAATGGCATGTCACACACCACAAGCGCATTTTGGGTGCCTCTGCGCACAGCCGCGCAATGATGGATCATGTCCTCCATGCTCACGCTTATGGTATCTGGATAGCCAAGCATGACCATGCCAAGGGAATCGCCAACCAGAATGCCATTGATGCCGCATTCATCCACAAGAGATGCTATGGTGCTGTCATAGGCGGTGAGCATGGCAAGGGAGCCTCGCCCCTTGGCAGCCCTGAAAGTGGCCACTGTGTTTTTCATTGTTTTTGATCCGTTTTTTTTGTGTGGTCTGGCTGCTGGCTGTTCTGCGCAAGGGCCATAAGCAAATGCGCAAGCCTGGCCGCTGTATAGTCAGCATGATGCAGCCCGGCAATGGGGGCAAGCTCCACCACGTCAAGGCCTACAATCTTATGACCTTCGGCGCATTTTTCAAGAATAAAATGCGTCTCGCGCCAGTTTAGCCCCCCAGGCGAGGGTGTGCCGGTGGCCGGCATGAGGCTGGAATCAAGGCCGTCCACATCAAAACTTATGTAAATGTTTTCGGGAAAATCTTCTGGCAGCGGTTTTTCGGGCAGCCCAACCCTGGCAAGAAAAAAGGCATCGTAATGGGTGAGGCCGAGTTTTTCGCGCACCTCGATTTCTTCGGGGGAAATTTCACGCACCGCGAACTGCGCCAGAGGCAGCTCCAGCTCTTCAACAACCCTGCGCATTACCGTGGCATGGGACAGACGACTGCCCTCATAGCTGTCGCGCAGATCCGCATGGGCATCAAACTGCACCACCCCCAGTTTTTGGCCTTTGGTCCTGGCATGGATGGCCATTGCGCGGAGCGCACCAAGAGTGACCGTATGCTCACCGCCAAGCAGCACGGGAATTGCCCCATGTTCAAGCGCCCGCTCCACTGCTGCCTCAATGCGGCAGAGAACGGCCTCCATGGAGCCATCGCAGTTCACCGGTCTTGTGGTGTGAAAACCGCCCCTACCGGGAGCAAGACCATTTTCAATGGCCTCCAGTTGCAGGGAAGCGTTGAGAATCGCGTTGGGACCGTCAGCGGTGCCCCCGCCATAGCTGACGCTCTTTTCAAGCGGGCAGGGAATAATCCAGAAAGCGGCCCTTTCGGGACTTGCCGGCTCATACTCGCTGGCCAGAAATGCTGGCACTTCATCCATATGTTCTCCGATATTTTGTTTAAATTGGCTGGAACAGCCTAAGCGCCGCCGTTACTGGCGCTCCTGCGCTATGCCTCCACCCTGGCCGGTTTTTTGCCGCGCCTGGTGGCATAGGCAATACTGTGCTGGGTAAGGATGCCCAGAAGCCTTGTCCAGGACTTGGCAAGAAGCACGCGGCAATGGCTTTTATCAGGTCCATTTGGGTTGTCTTCATCAATGATGGTGCCACAGTGGATGCTGCCCCATCTTTGCTCGCATACCTCGCGAAACCAGTCGACAAACTCCTCCTGGATGATTTTTGCCTCCGGTATGGCGATGATATTCTCGTCATCATCCGGCCCGACAAGATAGGAGATGACACAGCATGCCCCTGTGAGAATGCCGCAGGCATCCCCGCTTTGGCCAATGCCGTGGCAAAGGCCAGCCAGGGAACGCACAAGATCCTTGTTTTCCCTGTCCTGGGCCCCCAATATCAGCAGGGCCAGTATCTGGCTGCAGCAGTAGCCCCGCTCCGAAAGTGTCTGGATTGCCGCTTCCAGCGGTTCCATGGATTTCATATCTCACCCCCCTTTTCTGCCATGCAGGCGTGGCGAAAACATCCTGTTGCAATCATCATTAAACAATATGCGCCGGCCATGGCAGAGCTGCTCTTGAGTTCTTGCCGGATTATGACGTCACTTCTATGCCTTGCCCGGAGCCCTTCTGGCGAGACAGGCGCATGCGAAGCACAAGCATGCTACCAGAATGACTGTGGCGCCGCTGGCTGTGCCAATCCATTCCTGGGCTGAAAGATAGAGGCCGAGGATAGCGGAAAACAGGGCGACGGTGATGGCCCACCAGAACATGCCGCGCATGCTGCGGCCCAGTTTGCGGCCTGTGGCCGCTGGCACCACCAGCATGGCGGTGACAAGCAGAACGCCAACAGCCCGGACTGAAAACATGACCACAAGGGCAAGCAGGCCGGCGAACAGATATTGCCAAAAGGCTGTGGCTACGCCATCCACCTTCGCAAGTGTGGGGGAGAGGGACAGGGTCAGCATCCGGTTCCAGCCAATGACCTCAACTACGCAGATAATGAACAGCAAAGCCAGTATGACGGCTGTTTCGCCCTGGCTTATGGTGAGAATGTCGCCATAGAGGAATTGTTGCACATCACGGGCCAGAGAGGGCTGGCGGCTCACCACGGCCAGGCCAAAGGCTACCACAGCGGAGAACACTATGCCGATGGCCGTATCAGATGACAGCCCGCTTTTGCGTTGCACCATCATGATCGCCAGACCAACCAGAATGCCAAAAACCAGCACCGAGGCTGTTGGCGGCGCGCCAAGTATCAGCCCAAGGGCGAGGCCGGCAAAAGCGGAATGGCCCACTGCATCCGAAAAAAAGGCCATGCGGAAATTGAGCACATGTATGCCGAGCATGGCTGTCATGGGTGCGAGCAATATGAGCCCAAGCAGGGCCTGGCGCATAAAAAGAGGTTGCAGCCATTCACCAGGCAACAGGCCCAGGACATTGTATATGGCGGATATGTCCATGCTCATGGCTTCTGGATACTCCAGGGGGGCTGGCCGTCGGGGGCGGCATCCTGATAGGGTTGATTGCCAAGGGCGCCGCAATCCGGGCATGGCGGCCCCGGGTCGTCGCACTGGTTTGGGTAAAGATGGATGGGCGAACCGAAAAGCGCCAGCAGATTTTTGCCGGTCAGGGTCTGGCGGGGCGCTCCCTCTGCCAGCAGTCTTTTTTTGATGCACAGAACATGTGTGGCATAATGCGCGGCCAGGGGCAGATTATGACTGACCATAAGCACTGTAAAACCCAGATTCAGACGTGACTTGTCCAGCAGTTGCCAGAACAGCCTTTCGCCCCGATAGTCAACCCCGGCTTCGGCCTCATCCAGGACCAGCATATCCGGTTTGCGCCCCAGGGCAGCCGCCAGAAGCACCCGCCGCATTTCGCCGCCGGAGAGCTCGCCCATGTTTCTGTTTTCCAGTTTTCGGGCATCCACAAGCTCGAGTAGTGCTTGCGCATCCTGCCTGGCCTTTCGGGAGCAGCCAAGCCATAAGGGGCGGAGCCCATGCCCCAGGGTGAGAAATTCATAAACCCGCAGGGGCAGCTGCGAATCAACCTGCAACTGCTGGGGCACATAGCCAATGATCGGCTTGCGCATGGGCACGCCATTTTCATTGACAAATCTTATTTCGCCACAATGGGGCATCTCTCCCAGCAGGCAGCGGAGCAGGGTAGTCTTGCCAGCGCCATTGGGGCCAACTATAACTGTGGCGCTGCATGGGGGGACAGTGGCATTGATGTCCTCCAGGATCTGCTGGCCATTGACGCGCACACCAAGGCCTACAAAATTTATGCCGCAGCCATGGCAGCTACTGGCCAAGATGCGCCTCGAGTATTTTCAGGTTTTCGTTCATTTTTTGCTGGTAGTAATCGAGGGGCGCATCCGCCGGTCCGTTTGTGCAGGTGTTGAGCAGCCCAAAGGGAATGCCGGTATCCTGCGAGATTGTCTCAAGAAGCCTGGAGGGATACTGGCTGTCACCAGCGAGCATGGCCGGTTTTTCAGTTTTCAGTCTGTCTTCCAGCTTTTTAAGCTGCGCTGCCGCCATGCTGCTCTCAAAAATTGCCACAACCTCAAGACTGGCATTTGCAGCCAGATAGGCCAGGGCATCATGCTCCAGCGCAATCTTCTTGTTCTTGGCCTTGAGGCCTGTTTCGGCAAATTTTTGGGAGATGCCGTCCAGGGCGCCGGCATAGTTTTGGGCATTCAGCGAGAAAATGGACTCATTTACAGGGTTTTGCAGTGAAAGGCCAGCCGCTATGTTGCCCACCATCAGAGCGGCCATCTTCGGGGATGCGAATATATGGCCATTGGGGTGATCATGGTCGCCGGAAGGCAGGGGGGTGATGCCAAGACCGGCATCGACAATGGCGAGTCCTGGCGCGGCTGATTTCATTTTTTCCAGCAGATGCTCCTCAAGGCCGGCGCCATTGATGACCAGCACGCTGGCGGCGGCGATTTTTCTGAGATCGGCCGGGCGGAGCGCCAGATCGTGGGGGCAGCCGGCATTTGCGGGAATCAGCAGCTCCACCTTTACATCCTTCGCGCCGGTACAGACATTGCTTGTGAAAAGCCAGACGGGAAATGTGGTTGCCAGTACCCGAAATGGCGCAGCATGGGCATGATGGCAGGAAGCCGCCAGCGGCAGAAACATCGCCAGCAGCACAGTGGCAAGATATCTGAAAAAATTTTTCATGAATTTACTCCGTCTGTTTTCTGCCAGCCGCTGATGGTAGAAGCAATAAAATCGCAAATGGCAGCATTTTCGGCCTTGCCATTGCCGTTGATGCTGATGGCTTCGCCGAATTTGAAACGCGCTGGCAGCCGGGGCGCGAATCTGCCCAGTTCCTTAATTTTTTTGCCCTGCCCCCAGACATCTGTCTTGAGGGCCAGGGGCAGGATTGGGGCATTTGCGCGGCGGGCCAGTTTTACGGCAATGCTGTTGAATTTCCCGGCCGAGAAACTGCTGGTGCGCGTGCTCTGCGGAAATACAATTACAGAGATGCCATCATGCAGTCTTTTTACGCCTTCCTCAAGCACTGTCTGCAGATCTGCCCTGGGATTGACGCGCTCCACCACAACCGGATTGCGCGAGCGCATGACGGGCCCGAAAAAGGGCATATCAACGAGGCTTTTTTTTACTACAAAAGTCACAGGGCAAAAGGGACGGACAAGGGCAGGCAGCAGAAATGTCTCCAGCGTGCTCATGTGGTTGGCTGCAATCACGCAAGGCTTGGGTGCTGCCTGCAGCCGATCGATGCCCTCCACAATGATTTTGCAGCCGCAGGATTCCAGAACATCGCAAAACCAGGCGCTGGAATGGATCCAGGCCGCGTCATCACACTGACCTCTGGCAGCGCGGGCGCAGAGCCATACCACCGGCCCGCTGAAAAGTTTCGCGTAAAAAGTCAGGGATGGTAAAAGTCTTGCTGGCAGGGATGCCTTTGCCATGGGACTTTCATAGTTTGGCCCTGCGCCGAACTTGTCCCTGATTTTGCCGGGCATTAATTCAGGTCTCATCGTCTGCCTTTTTGGGACGCGGCAATTTGCGCCACCAGGCGCTCAATGCCGGCTCCTGGCCATTGTTGCGGGGGTTATAAAATTTTTTATCCCCAAGCTCCAGCGGCAGATAGTCCTGTCGCACCCAGGATTCGGGATAATTATGCGGATATTTGTAGTCCTTGCCATAACCCCAGGATTTCTGCAGCCCTGTTGCGGCATTGAGAATATGCGCCGGGGGAGGCTTTTTGCCATTTTGGCGGATTTCCCTGGCCGCATTGAGATAGGCGGCATAGGTGGAATTGCTTTTACGGGCAAGCGCCAGATATGTGACTGTCTCCGCCAGGGGTATGAAACCCTCCGGCATGCCAACGAACTCCACAGCCTGCTGGCAAGCCACAGCCAGGGGCAGCGCATGTGGGTCTGCCAGCCCCACATCCTCGGATGCCGAGAGAATCAGGCGACGACAGACAAATCGTGGGTCCTCCCCCCCCTCCAGCAGGCATGCGAGATAATAGATGGCGGCGTCAACATCGCTGCCCCGGATGGATTTTATCATGGCGGAGGCCAGTTCGTAGTGGCTGTCGCCATTTTTGTCATGTCTTGCCGGAGCTTCTGGCAGTGTTTTGCGCAGGTTTTTGGCCAGGCGCTGTTCGGGGGGCAGGGCGGCGCAGTATTCCAGCAGATTGAGGAGGGTACGCGCATCGCCGCCGGAACGGCCAATCAGCAGCTCAAGTGCATCTTCGCCGAGATCGAAGCCCAGCTCGCCCATGCCTCGCCGGGCGATTTCCAGCAGTTCAGTTCTGCCAAGAGGGTCCAGGCGCAGCACATGCATTCGCGACAGGAGTTGCCGTGTCACGCTGAAGGACGGATTTTCCGTTGTGGTGGCAATGAGCGTCAGCTCTCCATTTTCCAGCCTGGGCAGAAAAAAATCCTGCTGCGCCTTTGAAAAACGATGCAGCTCGTCCAGCACAAGCACATCCACTGAACCCAGGGAATGCCGCAACTGGGTGAGGCCGGCCTCCGGCGCCGAGATGCGCATGAATTTTTTGCCACTTTGGCTGGCAAGCAGTATGGCCAGGGTGGACTTGCCGCAACCTGGAGGCCCATAGAGGAGAATGCTGGGCAGCCTTTTGCCCGCAAGCAGCGGGGCAAGCTTGCGCCTGATTTTCTCCTGGCCTGTGAAAGCGCTCAAATCATTGGGGCGCAGGCGTTCCGCCAGTGGCTGCTCCATCAATCGCTTCCATTTTTGCCATCCGGCCGCCCTGGCAGCTGGGATGCCCACCAGTGCAGCCCAAGGCAAAGTGTGGCCGCTGTTTCGCACCGCAAGACCCTGCGGCCAAGGCTTACAGGCGCAAAACCGTTTTCCAGCAGATATTGCGCTTCCGTGTCTGTAAAGCCGCCCTCAGGCCCAATGACATAGACAGTGCGTCCCGCGCGACCAAGCATGTTTTCTGTCAGCATGGGGATGCCGTCCTGATTTTCCCAGGGTAGCACCCGCCAGTCCGCATCTGCGGCCTTTTCGGCCACTGCCCTAGCCGCCGGCAGAAGGGCAAGCTCTGGCAGCCAGGGGTTGAGGCTTTGCTTCATGCCAGCAATAAGCTGGCCGCGGCAGGCATCGGCCATGGCCTGTGTGAGATGCCCCTGGGATCTGGCCGCATCCCAGAGCCAGATCTCAGAGCAACCCAGTTCTGCCGCCTTTTCCATGAAGAAACTTCTGCGCACTGCCTTGCTCAGGGCTATGGCCATTATGGCCTGGGCTGCAGGCCTGGGTGACTTTTTTTCAGAAACAATTTTCAGCTGGGTTTCTTTTTTGCGCATGTGGATGATCTGGCACTCCGCGACAGTCCCCACACCATCCATAAGCAGGACGGAATCTCCAGTTTTCAGGCGCAGCACATGGGCATGGGCGGCCTCGTCGCGGTCCAGACACGGCTCCGGGCTCCAGTCCTGTGGCGGCAGATAAAAGGCATGGCAACTCATGCCACGACAACCTCCATGGCCGGCTTGCATTCGCTGGACAGCCTGGCCTTGCGCACGGCCTTGATGCCGTCCAGCAGGGAAACGAGGCGACCGTAGTTTTTGCGGATCTCCTGGCCGGATCTGGTCAGGCTTCCCTCCGGCTGATTGATGTATGTGCGCTGCAGATAGGAGTCATGCAGAATATGCTGCACATTGGTTATTATTGTTTCCACAATATCGGGGAAAAAGTTTACGATTTCGAATTGCAGCTCCGTAAGCAGCTGCACAGCCTCTTTGGTCATCTGCTTGTATGATATGCGCTTGCCTCCCAGCTGCCGGCCGGCAATATCCTGCAAAAGGCGCACACGTCTGGCCTGGCGAATGTAGCTCAGGCGCGACCGCACCTCCTGGTAAAGGTCGCGCAGATTGTCAAAGGCGGCCGTTTTTTGGGGAGAATCAAGATAGCTGGAGAGAACCTTGCTGACATTGTTGAAAAAATCATCACTGTAGCTGATCATTCGCCTCTGGTGCTTCACAAGCCAGCTATATAGAAACTTCAGTCTTTTTTCATCGGTGTCGGTGTTTTCCACCACTTCCGTGCGCTTGTAGACAATGCGGCCAGTATATTCACCCCGTACTATATCATTGAGCCGCAGGAACATGTTGCTGGAATCCTTGATGATATTCAGGCCGCCCAGGGCTTCTCCGGTGAGTGGGTGCAGGATCTCCTGGCTGGCTACAGAGAGGGCCCGATCCTGCCGGAGATTGCCGGCATCATAGCGGTGCTGCCTGTAGCGGATGCGCATGATTACCACGCGGCGGTTTTCGTCCAGAAAAAAGCCCCTGGAGCCTATTATGTCCGCCGCCTCTTCCTGGTCCCTGTCAATGGCCACCAGGGCGATTTTTTCCAGGCGGGGATAACGCCTGTTTTCGCCATCCGAGATATATGTGGTGAGAGTCCTGTCGCTCTGGCCAATGACCCGCAAAAGAAAGTTCTCGCCAATCCTGTGCAGTTTGCGGGCAAAAAGGGCGCTGGATGTGCGCCGCTCGGAGACTATGGGAAATCCGTAAAGCTCCATGAGAAATTGATAGACAAACATGCGATTGCGCTCATACATGGCGCTATCGCCATTGCTGAATTTGCCTATGCGCATGCCAAAACGTTTGAGCTCGCTGTCAATGTCCGATGGAAAGGAGGCGAAAATGCCGGCCAGATGAAAAAGATTGTCTGTGTCCAGGGCTATGACCTGTGCCCGGTCCATGCTGAGCAGGTACGGCAGCAGCTCCTCATAATGGTCCAGGAGCGTGGTGTCATGATTGCAGAAGGTGCTGCGCAGCTCCGCCTGCATCTGCTTGGGCACCCGGCTGGCCAGGGTCTGTATGTTCTGGTCAATAACCTGATTCTCAAGTGGGCAGTAGTTGCCATTGGCCGCGCTTATGGTGTGCAGCTTGTCATACTGGAATATTTCCGAAAAAGGATCCATCTGGCGCCCAAAGGCTACCAGTGCGAATCCCGGGAGATCATGGTATTCATACATGTCATTGTCAAAAGACGGCAAAAGCTCCCTGGCCTCCACCAGCGGATAGTTGGGCTTTTCCTGATATGGCTTCACCAGGCAATGGCGAATATGCGCACCATCGAGAAAGAGCTTGAGCTCTTTCAGGGTGGCAAGGGCTACCGTTTCGGTATCCTTTTTCGCGCTGCTGAAGATGTTTTGCCAGGGTATCATTTCGGTATGGCCATGAGCTTGATGACATTGAAAAAAATAGCATATTTTTTAAATATTTTCCAGTCCCCCGCATGTCCGGACAAAGTGTTGCGCTTAAGAGGCATTGCAGCATATCCCGGCTTTTGCTAAAATTGCACAACCGGGATGATTTCCATTACAAAAAAGCACCAAATAAATGAAAGCCATAACATTGGAAAAACATGTTCTGGGCATTGTGTGCAGCGTGTTTGACGCATACTCCGCAGTACTCTTTCTGCCTGATGAACAGGGAGAAAGCCATTACCTCGCCGCACACTTCAGCCTGGGCAACAATATACCGCAGGATGTCTATATTCTGCCTGGCAAAGGCCTTGTGGGCTGGATCCTGCATAACCATAAACCTTTGCTGATACCCAATTTCGATCACCGAGAGGGAACCCTGGGCTATTACGAGCCGGATGCCGAAGAGGGAATAAAGGCGTTTATGGGGTTTCCCCTGCCCACAGGGGGCGCCCTGTGCGTGGACAGCAAGAGGCAATATTCCTTTTCGGAGAAGGATCACAAGATCCTGCAGATGTTCGCCGGCCTCGTTTCCAGCCTTCAGAGTATGGCGCATGAGAATCTCAGTGGTGAGATACCGCGCTATTTCGCAGAGCTTGGTGTCATCCAGGATTTGCGATTCAGATACAGGCGCTGGCCGACCTTTTTAAAAAATTTTTTGCGCACCATGGCCGAAACCACGGAATTTGACTACTGTGCCTTTGCCACCTTGCGTGAAGGTGGCCAGTTTTACACGCTGGAGAGTGAATCCGCTCCGCTTTTGCTCGCCAATGGCCAGGAACTGCGCATCCCCCAGGGCAGCGGGATTGTGGGGTGGGTATTTCGCAATGAGCAGCCTGTATTTGCTGAGGAAGGCCTCTCGCCGGCATCAGCCCTGTTTGGCAAGGTGCCCGACATGCCTGAGTTCCCCTCCGCCATATGCCTGCCTGTGATGGTGGACAAGACCTGTCGCGGCGTGCTCTGCCTTGCCAATACGGAGCCCAGGCAGATTGATGAAAGCCTGCGCAGTTTTGTGCGCCAGGCTGTTGACCATCTGAGCCTGTTTCTGGAAAATCTCTATTTTAAAAGCAGGCTTCACTCTTATATGCCCAAGGCCACCCTGGAGCATGATGGAGGACGGGTTTACAATCCCGACTCCGCGCCTCCGCTCCGATCCAAAGAGGACGACGGCGGCGAATGAAACGCATTTTTAAACGCTTTATGCGGATCTTCAGCACAGATATTGCCATGGATCTTGGCACTGCCAACACCCTGCTCTATACCACACGGCATGGCCTGGTGATCAATGAGCCTTCGGTGGTCGCCCTGGATGCCCGCAACAGTCGTGTGCTCGCCGTTGGCAGGGACGCCCGCTCCTATATTGGCAAGACCCCGGATCGCATACGCGCCATAAGACCTTTGAAAGATGGCGTCATTGCCGATTTTGATGTCACCAGAACCATGATCTCCCATTTCATACGCAAGACAATAACCGGGCTTTCCATAACCAGACCGGCAATGGTCATCTGCATTCCCAGCGGCATAACCCAGGTGGAAAAAAAGGCGGTTATTGATGCTGCCATGCTTGCCGGCGCAAGAGCAGTCTCCCTTGTGGAGGAGCCTATGGCAGCAGCCATGGGAGCGGATTTGCCGATTAATGAGCCAGTGGGCAACATGGTGCTGGATATAGGTGGCGGCACAAGCGAGGTGGCTGTCATCTCCCTTGGTGGCGTGGCTGTGTCCTGCTCGGCCCGGGTGGCTGGCGATGCAATGAATCATGCAGTCCAAAGATATATGCGCGAGATGTTCAGGCTGGAGGTTGGCGAAAACACAGCTGAAAATGTCAAGATTCTCCTGGGTTCCGCCCTGCCGCAAAATGACACGCCCACCCTTGAAGTATCGGGCAAGGATATTGTCCTGGGGCGGCCAAGGGTGGTGGCAGTGGGGGAAGGGCATGTGCGCGAGGCCATTTCCGAAGCCCTGGGCGCAATTCTCAATGTTGTCCTGCATGCCCTGGAAAAGACCCCGCCGGAGCTGGCCGCGGATATAAGCCGCAATGGCATCCTTCTGGCCGGGGGCGGCTCCCTGCTGAATGGGTTGCCCGAATATCTTGCCCGTGAGACAAGACTCAAAGTATTTCTGGATCGCGAGCCACTGACAACTGTTCTGCGTGGCACGGCACTAGCCATGCAGCACAGACAAAAGTTCCGTTCCGTATTTATCAATTAATTGTCATGCCAGTCTGCGAGTTTTATAAATTCAGCCCTTCTGGCAACACCACTCTGTTTCTGCTTGGGAAACCTCCGCAATCCCCGCCAGGGCGCGCGTCCCTGTGCCGCCAGGCTTTGGCCAGCCTGGACGCCGAACAGGCTGGCTTTGCTGATGTGCCAGATCGCAGTCTGACCATGGCCGCAGGCGAATTTTGCGTTAATGCCTGCAGGGCCTTTGGCGCCCTGCTTGCTGGCGCTACAGGGAAGTTGGTCCATCAAATCCATGTTTCCGGTTTCCCGCATCCGGTGCGGCTGGCCGTGTCAGGTTCATGCCCCCACTGGCATGTGGCCGCGTCCTTTCCATTGCCTCCTGTGCCGCTTGAGGGCGATCTTGCGCAGTGCCTCCTGGCCAGGTTGCCAGGCATAGCCCATTTGCTGCTGCCTTGCCGGGAGTTTCCCGATGCTGAGCGAACGGCCGCCCTGGCTGCCATTCTGCGCCAGGAGCATGGACTTGAAGACATGCCAGCCAGCGGCATTGTCTGGTGGCGCGAACATTGCGGCGAACTGGAGATCCACCCCTTTGTGCATGTGGCCGAAGCCGGAACGTCCATGCTCGAGAGCTCCTGCGGCTCCGCCACACTGGCCCTGGCTCTTGCCATGGCCTCCCGTGGGGGTGCCTTCTCCATACGGCAGCCATGCGGAGAAACCCTTGCCACAAGGCTTGCGGACAATCTCATTACCATTGCCGGTAGTGTCAGGCTGATCGCCAGTGGCAGTCTCTGGCTTGACCCTTTGCCTGCTGGAATGCCTAAATGAGGGGCCTGCGGGAGGGCCTGACCACCGGCACCACTGCCACGGCGGCGGCCATGGCCGCAATGTGCCTGGCAGTCACCGGAATTCTTCCGGCCAGGGTCCGCGTACCCCTGCCTCCATTTTTTGGCGAGCCCGTGGCCTGTGCCAGTTCCTGGCGGTCGGTGGGGATACATATGGGCGCAAAGCTGCCGGCGGGGGAGATCAAATGTCCGGAACAGTATGGGCAACCCCTGGCCCATGCGGCTGCAGTCAAGGACGGAGGCGATGATCCGGATGCCACAAATGGGGCCATTGTGTGCGCATCCCTGTTCAGAAGGACACAAGAATCCTCCCCTGAATTTGTGAGGATTCACGGCTCCTCCGGCATTGGCACAGTCACTTTGCCAGGGCTTGGCCTTGAAGTTGGCGAGGCGGCCATAAACCCAGTGCCCAGGCAGCAGATACTGTTTGCCCTGACATGGCTGCACAGACGCATCCATAAGCTGGAACCTGGTCAAAAGCCGTTTTTTTGCCTTGTTCTGAGTGTGCCAGACGGAGAAATAATCGCAAAAAACACTCTGAATGCGCGCCTTGGCATCATGGGTGGCATCTCAATCCTTGGCACCCATGGCATCGTGCGGCCATTCAGCAATGAGGCCTGGGCGGACGCCACCAGGCAGGCGATCGATGTGGCCTGGGCAAGCGGCCAGAGAATTCTGTGTCTGGGCACAGGCAGGCGATCGGAGTATTATCTCATGGGTCTGTATCCGCATCTGCCAGAAGCCTGCTTTGTGCAGGCTGGCGATTTTGTGGCTCAATCACTGGAATGGGCAGGCCAAAAGAATTTTGCGCAAGTCATCTGGGGCTGTTTTTTTGGCAAGCTCCTGAAACTTGCCAGGGGGCTTGGCAATACCCATGCCATGCATGGCCTGCCAGACATGCATTGGCTGGCCGATGTATGCGCAGCCCAGGGCATTGCGCAAGTGGAGCAAATCGCCCGGGCACCCACAGCAAGGGCTGCCCTCGAGCTGATTTTAGCGGCTCCACAAGGGAAAAAAGCCCTGGATGCTTTGGTAGCCCTGGCCAGTGAAAAAGCTGGAGCATTTGCAGGCAGGCCGGTATTAATACATCTTTTCCACAGCGACGGCAGGGAGTTGGCAAGCAGATGAATAAAGGCAAATCTGTTTACCTTAATATGCAGACAGGAAATGTCTGGCCCATTGACATCCTTGGCATGGATTGCGATGACCCGGCAGCACTGGAGAGGCTTCTGCTTCAGCAGGAAAAATTGCTGCACAAGGCAGATATTATCTGCGGCTCAAAAGCGACACTGGCAATCTTGCGGCACGACCCGGAGCTTGCCGGGCGTGTGCTTCCGTTAACGCCGCCCCTGGAGCCCATCTATGACTGTCTTGCTGGCTTGAGGCGCGAGGGGTTGCGAGTTGTGGTGCTGGCGGATGGCGATCCTCTCTTTTATGGCATTGGCGCCAGTCTCGCCAGATATATGGACCCTGCCGCCATTCGCATCCATCCCGCCATCAGTTGTCTTCAGGCGGCATGCGCCAGACTGTCCCTGCCATGGCATAATGTTTTTTGCCTTTCTCTGCATGGGCGGGAGGATTTTGCTCCTCTCTTTTCGGCTGTTGGCCGGGAGCAGCCCATATGTGTGCTGACCAGCGCCAGGTTCGGCCCCGATGTGCTTGCGCGCGTATTGCTTGATAGGGGAGTGGACTGCCTCGATGTGCATGTTTTTGAAAGAATGGGCAAAGAAGGGGAAAGTGTCAAAAGCATGGGGCTGGAAGAATGCGCGGATACAATATTTGATGACTTCTCCACCGTTATTCTCAATCCCCGCGCCAAAAGCCGCTATCCCGCCCCTGGCATCGATAATGACGGTCTGCTTGGCAGCTGCCGCAGCAAAAGGCCTGTGCGTGGCGCGGCCCTGGAATTGCTGCGCATCTATCCCAGGGATACCGTGTGGGATGTTGGCTCTGGCTCCGGCCTGCTGGCTCTCGAGGCCTGCTCCCTGGCCCATGCCGGCAAGGTGATAGCCATAGAGGAGCAGCCTGAACGGGCCTTTGACATCCAGATCAACCGCTCTCGAGAAGGCGCGGTCAATCTCGCCATTGTTCTTGGCCATGCGCCAGATTGTCTGCAGCATCTTGAAACACCCCAGCGCATATTCATAGGCGGCGGCATCTCCGGCGCGGATGGGCAGGCATTGCTTGCCCATTGCGCATCTGCCCTTGCGCCCGGTGGCCGGCTGGTGGCAAGCTGCATATTACTGGATAGCATCAGCATCTGCCGCAAATTTCTGGAAGACCTTGGCTGGCCAATGGAAATGCTGCAAATCCAGGCATCCACTTTGGAAAGCCTTGGTCATGGAGAGCGCCTGTCGCCGCTTAATCCGGTTTTTCTCCTGGCAGCCCACAAACCATAAAATTTGTATGCATGTTGCGGAAAATATACTCGCATGACAGATGACAGCGGTTGTGTGTTCTTTGTTGGGGCCGGACCTGGAGATCCCGACCTGCTGACAATAGCGGGGCGGAAAATCATAGAGAAAGCGGATCTGGACCTGTACGCGGGGTCTCTTGTGCCCAGGGAAATTCTCGCCTGCGCCAGACGGGATGCGCTCATTGTGGATTCCTCCGCGCTTACCCTGGAGGAGACCCATGCCCTGATGCTTTCGGTGGCGGGGAAGGGTGGCATTGTGGCCCGTGTGCATACCGGCGACCCGGTCCTGTATGGAGCAATAGCCGAACAGATCCGTCTGCTGGACAAGGCCGGCATCAGCTGGCGCATTATTCCCGGTGTCACAGCCGCAAGCGCTGCCGCAGCCGCTGCGGGCATAAGTTTTACCATGCCAGGAATTTGCCAGAGCCTGGTCATCACCCGCGCCGCAGGACGCACACCAGTGCCACCTGGGCAGACAATAGAAGACTTTGCCAGACATGGCGCGGCCATGGCCCTGTATCTCTCGGCAGGGCATGCCGCTGAAATCCAGCAACAGCTTGCAGGCGCCCTTGCGCCGGAAACACCGGTTTTATGTGCCAGCCGGGTGGGCTGGCCAGATGAAAAACTTGTCTGGACAAGTGTGGCTGGGCTGCGGGATTGCGTGCTGGAAAATGCCATTGAGCGCCAGACTGTTTTTATAGTGCTGCCAGGGCAAGGAAAGCTGCCATCCAGATCCTGTCTGTATGATGGCAGCTTTCAGCACATGTTTCGCAAATAATTCGCCAGTTTTAACGTATTGGCTGCGGAGGCCCCCCGGCCGCGAGCAGCTCCCCAAGATGTCTACGCACCAGTTCAAGCTCCGGGCCTGTCACTTCCGGCATGTCAGGGGGTCTTGTTCCCTTTAAATCATTGCCCTCTTCAACTATAACCAGGCCAGCTGCCATTTTGCCCATGATGCAAAAAAAACGGGCCGGGTCAAAATTGTGCTCGCGCACCCATTTTGCGGCACTCTCGGAAAATTGAAAGTCCGGCTTGCCCTGTTTGAGCACCGGGTGCGCCTCCTCCCTGTTTTTTCTTGCCCAGGAGCGAAATTGCGGGAGCAGGAGGACAAATTCATTGAGCTCCGGTTCTGTGACATTGGGCTGATTGTCATAGACAGTAGCGCCAGGTTTGGCTGGCGCCGGTTTTGTGGCAGCCTGCCTTGTCTGGGCGCGTTTTTTTGTGGCGCTGGTTTTGGGCTGCACCCGGGGAGTGGCCTTGCCCACATCGCGCCTTGGGCTATTCTGGGGCGCAGGCACCCAGCCGGCTTCGCGCGTGGCTCCGGCAACAGGAAATAACAGGGGAAAAGCCAGGATGCAGATGCCCAGCAAACGCCTGCAGAATGTAATCAATATTGCACCGCGCTGAATTTTGAGAGTTTGCCCATGTTATGAAACGATTCGACATAGCGGATTGTGCCGGTCTTGCCGCGTATCACCATCGAGTGGGTGATGGTGCGCTGGCCGCTGTAGCGCACGCCATGCAGAAAGTCGCCTCCGGAGATGCCTGTGGCTGCAAAAAAGCAGTCGTCACTTTTGACAAGGTCGTTGACAGTGAGAATCTCGCGCAGATCAATGCCGGCCTCTGTTATGGCCTCCTTCTCCACATAGGATTGGGGATCAAGCCTGGCGAGAATCTGGCCGTCAAGCCCCTTGATGGCGCATGCCGTGATCACCCCCTCGGGTGTGCCCCCTGTGCCCATCATGACATCCACTTCGGATCTGGGATCTACAGCCATGAGAGCTCCGGCCACATCGCCATCCGTCTGCAGCTGAATGCGCGCTCCGGCCTCGCGTATTTCCTCAATCAGGCGCTTGTGGCGGGGCTTGTCCAGCACAAAAACGACAAGATCCCTGATATCCTTGCCAAGGGCACGTGATATATTATTAAGGTTGTCACGCACAGGCGCGTCCAGGTCGACCACATCCCTGGCTGGCGCGGAGACAACCAGCTTTTGCATGTAGTAGCTTGGTCCAGGACTGAACATGCTGCCGCCAGGAGCTACCGCCACCACGGATATGGCATTGGGGCGTCCATAGGCCAGCAGGTTTGTGCCTTCCACAGGATCCACGGCCACATCCAGGGCCGGGCCATCGCCGCGGCCCAGTTTTTCACCATTATACAGCATTGGCGCGTGATCCTTTTCTCCCTCGCCAATAACCACCGTGCCATCTATGTGAAGGCTGGCAAAGCCTATGCGCATGGCGTCCACTGCCGCGCCGTCGCCGGCCTCCTTGTTGCCGCGTCCCAGCCAGCGGGCCGATGCCAGCGCCGCGGCCTCTGTTATGCGGACAATGTCAAGTGCCAGATTTTTTTCAGGCGCTTCCGCCATGGCTGACCTCCAGGTTGGTTTATTATATATCTGCCGCCCAGCGGGAGATGCCCAATTCTAGCCTCTATCTTGTGGCGATTCAAGAGAAACATGACTGCATGGCGGCACTCAGGGTGGGTTGGGAGTTGCGCCGGCATTTGCTCCGGTATAGCGTGTTTCACATGAAAATGAGAGACATGCCATACCGGATTTGCATGCAAATCAGTCCGCGAAAATGCCGCAAGGCGGACTTGCTGCGCCGTTAAGCGGCATTTTCAGGCGCAGCATGCCATATGTCCCTGTGGCGCTGTCAAAGGCAAACTGCTATAAATGCGGGGAGCAGGTTGCAAGTTCTTGCCCAAACTATAAGCCCCAGACCGCGAAAGCGTGCGGGCAGGCCACGGGCCACAGCAAAACCGCGTTTTGCTGTGAAGCTCCAGGTCATAAGGTTGAAATTGGGACAATTTCTACATGTTATAATCGCCATGACTTTTTAAGGGGAGAAGTATTCAATGCCGGTTGAACAGGAAGACTTTCGTAATGGCGTAGCCAGTATTTTTGAGGTTGTGATGTTTGAGAACTGGTTGCGTTTTTATTTTATACGCGAAGATAGGGCTGATTCACAAAAAGATGCCAACGGGCATCCGGCCCTGCGCATAGAGGTGCCTGCCGGAGGTATGGAAAAGATCGCGGCGGATTATCCGGATCTTTTGCCTTTGGCGGAGGCAATGAATGGCAGGGATGTTGATTTTGAAACCTCAAGGCGCGCCGTGCTTATGCATGTGCTCAATAACCTTGATAACAGGACTCTCCCCAAAGGCATGGCGGAGAGCGTTTTTTCCAGCTCGACCTTCCAATTGGAGCTGCATTTGTTCAATGCCTGGGAGCAGCTCCATGAATCGCAGCTGGACAGGGGATTCATGGATTTTAAAACCTGGCGAGAGCTGTATGAAAAATGGAAGGAGCAGCCGGGCACAAGGGAGCTGGCAGCTAAAATCGCAGGGCGAGCGGTATAGTCTTTGCAATATTATTACAAGGGACGCATGTCCTGAAATGTTATTTCAAAATTGGCGTCTGAGGCAATGATTTTTTTCAACTTCAATGCTCATGTCTATTAAAAGTGGCAAAAAAAATAGACAGGCGCTCCAAACACTGTAAAAAAATTATACAATAACACAGTTGCGCAAAAAGAAGTTGATAAAAATCTGGAATGTTATGGAGATATGTCTTGCGATTTTTCTTAAAGATAGTTATTGAAAAACCAGTTACGGCTGCGCTGCTCAAACAAGGCAGCCGAATTGTTAAATGCCCGTTACGGTGGGCAGACGATTATTGCTACAAGACACAACAACGTTTCCGGGAGGCATTATGAAATCTCTGCGTTACCTCGCCCTTGCGGCGGCATTCGTGCTCAGTTTCGCAGTCGCGGCTTCAGCGGCTGCTCCCAACTGCAGCAAGAAGATCAACAGCTTTGACTTTGTCGTGGACTATTCCGGCTCCATGATGATGCAGAATAAGCAACTGAAGCAGGACAAGGTCATCGTGGCCAAGAATGTGCTGCAGCGCATCAATTCGGCCATTCCGGCCCTTGACTACAATGGTGGCCTGCACACCATTACCCCCAATGGCGTCATCATTCCCCAGGGCCCATGGGACCGCGCTGCCATGAGCGCCGGCATTGACAAGCTGAAGAGCGGCTTCCAGATTTTTGGCCGCATGACCGGCATGGGCACTGGCCTGCAGAAGTATGAGCCTTTCATCTCCAGCATGCAGACCCCTTCCGCCATCATCCTGGTCACAGATGGCGACAACAACCGTGGCGTAAATGTGGTTGACGTTGCCCGTCAGCTGTATGCCAATCAGCGCGACCTGACCATCCATATTGTTTCTCTTGCCGACAATGCTAAGGGTGAAGCCATAATCAAGGAACTGGCCGCCCTTAATCCCGACACCATCGTGGTTCGTGGCGAAGAGCTGGCCACCAGTGACGCCGCCGTTGAGCGTTTTGTGCTTGCAGTGTTCTGCAAGGACGAAGACGTCATAGTTCTGCGCGGCGTGCATTTCGCCTTTGACTCCTATGCTCTGGACAGCAAGGCCCAGGGTATTCTGGACGAGGCCGCCACACTGATCAAGGCCAATCCCAACAAGCATGTGGTGCTCACTGGCTGGACAGACTACATTGGCTCTGATGCCTACAACATGGTTCTTTCCCAGAATCGTGCCAATGCCGTCAAGAAGTATCTTGAGAAGCAGGGCATTCCTGCCAGCCGCATGACAGCCATTGGCCGTGGCAAGTCCTTCAAGTATGACAACCATACCGAAGAAGGCCGCTACATGAACCGCCGCGTTGAGATCACATTTGACTAAACTGTAAATTTGCAACAATGAAAAACCGGGCGCCTTGAGGCGCCCGGTTTTTCATTTAAGCCGCCAAATGACAATTGTAATTATTGCCTGTAAAGGTTAATGTGTTTTCTCACGGCCAGCAAATGCCATTTGCGCATTATTCGGCCATATACAGCATGATAAAAAGTGATCCGGAGCAGTTGATAAAAATTGCTCCTGCGGACTCGATAAGCTGAGTGCGGCTTCATCTATAAAGGCTGCTCCGCATTGACGTTTTTGCTGCGGGGTTACGCAAGTGGGCAACAATACGAATGAACCTGAAAATCACGCTTTTCAGGCTAATTGATGGCAGTGCAAGTTTAAGCGCAAAATGATTCACTGGACCAGTGCGCGGTCAAATTTTTGCTGCGCAAAAGTTTGAAAAACGCAAAGCAAAAAACGTGGTTTTTGCTTTGCTCACGCCGCCGCTGGCGGCGCGCAATCCCTGATCGGGTTTGCGACTATTGTCGCTTGACGCGACACTAGTGTGAGTAGGCAATTTCATTGACAACTCACAGTAATGAACAGCAAAACCGCGTTTTGCTGTAAAGCGCCAGGGCGTAGGGTTGAAATTGGGACAATTTCAACAGATACTTGCCATGGTCATTAAAATTCCGGCAAACCGGTTTTTCAAAAGGAGAAGAATGATGCGAAAATTGATTGCGTTGATCGCATTTCTTGGACTCATGGGCAATGGTTGCGCATGGCTGGGCTTTGGGGACGATAGTGAAACAACAGCCCAAACCACCCAGACGGAGGTGACGGAACCACAGGCCGTAGAGCCAGAACCAGCCCCAGCTCAGAAACCTGAGGCAAAGACTTCAGCCAAAAAAGCTGCCGCCAAAAAGTCTGCGCCAGCCAAGAAAGGGGCAAAGACAGAAGCCCAGATCAAGGCCGAGCTTGATAAGATGGGTCACAAGCTGGCAGCACAGTCATCACGCACCCTTTTGCCCAATATAAAAAACAAGGAAGTCAAAAAGGTTGGCAGCGAATGGGTTGCTTCCTATATCTCTGTTGACCCAAATCATGTCAGCACAGAACTGCGTCCCGGATCAAAGGGGCAGTATGTTGGCTTTATCCGTTATCAGGAAAGAATAATGGAATGCCGTGGGGCCACCAAGGAGGCAGCCCTGGCAGCACCATGCAAGCAGGTTCGCACCCGCAACCTCAATGAGCTTATTCGCTATGATGGCACAGCGTGGCAGGATTAGTCCAATATAGCATGTTCGCTTTTAAATTATCCCTGCGGCGTGGCGAGCTTTGCCGCAGGGATAATTTTATGCAAAATTCAGATGTTTATTCTTTTTTAAAGCTGACAGAATAAGCCTTACGCACTCATCCGGATTATTATTGCCAGAATCGCATTCAATATTTGCTGCTTCCCTGTACAATGTCTGTCGCTCCGCGTAAATGTCGGCAATGGTTTGCCCTGGCGCAATGGCAAGCCCTCTCTCGGGATTCATCGCAATGCGTTCCATGACCTTTTCCAGAGAAAGATTTAGGTGTACCACTGGGCCAAGACTGGCGAGATGGCGCACTGCCTGTGGGCGATATACCACACTCCCGCCTGTGGCAATGATACAGCGCGATGCGCGTATGGTGCAGATCATGGCGCATTCCACATCCAAAAAAGCCTCCTTGCCCAGAATATCGGTTATATCCTGAAGTCTTGCGGCATAAAGAGCCTCTATCAGCTTGTCTGTATCCATGCATGCCCAGCCCATGGCGGCTGAGAGGCGCCCGGCAATGGTTGATTTGCCAGCCCCGGCCATGCCTATGAGACTTATGCATGGCGCATTAAGCTCTGGGGGTGTTATCTTTTCCATCTAGCCTGCCTTTATTTTTGCGTTTATGTCTTTACAAGTTTCAAACTGGTGTCGCAGGAAGCGACATTAGCAATGGCAAGAGCCCTATAGTGTAAAAATAAAGGAGCGCGGAATCTGCCATGCAAATTCTGCGCTCCGGTTTGTATTTTACCCTAAAGTATTTTCCTGCAAATCGTGCCCGGGCCCGTTGGCTATGGCCTCTTTCAGCCACCACACGCCATACTAATCAGAGCCCTTTTTGCATATGTTCCCATTTAGGCAACCGATCCAGAACTTTGTGGAGAAGTTTTCCATTTACAAATGGTAACTCTTCCATGGATTTTGACTGGCTCAATTCCCAATGCTTTTATATGCACGAGCAGTCTGCAATGCGGGTTTATCCCCATATCACCAGACCGGTATCCAGAGGATTGCTCAGACCCTTGTGAACCGGCATAACGCGAATGCCATAACGGTATGGACCATTGCGCTTGGGGATATATGTGGCCGAATAATACATGCCGTCATCGCCTTCATTGGTGGAACGTGGCTCAAGCCTCAAGGTATCGGGCCGATCGCGGAAATTGCCATTGGCAAAAGTCCTGCCAATTACCAGCTGGACAAGCACTTCATCCGGCTTCATTTCACCCAGATGCATATGCAGACGCACATTGAGAGGCTCACCGCAAAGCATTGTGGTGCCATCCGCGCCTGTGAGTATGATCTCCTCCAGCTTGATTGTGCCAAAGCGAGCAGGCAGATTCTTTTCCCAGACTGCAATGTCGCGGCAGAGAGCCCAGTCATTTGCCTTGAGAACTTCCTTGCGTTCCGCTGCCGGTGTATAGGCCAGCCGCACATAGTCTGTCACCATGCGATTGCTGCTATACATGGCTGTGAGACTCTTGAGGGAGCGCTTGGACATTGCCACCCAGTTGCTTGGCAGTCCCTGGGCATTTACCTCGTGGTATAGCGGCAGGACGGCGTTTTCTAGCAATGTGTAGAGATCCTCGGCATCCGCATAATCGTTCTGGTCATCGGTTGGCAATTCAAGGGTTACCACAGGCCCGATTGTCCAGCCGTTCTGGCGATTATAGCCTTCGCACCACCAGCCATCGGAAATGCTAAAGTTTATGCCGCCATTTACCGGCAGCTTCATGCCGCTTGTGCCAGATGCCTCATGCGGCCTGCGCGGCGTGTTCAACCAGACATCGCAGCCCTGGGAGAGGAGACGGGAAACTGCAAGACTGTAATTTTCCATAAAGAAGATCTTGCCGATGAAGCGGGGATCCCGCGCCATGCGGATTACTTCCTGGAGAATATTGATGCCTGCCTCGTCGGCCGGGTGCGATTTGCCTGCAAAGACAAAGGCCACTGGCCGGTCTGGATTGTTAAGAATACGCGCAAGCCTGTCGGGGTCGGCAAAGAGCAGGGTAGCGCGTTTGTATGGGGCAAACCTGCGGGCAAAGCCGATGAACAGGGTATCCGGTCTTAACATGCCCTCCATTTTGAAACGCTCGGCGCGGCCTAGATGATACTTTTGCACAAAACCAGGAATAGAGGCTCGCAAGGCATCCAGCAGCTCCTCTTTCTGTGTCATGCGCGCGCTCCAGTATATATCATCCGGAATCTTGTCCACATTCTCCCATATGGGGGAATCCGGCTGGGCCTGCAGCCAGTCCTTGCCCAGATACTGGGTCAGGAGCTCATTCATCTGCTGGCCAACATAGGAGGGCGTGTGGACGCCATTGGTTACATATGTAATGGGGGTTTCGGCCAGTGGCACGCTCTTCCAGAGTCTGTTCCACATATGCCTTGAGACTTCGCCATGCAGGCGGCTCACACCATTGGCAAAGGAGGAGAAATTGAGAGCCAGCACGGTCATTTCAAAGTTGTGGATATTGCCGCCCTCAATCTGGCCCAGCTGAATGAACTGGTTCATGTCCAGGCCAATGGTCTGGGGATAGTTGGCGAAATATCTTGTCATCAGGTCAACGGCAAAGGCCTCGTTACCTGCAGGCACTGGTGTATGGGTGGTGAAGACAGTACTGGATCGCACACGGATGCGGGCCTCTTCAAAGCTCATGCCACCGCGCACGCATTCCTGCAGCCGCTCCAGCACCAGAAATGCGGAATGGCCTTCATTCATGTGATAAACACTGGCATCGATGCCAAGGGCGCGAATCATGCGCACGCCACCTATGCCAAGCACTATTTCCTGCAGCAGCCTTGTCTCGCGGTTGGCCTCATAGAGGCGATCCGATATCTTGCGGTCCTCCTCGCTGTTGCGCGAGATGTCGGTATCCATAAGATACAGGGTGACACGGCCAATTTTCATCTGCCATACGCGCACATAAACAATGCGGCCAGGCAGCTCGATCTGAACTTCCAATGGCTCATTGTCACTGTTTGTGACCTGTGTCACCGGCAGCTGGGAGAAGTTGTTGATGGGATACACAGCCACCTGGCGCCCGTTCTCATCAATTTCCTGTTTGAAGTATCCCTGCTTGTACAACATGCCAATGCCAATCAGGGGCACTGCCAGATCGGAGGCAGATTTGAGATGGTCACCTGAAAGAACGCCAAGGCCGCCGGAATAAATGGGCACGGATTCTGTGATTCCATATTCGGTTGAAAAATAGGCTACAGGATGCTCTGGCGTGAGGTCCTCGCTCATGGCCTTCAGAGGAGTGGCCATATAGGCATCAAATTCGGCCATCACCTCATTATACAGGCTCATGTAGCCTTCATTGGCCACAAGTTTTTCCATGCGTTCGGAATCGGCCTGTCCAAGCATCTGAATTGGATTGTGGCATTTTGCCCACAGATCCGGGTTAAGGGTCATGAATAGCGCTTTGGCCTTGTCCTGCCAGCACCACCATAGATTATAGGCCAACTCACGCAGGCGGCTCAATGAAGGCGGCAGTTCAGCCACAGCCAGGATGGGCCTGAGGAAAGGCGTGACGGATGAGGATGCAGCCAGAACTCGGTTCATCCCCTCCCTTGCTTCATTGCCCTGTTCCGTGCGCAGGGCTGCCTTCTCCAGGGCAATGCGGAAGGCCTCGAGATAGTTGGCAAAAAAGTTGCTCCAGGAGGTGAGTTCGGCCACGTCCCTGGCTTTCTTGCGCAGGCCGCTCATGATCTCATCCGTGAAGAGCACATCCTTGTAGATATAATCCTTGAGCGCCTCAACTGTCTGCTCATAATTCATGCCTCTGCGCGGCATGACAGCCACCCCGGCCGGCAGCGGCATGTTCTTTTGCGCATCCCTTGCCCACATGCCGAAACCGGAAAGATCCGTTGTAAGGGTGGGCACAGCCCAAGCTGCGCATTCCTGCGGCGTATAGCCCCATGGCTCATACCAGGATGGAAAGAAGCCAAAATCGCAGGCCGAGATGATGTCCTCATATGGCATATTGAAGAAGCCATCATTGCCATCCAGCATGGCCGGATTGAAAATGACCTTTACGCGGGAGCCCTGCTGGTTGTTGAGGCCAAGGCGCCTGCACATGTTGATGATCGGGTCCTGTGGCGCATTCCATGCATAATGGGTGCATATGAATGGCTGGCCATTGTCTGTGGCATTTGGGTCGCCGGAGATTGCAGCCGGATTGATGCCAGTATGGCCGCCCATGACCAGGCACAGCACAAGAATTGTTGTATTTTCGGCAGAACCGGCAAGCTGTTTGTCAACGCGGGACATTGCCTCCAAAAATACGTCAATGCCCTTGTTGTGCATTTCATAACGGCCGGAGATGGCCAGAATTCGCGTGTTTTTTTCCATATTGCAGCGCAAGAAGCGGCTGGCTGCCTCAATAACCTTTGCGCGATGCTTCTCCGGCACCTCCCGGTTTTCGGAGTAATCGGGAATAACGCGCATATCCAGGCCATTGACAGTAATGACATCAGGGGAACGGCCAAGCAGAACTGTGGACTCCTCCCCGGTTATCTGGCTAACTGTGGTGAAGGCATCGGATTCACGTGCGGATGCGCTTTCCATGGACCATTTGGCCGTTATATTCTGGGTGGCGGCTTCCTGGGCGGGATTGATGCCGCGCAGATTGGAGTAGATGTCTCTGCCGGTGCTGGCCAGGGAGCGGCCCAGCATGGTTGCATGGGTTGTGAATACTGTGCCTATGCCAGGGGTGTTCTTTTTGACGGAGAGCAGCCCGGCGCCACACATCCACTCGTGGAAAAGGGCCACAGCCCGGCCATTGACCGGTTGCACAAGGCATTCATATATGGCGGAGATGACTTCGCCGCAGGCAGTGGCGAACATCACGGGCTCAATATAATCCCAGCCGCCGGAAAGTGAATCAACGCCATAGCTTTTCCACAGCTCATAGAGAAGCTGGTTGCTGCCATAACGTTGGGAAAAATCCACCAGAATGGCTTTGGGACGACCGGGAATCTTCCACCGGCCCAGGCGGCATTTCAAATCCTTCGCACCAAGGGCGACGCGCACGGAGTCCCATATGTGCTCGTCTGTTTCCTCAAATCCGGCATTGTGCTGCAGGGAAGGGCCAAGAAGGAAATAATCCTCCCCGAAGGTATCCACTGCCTGCAGCGCCTTGCTGCTGACAACGGAATAAATCCCCCCAACCTTATTGCAGACCTCCCAGCTGACTTCAAACAGCGTCACCGGGACATTGTTGAACTCCATAATCTCTCCTTTATTACCTTGTGGACAGGAACATAATCCCTGAAAAACACTTGATCACATGCTGGCGCTATCGCGCCAGCCATGCCCCCCGGCATCCATAAATATACATCCATCTGGCAGACATGCACATGTCATGTCTGCCAGATGGCAACTATGCCTTATTTTCGGTTGTTTTGCGAGTTGCGCGAGGACGTGCGGCAGCTTTCTTTCTTGTGGTTCTGGGTTCACCTTCATGGGCCTTTGTTCTTTTATGGGTTTCCCGTTCATGCTCCTCTTTGCTTGCCTTGTCTTCCTGGATGCCCATTTCCGCCTCTGCGGCGGTCACCCTCATTTCAAAATCCGCCAGCACATTCATATATGCTATATAGGCATCATAGGGGCCGGGGAAGGGGTTGGGACGATCTGGCGAGAACACGGTAAACCACTTGGTGGACATGTTATGGAAGTGATCCGCGGTCTGCAAGCGCTCAAAGTCCCTCTTCAGGATGGGTGAATCAATGGCGCGAACGCGATCCGTAAGCTTGTAAAGGGCATGAATGGCGTCCTTTTGCATATCATTGCCAAGCCACGCATTGAGGTCGCGGCCGGCATCATCCCAGGACATGAACTGGGGCACGTCAATTTCCGCCACTGGCGGAATCTTTTTGGCTATTTCGGCGCATGTGGCAAAATGGAAGTTGGGATTTGCCAGGATTGCTCCAGGCAATGCCTCCATGAAGTTGAATATGCCGCTGGATGCGGGATTGCGATATCCGAACACATGATAATCATTGAAGATGTTGATTACTTCGGCATCGACCATGCCATGAATCCACGAAGCATACTTTTCAGCCGTAAGCGGCCACTGGTCCCAAGACTGATCGCAGAATCTCCGGCCTATGTCTGTGGAAAGAGGCACATTGCGCATCAGCAGGCGCATTTGCGGCTCATTCATGGGTGTATAGACATAGTTGGAGCTGCGCCAGCCGAGCACATGTTCGGCGCCTTCCGCAAGCACTGTTTTGAAGCCGATTTCGCCGAGGCAGGTGGCCATGTCATTGTTGTAAACCAGCTCGGCATTGCGGTAGGTTGTGGGTTTTTTGCCAAAAAGCTTTTTCACGCGCCTGGCATGTTCCTCTGTCTGGCGAATGAACTCCTCTCGGGAGTAGAGAAAGGCCAGGGAATGAGGAGCGGTTTCTGCCGCAAATTCAACATTGCCGGTTTCGGCCAGCGCCTGGAAGCTCTCCAGAACCTCCGGCGCATATTGCTCAAACTGATCCAGCGCCGTGCCAGAGATGCAGAATGTAAGTCTGAAATCCTTGCCATAACGCCGGATGAGCTTCAACAGAAGATCATTCATTGGCAGATAGCAGGTGCGGGCCGTGTGGAGCAGAATGTCGCAGTTGCGATCGTCATTTTCGTAGATGGAATTCTGCCCCATGTCAAAAACAGTGTAGTGCCGTAATGTATACGGCTCATGCACTTCATAGCAAAGGCAAAGAGCTGGCATCAGTTGCCCCCTGTAACGTTACTGTAAAGTTGTAAAAGTTGATCCGCGGCGTTTACCCAGCGGATGGATTTCATTTCTTCGCGGCAATTTTTCACCAGCTCCTTGGCAAGCGCCGGATAGGTCAGAACCGCGCAAATTTTGTCGGCCATGTCCCTTGTGTCCCAGAAGTCGGCCTTGAGGGCATGTTCGAGGATTTCGGATACGCCGGACTGGCGGGATAGCAGAACAGGCACATCGTATAGCATGGCCTCGAGAGGTGTGATGCCAAAGGGCTCGGAGACGGAAGGCATTACATACAGATCGGAGAGGGCAAACATGCGATCCACCTGAGTGCCACGCAGAAAGCCGGCAAAATGGAAACGATCGCCTATGCGCAGCTGGCCCGCGCGGCGCACAAGCTGAGGCAGCATGTCGCCGGTGCCTGCCATGAAGAAGCGCACATTGGGGATCTTCTGCAGCACAAGCCTGGCCGCCTCCATGAAATATTCCGGTCCTTTCTGGAAGGTGATGCGGCCAAGGAAAAGCACTCTTTTCTCATGCCTGATGCGCGGAGGAATTTCATAATGATGCTGCACATCAGAGCGCATGACGGCATTGTAGACCACCTTGACCTTTTCAGGAGGTACGCCATAGCGCTCAATGACGATCTTCCGGGTAAGCTGGCTCACAGCCACCACAAGATCGGCGGCCAGCAGCCCGGCCCTTTCTATGCCCGCGACCACCTGGTTGATATTTTCACCGCTGCGGTCATATTCGGTGGCATGGATATGCACGATCAGAGGTTTTCCGGTCAGGGCCTTGGCGATCATTCCTGCCGGATAGGTCATCCAGTCATGAGCGTGGATGACATCGAAATTCTCCCTTAGGGCTATGGCGCCGCCAAGTCTGGCAAAACGGTAGACCTCCTGCATCAGATCCGGGCCATAACCGCCTTTCAGCTTCCAGGTGAATGTATTTTCTCCAGCATCCACGGTGCTTTCGCCGCCTGGTGTCTCGTGCCTGGAAAGGTTGCGCAGGGTCTGCATGTAGCTTTCCGGAGTCATGTAGGGCATCAGGGGGCTCTGGATGCTCATGAACTGGACATTGGAGCGCCAGATCTCGTCTCCCGCCCAGTCCATCCTTTCCTGAATTCTCCTGGTTATGGGCGTGCCGGATGCGGATTCCAGACGCAGAAAATTATTTTCGTCACCACCCTCGTTTACGCGGGGGAGCACAAAACAGACTTCAGCCCCACGCTCCGCGAGGGCCTTGGTCATTCCGTAACAGGCTGTTCCCAGACCACCGCTGATATGCGGCGGAAATTCCCAGCCAAACATCAGTATGCGCATATGGACATCTCCCTTTTAGCTGCGGCCGGATTTTGCGCTGGTTTCGCCCGGGGTTTCATCCTCAAGCGGCATTTCAACCCTGCATACGCCCGCTGTGTCACCGGATATGGGATTTGCGAGCATGTGGCTCACTTCGTGTTCCCATGTATTGTATACATCGGGAGCCGCCCTTTTCAGGGTTATGAGCATCCTCAGGCATTCCGCCACACTCCAGGCCTGGGCGATGGTGCCATTGGGACGCACCGGCGGCGAGGCGTCAAAAATCTCGGATATGCTGCCAAGGCCGGCATCGGTAAGATGAATGGTGAAAAGTGGCGTGACACGGGCCAGCAGCTTCCTGGCAGCCTCTGCGGAATCCCAGACCACCCGCATCAGGCCATCAGTATACTGGCCAAGCAGCCAGGGCCAGATGGTGCCCTGATGATATGCGGAATCCCTGGCCTCCGGGCTGCCCTCGTATCTGCCCCGGTAGGCGGGGTCCGATGGCGCAAGTGTGCGGAGGCCATATGGCGTCAGGAGATTCTTGCGCACGCATTCCATCACATTCGGCCTGTGCTGCTCGTCCAGAACCGGATAGGGTAGCGATGCAGCCAGCATCTGATTGGGGCGAATGCTCTGATCGAGCATGCCATCGCGCCAGACATCACCGAGATAGCCGCCATCGCGGGCCACCCAGAAGTGCTCAAAGAATGTCTGCCTGAACTTTTTAAGCTCTGCCGTGCATTCCCAGTCCTTTTCACCAAACTTGCGGGCAAGATGATCCACAAAAGCCATGGTGTTGTACCACAGGGCATTGAGTTCCACAGGGCAGCCATGGCGCGGCGTCACCGGCTGGCCATTGCAGTTGGCATCCATCCAGGTCAGCTGTGTATGGCTGTTCCCTGCATGGAGCAGGCCGGAATCGTCTATGTAGATGTCCATGCCAGGTCCGCGCCTGTAGCCGAGTATTATCTCTTTCAGCGCATGCCAGGCATTTTCGCGCACCCATTCGTAATCGCCGGGGTTCTCCCTGAGATAGCATTGCACTGCAAAGGCGTACCACAATGAGGCGTCGGCGGAATTGTAGGAGTGGCGGTCATGGGTGCCAAACATGTTTGGAATAAGACCGTTGCGCATGCTGGCTGCCGCCTGCTTGAGCACGTCCAGGCCAAACTCGGTGCGGCCGCCGTAGAAGGCCAGGCCAGGCAGGGCGATGAGGGTGTCCCTGCCCCAGGCGTCAAACCAGTGGTAGCCGGCTATGACCTGCGCCTCTCCCCTCGGGTTGCGCACGCAGAACTGCTCGCCCTTTTTTTCCAGATGGCCAATCAGGCCATCAATCCTGGCATGCCTTTCAAGCCGTGGCGCGGCCTCGGCCTCCCATATCCTGGCAAACTCATCGCCAGCCGTAGGAAGTTCCTCCGTGCCCACGGCAAGATATATGGAGCCGCCATCGGGCAGAGGCGGGAAGGGTATGTCAATGATGCCAGGCTGGAAGAGGTCTTCCTTGAAATCAAAACCCCTGTCCCTTTCCTGAAAATATACGGCATCCCTGTACCAGTCCGGGCGTGGCACAAATGTATGCGCGCTGCCGGTCTGGAAATAAAGGGGGGGCATGCCCTCATAGGGGCTGATGCCAAAACCGCCCGGAGCCGAGTAGGCTTGCGGGCGGATTGCGTCATTTGCATGGGTGAGCTGATGAAATCCCCTGTAGGCCAGAAGCGGCTTTAATCGCAGGGAGAGTGAGGGAATGCGACCGTGCCCGGAACGGTCCGGCCCTTCAATGGTCCAGCGGATGAGCAGGCGTGTGACGCCATTGACAAGAAGCACTTCCCTTTTTATACGCACATCACCAACGCGATATGTGAACTGTGGCCACGGGTCAAGGCGAAAGCTCTCCAGGTAGTGATGCCCTTCGGGATAGAGCTGTCCCGGATGCTGGCGTGTTGAAATGAAAAATTCCTTGCCACCGCCAAATACAGATTCTTCAATGGTAGACAGCAGCACCGCGCGCCCGTCTGGCGTGGATGCCACAAGCAAACCGTGGTACTTGCGCGTGTTGCAATAAATGATGCTGCTGGACGAGTAGTCGCCGCGTCCATTTGTCAGCAGCCATTCCTTGCCTAGCGCCCGGCGTGTATTCTGGCAGGCGGCCTTGTCAAAACTGAATCGCATACGGCCTCCTTGATGTACCGTTTATTTATTTAAATGAAGCAGGGCGGGGCTGCATGGCTGATTTTGATGTATGGGCAGCCCCCGCATCTTTTTCATTTTGCTGGCATTATATAAAATTTTATCTGAATCACTCCACTGTTATATAAAATATCTGTTCCCACTCTAGTGTATTTTTTCACCACTGTCGAGGAAGTGCCCGGAGCAAAAGCCGCGACAATTAATTTTTTGCCGCCGGCCCTTATGGTGTTTTGCGCCGGAGGCTCTTTCTATAGTGCCATGGGGATTTATAAGCCGCATTTGGCCCTGTCAGGCATCCTAAGTCACAATGATGGTGTGGCTTCTAGCCAAGGCTGGTCAGGGACAGGCCCAGTTTTTCAAGCAGTTCGTATAGCTGGGCATTGCTTTCATAGGCCAGGCTGATTCTGCCCTTTTCACTGTTGCCTCTGATCTGTGTGCGGCAATGCAGCTGGGCGCCTATCTGTCTGGCCAGCAAAACGATATCGGAATCCGGCTTTTGACGGCTTTTTTGGCCATTGTCTGCTTCATTGTTCCAGGGAAAGTGGTTTTCCTTGCGCCAGAAATCCAGGGCGGCCTCGGCTTCGCGCACGGACAGACCCTGGCTGATGATGCGCTCCCTTAGCTCTCTTGCGATATCGCCTGCAGGCACACCCAGGATGCAGCGCGCATGTCCGGCCGTGATTTTTCCTTCCAGTAGCGCTTCGCTTGTTTCTTCATCAAGGTTCAGGAGGCGCATGATATTGCCGACAGTTCCGCGGGCCATGCCAAGCATGTCGGCCATGCTCTCCTGGCTCGCGCCAAGGGCGGTTTTTAATGCCTGCATCCCCCTGGCCTGTTCAAGGGGATTGAGATCCTCCCTCTGGATGTTTTCAATGAGGGCAGCGATCATGGCCTCCCTGTCGTCAAAATTTTTCACCAGCACGGGCACCTCGGGCAGGCCGGCCTTGCGGGCAGCCCGCCAGCGCCTCTCGCCTGCTATGATCTCATAGAGGCCTTCCTCCCCGTGGGGTCGCACGATTAGCGGCTGGATGATGCCCTGGCTTTTTATTGAGTCCGCCAGCTCATCCAGCCTTTCCTCGGAAAATATGCTGCGCGGCTGGGATGGATTGGGCACAAGGGCCGCCACCGGAACCAGTGTAAATGGAGAATCCTTACCGCCATTTCCGGCACGCCCGGCATTTCCGCCCTGAAAAAGGGCATCCAGGCCCCTCCCCAATCCCTTGTTATGCAAAACCATGGGCTTTGTCTCCTCCTGCTCTCACAATTGACAAACACAGTGTTTAAAAGCAGATTGCACCTGTAATATATGGATATCCCCGCAGGGATGTTTTCAAATCAAACACGCCATCTATTCTGGAAGTTGCCATAACATGAATCACATGAGCCGAATTGTTCACAACTACGATTCCAGCGGCAGGCTGGAGAGTGTGACAGTGCCAGCGGATATCTGGAATCAAATCTCGCCTCTTGTCCATAGCATTGCGCCTGCCTCCGGGCAGCTGGAAAAAAGGGAGCCCCTGGAGGATTTCGCGACATTTCTCTCGGTCTGGGACTTCTCCTATGCCTATGATCCCTCTGTCTGCTGCCCCCAATGCCAGGCGGCCTCTCCGGACTGGCGCGAGGATCCGGCCCGTCCCTTTGCCCTTGCCAATGCCAATATTGGCGGCCTGCTCGTTTTTCACTGCAAGAGATGCGGCGCAACCATCAGGCATAAATATTTCAAGGATCATCTGGCCGTGGAATCCACTCCAGGCAGCTAGGGCATTCGTCAGTTGAAACGCCCTGCGCATTTCAACCATACGCGCCGGCCTTTCCCCGCGTAGCGGGACAGGCGCAAGAAAAATTCAATTTTTCCGTTCACTTTTGCGCTGGCGCTTCAGAAGAAGCTCCTCGCATTTGCCTGTTTCCGATCGGCAAATGCTCCAAAATCACCGGATCTGGTGCGCTCCTTTTTTCTTTTTGGGCGGCCGCCTGATTATAACCTCCTTGGCCAGGCCAAGATAGGCTTCCGCCCCTCTGGACTTCACATCATAATGTATGATTGACTTGCCATGGCTCGGCGCTTCAGAAAGGCGCACATTGCGGGGAATGACCGTTTCAAACAGCTCATCCCCAAAACATTTGCGCACCTCGTTTTTCACCTCCCGCGTCAGGCGGTTGCGGATGTCGTACATGGTCAGGACAATGCCAAGCAAAAAGAGTTTGGGATTCAAAAGATGCTGCACCTGCTCGAATGTCTGATACAGCTTGACAATGCCCTCCAGGGCAAAAAATTCGCATTGGAGTGGAATAAGCAGCTCGTGGGACGCGCAAAGGGCGTTCAGCGTCAACAGGTTCAGGGATGGCGGGCAGTCAATCAGTATGTAGTCAAATTTTTCATCAACCTGCTTCAGGCATTCCCTAAGGTAGAACTCGCGCGCCATCTTGTCCACCAGCTCCAGCTCAACGGCAATGAGATGCTGGCTTGCCGGCAGTATGGACAGAAAGGGAACCCTTGTTTCGTAGACCGCCTCCGGCACATTTTCCGGCGAATAAAAGGCAGTGTACAGGTTTTGTGTTTTTATGGCCTCCTGATCAATGCCAATGCCGCTTGTGGCGTTGGCCTGGGGGTCACAATCCACCAGCAGCACTCTTTTTTCCATAACAGCCAGGGCTGCGCCAAGATTTATGGCTGTGGTGGTCTTGCCCACTCCGCCCTTCTGGTTGGCAATGGAAATAATGCGTGCCATCTGCGCCTCCAATATTCCCGCTGGCCTCTCAGCCGCGGCTGATTAAATATTTAAAGACTTTATAAAAAAGGGGAATGGCATCGTCAAGAAGACCTTGAAGGTTTAGATATTTTATATTAAATATTGCAAAAAAGTTTCAATTTCGCGAGGATGAGATGAAAAAACTTGCCATTGCCGCTCTAATGCTGGTCTTTGCCTTTGCGGCCACCACATATTGCGGCGCTGAACAGATTTCCAATTCCGCCATTGAAGCGGCATTGAAAAAAATACTTGCGGACAATCCCAATATAATTCTGGATGTGCTGCGGCAGAACAGCGAGGCCGTGCTAGATATCGCCCAGCAGGGGTCCAATCTGCGGCGCAAGCACAACCTTGAGAGCCAGTGGCGCGAAGACATGAAAAAGGACAAGAAGGTGCGCCTTAAGGACAGGCCGGTGCTGGGCGCCAAGGATGCGCCTGTGCAGATCGTGGCCTTTTCCGATTTCACATGCCATTTTTGCGAGCAGGCATCCAAAAATGTCGAAGCTCTGATGAAGGATTATCCCAATGACCTGGCCCTGGTGTTCAAGCATCTGCCACTGGATGAAAAAGGTCCGGGAGGCCTGGCTTCGGCCTATTTTGTGGCCATAGGGATGCAGGATCAAAAAAAGGCCTGGGATTTTTACAAGACCATGTTTGCCAATCGCGAAAGGCTTTTGTCCGAAGGCGAGCCTTTTGTAAAAAGCACAGCGCAGGATCTTGGCGTGGACATGAAAAAACTGCAGAAGGATCTGCAGGGTTCCAAATTGAAAGCCATCATGGCGGAGGATCAGGAGGATGCCCAAAAGCTGGGTGTTGAGGGCACACCATATTTTCTCGTAAACAATCTGGTAATTCGCGGAGCATTGCCCCGGGAGCTTTTCAAGGCTGCCATTGACATGTCCCTGGCCAAAAAGTGAACCCGGGTGACCATGGACAAACTGATCATTGAAGGCGGCCGCAGGCTTTCTGGCACCATTCGTGTCAGTGGCAGCAAGAATGCGGCTCTGCCCATCCTTTTTGCCGCCATTCTCTGCGATGGGCCGGCATCCCTGGGCAATGTGCCCGATCTGCGGGACATCAGCACCACCCTCAATCTTCTGGAAACCCTCGGTTGCCAGATACAGAAAGCAGATGGGCGCTGCAGCATGGAGTGCCGCAACCTGCATTCGGAGGCGCCATATGAGCTGGTGCGCACCATGCGCGCAAGTGTGCTGTGCCTGGGGCCACTGCTGGCGCGCACAGGGCGGGCCCGCGTCGCCCTCCCCGGCGGCTGCGCCATCGGCGCCAGGCCTGTTGACCAGCACCTCAAGGGGCTGGAGCGTCTCGGCGCCAGCTTTCATATTGACGAGGGCTACATTGTCGGCAAATGCAAAAAGCTGACCGGCACGCGCGTGGCCTTCGACATGCCCACAGTGGGGGGCACCGAAAACCTGCTGATGGCGGCCAGCATGGCCTCTGGTGAAACTGTCATCGAAAACGCGGCCAGAGAGCCGGAAGTTGTCGACCTTGCCAATTTTCTCATTGCCTGCGGCGCTAACATCGAGGGGCATGGCGAGAGCGTCATTCACATCCAGGGCCGCGAGTCCCTCCATGGCTGCGCATATGACATCATGCCGGATCGCATAGAGGCTGGCACATTCATGGTAGCCGCCGGCATCACACGGGGGGAACTGCTGCTGGAAAATTGCCCCCATGACGAACTTAAGGCCGTCATCGCCAAACTTGCGGAAATGGGCATGGAGATAGGCCGCCTCGAAGATGGTCGCACCCGTGTGAAATGCGATGGCAGGCTGGACTGCGTGGATATCAAGACCCAGCCCTATCCCGGTTTTCCCACAGACATGCAGGCGCAGATAATGGCTCTTATGTGCCTCTCCCGCGGCGCGGCCGTGGTGGAGGAAAGCATTTTTGAAAATCGATTCATGCATGTCCAGGAGCTGCTGCGCATGGGCGCGAACATCCGCGTCAGCGGCCGCACGGCCATGGTCAAGGGTGTTCGCCGCCTTAGCGGCGCTCCGGTTATGGCCTCCGATCTCCGGGCCAGCGCCTCCCTCGTGCTGGCCGGCCTGGCTGCCCACGGCATTACAGACATATCGCGAATCTACCACCTCGATCGCGGTTATGAATCCATTGAAAAAAAGTTGAACGCTGTCGGCGCCGCCATCTCGCGCCAAAGCGAATGAGCCGGAGGAGACATGGAAGGCAAAAGCGTGCTGATACCGGAGGATCTTGGCCCTTTCCCCATGGGGGATCCCAACAGGGCCTATGCCCGGTATTTTACGGGCAACAGCTTCCTGAGCCAGCTCTGCAGCGCTGGCGTGGCCATCAGCAATGTGACCTTTGAGCCTGGCTGCCGCAATCACTGGCATATCCACACAGCGGCCAGTGGCGGCGGCCAAATTCTTCTCTGCACCGCCGGCCGGGGCTGGCTCCAGGAATGGGGCAAGCCTGCCCGGCTGCTGCGGCCGGGGGATGTGGCCTATATTGCCCCAGGCGTGAAACACTGGCATGGCGCGGCCAGGGATTCCTGGTTTGTGCACCTGGCGGTGGCTGTGCCCGGCTCCGGGACTGGCTGCGAATGGCTTGAGCCAGTGGATGACGCTGAATACTCCAGCCTCAAGGAGTGAGCCGCATTTTGCATAATGGCAGCATACCACTTTTGACATTGGCAAATATGCGCCCCCGCAGGCGCATGCCTGGCCTTTGGGGCGCCAGTGTCGCGTCCGGCAGCTCAGGAGGCTGCCGCAACCTGTGAAAACATATGGAGGAATGCATGCGTAAACTGTTTCAACTGGCGATCCTCGCCATTGCCGCGGCGGTGCTTATGCCGGCGGCCGCTTCCGCCCAGGGGGATGCCAAAGTTCCCGGCGAGCGCTATATCTATCAATTAAAAGATGTCTTTCCCGTTGCCGGGCGCCAGGGTGTGGCCTGCGATGGCAAGTTCATCTATGTCTCCGGCTCCACCGTGCTTTATAAATACGACATGGACGGCAAGCTGGTGAAGCAGAACGACAAGCCTTTTGAGGGCTATCCCATCGCCTCCAATCACATTGGCGACATAGATGTCTATAATGGCGAAATATATGTCAGCGCCGAGAACTTCATGGATGGCGTGGGCAAGGACATCCAGATTGCCGTGCATGACGCCGAAACCCTGAAGCTCAAGCGCAGCTTTGCCTTTGAACCAAAATCCGGCCAGCTGGAAGTCTCCGGCATAACCGTTGATCCTGTCAGAAAGACCGTCTGGATGTGTTCCTGGGTGGGCGGCGAAAGCGGCAACTATCTTTATGAGTACGACCTGCAGGGCAAATATTTGCGCAAGGTGCATCTGCAGCCTGTGCCCCAGTATGTGCAGGGCGTTTTCTGGGTCAATGGCGACCTCTTTGTTACTGCAGATGATGGCATTGCCGATGACAATGAGGCCGACCATGTCTATCGCGTGCATGTCACTTCCGCCACCAATGCCAGGGTGACCCTGGAAAAGACACTGGATGAGGCCATCAAGCAGGGCGAAATCGAAGGCCTGTGCGTTGATCCTGTTTCCGGCGATCTGATGGTGCTGATGAACCGTGGAGCCAAGATCGTGCTGGGCATGCAGAAAGGTTTTTATCCTGGATATGAAAAGGAAATCAGCGAAGTCTACCGCTATGCCATGATACCAAAGAGCAAGCGCCGCCCATAACTCTCAATCCCATAATGGCCCCTGCCTTGCGGGGGCTTTTTTTTACATTGCCATTTGTGGCAAACATGCTCAATTGTCCAGTTTTTCCACAGCCAGTTCCGCTTATGTGTATAAAAATGTTACAACCTTGCCATTGATTGGCCACTTTTTAGCGGTTTTTGGTTTTGGCACGGCAGTTGCAGAATAAGGGCAGTCCCGCAATGGTTTGGAATTAACACAACAACGGATTTTACAGGAAGGAAAAAATGAAAAAATTTAATAAACGCCTTGCCATAATGACCATCGCCGCAGCCTTTGTCCTTGGTTTTGCCGTGTCCGATAATGCGGAGGCCAGGGGTGGCCATGGCCAGGGTGTCATGCACATGGCCGAAGGCCCAGGCGATATGCATCGTCCTGACATGCGCCCCGGAGACAAGGGCCGCCCCGATTTTCGCGGCGGCCAGGATCGCCCCGACAGGCCCGGCTTTGACGGGCGCCGTGGCGACAGACATGACCGCCCGGACTTTGATGGCCGCCGGGGGGAGAGGCGCGACCGCCATGATTTTGATGGCCGCCGCGGTGACAGGCGCGATCGCCCGGACTTTGATGGCCGCCGTGGCGACAGGCGTGACCGGCCCAATTTTGACGGCCACAAGGGCGACAGGCGCCCGCCAAAGGATTTCAATGGCCGTCCCGATCGTCCTGGGCGCCATGATTTTGATGGCAGGCCCGGCCGTCCCGATCGTCCAGGCCGTCCTGACAGGCCGTAATCAGGTATTTTCCAGCATTTTCTGTTGAAGATCAGGGGGCATTGCCATGGCGATGCCCCCTGCTTTTTTTGGCGCTCCGCCATTGCCGCAAAACGATTAATCAAATATCATCACACAGCTTGAGCCGCAGATTTTGGAATTTTGTGCCTGGAATGCCTGGCGTTCCTGGCGCGGTCTATTGTCATACATAACCCGAGGCCTTGGATATGAAAGGTATGGGCTTTCTTGGCAATGTTGGCAGGGATGGAAAAGCCGATGGCACCCCCGATGACCGGAGGTGCATGCTGCGTTTTGATTCCGGCAGGGGGGTCTCCTTTGCCGATGCCACACATCATGTGCTGGTCACCGGCAGCACCGGATCCGGCAAGACTGCCAGCGTCATCCTGCCCTCCCTGGCGCGCCTGTTTGCGGAGGGGCATGGCGGCCTGCTCATTGATATCAAGGGCAACCTGCGCGGCAATGCCCGCAAGCTGGCGGCAGAATATGGCCGCGAAGCCGATCTTGTGGAGGTGGGCTGCGGGCCTGAGGCCATGGCCCTAAATCTTCTTGAGGGCAAGAGCCGCTTTGAGATGTATGACTTTTTTGAAGACATCATGCTGCAAAGCTTTCAGGGCCAGAGCCACAATCTCGATTTCCATGTCAAGGGCGTGAGCATTGCCGTGGACTGTGGCCAGGTTCTCGCCTATCTCCGCGCTCTCGATCCCCGCTTCATTCCCTGTGTGTCCACCATTGCCGACATGATCAATGATTATCAGTCCTCCCGGCTGCTTTTCCGCCTTTTTATGGAAAAGGTTTTTGATCCTGCCAATGAGGAGCATGCCCGTTTTGTCTCCAATGTCACCAATAACCGTTTTAATGTCCTCAAGGAGAGAAAGGATGAGCAGCGGGGCGGCGCATCCGCCACCACAGAGGAACAGATGACCTTCAATCTCCATGCCATCCGCACAGCCCTTAAGACATTCATGGATGCCCCCGGTGTGGCTGCCCATTTTTCCAGTCCCGGCGCGCCAGGGCTGGATATGCGCCCCCTGCTGCGCGATGGCCGCATAATCCTGCTGCGCTTTGACCCAAACACCGGCCCCATTGGCACCCGTCTGGCCAGGGCCCTTGTAAACAGTTTTTATGCCGCCGTCTGCGAAACCGGCCTCGCCAGACCTGCGGACAAATATTATTTTATCTGCATTGATGAATTTCAGGAGGTTGCCGATCTCTCCGCCAACCGCTATTCCGATGTCAATTTCATCGCCCAGGCGCGGGAATTCGGCTGTATTTTCCTGGCTTCCACCCAGTCCATGGCGGCGCTCATCAACAGGGGCGCGTCCCTGGCCGCTGTGGAGGCATTTGTGGCCAACTGCAATCAGCGCATCATGCTCTACAGTGATGATCCCCTGACGCAGGAAATGGCCAGACGCTATGATGGGGGCATGTTCCTCAACAACCTCGATGCCGGCCATGCCTTTGTGGTGCGCTACGACCAGACCCTGCGCCAGCATGTCCAGAGTCTTGAGACCCTCGACACTGGCTACCTCAATGCCTGCGCTGTGCTGGATCGCCAGCCTGAAATGGAACGCGGGGAATCCATGCCGCCTCCGGCTCCAGCCGGCTCCCTCTATGAGCTTGCGGGCATAGCCAGAAAACTTCTGGGAGAGGAGGCCGAAAAAAAATCCCCACCGCGCATTTTTCCCACCACCAGCCACGATGCCGCCACTGCCGCCAAACCTGCCCCTCCTTTTGCGGAGGATTCCCGGCCCCGGCGCTCAAGACAGCCTGTGGACAAATCCCGGCGCCCAGCAGATGCCGGGCCTGTCCTGGAAAGGGTGAATGCCCCCGGCGCCATCCTCCTGGCCAGCTATCCGGACTATTTTGATGAGGATGTGGAAATTGCCATCCCCGCCGGCTGGCTTGGTTATGTGGGGCATGCCTTTGACGCCTTCAGCCGTCTTGGTCTGCCTGTAAAGATCTCCCGCATCCGCATCAGCGATGGCGTCTTGCGCGCCTATGATGCCTCCTCCGGCTACAGGCACTCCAATGGGGCCATCTCCGCCCTGAACAGTCTGCTGGAACCCACATGCGGTCTGTGCATGCTCTGCGGCTCTCCCACCGGGCGGCAGTCCACTCCAAAGGCATGCATATCCTTTGCGGATGATTCAGAAGATGACGCGCCAGAGGGCTCCCCGCACCCCCTCTGCAGCAAATGCCAGAAAAATCTTGGCCTTGTGCCAGGAGATGGTTTTGACTCGCAGGAGTAAACACCCATTGCCGGCAGATGTTCCATTATATGGGCTTATGCCCTGAAATAAAAAAATATTTTTATTAATGCTTGACTGCCACTGCCCCTGGTCTTAGTATCGCCTCATCCGATTAAAAGTCACATCGGTCAGAGTGCCCGCCAAGCCTTTGGGACTCGTTCGTTTGAATGGTTATTTATTTCTATTTAATCGTGCGAGAATCGGAGGCGGAATTGTCTTATTTTTCCTTCTCTAAATACTCGTTTTCGCAGCCAGCTGCGGCAGGGGCCAGTCTTATGGCTCCTTTCAGCGCGCATGGACTTTGGCCTGCGCTTTTGCCATTTGCGGGCAGTCATTTAAATTTCGCTATATAAATTTGTCGGAGGAACATCATGGCCGAGATTAGCATTGTCAAGCCTGAAGCGGGAACCCAGCAGACAGTTGCCTGCCCACCGGAAGCCACATTTGTATTTGGCTTTCCGGCCACGGATGCGACCCTGGCCCGGGACGGGGACAATCTGAACATCAATTTCCCCGATGGCGCCAGCCTCAATCTTCAGGGTTTTTATACCCAGTACCAGGGTGAAAACCTGCCATCATTCAATATTGATGGCACAGAGGTCGCGGCTGCGGACTTTTTCCAGGCCATGAACGCGCAGGATATCGCGCCAGCCGCCGGCCCCGGCACCGGCACCACGTCGCCCACCGGTGGCCGTTTCCATGAATATGACAATATGGATCTCACCGGCGGCATTGAGCATCTGAATGGCCTTGACTGGGGCATGAGTCGTGGTTTTGAGTGGTATGAAAGGCCAAATTCCGTTGGCCGCAACTCCGATGACGAGGGCTGGGGTCCCAATGTGCCCGGCAACAATCCCATTACCCTTACTCCGGACAATCCAATGGATCTGCCTGATGGCACAGTTGACCTGCCCTTCAATCCAGCCTGGCCTGTGCCGCCCATGAGCGGCAACACCGCTCCCGGCGTTGGCCGCGATATTCTGGAGGTCTTTGAGGGCGATCTGGCCAATGGCCGCGTGGTGGTGCATGGCGGCATGCTGATCAATGCTCCCGATGGCCTGGCCAGCATCATCATTGGCGACAGGGTTATCTGGGAGAATGGCCGCCCCGTGGAGGGTGTCGAGATTCGCACCGATGAGGGCGTGCTCAACAATTTCTCCTATGATCCCTCCACAGGCAAGCTGACCTACGATTTCATTCTCGAGCGTCCCACAGACGAGCATCGCAAGCCCGGAGAGGATCACATATCCCACACCATTCCCGTCACTGTCACCGATTCCGATGGCGATACCGACACCAAGCACATTACCGTAGTCATTCGCGACGATGTGCCGGAGGCCAATCCGGATCGCGATGAGGTGCGCGAAGGCGAAACCATCACCGGCAGCGTGCTGGTGGGGCCTGGCGCCGACGATTACGGCGCGGACGGCCCAGGCGCATTTAATGAGCGCGGCGAATTTGATCCCAATGGCACCATCACGGTCAAGTGGGATGTTCCCCAGGGCACTCCCCATCAGCCCGGCACCAATGGCAAGGGTTACTATGAGGTGGAAGTTCCCGAGGGCACGGTAAAGCTCTATGATGACGGCACCTATGAATTTACAGCAGTAAAGGATGTTCCTGGCGCAGAGGGCGGCAACCGTCCTGCCATTGAATTTGGTTACTCCATTGTGGACAAGGATGGCGATATTTCCCAAAGCACCCTGACCATCGAGATCATTCCCGACAATCGCGTGCCGGACATCACCCCGGAGCCTTCATATCCGGACAATCCTGATGTGCCAGGCAATCCCGATGACCCCAATAATCCCGGCAATCCTGATGATCCCAACAATCCAGGCAATCCGGACGATCCCGATGGCCCCTCCGGCCTTGATCCCATCCTGCCGGACAGCAGCGGCGGCAGGGTGATTGTGGACGAGGGCTCCATCGGCCATGGCAGCGGCGACACAGCCCACGGCGCCAGCGGCCGTGGCAGCTTTATAGTTGATCTGCATGGCGAAAGCGGCCAGGTTACCTTGTCCTTCCTGACAGCCCAGGGCCCGCAGACAAGCGTTTTCAATCTCGTCAACAATTCCAATGGCGCGGTCACCTTTGAACCAGCCAGCTTCACCCTGGTCAATGGCGTGCAGATCAATCTTGCCGGCGCCACCCAGCATGGCGGTGACGGCCCCTGGACGGTCAATTTCACCTATGCCCTTACAGGCAGCCAGCAGCATGGCAATGCCGGCCAGGTGGGCGCTGCCGACTCCATAGCCAGCATTATTGCCATTGACGCGGTGGATGAAACAGGCGATCGCACCAGCAGCCAGATTACTGTTGAAGTGCATGATGATGGCCCTGTTCTGAGCCAGCTCACCTCTGATCCCAGGCTGCTTGACACCGCCCAGACCATAACTGTTGAAATTCCCGACCTGCGTGTGGGCGCGGACTCCGCCGGCGCCACCGTGGATGTGGATGTCAATGGCCAGAATTTCTCCTTTACTGTCGCCACCAGTGCCAATGGCGCCCTGTCCTTCATTCCCAACCAGCCCGGCATGAGCCTGGCCGCCTCCGAAAATGGCGGCTTCCAGCTTGTCTATACCCGCCCGCAGGCCGAGACCGAGGACAAGACCGGCGACACCTACAATTTCAACATCACCGTGACTGACGGCGATGGCGACACCGCCACCTCATCCATCACCGTCAACACCTATGCCAGCCCGCATATAACCACTGATCCGGACCCGGATCCTGACAAGCCCAATCCTCCAGTTGATCCTGAAGATCCCGATAAGCCTGGCCCCGACCCCGAGGATCCGGACAAGCCTGAGCCTGGCACTCCAGTGGGCCCGGGTCTGGCTGCCGATACCGTGGTCACGGACGAATCCTATCTTGCAGGCGGTTCCGGCAAAGCCCCGGCAGGCGGAGACAATTATGCCTCCTCCTCTGTGGCCAATGGCGGTTTTGGCGTGACCCTCAATGGTCTGCCCTATACCCTCAACATCACCGGCATGGATGGCAGCAATGTGCAGATTGAGCTGGATGCAGCCGGCAATCTGGTCAGCCCGGCTGATTTGTCCAGCCTGACCATACAGGGCCAGTATGGTTCCATCAGCAATATCCAGGTCAATGCCGGCCGCATTACCTATACCTACACCCAGACGGAAGCCTTTGATCACAAGGATACCAGTAATCCCGATGACATTGCCGCTGCCGAGCAGTTCCAGATTATCCTCAATGATCACTTCCATGATGTGGTCACCAGCCATATCCAGATCATGATTGAGGATGACGGTCCTGTGGCCGGCCATCCGGTGCAGACGGGCATGGGTGACAATGATGGCTATACTGATGACAGCTCCATCTCCGGCAATTTCACCCTCACCTTTGGCTATGATGGCATGGGCGACAAGCCATTCATGACTGCTGATGGCCAGGAACTGGTGAAGAACGGCGATGCCTGGGAGCTGGCAACAGATGACGGCAAGCTGGTCATTACCAATACCGGCGGCGATAACTGGCATTATGAATTCCAGATCACTGGCAATCCCCTCTCTGTTGAGCATACATTCCAGCTCAATGCCATTGATGGCGATGGCGACTCCACGCCCATAACCATTGATGTGAAGATGGACCATCAGCCTGTCATTACGCCTGATCCAGATCCCACCCCGGATCCCGACCCAACACCTGATCCAGACCCCGATCCCGATCCGGATCCGGATCCAAAGCCTGACCCGGATGATCCCGAGGCGACAATTCCCGTGGTCAATGCCGACACCATCACCCTTGATGAAGGCGATCAGCCCCAGCATGGCGACCATCGCCCGGCCCATGGCCAGAGCGGGCACGGCTCCTTCATCGTCACCCTCAATGGCGGCGAAACAGGCGTCATAACCATTGGCGAAGGCGCCAACAGCGTCACCTTTGACACTGCCACAGGCCAGTGGACCGGTGCTTCCGTACTGTCACCCAATCAGGTTCAGCTCAACAACTTCCAGGCTGTGTCCCAGGGCAATGGCCAGTGGAAGATCTCCTATGATTATAATCTTAACACCGACCGTCTGCATCACGATCAGGCCAGCAATGCCGATGAAAACATCCAGTCCACAGTCGACATCAGCGTGAGAGACGAAACTGGTGATTATGCCTTTGGCCAGATTGTGGTCAATGTGCATGATGATGTGCCGGAGCTTTCCCTCAACGGCACGCCATCTACAGTCACAGTAGATATGGGGGCGGACACAGGAACCGGCGACAAGGTTGAAGTGTTCGTGAAGGACTCTGACACCGCTCTTGGATGGAAGGATGCCAATGGCAACAATGTCGGAGCGGATATCGACTCCCTTGGCGCAGGCACATACACCAGCGGTGAGATTATTTTGGTCAAGGGCACAGATGGCAAGTACACCTTCAATCTGTCTGAAAGCGCCAAGGCCAACACCAGTCTGGTAGTCAAGGCCACGGATGTGGACGCTGATACGACCGACGTGGCCGTGAATCTGACTGTGCCGACTATAAACATTCCCAAGCCAGACCCGACACCTGATCCCAGCGGCAACAAGCCAGTGGCGGAGGATGGCAAGATTATCGTTGATGAAGGCGCGCTTGGTACTGGCACCGGGCAGCATGATGATCATGGCGCATCCGGCAAGGGTGTGATTAACTTTGATTTAAATGGTGAAAATGGCGGCACGATCACCATTGGCGGCTATACCATTGAGATCACAAACGGCAATCCTGTTCTTTCCGGTAGCACTGCTCCTGTCAATGGGGTGCAGCTGACCATAGCCCAGTCCGGCATCAGCTTTGCTGATGGCAAATGCGTGGTGAACTATACTTATACTCTGACAGGGCGCCAGGATCATGATAAGGACGAGGGGCAAGATACGTCCATAACCGGCGGCTCCATCCCCGTGACGGTCACAGACCGTACGGGCAACAACAGGGCCGAGGGCAAGATCGAGATCGAAGTTCATGACGATGTGCCGATGGTTGGCATGGCCGACGCTGTCAATACAGTTAAGGTGACAATGGGCGCCGATACAGGAGCCGGTGACAAGGTTGAAGTGTTCGTGAAGGGGACTGAAACCGCTCTTGGCTGGAAGGATGCCACAGGTGAGGATGCCGGTACGGATATCGACTCTCTTGCGGCTGGCAAATACACCAGCGGGGATGTGACGCTGACCAAGAATGCTGATGGCACATATAGCTTCAAGCTGGCTGACAATGCTCCAGCCAACAAGGATATTACCGTCAAGGCAACGGATACTGACGGTGATAGCAAAGATATCGATGTGAACCTGACAGTGCCGACAATTACCATACCCAAGCCTGATCCGACACCTGATCCCGATGGCAACAAGCCTGCGGCAGAAGATGGCAAGATCATTGTTGATGAAGGCGCATTGAAGGATGTGGGCACAGGCGCGGATGGTATCCATGCGACCCATGGCTACATAGGCACAGGCAAAGTTCAGTTCAACGTCAATAACGAGGATACAGCCACCATCAAGGTGGGCGACTATGTCATCAATATTGCCGATGGCAAGGTGGAGAGCGTCACTGGCACAGGTAGCGAAGTCAAGGGTGTGAAGTTTGAGATTGATCTCACCAAAAATGAAGACGGCTCTTACAAGAATATCAATCTTGTTAATGGGAAATGGGAAGTCGGCTACAAGTATGAGCTGACTGGTTCCCAGAACCATGAAGGTGGAGCCGGCAAATGGGGAGAGAATGACACGCTTGAAGATACTATCCCTGTCAGCGTAATTGACAAGACCGGCGAGACTGCCACAGGCAGCATCAAGGTTGAAGTGCATGATGATGCGCCGATGGTTGGCATGGCCGACGCTGTCAATACAGTTAAGGTGACAATGGGCGCC
>CAJUMQ010000001.1:60096-106012 GCA_910587035.1 uncultured Desulfovibrio sp. | reverse complement strand
TCAGCGTAATTGACAAGACCGGCGAGACTGCCACAGGCAGCATCAAGGTTGAAGTCCATGACGATGCGCCCATCGTCACCGGCAGCACAATCACATCCCAGAGCATTGGTGAGACCACCACAGAAGTTACCCAGCTCTTTGACCTGTCCAATGCGTTCACAGTCCAGGCCGGAGCGGATGGTCTAAAGGAGGGCACTGGTTCCTACAGTCTGAATATAACCAATGCCAATACAGGCCTGACCGCCATTATCAAGAATGTAGATGAAGACAAAAATGTTACCCTTACAGAAGGGGCGATTACCCTTGTGGAGGATCCGGATGATCCAGGCCATGTCATCGGCAAGGCTGGCGATGTTGAAGTGTTCCACATCAACATCACAGCTGATGGCAAGGTCAACATGTACATGACAGGCAAGGGCACCATCAAACATGGCAAGGATGATGACACAACAGCAACCCTGCCCCTGAAGGGCTTGCAGGGCGTGTACACGGTAGAGGATACAGATGGCGACCATGCTTCCGGCAGTATTGATCTTGGCATCAATATAAATGATACCATCGCGGTTGGCACTCCGGGTGAGGCATCTGTTTATACTGTGCCTGGCACATCACTTACCTTAAACTTTATGGGAGGCACTACATCTGGCAGTACCGTGGCTGCCTTCAAGCCAGTGTTGGAATCTCAGGATGATAACTGGAAGAATCCAACCAGGGGGCCAAATGCTGATAATGCTTATAACCAGATCAAGGGCAATAATACTGATGTACATTACATATTGGTCAATGGCATAAGAGTTATAGCCACGCATGTTCAATATAACACTACTGATGATGGTCATATCTATAACCTTGTTGATATCAATAGTGGTAATGGATTGTCTGGCAACAAGGCACTTTATATTACTGGCAATGGCATTGGTGTTGGCCCAAATTCCGGTGACGATGATGCCGGTCAGATGGCTACCAAACCGGATATTACAGGATATGACAAGAACACAGGGGTAAAGCCAGATGGTCTTGCCGAGGCCATAGTGCTTGAGCCACAGAATTCCTCGGTATGGTATGAGCTGAATCTCACTCTGACCAATTTCGATGGCAATGATCGTGCCATGGTTTACTTTTACATGACGCCCCAGAACAGCAATGACAACAATATCGCCTATGCCAGGGAGCTGACTGTAAAAGATATTGATCCAAATACAGGCACATACCGAATTGAGGTGCCGGATGGCTTCACCAAGGCCATAGTGGTGGCAATGCCCGATACTGAGGGTAAAGCATCCAGCTTCAACATTGGCAAGGTGGATTTCAGCAAGAATGCCATTGAGCATCATATGAACGCAGTTGTGGATGCATCAGCTGCCGATGGCGTCTCATCCATTGTCTGGGATTGGAGTGAGTTTGCCAACCAGGTTGGTGAAAAAGTTGGTGACAATGTTTATCTGATCAGGGACGTGACCATCTCCGACACCATAGGTTCAGGGAAATATGATGTGACACTTACCTGGACTGGCAATACCGTTACGGCCAAACTGTCAGGTAATATGCCAGGCACAAATACCCCCTTGCCGCAAGGTAGCGATACCCTGTTCAAGGGAACCCTGGATGCCAAAACTGGAGCCTGGTCCATTGACCAGTTCTACAAGTTTGAGATTGGGAAGAACATTGACAGTTTCGATGAAAGCAAGATGAACTTCCTGATCAATGTCACTGATGGTGACGGCGATGTGACTCCTGTGCCCAGCACTGTGGACATGCATATTGATGTCACATTTGACAGGTTCCAGAATGTGGAGATTGGCTACTGGAATTCCGCTTGGGATGGTAATGCCGCATATGATAAGGTCAGTGATATTCTGATGGGTAAAGACCAGAATGACCTGATGTATGGCAAGGGCGGCAATGACCTGATGTTTGGCGACAGCACAGGTGCCACTGGTAATCAGTTTGTGCAGGCCCTGACAGGGAATGATAACGCCACTCTGCTTGTAAATAATATACCTTTGGATAAGGTATATGATGATTATGCAGAAAAAGCCATCATAGGCGAAAACTGGACAAATGGTGGTGATGCCAATCAGTATAACGTGCAGGAAGTCTGGACAGCTCTCGAGAACCTTGCAAACCAGACCAATGAAGATGGCACCCCGGCAGATGGCTCCCAGTTTGACGCGGTCCTGGCTGCAGTGGAGAAAGGTGCGGCTGCGGGCGATGACGCCCTATTTGGCGGCCTGGGAAATGACATGCTCTTTGGCGGCAGTGGCGATGACTATCTGGTAGGTGGCAATGGCTATTTCGCTGATGATAAAAAGATGACAGATGAAAACATGCTCTTTGGCGGCAGTGGCGATGACATCATCGTTTATGGCAAGGATGATCTGGTCATCCATGGCGGCGATGGCATCGATGTGCTCCTGGTCAGCAAGGATGTAAAGGATAGTCTTGCAACCATTCAGCAGAATGCCGGCAGCGGGCCCAAGGTCTATCAGATGGAGGTGTTGCTGCGCTATAAGGATGGCGTGGATGTGCAGAAGCTGGGCATTACAAGCCATTCAACACTGGCCAAGGATTATGGCATTGAGATCAATGGTGATGAGAACAGCATTGTGCTTTCAAGCGTCTGGAAGCAAATAGGCACCACCAATGTTTATGAGGCCCAGATCAATGGCAATAATGTTGAGGTGGAGCTGGCAGGGCAGTACACACTGCAATCAACAGACAAGGATGGCAAGCAGCATTTTGCCGATCCGAACAAGGTCAAAGCGGATGCGCCGGTAACCCGCAGCCGCGCCATGCAGCAGGAGACTCTGGAAAATCTGCCCGAGGATACCCTTGCGCGTCTTGGCAGGGCCTATGACATCAACACAGCGGCGACTGCCGCGGCCATTGCGGCGCAGCTTGCTGTGGCCATTGATGCCGATCCTGTCAGGGCTGCAGAGGTGATCAATGCCGAGCCGGCTATGGCCACGGATAGCAATGTTGTGCCCATGTCTGCAGATGCCCAGGTTGTGGATGCTGACGTGACAGATGCCGCCAATATGGAAAACATGGCCGCCAATGCCCAGACAATGGAGTCGGTGGCCGATGCCAATGCCGGCACTGATCATGCCGGTGTGAACAATCCGCAGGTTGAGAATGTGGCGGCAATTGCCGACAAGGTGGATGCGGACCAGGATGACGCAAATCAGACAGACCGCAGCCGCGCAGCCAGCGGTGATGAAACTGGCGAGGCCAAAAATGAGATCCATGGCACCGACGGCGATGATGTGCTTATTGGCACTGATGCCGACGAGATCATCTTTGGCGGAGCCGGCAATGACTTCATAGACGGCAGGGGCGGCAGCGATACCATCTTTGCCGGCGAAGGCGATGACCTCATTGTCTATGACGCCTCGGATTATCTCATTGATGGCGGCGAGGGCATTGATGTGCTGCTGGGCCGCGATGGCGACCCGAGCCTTAAGGACATGCTCTCCAACGAAGCTGGCGAGGGCCCGGTGGTCAAGGATGTGGAAGTGCTGATTAAGGGGGCCGATGCCCTGAGCCTGACCAGCATGGATGATCTGGCCAGCGAGTATGGCATAGTCATTGACCATGAAAAGGGCACCATGACCCTTGGCGACAAGTGGCATGTGAAGGGCACCGAAACCGACAAGGATACAGGCACAACCTTCACCACCTATGAAAATGGCGATGGCCTGACACTGGAAACCACACTCCCGCAGATGGAGGCAGCCAGCGCGGACAGCGAGGCTCTCAATACCGCTGTGCATACACTGGCCAACAGCAACGGCTAATCCATGAAATATCTGCCGCGCCCCTTCGGCGCGGCAGCTACCATTACAACCGCAATGGCTGCCGTAAAAATGGCAGCCATTGTACTATTGGAGTATTGGCGTTTAAAATTTTACAAATTTTAAACGATGCGCCGCCACCATTTCGCCTGAAAACGTGGTTTTCAGGCCATCAGGCGCTGGCGGCCTTGTACTTAAAGCCGCCTGCGAAAATGGACCAGTGAGATGTCATGTTTTTACTGTCGTAAAAACATGAAGATCGCAAAGCAAAAAACGTGGTTTTTGCTTTGCTCACGCCGCCGCTGGCGGCGCGCAATCCCTAATCGGGATTGCGACTATTGTCGCTTGACGCGACACTAGGGCGAATTTACATCTCCGTTAGGGGCCATTTTCAAGCGCTATATATGGCGGACGCCTGAGCAATTAAAATTGCTCCAGACAGTGATTTCAGAGGGGGGAAGATGAAATTCCTGTTCTGCTCGGAGGCCTATCCAGGCCCGCTTGGCGCCCTTGCGGCCTATGCGGCGGCCAAAAAGGATGCCGAGACTGTTTTTGCCACAGGCAGACAAAGGCTCGATATACCATTGCCCAATGTGCAGAGGGTGGTGCTCAAAAAAAAGAGGCCGGTGCCTGATGAGGACCGCTATGATCTCGCCTGGTGCGAGGGTCTGCGCACAGGCCAGTATGCCCTGCATACATTCAAGGCCCTGGCCAGCTTTGATCCGGATATAATCTTTGTGGCGGCCCAAAGCGGCATAGCCTTCTTTTTGCGCCAGGCATTCCCGTCGTCATTCATTGTCGGTTACGCCCTGGCGCCTGCCCCAGGTCTTGGCGCCAATGTGGCAGCCGCGCACATGGCCATGCAGGCCCAGCAGCTGCTGTACAGCGATCTTGCCTTTGCCTGGTCGGAGGACATACTAGCGCAAATGCCCCCGGCCATCGCTGCCAGAATGGCTCTGATTCCACTTTCCGTGGATACCGACTTTTTCTCGCCCAAAGCCGCCGCCCCCTGGCATTGCTGGAAATTTGCCACCCGGCCCCAAAAATTGCTGGTCATAAATCTGACCAATGCCAGCAATGATGAGGCATCCGCCAGTATGCGCCTTGGCCTTGAGCTGGCTGGCGCTGATGACCATCTGCATATTGTCTGCATCATACCTGCGCGCGCCCAGCTTGAGGGAGCTCTTGCCTTTGTGGAAAAGCTTTCCCCTGATGTTGGCGGCCGCATTTTTGTTTCCGGCTCCATGGAGCCCCATGATCTGCGCAACCTGCTGGCTGCAGCAAGTCTGGTGGTTTTTCCGTCGGCAGTCGGCGCAGTCTCAATGCTGGAGGCCATGAGCTGCGCAGCCCCCATCATGGCGCCAGACAATGCCGCGCCCTTTTTGCGTCCTGGCCAGAACATGCTCCCCATGCCTGCCAATCCGGAACAGGCCATTCCCGCCATTCTGGCGGATGCGCAGTGGCTTGTGGCCACAGGAGCCATGGCCAGGGAGTCCGTGCTGGTGGACTTCAACAAGTCCATGGTCATCAAGCCGCACTTTGAGGAGATTCTCCGGGCCTGGAACCATAAAAGGGAGCAGTGCGTCTAGTGAGATGTCATGTTTTTACTGTCGTAAAAACATGAAGATCGCAAAGCAAAAAACGTGGTTTTTGCTTTGCTCACGCCGCCGCTGGCGGCGCGCATCTTATGGAGCGCCCGCGCTGACCTTCGCGGAAAAATTGAATTTTTCCTGCGCCAGTACCGCTATGCGGGGAAGCGCCAGCGCGCAGGGTTGAAAGGCCCGGAGCTTTTCAACTGATTAATGCCCTAAAGGTCGACTACTCCCCAAGGGTGGCGTTTTCCACTTCCTCCCGCATGGCCTCTCTTTTGGCCTGCAGCTTTTTGGCAAGGCTGTCATCGGCTATGGCGAGAATCTGGGCGGCCAGCCATGCCGCGTTTTTTGCGCCTGCGCCATCCAGGGCCACCGTGGCCACGGGAAAGCCGGACGGCATCTGCACTGTGGAAAAAAGCGCGTCCATGCCAGCCAGGGAGGACGCGGTGATGGGAATGCCTATGACCGGCCGTATGGTGCGCGCGGCCACCGCCCCTGCCAGATGCGCGGCCATGCCAGCCGCGCAGATGAACACCCTGCAGCCTGCAGCCTCCGCCTCGCGCACTATCCTTTCCGTTCTCTCCGGTGTGCGGTGCGCGGAACTTACGCAAAACAGGCAGTCAATGCCAAGATCTTCCAGTATCTGCACACAGGGCCGCACCTTTGGCTCATCAGACTTTGAGCCCATGATAACCGCTACTGCCGGCATATTCCTCTCCTTATGGATATAATTCCGCAAAAAAATTGTGGGAATAATCGTAAAAAAGCCCACCTTTTGCCACGAAAATAATGGGTTTTACGATATAAAATGTTTAAATCCCCCATGCAAGAAGATTTAATGGCGATTTACGCATTTAATTTTAAAAACTGTATTGCCTTTATACCCTCGTGCTTGATATGATTTTCACATGCATTTGGAGCGATTTCGCAATGAAACTGCGCAAACGCTCTGGTGGCTGCGAAAGCGGGCACCCGCGCCGAATGAAGCCGCGGCCTGGCTGCGTCCGGAATGAGGACAGCGAAAATGAATGAAAATATCCCTGACATGGATATTTTCATTCAAATAATGCAATGTTGGCTGAAGCCCGCGGGAGCGATGCAACCCCGCCTGTGCGTCCAATTAGCTATGGAGGAAGGAATGAAAAAAATGCGCGGGTTATGGACTCTTACTGTCAGCCTGGCGCTGGCTCTGCCCGTGCTGATGCCGGGTCTGGCGCTTGCCGCCAAGAAAAAGGCAGATGTGGTGATAGTGGCTGATACGCGCAAGCTGGATGGCATTCTCTACTGGTGGGCGGAAATGTACAATGAAAGCCACCTGTTTTTTGCCATTATGACCATGGTGATCATACCTGTGGTGGGCTGTGTGCTGGGTTGGCTGGCCGATATCGTCATGACCCATATCGGCATTGATCTCAAACACCGCGAACTTGCGGAAAAATAGGCCGGCAGGAGGCATTGATGGACTGGTTATATATTCTTATGCCAATTTCCGGCGTTAATATCTTCTGGCCTGGCCTGATCATTCTCGGTCTTGGCGTGGGCATCATCGGCGGCTTCTTTGGCCTTGGCGGCGCCTGGATGGTTACGCCGGGCCTGAATATCCTTGGCTTCCCCATGGCCTTCGCCATCGGCACGGACGTTGCCCAGATGGCCGGCAAATCCCTCATTTCCACCATGCGCCATGGCAAATTTGGCAATGTAGACTACTGGCTGGGCATAACCATGCTCATAGGCACAGTGGTAGGCGTGGAAATTGGCGCGCAGATGGTCATGTGGCTGGAGCGCATCGGCTCTGTGGACAAGGTCGTGCGCTGGCTCTATGTGGTGCTTCTAATCCTCCTCGCCTGGCTGGTGTTCCATGATGTCTGGCTGCGCCGCAAAAAGGAAAGGGAGGCCGAGGCCAACCACCGCGAGCTGGACAAGTCCGCCACCGGCGTTGACTGGGCCAGCAAACTGCAGGCCATACACATTCCGCCGGTGATTCATTATAAAAATGCAGGCATCACCTGTTCCGCATGGCTGCCTATAATTGTGAGCCTTTTCACAGGCTGGCTGGCAGGCATTCTGGGCATTGGCGGCGGCCTCATCCGCATGCCGGCCCTGGTCTATCTTGTGGGCTGTCCAACACATCTGGCAGTTGGCACGGACCTCTTTGAAGTGGCAATCTCCGGCCTCTATGGCACGGCATCCTATGCCTACAAGGGCAGGGTCGAGCTGCTGGCCGCCCTGATCATGCTCTGCGGCGCGGCCATCGGCGCCCAGATTGGCGTTGTGGCCACCAAGTACGTCAAGGGCTATGGCATCCGCTTTGTCTTTGGCCTTGCCGTGCTCGGCTGCCTCATGTCTGTTGTGCTAAAGCTCCTGCAGGCGGAATTCCCCTCCCTGGCATGGCTGTTCAGCCCCCTGGCCACAGTGGAAGTGCTTGGTTTTGTCAGCGCCATCTCCATCTATATCGCCATACGCATGGTGCAGGGCGCAAAGGCGGAACTTGCCGCCAAAAAACAGGCCGCGGCAAATAATTAACAGGAGACAGCCATGAAAAGAATTGCACTTACCCTTGTTCTTGGCCTCTCCATGGCCCTGTGCGCCTGCAACTTTGATGGCGGCGTGGAGCAGGGCAGATGCGTGGCCTTTGACCCGGATACGCGCAAGGTTACGCTTGTGGTGGATACGGCTCTGGATCAGTTCAATCCCCATTACAGCGGCAAGGTGGACACTTTCCAGCTTTCCGATGATCCGCGCGATGTAGGCCCCATGCCTGTGGCCGGCGGCCTGCTGATGCTGGAGACAGACAAGAACATGGTCCTCTATTACGATCAGGCCACCAACAGCCTCAAAGAGCTGCCCGTGGAATACACCGACATTGTCAAGGGTGTCACAGCCCGTGATGCCAGGCTCAAGGGCAAGACCTTCCCCATCATCGACAAGGACAAGCACACCATCACTGTCTATTCGCCGCGCATGGAGGCCCTGGTGACCTTCCGCGTAAGCGATGCGGAGTTGGCTATGCCGGTCTATACCTGGACACTTGGCGACGAGGTCCGCATTGCCTACCGCAACAGCGAAAGGACGAAAGCCATCCGCATGATGAATGTTACAAAAACAAACATCTTCACTCGCTAACAGAAATATTGCAGCGTCCAACCCCGGCCTGACAGGAGCCATTCCGCCTCAGGCCGGGTCATGAAAAACATTCCCCGGGTTTGCCATTGAACAGCTACAGACAGTCACTCTATGGGGCAATCATCCGTATCGTCGCCAATCTGGTGATGCTCGCGGCCATATTCCCCGCCATGTACTATGCCTCCCGCTGGCATTATCTGCCTGCGGAGGCCACCTTCTGCCTCATTTTTTTTGGCATAACAGTGCCTGCATGGACTCTGGCCTGGTTTTTGACAAAAAAGGTGCGGCGAATCTTTCCGGCGGAATGCCAGAGCATGGTTGAGCTGCCCGGTCGTGGCTTGCAGCTGGTGAGCTGGCGGGTGCAGGAGGCTGGCTGCGATCTTCTGCGCTGCCGCCGTTAGAGGACTTGCTTTATCGCATTGGGGATTTTTCTGCTCCCCCGAGATTCATTATCCTGAGGACTTTTCTGGCGCAGTCATCCCAGTTGGGTATGGCTATGCCCTGCGATGCCGGAATTTGCCCCAGGCTGCTCAACTCCAGCCATTGCCTGAGGGCAGCGGCCAAAGAGCGCGCATCCAGCCCTTTAAAATAAAAGGCGTGACTGCCTGCAATCTCCCAAAACACGGGCAAATCGCGAACCAGCAAGGGTTTGCCATATGCCGCCCCCTCAATGAGAGCCATCCCAAAGCCTTCGGCCTCCGATGGCATGAGTACGCAGGTGGCCTGCGCATACAGTGTTGCCAGAGTGGCGTCATCGCAGTCGTCATACCATAAAAGGCGGCGGTTCAATTGCGGATGGCGCAAGAGTTTTTTGCAGAATCCGTCCATGCCCCAGCCCTTGTGGCCCACCAGGGCCAGATTTATGTCGACACCCCCTGCCCAGAGCAGCTCAAAGGCGGCAAGGGTCTGGGCATGGCCCTTTCTTGGCTCTATGGTGCTGACCAGCAGAAAAAAGGGGTTTGCCGGCATGGGTTCATGGCTGGGCTGCCCCGAAAATTCTCGACCGTCATAGCCATTGTGCACCCAGTGCAATCCCTTTGGGGTTATGCTTTTGCCAGCGCACCAGGCCGCCAGCCCGCTTTGGGTGTGCCGCGACACGCAGATGACCTCCGCAATGGGCGCAATCATCTTTTGCCAGGATTCGTGCATCTCCCTCGTGCCTGCGGGGAAATAGCGGGGATGGCTGATTGGGATGAGATCATGCAGCATGAAATAAAGGGGAATGCCGGCGGCATGCAGCCCCTGCATATATGCCGCCTGCGCCAGAATAATGGCGGGTGAGTGATCCAGGCCGAAAAAAATGTCGCGGGAGCGCACGCGCAGCGGGGTGGCGGTTTTTTCAAAAAAAGAGCAGTTTTCCCCGGCTTTGGCCAGAAACCAGCCCCTTTTTTTGACAGAGGCATGCACGGGGACGATCTCGATGCCAGGCTGGCATTGGCGGCACAGTGCCGCGTACAGGTTTCTGGTGACTCTCTGGATGCCTGTATGGTGGTCAAGGGTGGCGATCTGGCTCACATCCACCAGAAGCCGGATTTTTTCCGACTGGTCCGGCTGTATGGAGACAGGAGCCAGATTCAGGAGTCTGTAAAGCCCTTTGCCGTACAGGATTCTCGCCAGGGCGCGCAGATGTCTGTTTTTGCGCACAAATGGCGGCAATAGCGATTTGAGCAGCAGATAGCCGCTGGCTGGAGCTGGTGTGTTTTTTTTGGGATTCAAGCCAGGATGCGCTTGCGAAGATCGCGGAGAATTGAGGCGGCGGCGTCAATGTCCGGGTCCGCCCAGCGTGCCGAGATATTCTTGAATGCGCCAAAATCCATGCGCACTGGCACCAGATTGCAGGGCACGGCAAGGGCTCGCTCGCCGTTCATGAAGTCCATGTTGCCGGACCAGCCAGTGGCCACAGCGTACAGGCCAAGGCGCAGGGCCTCGAAAATTGTCAGGCCAAATCCTTCGGAGCGGTGCAGGGACAGATAGACATCATGCCTGAGATACAGATCCTCAATCTCGGCTCCATTCATATTGCTGGTGATTATGTCCGTGCCCGGTATTTTGGCGCACTCGCTGCGAAGTTTGTCATAGCTTTGCCTGTCGGCATCCGCATTGACAATCTTGAAGGTGAGGGTGGCCTCTCCTGGCTTGAAGGCCCGGCTAAAGGCAGCCAGGGCGCCAAAGGGGTTTTTGCGCTCATAGGTGGAGCCGCCATCAAATATATACAGACATCGCAAGATGCCATCTTTGGCCCAGGATTTTTTGGTTCTGGTGGCGGCGGTATAGACGTGGGGGCGTAAATTGACGGGTTTTGAGGTATGTGCCCTGATGATGTTCTGCACAAAGGTGCTGGGCGTATCAATGCTGTCCGCATAGGCAAAGGCCTGCTTCCAGAGGGCTGGCAGCTTCTCGAGTTCCCAGGACCAGTAGGCTGTCACATGTTTTTGCGCGAGAAAACGCCGCCCCAGTGCAGAGATGGCAAACTGGAACTGCGGCGGATTTGCATGGATGACCACATGCCCCGGCCCCGTGGCATTGGCTACATCGGCAGGCGAAAGCACGCGCGGGTCGCGCATGAGGCGATTCATGCGGGCGGCATCGGTAATGTCCACCAGCACATGCTCAAGCCCCTCCCTGGCGCAGTTGTCCGCATAGAGGCGTCCGCCCATGGCCATGCCGCAATTGTTGCCAAATGGGGCGCAGACATAGACAGGTTCCACACGCAGGGGTGGGGAGCTCCTTTTTTTGGCGCGCAGCATGCTCATGCCAGCGCAAAAAAAATAGCGGAGGCACTGGGGGGATGCCTTCCAGATATTCTTGAGAGAAAATGTGGTCAATTTCCTGTCCTGTGCGGCGGCATTTGCGCCATCGTAGATATGGACGCAAAGTAGCGCAATCCGGCAGTTTGAGGCTGCCGGTACAGGCTTTAATATAATTATAGGTGGCTGCAGTCAAACATAAAATCACGGACAGCCGGTGTCATTAAATTGAAACCACTGTGCCAAAGTTTTGTTGGCTAATGCAATTAAATATGTATTTTCAATAAGTTAGATAATGGCACGAGTCTTGCTTTACTGCTGGCAAGCAAAACATGGCCAATAGGTCAAAATTGGAGAGGTCGGGAATATGCCAGCTTTCTTATTAAATATCGCAAACAGCAGCAAGGCTTTCTGGGCGGGTTTGAGCATGCCCAAGAGGATAGCCCTTGCCGGTGGCTCGGTGGCTCTCATGGCCGCCATCATTGGACTTTCCCTTTATTTGAGCCGCACTGAATACAGCGTCCTTTATTCCAATCTTGGTCCTGAGGACGCCAATGCCATTGTCAAAAAATTGCAGTCCGAAAAAGTCAAGTATCAGCTGGCCGACAATGGCGCCACCATCATGGTGCCAAAAGAGGTTGTCTATGACCAGCGCATCAAGATTGCCGGCGAAGGCGGTCTTGTGGGGCAGGGCATTGGCTTTGAAATTTTCGACAAGGTCAAGGTCGGGCAGACCGATTTTGTCCAGAAGATCAATTACACACGCGCCCTTCAGGGCGAGCTTTCGCGCACAATCAGCGAGTTCCCCAGCGTCGAGAATGCCAGGGTGCATCTGGTCATGCCGCAGCGCAGCCTGTTTGTGGAGGAGAGGCAGTCCCCCTCCGCGTCCGTGGTGCTCAAGCTCAACCGCCCCCATGCCAAGCCGGATCAAAAAGAGATTGACGCCATTCTCAACATGATGGTCATGGCTGTGGAAGGCCTTGACAAGTCCCATGTTTCCATAACAGATAATGGCGGCAAGGTGCTTTATCAGCCGGAGGAAGACAGCCTGGCCGGCATGAGCTCCACCCAGATGGAGCATCGCCAGCAGGTGCAGCGCAACCTTGAGCGCCGCATTGAGGAAATGCTGCAGCCAATTTTTGGCCCTGGCCGCGTCATTGCCAAGGTCAATGCGGACATGGACTTCAGCCAGCGCACCATACGCAGGGAGACCTTTGATCCGGAAAAGACCGTTGTGCGCAGCGAGCAGCGCAGTGAGGAGACCCAGCAGGGCCGCGCAAACCTTGAGGCTGGCGCTCCGGACACCAATTTCCGCGGCGATGGCATCACAGGTTCCGTCTCCCATCAGAATGGAAACCGCGAAACCCGCACAACAAACTATGAAATCAACCGCGAAGAAGAGCAGATCATAACCAATGTTGGTGATTTGCGTCGCCTGACTGTTGCGGTTATCATAGATGGGTCGTATGAAAAAGCAGAGGGCGCATGGAATTTTGTGCCCCGCAAGCCCGAAGAGCTTGAGCGCGTGCGCCAGCTGGTCTCTAATGCCGTTGGCCTCAATGCGGCCCGTGGCGACTCCCTGGAAGTCAGCTCCGCTCCATTCAATGACTCCGAGCCGCCCCATGAGCCCAACTTTGGCGACATGCTGGCCGATTATGCCGAAAGGCTTGGCAAGCCCCTGCTCAATGCTCTACTGGCCTTCCTGTTCCTGATGCTGGTGGTCCGGCCTGTGGTGCTGGCCCTCATCCGGCCGAAGGTGGAGGCTGGCGAGATGGTGGAGGGCCTTGAGGGTCTGCCATCCGCGGAAGAGCAGCTTGCGCTCTATGAGGCCCTTGAGGAGGCCGCCCGCACTGATGACAGTGAAATTGAGGCCGGCGATGAGGATGACGAGCTGGTATTCAAGGATATAGAAGCCCTTAAGGCGCACATATTCACCCTGTCCGACAATCATATGGAGCAGGTGGTGACCCTGGTGCGCGGATGGATGAAGCAGGATGAAGCAGTCAAAGCAGTCAAAGCCTGAGCCCATGGCTCTGGGCACCGGTGGCGCGCCACCGCCATCTCTGGCGGAGCTGCGGGCCATTCGCCTGGCGCAGCGGGCAACCAACCAGAGGGTTGAGGAATTGAAGATGCGCCTTTTCAGAATGACGGAACAGCATATGGATCAGGCCGTCAGCCTGATCCGCCGCTGGATGGATAACGAGAAAAAGTAATTATGCAGCGGTCCTATCCCCCTTGGGTGGGTGGGACCGCATTGTTGCAATATAAGGAGTCGTGGATGGATATGACAGGCCAACAGCGCATTGCCGTCCTTTTGCTGGCCATGGGCGACAAATTTACCGCCGATGTGTTCAAGCGCATGGAGCGCAAGGAAATTGCCGATGTTTCCAGGGCCATTGTGGAGCTTGGCCCCATACCCAAGGAAACTGTGGAGGATGTCCTGCGCGAATTTCATGAATCCCTTGTGGATGGCGTGGACATGATCTCTGGCGGCAGCGACACGGCCAAGCGCCTCCTGGCCAGAAACCTTGATCCGGAGACGGCAAAATATGTCATGGACGCGCTCAGCCTGGATACAGGGCCTGCGCCATTCAGGGATCTCGAACAGGTCAGCCCGCGTTTGCTCTCGCAGATTCTGCGCAATGAGCACCCCCAGACCCTGGCTCTTATCATGGGCCATCTGCATCCAGATCAGGCCGCCAATCTGCTCACCAGCCTGCCGGCTGGCGTGCGCGCCGAAGTTTTGACGCGCCTGGCCAAGCTGGAATCCGTGCCGGAAGAAATGCTGATGGAAGTGGACAAGGTGCTCACCAGCCAGCTCATAGCCATGGGCGGCAAGGAGGGCAAGAAGGTTGGCGGCGTCCAGTCCGTTGCCGAGATCCTCAATGCCACGGATCGCGCCACAGAGGAGGAGGTCCTCTCCGAAATTGAAGAGGAATCCGCCCAGATGGCTGAAGACATCCGCAACCTCATGTTTGTGTTTGAGGACTGCAGGAATATTGACGACAAGGGCGTGCGCGAGCTTCTTAAGGAAATATCCAATGATGTTCTCACCCTGGCTCTGCGTGGCGCCAGCGATGATCTCAAGGAAAAGTTTTTCAAGAACATGTCCGAGCGTGCCGGCAACATGATCCGCGAGCAGCTTGAGTTCATGGGCCCCACCAAGATTTCCGATGTGGAGGGCGCCCAGCAGAACATTGTCAAGGTTGTGCGCAGGCTTGAGGCCGAGAACAAGGTCGTTGTCAGCCGTGGCGGTGGGGACATATTTGTGTAAAATCATGCTCCTGGCGGCAGGCGGTTCTTCCCTTTAAAAATTAATAATTGGTGGTAACTGGCATGGCATCCGATGATATACGCAAAAAATGGGGCACCATCTTCATGGGTGACCGTGAGGCCAGTGTTGAGCAGCTCAATGCCATGCAGGAGCCCATGCGCCGAGAGAAGCTCCAGAAAGAGCAGGGCGATGACTATATGGAGCGCGTCCGCGCCAGGGCCGCGGACCGGGCCCGCGAGATTCTCGGCGCAGCCTATACCGAAAGGCAGAAGGTGCTGGACGAGACCAGGGCCGAAGCCAGGGAGATGAAACGCCAGGCCACCAATGAATGCGCCAGACTCAAGGAGGAAGGCGAGGCTTTTCGCAAACTGGCCCAGACCGAGCTGGACAATGCCGCCAATGAAAGAAAGGAGGCGGAAAATATCCGCGCCAATGCCCATGAGGAGGGCTTCAAGGCGGGCATGGAGCAGGCGGCAGCAGAGCTGAACGAATTTCGCGCCGAGCTTGGCCAGTCGGTCTCCGGGGTGCTTCATGCCATAGAGCGCCAGAGGCAGGCCATTCTTCTGGCCTGGCGGGATGAACTTGCGGTGCTTGTTCAGGCCGCCACACAGGCGGCCACAGGCTTCATGCTGCAAAAGGAGCATCAGGCCATACTGCGGGCAATGCTTTTTCAGGCCCTGGATTTGCTGGAGGAGCGCAGCATGGTTGCCGTGCGCGTCAACCCGGCTGACGAGGCCACCGTCAATGACATGTTCAAGGCCGCCAGGGAGCGTTTTCCCGAATTGCGGCAATGGATTGTCGATGGTGATGAGCGCATAGAAAAGGGTGGACTTGTTGCCGAGAGCGGCAGCGGCAGGGTGGATCTGCAGCGGGAGAATTTTAGGGGTATGGTGGAAGGGATTCTTTCCCATCTGGCATTGCCAGAGCTGGAAAGTGAATCTGGCGCCACCAGCGAAATGCGGGATCTGGTGGAACGGGAAGTGGCGCGCATAGCCAGCCTCACGCCAGAGCCGGATCAGCCTGCCCCGCCAGAACAGGCACAGTCCAGCCCCGATGTGCCCGAAACGCCCATGCCGGAGGCGGCCGGGACGGAACCTGAGCCGGAGGAGTCGGAACAGCCGGAGGAAGCGCCCGCCGCAGAACCTGCGGAGCCGGTTGCCGACATGGCCCCTGAGGCGGATGTTGAAGAAGATCTTTTTGAGCCGGCAACAGCCCCAACGGGCAATCTGCCTGTGCCTGAAGAGGAGGCTGGCGATAATCCGAGCATTGCGGAGCTGGAGGAAGAGCTTTTTCCACTTGACGAAGAGAATCCCGGGCAGCCAAAAACTGGCGCCCCTCCGGCGGACGCCGACCCGCGCACCCTTTCTGAAGGTGGTTTCCTGTAATGAAACTTGATCCCAGATCCTGCACCCAGCTTTTGCGCCAGAGCTCCCCGGTTAAACTTTTTGGCAAGGTCAGCAAGGTTGTTGGGCTGGTGGCCGAGGGCAGCGGCCTGCGCGCGCCGCTGGGCGCCGTGTGCCATATGCTGCCCGATGACGCCAGCGAGGGCATCGCCGCAGAGGTGGTGGGATTTCGGGACAACAGTCTGCTTTTTATGCCCTATGGCGACATGAGGGGCATCCGGCCAGGCAGCCTTATACGCAATACCAGTCTCCCCCCGGTGTTTCCGGTGGGGCCAGATCTGCTCGGACGCGCCTTTGACGCCTTTGGCACCCCCCTGGATGCCGGGCCTGCCGTAAGCGCGGAGCTGTACTCCTCCCCGCTGCCTGCCGGAGAAAATGCCCGTGAGGATTTTGAGAAACAGATGGAGCTGCAGGCTCCCTATGTGCCGGAATGGGCGGCAAAGGCGAAAAAGCTGTGGCAGCCGGAGCTGGCGCCCCTTTACGCAGATCCTCCCAGCCCTTTGCAGCGCCCCAGAATTACGGACATTCTTGACGTCGGCGTCCGCTCCATCAACAGTCTCATTACCCTTGGCAAGGGTCAGAGGGTGGGCATCATGGCCGGCTCAGGTGTCGGCAAATCCACCTTGATGGGCATGATGGCCCGCTATACCCGCGCCGATGTCAACGTGATCGCCCTCATTGGCGAGCGTGGCCGCGAGGTGGTGGAGTTTATGGAGCGGGATCTGGGGCCATCCGGCATGGCCAGATCCGTTCTTGTCATTGCCACATCCGACCAGTCCCCTCTTGTGCGCATGCGCGCAGCCTATGCGGCCACCACCGTGGCCGAGTATTTTCGCGACAAGGGCCTGGATGTGCTCCTGATGATGGATTCCGTCACCAGGTTTGCCATGGCGGCCAGGGAGGTTGGCCTGGCCATTGGCGAGCCTCCCACCACCAAGGGCTATACGCCATCAGTTTTCGCGCAGCTGCCCAAACTGCTGGAAAGAGCGGGCAGATCCGCAAAGGGCGCCATTACAGGCGTCTATACGGTGCTTGTGGACGGAGATGATTTTAATGAGCCCATTGCGGACTCTGTCCGCTCTATTCTGGATGGCCACATTGTGCTTACCCGCGATCTGGCTGATCAGGGGCATTTTCCGGCCATTGACGTGCTACGCTCCATCAGCCGTCTGCGCTCCGATATCTGCGCTAGGGAGGATATTCTTGCCGGTCGCGTGGTGACGCGGCGCATGAGTACCTACAGGCGCGTGGAGGATATGGTCAACATTGGCGCCTATGCCAAAGGCAGCAATCCCGAGATTGACGAGGCGATTGCCGCCATGCCTGCCATCAACGCCTTCCTTTGCCAGGATGTGGGCGACCCCCAAAACCTGGAGCAATCCATGTCACAACTGCGTGCCCTGGCCGGCAGTGACGCCCCCAAGCCGCAGCCCCAGCCGCAAAAAGGCATGCCGCTGGTGAGCTGATGCAGCCTGGAGCATTCGCCGATTGAAAATAGGCAAATACGAGGCGTTTCTTCTGAAGCGCCCGCGCAAAGCGGAAAGATTTAGTTTTTTCACGAAACGCGCAGCATTTCCTCCGCCTATTGCTTCTGGTGCCGCGCCGGCTACAATTATCGCAAAAGCCAAAAAGAATTGGTGGCGCGCCGCCAAAGGCGGCGTGCGCAGGGCATAAAATATATTTTTTTGCACTGTTCGCTTCAAGTCCTTACGTCAGCAAGAACTTTACATTTCACTATATATTCACATTTCTGAAATTACGGGAGATCCACTGGGCTATGAGTCCTATGCCCTCCTGCGGGTCGGCCCTAAACCAGGCCTGGCCGCCAGTGTCCTCCACCTTGCGCCAGGTGATGAAATTGCAGCCAACGCTTGTGATGCCGACCTCGTTTTCCTCCCTTTCCATTATCCGCACAATCTTGCCCAGCACGAAAATTGGCATTGGCTTGCGCCCGGCTGCGAAGTTGCCTTTGAGCAAAATGGGATCATTGACCGCCATTTTGGCGCAAATGGGACTTTTTTCGGGAAAATCGAGCCTGAGCCCGGTGGCGGAGATCTCGTCAAAATCGCAGAAACGGCTTTCCAGGGCAAGCCAGCGCCACTGGGGCAGATTTTCGGCATCGCCGCCTTCGAGCATGCCATGCCAGAGACCGAAGGATTCCGCCATCTCCGGGTCCATGGTGACGCGTCTGCTGAATCTGCGCTGGTTATGGTCAAGCAGGCGCGGCAGCGGCAAAATCATATATATGGCATTGGGTGTGCCATTGTAGATGCGGGCCAGTCTGCTCTTGAAACTGCATGGCGTCATGCGCTCATCGCGCACGCTGAAATAGCCCTTGACTGCAGAGCCCCAGACAATCTGCGTATTCTCCACCTCCTCAAGAGGCGCGCGCAGGACAAAATGTCCGTTTTTTACGCCGGCGCAACGCGCCGTGATACGGGAATAGGGGCAGCGATCGAGATAAAAAAGCAGGCTTATGTCCGCATATTGCTCAGTGGCCAGCCTGAAATAATAGCTGACGTCATTGGTGTCTTCGGGCGCACTGGCCATTATAATCTCCGTGATTCAGAAAAGCCCTGTGACTTCGCCGGTTTCGGTATTTACATCTATATTGCGGAAAGCTGGCTTTGACCCTGTGCCGGGCATAAGGCTGATGTCGCCAGCCACGGGGCAGACAAGGCCGGAGCCGGCAAAGAGCAGCGCGTCCCGCACCCGCAGCCGCCAGCCTTTGGGCGCCCCCTTGGCCGTGGGATCATCGGACAGGGAATACTGGGTTTTGACCATGCAGATTCCCAGTCTGTCGGCATCCTCCCGCTTCTGAAAGGCCGCCAGTTTTTCCAGGGCCAGAGGCGAGAAATCCACACCATCCGCCCCATAGACCTCTTTGGCCACAGTATCAATGCGCTCCCTGAGGGATAGATCCCAGGCATAGAGCGGTTTGAAAACCGATGGAGTGCGGCATGCGTCCTGCACCGCGTCCGCCAGTTCCAGAGCGCCTTCGCCGCCCTTTTCCCAATGTTCGCTCACCGCAGCCACGGCGCCGGCCTGCTCGCAGGCTTTTTTTATGGCGTCAATTTCCTCTTTGGCATCCGTATAAAATTTGTTGATACAGACCACACAGGGAATGCCGGCCTTTTTGATCAGCCCCATATGGTGCAGCAGATTGGGCAGGCCGGCCTCCACAAGGCCAACATCGCTGCGGGTATATTCCTCCGGCAGTGGGCGGCCCGGTGCCGGGGCCGGAGCGCCACCGTGATTTTTAAGGGCGCGCACTGTAGCCACCACCACGGCTGCGTCCGGAGCCAGGCCACTGTAGCGGCATTTGAGATTCCAGAATTTTTCAAACCCCATGTCGGCCGCAAAGCCGGACTCAGTGATGTGCATGTCGGACAGCTTAAGGCCAACAAGATCCGCAATGACGGAGCTTTGCCCCAGGGCTATGTTGCCAAATGGTCCTGTGTGCGCAAACACCGGCTGCCCCTCTATGGTCTGAATGAGGTTGGGCTTTATGGCCTCTGTGAGCCATGCCGTCATGGCGCCGGCCACTTCCAGATCTTCGGTTGTGACAGGTTTGCCTGACTTGTCCAGGGCAAGCACGATCCGGCCCATTCTCTGGCGCAGATCCGCCAGATCCCTGCACAGGGAGAGGATGGACATGACTTCGCTGGCCACAGTGATGTCCACATGAGAGCGCATCATAAAACCGTCATTGCGCCTGCCATCGGTCTCGATGCCAATGATGATGTGCCGGAGCGCCTGGGCGCAAAAATCCAGAACCCAGCCCATGCTCACTGCCGTGGGGTCGATGTTCAGGCGTTTCATGCCAGAAAGGCGCAGCAGTTTTTCATCGTCATAGTTGCGCTCATGCTGCATGCGTGCGGTCAGGGCTGTCATGGCGAGGTTGTGCGCCGAGCCAATGGCATGGATATCGCCGGTGAAGTTGAGGGAATAGGGCACAAGGGGAATGCACTGGGCCAGACCGCCACCGGCCGCGGAGCCTTTCATGCCCATGGTGGGGCCGGCCGATGGCTGCCGGATGGCCGCAGTGGCCCGCACGCCACGCTTGCCAAGCCCCTCCAGCAGACCAATGGTGGTGGTGGACTTGCCCTCCCCCAATGGGGTGGGGGTTATGGCGGTTATGTCAACATATTTGCCATTGGGCGCATTGGCAAGGCGCCTGAGCACCCTGGCCTGGTCAATCTTGCCCATGAAGTGGCCATAGGGCTCCAGTTCGTCTGGCGCCAGCCCAAGCCCGGCGGCAAGTTCTGTTACGGTTTTCATATGTTTTTCCGCTTCGCGGGCAATTTTCCAGTCCGGATTGTTTTTGGGGTCTAGCATGGCGCCTCCTTGCTTTGAGCCAATAAATCTATAGGGTATGCATGTATCTTGCAAGCCCCGGCAGTCAGACCAGGCGCCATGGCACCTTCATATTTCCGTTTAATGCGGTTTTTTTCTTGTGGCATTGCCCTGTTGCGTCTAAACTTTGGCCATGCGCGAAGTTATTTCAGGCAAAAAATGGAGTGATGCGCAAATGGCGCGCCGCTGGCAGAGAGGTTGCGGCGCAGTGGGCAGCATCCTGCTTGCCGTGGCCCTGCTTGGGCTTGTGGACGGACTCATTGCGCAAATGCGCCAGGGGCCGGACGAGCTTGCCCTTCTTCCCGGCCAGTCTCTGGCCATATCTGGCCCCACCGCTCTGAAAAACCCGCTTAATGGCGATGTGCGGGCAGTATTTACTCCGGCCGATCCTCCCCTTACATTTGATCTGGAAGGGTTTTTTACAGGCTACTGGTTTGGCAGTGGCATGTGGCGCGGCAAAATCGCGGCTTTGCCGGATGCGGCTGGCGGAGAATACGAATTGCGCATATCCTTCAGGGGCGCTTCGGCGCGCAGCGCCCAGACATGGAAAATCAGCGTCTATGAGAATGCGGAGGCAATGCGGCAGGCATCCAAATCGCTGCTGATGCGCCTTGCCGGCGTCAACCCGTTCGCGGTGGCCGTAATTGGCGGCGGTCTCGGCATTTTCTCCGGTATTGTAACATATATTTGCGGGCGCCGCTTTGCGCGGGCCCTGGCCAATCTGGGTTTTGCGGAAATATACCGCGTTGACCCGGCAGGTGGCGCTTTATGGTGTCTTGCGCCAAAAGGCAGGTCCCCGGCGGCAGGTGCGATGCTTGCCGTGTTTGCCCCGGATGGAGCAGGGATTGGCACAGCGCGGGTTGTGGGCTGGCACAAGGGCAGGTTGCGCCTGGCCATGGCAGCGGGATCGATACCTGGCGAGGGGGCGCTTCTTTGCCTTGTGCCAGAAAAATACATATCGGAAAACAATTCATCCAGGGAGGCATAGGATGGCGAATTATCTGGAATGGTCTCAGGCATGGACGGGCAGAATGACAAAGGCCGATGGCGATGCCAGCCACAAAAGGGCCCCGGAGCTTGCCGCGATGCTGAAAAAACAGATGGCGGCGGGGGAGTTGCCTTTTTTGACAATGCCCTACAGGGAGAGGCTTGAAAAGGATCTGCCGCCAATTCTGGAGCGCATCAAGGGCTACAGGCATATGCTGGTCCTTGGCATAGGAGGCTCGGCGCTGGGCGCGCGGGCCATGCAGAGGGCTTTCGCCCCTGGCCAGGATGGCCCGGGCTACAATGGTCCATGGCTCTGGATTGCGGACAATGTTTGCGCGGCGCAGTTTGAGGGCCTGCTGGGCAAGCTTAACCCGGAAGAGACCGTTGTTGTATGCATCAGCAAGTCTGGTGGCACCATTGAAACCCTTGCGCAGTATTTTCTTGTGCGCGAGTGGCTGCAGAAGGCCAGGGGCGACAGTTGGCGCGAGCAGGTGATTCTCGTCACCGATTTGAACAAGGGATTTTTGCGTGGCGAGGCCCAGGCAAAGGATCTGGCATCCCTTGAGGTGCCGGATTTTCTGGGTGGGCGGTATTCGGCGCTGTCTGCTGTGGGCATGCTGCCTGCAGGTTTTATGGGCATAAATTGGCGCGCTCTTCTGGATGGAGCCGCATGCGTTGCAAGGCCTCTTGTGGATAACCCCGAGGCGATTGCAACACATCCGGCCTTCAGCCTGGCCTGCTGGGCAAAGACATTGCAGGATAAAAACTACAGCGAGCTGATATTTTTCTGCTATCTGCCGCAATGGGCGACATATGGCCCCTGGTTTGCGCAGTTGTGGGCCGAGAGCCTTGGCAAGGACGGCAAGGGCAGCATTCCCATCCCCGCCACCGGCGTGACCGACCAGCATTCGGTCAATCAGATGTTTCTGGATGGCCCGCGCAACAAGGGCTGCATTTTCCTGACAGGGGAGCAGCCCGAGGCAGGGCGCAAGTTTGGCGATGATCTGCCGGCCCAGTGGGCGTGGCTCAGGGGCAAGGCCTTTGGCGCTCTGCTTGAGGCTGAGGCTCTGGGCACACGCATGGCCCTTTGCAAGAATGGCGTACCTCTTGTTGGCATGCACATGGGATCCATAGATGAAAAGGCGGCCGGCGCCATGATGATGCTTCTTGAGGGCGCCACCATATTCACAGGCTGGCTGATGGGCATCAACCCTGTGGACCAGCCTGCTGTGGAGCTGGGCAAGCGCCTGGCCAACAGCCGCCTTGGCGCGGATGGGTATGCCGCGGAAGCCAGGGATCTGGGCGCGTTTTTGACGACTCCACAGGAAAGGCAGGAGTTTTAGGCGTCCATGCCAGCCATTTCACAAAAGCCTGCGCCGGATGGCAATCCGGCGCAGGCCGGCGCCCACCCCCCCGCCGAAAAGGCGCTGCCGTTAAGCTATGCGCGCACATTGTCCTGGCTTTCCCTGCTTTTCATTTTGCTGACAAGCCTTGGTCTCTCCTTTTTTATTGCCAGATCCGTGCGTGAAACGCTGTTGCTCAGGCAGGGCGATTTCACCCGTGTGCTGGTGGAGAACCTGAACAGCCAGATCTACCGGCGTTTTTTTGTGCCCACCTTCATGGCCTCCGGCGGCATATCCCTGAGGCAGCCAAGCCAGTATGAGCATCTTGATCGTGTTGTGAGATCCGTCATCGAAGGCTTGCCTGTGGAGGGTCTGCGGATATTTGATTTTTCGCATCTGGTGGCCTATTCCACCAGGGATGATGAAAAGGGCAAAGCCGGCCTTGCCCCGGCCAGTCTCGACGATGTGCTGGAGGGTACGGCCACACAGGCAGAAATAGTCTCCACAATTCCACCATGGCAGGCCTGGTTTCATGTGCCATTGAAGCCAGGCACATTCATGCTCAGAATGTATTATCCACTGCGCGGCGAGCAGCCTCTTGCCCCTGGCGAGCCACTGCCTGTCATGGGCGCGCTGGAGATCACCCAGGATATAACGGATGATTATGAGCGTGTCATGGCTTTTCAGGGCATAATTGTTGTGATGTGCCTTTTGTCGTCTGTTGTGCTGTTTGGTGTGCTGCTCATGCTGATACACAGGGCCGAGAGCGTGCTGGCGGAGAGGATTCACCGCAACCAGAAACTGGAGAACGAAATTCACAGCAATGAAAAGCTTGTGAGCATGGGGCGAGTTGTGGCCAGCATAGCCCATGAAATTCGCAATCCTCTGGGCATCATCCGTTCCAGCGCGGAGCTTCTGCAAAAGAGAACCGGCCAGGCGGATGCGGCCACAAAACGCATCCTGGGCGCAATTTATGACGAGGCAGTGCGCCTGTCCCAGACTGTGAACGATTTTCTGGACTATGCGCGGCCACGCAAGCCCCGCGAGGATATGGTGGATGCCAGCCTTGTTCTGGATCAGGCACTGGCCTTTCTGGAAGGGGAGATGAGCCGCCATGAGGTTGTGGTGGAAAATGATGTGCGCCGTGGTCTTTTTGTGCGTGGCGACAAGGATTTGCTGTATCGCGCCTTTTACAATATTCTGGTGAACGCGCAGCAGGCAATGACCGGGCCTGGGAAAATAACCATCCATTCACGCCTGGCAGGCCCCCAGCAGGGCGTCTCCGGCACAAATGGCCAGGGGTGCATGATCGCCCTGGATTTTCAGGATAGCGGGCCAGGTTTTGATCCTGCCACCATCAATAATCTGCTTGATCCGTTTTATACCACCAAGGATGGTGGAACCGGCCTTGGCCTGCCCATAGTCCAGTCCATAATCACGGGGCATGGTGGCGCCATAGAGCTTGCCAATGGCAACGATGGCGGCGCGGTGGTGACTGTGCTGCTGCCTTGCGCCACCGAAAGAACTGGAGAAAATGCCGATGAGTGAAAAGGCGCACATTCTGATTATTGATGACGAGAAGAATTATCTTCTTGTCCTGCAGACCCTGCTTGAGGACGAGGGCTATACGGTAACGGCCATCAACGATCCGGAGACCGCCCTGGCATTTCTTGGCGAAAGCGAGGTGGATGTGGTGGTGACAGACATGAAGATGCCCCGCGTCTCCGGCCAGGAAGTGCTGGAAAGGGTCAAGAAGGAGTGGCCGCATGTGCCGGTTCTCATCATGACAGCCTTTGGCACCATAGCCAGTGCTGTGGATCTGATGAAGTATGGCGCCTTTGACTACATAACCAAGCCTTTTTCCAATGAGGAGCTTCTGCTCTCCATCCACAATGCTGTTGAGCTGGGTCGCGCGCAGAGGCAATACAGGCTTTTGCAGGCCGCCATGGAGGATCGCTATGGCGTGCACAAGATCGTGGGCAGGAGCAAGGCCATCCGTGATGTGCTGATAATGGTGGAGAGATCGGCGCCCAGCCGCTCCACAGTGCTGATAACAGGAGAGTCCGGCACAGGCAAGGAGTTGCTGGCAAGAGCCATCCACTATGCCAGCCCCCGCAAGGACAAGCCTTTTATCGCTGTCAACTGCATGGCCCTGGAGCCGGAAGTTCTGGAACGCGAGCTGTTTGGTCATGAGAAGGACTCCTTCACCGGAGCTGTGGCCATGCGCAGAGGCCGCGTGGAGCAGGCCGAGGGTGGCACCCTTTTTCTGGACGAGATAGGCGCCCTTACTCCAGACATGCAGGTAAAGCTTCTGCGCCTGCTGCAGGAAAGAAAAATGGAGAGGGTTGGCGGCACCGAGGCCATGGATGCTGATATTCGCCTGGTTGCGGCCAGCAATCTTGATCTGTCCGGCCTGGTGGCCAATGGCACCTTCAGGGATGATCTTTACTATCGTCTGAATGTGGTGCAAATTCCCTTGCCGCCATTGCGTGAAAGGCGGGGCGACATTCCGCTTCTGGTGGCCCATTTTGTGGAAAAGTTCACAGTTGAAAACAACATGCCGCCCAAGACCTTCAGCGCCAGCGCCCTCAACTACCTCACCGGCTATGAATGGCCAGGCAATATCCGCCAGCTTGAAAATGTTGTCGAGAGCTGTATGGTTCTTGGGGCAGGCCCCGTCATTGGCGTGGACGATCTGCCGGCCGAGATACGCGATGAGGAGTCCCAGTTTAAAAGCGCTGTGGATCTTTTGCCTGTGCAGCTTGATCTGGCGGATACGCTGGAGAAAATTGAGGCAGCGGTTATCCGCCGGGCCCTGGTGCGGGCAGATCTGGTTCAGGTGAAGGCAGCGGAGTATTTGGGAATTTCCAAGAGTCTGCTTCAATATAAATTGAAAAAATATGGCATAACCGGTCATTAACAAGCGGGGCGCAGCCCCCGGGATACGGAGATAAGGGGATGGAGAGCGAAAGCAGGGCCAGGCAGGCCGATTTTATCCGCGCGGAGATAGACGCTGATCTTGCAGCCGGGCGTTTTGGTGGAGTGGTGCATACACGTTTTCCTCCTGAGCCCAATGGCTATCTTCATCTTGGCCATGCGAAATCCATCTTTCTGAATTTTGGGGTGGCCAGCGAATATGGCGGCCTGTGCAATCTGCGTTTTGACGACACAAACCCGGCAAAGGAAGAGACAGCCTATGTGAAGGCCATCCGAGAGGATGTGGCATGGCTTGGCGGAAACTGGGGCGACAGGGAATATTTCGCATCCAACTATTTTGAGGAGCTGTATGCCTATGCCGAGGAACTGATTCGCCTGGGCAAGGCCTATGTGGACGATCTTACAGCCGATGAGATCCGCGAATACAGAGGCACACTGACTGCCCCCGGCAGGGAGAGCCCATGGCGCGACCGGCCTGTGGAGGAAAACCTGGATCTTTTCCGGCGCATGCGCAACGGAGAATTCCCGGAAGGGAGCAGGGTGCTCAGGGCCAAAATAGACATGGCTTCGCCAAACCTTGTCATGCGCGATCCCACGCTTTACCGCATCCGCCATGCAGAGCACCATCGCACGGGGCAGAGTTGGCATATCTATCCCATGTACGACTATGCCCATTGCCTGTCGGACTCCCTTGAGGGCATTACCCACTCCCTGTGTACTCTTGAATTTGTCAACAACCGCGAACTATACGACTGGGTGCTGGACACTCTCAGGGTCTACCATCCCAGGCAGATCGAATTTGCGCGCCTGAATCTTACCTACACAGTGCTTTCCAAGCGCAAGCTTATCCAGCTTGTGCGCGAGGGCTATGTCAATGGCTGGGATGATCCGCGCATGCCCACCCTGAGCGGCCTGCGCAGGCGCGGTGTGCCGCCTGCGGCCCTGCATGAGTTTATAAAACGCATTGGCGTTGCCAGGGCGGATTCCACCGTTGAATATGAAATGCTGGAATACTGCATACGCGAAAAGCTCAATGCCAGCGCTCCCAGGGGCATGGCAGTGCTTGAGCCTGTGCGTGTCATCATTGAGAATTACCCGGAGGATCTGACCGAGGAATTTGAAATGCCATGGCATCCGGAGGATGCCACCTTTGGCAGCCGTAAAGTGCCATTCTCCAGGGAGCTGTTCATCGAGCGCGATGATTTTCGCCTTGTACCGCCAAAGAAGTTCCACAGGCTTTCGCCAGGGGTGGAGGTGCGCCTGCGCTACGCCTATCTGGTCACATGCACGGAGGCAGTCTACGACTGCGATGGCCGCCTGCTTGAGCTCCGCTGTGTTTATGACCCGGCAAGCAAGGGGGGGCAGAGCCCGGATGGCCGCAAGGTGCGGGGCACATTGCACTGGGTGTCCGCAAAGCATGCCATAAGGGCCCAGGCCAGGCTATATGACAAACTTTTTTCGAGTCCGGACCCTGACAGGGCGCCGGAAGGGGAGACCTTTCTGGCCAATATCAACCCGGACTCCCTCAGGATTGTGGATGCGTTCATTGAACCCGCCCTTGCGGACATCCCCTCGGGCGCCACTGTTCAGTTTGAACGGGTGGGCTACTTTTGCAAGGATACGGACAGCATTCCGGAAATGCCGGTTTTTAATCGCACAGTGACATTGCGCGACAGCTGGGCAAAAATGGAAAAGCGCTCAAGAGACTGACCCCTGTGCCGCAGAGCGGAATCGGGCGAATACGTTTACTTTTGCCGCATATGATCTGCGTATGCAGCATTTTAACCTGGGTTGATGTCATTATACCACTTCGCGGGCCAAGTGTTACGGCCATTTGCCAAAAGCGCGGGGAAGCAGTTTCATGGCCATTTATGAAATGCTCCCGCTTAATGCCAGAATAATGTTTTACATGGAGTATTTGTGCTCATAACCATAATCGCTGTCATTGTTGTCCTGGGTGGCCTGATTTTTTTCCATGAGCTGGGCCATTTTCTCATGGCAAGAGTCCTGGGCATGGGTGTTTCCACCTTTTCCCTGGGATTTGGGCCAAAGATTCTCAAGCATAAATGGGGCAAGACGGAATATGCCATCTCCCTGGTGCCCCTGGGGGGGTATGTGGCTCTTGTGGGCGAAAGCGACGCCGCGGATCTGCCACCAGGATTCAGTATGTCCGAAAGCTTTGCCATGCGGCCAGCCTGGCAAAGGCTTCTGGTCATCGCAGCCGGCCCCATTGCCAACATTCTCCTGGCGTGGCTCCTGTGCTGGGCTCTAGCCTTTGGCTGGGGCACGCCTGTGCTGCAGCCTGTCATCGGCGACACCATGCCGGACAGCCCCGCAGCCAGGGCCGGCCTGGTGCCTGGTGATCGTATAAATGCCATTGACGGCATACACATCGAGAGCTGGCAGGCCATGTCCGAAGCCATTGGCGCCAGCGATGGCAGGCCGCTGCGTCTGGAGGTCATAAGACCTGAAAAAGGTGATGATGGCAAAACAGGCCATGAGAGTATTGTTAACCTGACCATTACCGCGGAAAAATCCACCCGCAAGACCATATTTGGCGAGGATGAAACCGCATGGCTCATCGGAGTGCGGGCCGGGAATGCCATCAGCAACAGGCCAGAGGGCTTCTGGGCCGCGGCCAGCGCCGGCGCAAGACAGACATGGGGCATGGTTGTCCTGACATGGCAGAGCTTTGTCAAGCTGGCACAGCGGGTTGTTCCCCTCGATCAGGTGGGCGGCCCCATAATGATCGCGCAAATGGTTGGCGAGCAGGCGCATCAGGGGCTGGCCGGACTACTGGCCCTAACGGCGCTCATAAGCATCAACCTGGGTATTCTCAATCTTTTGCCGGTGCCTGTGCTGGATGGCGGCCAGATTGTCTTTTGCCTCTATGAGATGATTTTCAGGCGCCCGGTGCCAGTCAAGGCGCAGGAGTATGCCACCCGCATAGGGCTTGTGCTGCTGGTGGGTCTGATGGTTCTGGCCACCTTCAACGATGTCTGGCGGCTGGTAAAATAGGAGGTGCCATGGCCCTGTATTCAACCGGTCTTGAACTGATTCTCAATGCCTGCGAACAGGCGCTGCAAATCGCTGTGACAGATGATGAACATCTGCTTTGCTTTGAAGAATGGCAGGTGCCGCGCCGGGGCGCGGAGATCCTTGCTCCGGCCCTCAAGGAAATATTCGCGCGCCTGCAAATAGGTGTTGACAGGCTGAGGCGCATTGCCTGTGTTGCCGGGCCAGGATCTTTTACCGGTATAAGGCTTGTGCTTTCATCTGCAGCGGCCATGCGCCGCATATCCCATGCGCAGCTGGCATCCCTGGATTATCTCCAGGCTCTTGCCACCACCGCCTCCATATGGCGCGGCCTCCTTTATCCACAGCGCATATTTGTCATTACCCATGCGCGGCGCAATCTGGTGCATTTTCAGGAGTTTATTGCCTATGGGCCACAAATTCCGGCCCAGCCGGCAGACCAGGTGGAGCTGCTGGCGCCGGAAAAGGCGCTTTTGCGCATGGCGGTAGGTCCATGCCATGTCTGTGGCAGCGGCATCGCCCGCAATCCTGATATCTTCGCGCTGCCAGTCACGGGGCATGGCCCGGTGGGAGCTCCTAAGGCCACATTGCTGCCGGAGCTTGAGCATCCTTCCATTGCCGCCCTTTGTCTGCTTGCCAGGCATGGAGATTATTTCCCACGTGATGTCGAGCCTAAATATGTGCGTTCCTGCGATGCGGTTGATAACCTTGGGCAGATTGCAGAAAATCAGGGCCGCGATGCCGATGAGGCCGCGAAAAAATTGGAAAAACTTCTGAAAAATGATGCGGTGAAGCCTTGATTTTTGTGCTGTTTTCTACCATTACAAACTTGTTGGCGGTCTTGTCGCCGCTTCAGACATTTTTGTTCTTTGCGTAAAACAAGAGGAGTAAAATATGACCAATGCCGAAAAACTTCAGAATCTGAAAAGCAAGTTTCTGGTTGATTTCAATGTGTGGTTTGACAATCCGGACATGATGAAAGTCAAAATAGCGGATAAGTCTCTGAAAGACACAACCTTTACCATAACCGCCAACGATGGCGGCTTTAATGTGGATTCCGACAAGGGCAGCGAGGTCTTTCATGATGAGGCCGAAGTGCTCAAGTATCTGCATGGCTATGTGCAGAAATAAATAATAAATCAGTTCTTTTAATAAATGGGGGCAAAAATGGTTTTGCTCCCATTTTTGGCAGGCACGCTGCCTGGATAATGCAGTTTGTATTCTGAATGCAGGCTTGTTTTTGGTATGACAGTTACTGTACCGCATAATCAGCCGGGGATTTTCAGGCGCCTGTGCGCGGCAATCTGCATGATTGCCTTTATTCTGCCGGTTGCGACAGCTTTGGGAGCGTACCCCATGGATGGAAAATCGCGCGATCTTTATTTTGCTGGCGGCTGTTTCTGGGGTGTTGAAGAATTTTTTTCCCGCTTGCCAGGGGTGTTGGAGACAGAATGCGGTTATGCGAATTCCACTGTCGCCAATCCCTCCTACAGACAGGTATGCGCAGGCGCAACCAATGCCGCAGAGGCTGTGCGGGTGCGTTATGACACTGCGAAAACCGGACCCTCTGAGCTCACAAGACAGTTTTTTCGCATAATTGATCCGCTTTCCGTAAACCGGCAGGGCAATGACGCAGGCACCCAGTATCGCACTGGCGTGTATTATACAGATGAAAGTGCAAGGCCGGAAATACAGAGTATTTTTGATGCCGAGCAATCCCGCCTGGGCCGCCCCCTGGCAGTGGAGCTGCAGTCTCTTGACAATTTCTGGCCGGCGGAAGAGGAGCATCAGGACTATCTCAAGAAAAATCCCAATGGCTATTGTCACATAGATTTTTCGAAGCTGGAAAGCCAGCATGACAGGGCGTACAAAACGGGGTTGCGCGAAAGACTCGATCCCATGTCCTGGCATGTGACGCAGGAATGTGGGACGGAGCCGCCATTTACCGGCAAATACTGGGACAATCATGAGCCCGGTATTTATGTGGATGTTGTCAGTGGCGAGCCGCTTTTTTCCTCAGCCAGCAAATTTGATTCCGGCACAGGCTGGCCCAGTTTCACAGAGCCCATAAACAGGGGAGCGGTCAAGGGTCGCGAGGATCTGAGCCATGGAATGCGCAGGGTGGAGGTGCGTTCCGCCGGGGCGGATTCCCATCTGGGCCATGTGTTTGACGATGGACCGGGAGGACACCCGCGCTATTGCATAAACAGCGCCGCCCTGCGTTTCATACCCCTTGCGCGCATGGATGAGGAAGGATACGGCCACCTGAAGCCTCTGGTTACAGGCAAGTGATTCCCTGGAGCTGTCATGAATCGCATGTTGCTTGTTGTCGACCCGCAAATTGATTTTATTACAGGGACCCTCCCTGTGCCTGGCGCAGAGGAGGCCATGAATGGACTGGCAAATGCCGTGCTGGCGGATCCGGGCCGCTGGGCCCATGTGGTTGTGACCACCGACTGGCATCCGCCCGCACACTGCTCTTTTAAGGCAAATGGCGGCCAGTGGCCTGTGCATTGTGTGGCGGACAGCAATGGAGCCGCCATCTGGCCGGTTCTTGCCAATGCCCTGGCCAGCCTTGATGTGGCCGTGGATATCCTTCATAAAGGCATGGCAGCGGAAAAAGAGGAGTATTCCATTTTCTGCAATCCGTCCGCAGCTCTGCAAATCAGAAATATCATCAGCAAAAAAAACATAGGCGCTGTTGATATTTGCGGTGTGGCCGGCGATGTTTGCGTGCTTAACACCTTGCGCGATGGCGTGCGCGCATATGGGCGGGAGATGTTTCACTGTCTGCGCGATTTCTCGCCGTCCCTTGATGGCGGTCTGGCCCTTGCGGCCTTTTGCGGGGAGGACTCATGCGCCAGATAATCACTCATTTCACGGATGACGATCTCTACAAGTTCACCATGTGCTGCGCGGTGATTGACAATTATCCGCGGGCAATGGTGAAATACTGCTTTCAGGACAGAAACGGGACCGTTTATCCTCCCAATTTTGGGCATGAACTGCGCAAGCAGGTTGAGGCGCTGGAAACACTGGTGGTGACTGATGAGGAGATTGCCTTCATGCAAAGGCGCTGCCGCTATATCCCGCACTGGTTTTACAGCTATCTCAAGGGCTTTCGCTACGATTCGCGCATGGTGGACATAAGGCAGGATGAAGAAGGCCATTTGCATATCGCCATAGAAGGCTGCTGGGCAAGCGCGATTTTGCTGGAAGTTAAAATTCTGGCAATAGTTTCTGAGCTTTACTACATGATGACCGGGGGGGACTGCCAGATTGATCTGGACGGCTTCGCCAGCCTGACCGCCTCCAAGGGCGAAAGACTCATTGGCGCCGGTTGCCAGTTCAGTGATTTTGGAACACGCCGCAGGGCCTCCTTCGCGGCCCAGGATGCCGCCATTGGCGCTCTGGCTAGGGTGCAGAAGGCGCTGCGGGGTCCGGGCAGATTTTATGGCACCAGCAATGTCTATCTGGCCATGAAGCATGATCTTTTGCCCATTGGCACCATGGCCCACGAGTTCATTGCTGCCATAGCCGGCATGTATGGCCCCCAAATGGCCAACCATCTCGCGATGAAAGCCTGGTCGTCCACCTATCGCGGCTCACTGGGCACTTTTTTGTATGACACTTTCGGCTGGCGTATTTTCAGCCTGAATTTTTCCGAGGATTATGCCAACATGTTCCGCGGCCTGCGTGTGGACAGTGGCGACAACTATCATGAACTTGAGCTCATAACGGGCAAATACAGATCCCTTGGCATTGATCCGGCCACCAAGCAGGTGGTCTTCAGCAACTCCCTGAACATAGACGATGCCATCGATCTCCAGAAGTTCGCCTCAGGCAAATGCCAGCCCTCCTTTGGCATTGGCACACATCTGACCAATGATTTCCCCGGCCTAACCCCCCTCAACATAGTCATCAAACTTGTGGCCATCAAAATTACCGAATCCTGGCCATTCTACAACAATACATGCAAGCTCAGCGAGGACCCCGCCAAAAACACGGGGGATCCGGCAACAATCAGGCTTTTTAAAGAAATTTTACACATGGATCAATGAACAGCCATATCCCACCCGGCATCCAGGGCTCGCTTTTGCGTGAAAATGGCGCAGAAAAGGTTGACGTTGCCATAAATGTCTTTGCCAAGCCAATGCAGCTGTCCCTATCAATACTGTCCCTGCTGCAACACAGCGGAGCTTCCATAGGCAAAATATGGCTGCAATATGAGCCCATGGGATCAAAGTTTGACAGCATCTCCCCTTACTGCATTGCCAAATATCTGCAGGAAGTGCTTGAGTTTCCCGTAGAGATATTTCAGCCGGAAATATGGCTTGCGCGCGGCATTCCTGATGCGGATATGCTTGCCGATACGAACTCGCGCCTGGCAATCCGCTATCAGTATGCTTTTGAGAACAGCCAAAGCAGGCTGCTGTTTCTGACGCACAATGATGTTTTTATCCTCCAGGATATCATTAGGCCGCTGGCGGAAGGCATTGGCGACTGCTTTGCCATTGGCAGTCTTGGCCAATGCTGGAACTGCCCTGCGGCCAATGCGGACATAATGGCGGATGTCATGGGAGCGCCGCCCTGCACCCCTGACACATATGAAAATGCCAGGCCGGATCATGGCCAGTTGCTGGCCCTGTACCAAAAAGCTGCAGAAAAAGGTGTTTTTGCCAGGGCATATGACGCGGACGGATTTGGTGGCGAGTTTTCGCGGCAGCCATGGCCATTGCCGGAATGCCGGATCAATGAATGGGCCTTTATGCTGAATCTCGAAAAAACCCGGCCCCATAGCGCGCCCTTTGGTCCGGCGCTGCCCCCGGGAGCCTTTGGCCGCTGCGCATCGGAAAACCTTGACATTGGCGTGCCCTGGTTTCGGGCCATGCATGATCTCGGAATGCGGGCCAAAAATTTTCCCATCGATAAGTATCTGCGCCATTGGGTGGGCACCGGCAACAAGAGCGCCATCCGCTATGCAATAGGCGAGGATAATGCCTTGAGATTGCTCACCAGACATTATCCCGAATATATTGCGTGGCTTGAAAAAGATACAGGCAGGCAATGGCGCCCCAAATGAACATTATCCTGTGGCATGTGCTGCGATTGCAGTGAGACGCCCAGAGACGCCCGGGCCACCTTTCCCAGCGGGCTGATCCAGCCTGAAGGCAGCTATCGTTTTGGACTTGAAGCCCTGCTTCTGGCTGCTTTCACTGCCAAAACGTGCCGGGCATCGAGACACTTCACTGCCTGCGAGCTGGGGAGCGGCTGCGGCGCTTCTCTTCTTGCATTTGCGCTTCTGCGCGGGAATGCCAGATGCATTGGTCTGGAGCGCGAGCCGGCATTGCTCGCCGCGGCTGTGGCCAATGCGGCCCTGCTGGGGCTTTCGGAACGCGTAAGTTTCGCACAGGCCGATCTTGCGGCTCCGGCGCTCCCGGCTGCCCTGAAACACTGGCAAAATGGCTGTTCCATTGTGCTGGCAAATCCTCCATGGCGGCTGCCAGGGGCAGGCCGCAAATCGCCAAGCCCCCTGCGTGAAGGCGCCATGTGTTCCGGCCCCGGGCTCTTGGAGAGTTTTTGCGTCCACGCCGCAAAACTGCTTGGCTGGCACGGCTTTTTCTGCCTTGTTGTTCCGGCCGCCCTGTTGCCTCTTCTGCTTGATGTGCTGCCCCCAAATCTGGGCCTGCGAAAAATATTGCCCGTGGCCTCCCACGTTGGCAAGGCGCCCCGGCGGCTGCTCATCGCGTTGCAGAAAAATGCCAGCCATGATCTTGAGCTGGATTTTCCTCTAATATTGCATGAGAATGAAAATGACAGAAAGAACCTGTGGACAAAGGAGGCCATGGCCTTTTGCCCCTGGCTTGGCCATTAACTCCATTAAAGCATATGGATAAAAACGATTCACATCCTCAAAGCTGCGCCACTTTTGTGGCAGACCTGCACATTCATTCGCGCTTTTCCATGGCCACCAGCAGACAGCTGAATATCCCCCACCTTGCCGGCTGGGCAGCCCGGAAAGGCATCCATGTGCTGGGGACCGGGGATTTCACCCATCCCAAATGGCGGCAGGAATTGCGCCAGTTTCTGGCATATGATGAACAAAGCGGTCTCTATCGCTGCCAAAAAACAGCCGGTCCCCAATCCTCCGGGACCCTTTTTTGCCTGCAGACGGAAATAAGCTCCATATACCGGCGCGGCGGTCGTGTGCGCAAGGTTCACAACCTGATTTTTGCTCCCAATCTTGATGTGGCGGATGAGATAGCCCGCAGACTGGCGCTTGTGGGCAACATAAATTCCGATGGCAGGCCAATCCTCGGCCTCGATTCCCGCGATCTGCTGGAGCTTGTGCTCGATTGCTCCGAGGATTGCGTACTTGTGCCCGCCCACATCTGGACTCCCTGGTTCTCCCTTTTTGGCTCGCGCTCCGGCTTTGATACGCTTGAAGAATGCTATGGCGATTTGTCCGGACATATTTTTGCCCTGGAAACCGGCCTGTCTTCGGATCCGGCAATGAATCGCTGCTGGAGTGCGCTTGATGGATATGCCCTAATCTCCAATTCGGATGCCCACTCCGGCCCCAACCTTGGCCGGGAAGCAAACCTCTTTTGCGGCCGGCCATCCTATGCGGGCATGTTTCAGGCATTGAGGATCGCTGCCGCCCGTATTCAGCCAGACCCGGATGTCTGCCAGTTTCTCGGCACCATGGAATTTTATCCGGAAGAGGGCAAATACCATCTTGATGGGCACAGGGCCTGCAATATCGTTCTTGATCCGCTTGAAAGCCGCAAGTTAAACAATATCTGTCCGTTTTGCGGCAAGCCTCTGACCATAGGCGTGCTGCACCGGGTAATGGAGCTTGCGGATCGCTCCCAGCCAACTTTCCCCCCGCGGGAGCCGGAAGCCAGAATGCTGGTGCCATTGCCGGAGATTGTTGCGCAAATCATCGGATCCGGCGTCAACTCCGCCAAAGTTCGCCAGAAGTGTGATGAGGCCGTCAATGCGCTCGGGCCTGAACTTGCCATTTTATGCCGGTTGCCCATTGCGGAGATTACCAGCTGGTGGGAACCTCTTGGCCGGGCTGTAGCCAATGTGCGTAACGGCCGTGTTAATCTTCGCGCTGGTTATGACGGCGAATATGGCCAGATCATGGTATTTTCTCCAGAAGAGGCTGCCAGCCTGCGATGTGGAGGCAAAAAGTCACAGTCCCTGCCGGGGCTGGCGGGACAGCCGTCAGCCACGCCAGCCCGTAAGCGCAAGCTTGCGCCAATGGCGCCCCTGACATCTGCACAATCTGACACCATACTTTCAGAAGAGCAAAATCGCGCGCTCAATGTTGGTCCTGGGCCGGTCCTGGTTATGGCCGGACCTGGCTCCGGCAAGACGAGGGTGCTGGTTGGCAGACTGCAAAAACTGCTTGACCATGGCATTGCCCCCCAAAAACTGCTTGCCATCACTTTTACCAGGCGCGCGGCAGGAGAAATGCGCCAGCGTCTGGCTGCCGCCATAAAGGCAAAAACTCCCCTGCCAGAATGCGACACCATGCATGCCCTTGCCTGGAATTTGTTCAATGAGTCGCAGCCACGGCAAAATGATGGCGCCTGTGGCGACCCGCCTGTGCTGGTGGGCGAGGATGTGGCAAGACGCCTTTTTTATGAGGCAAATGCCGGCGTGGCCGGCAATCTTGCCGATATCTGGACAGAGCTTTGCCTGTGCCGGGAAAAAAGAATGCGTTGCCAGGGTAGCTTGGCAACGGCCCTGTGCCAGTATCAGGAGTGCAAGACAAGATATGGGATCCTGGACTATACGGACATCCTGGAATGGCTGCTGGCGCATGCGCAGGAGTTTGCCGGCAGATGGCTGCATGTGCTTGTGGATGAGGCTCAGGACCTCTCGCCCCTGCAGGTGTCCATTATCCGCGCCCTGTTGCCTGAAAGTGGAGCCGGTTTTTTTGGAATTGGCGACCCTGACCAGTCGATTTACGAATTTAGGGGCGCTACGGGGCAAATTGCGCAAATATTGGGGGAGATCTGGCCTGATTTGCAAATCATGCGTCTCAACCGCAGCTACAGGGCTGGCCAGAAAATTCTCGACATGGCAGGCTCCGTGCTGGCCAGTGGCGGCCAATGCGGACCCTTGACTGCAGCCAGCAGACGCGAATCCCTTCAATACATTTTCCCGGCAGCAGATGAAAAAATGGAGGCCAGGTGGATTGCGGACAAAATAAAACTTCTTCTGGGATCGACATCCCACTCCCTGCTGGATGAAGCAAAAACAGCGAAAATTGTCAGCCCTGGTGATATAGCCATTCTTACGCGCATCAAGGCCCAGATCCCTGTTATTGCCAGAACCCTTGAGGCCGCGGGCATCCCCTGCCATGCGCCAGCAGGCGAGCTTTTTTGGCAGGATGCCCAGTGCGGGGAGTTCATCGCCGTGGCCATGCGGGAGATGCCAGACGAAAATCCGCAAAAATTTCTTGAATCCATCGCAACCAAAAGACGCGATTACAAGCTGCTGGCCAAAAATTCCCAGTTTGCCAGACTATGCTCCTTCTGGCGGCAATGCGGGAGCTGGGCTGTTTTTTTTGAGCGGCTTGCATGGCTTGCCGAGGATGAGATTTTTGCCGCCAAAGCAGAAAAAGTAAGTCTGCTCACCATCCATGCGGCCAAGGGGCTGGAATTTGCCGCGATCTTTCTGCCAGGCCTTGAAAATGGCATCCTGCCGCTGGACAGGAAGCTGCTCTATGGAGCCGCCGGCCATTGCGAAGACAGTCCGGATGCGGAACAGAGACTGCTCTATGTGGGCCTCACAAGGGCAACTGATATGGTCTTTGCCAGTTTCTGCGCCAGTCGCCAGCTATATGGCAAGAATCTCCACCTGGCTCCATCCCCATATTTGGCGCTGATTGAAAAATACTGCCGCGCTTCCCGAGCAGGCCACAAATCCACACAGGGGAGTCTCTTCTGACGAATTTGCGCAGGCCATGCCTGCCTGACAGCCAATGGGCATAAAAACATGAAAAAGGTTCTCATTTTTACAGATGGCTCCTGCCTCGGCAATCCTGGACCAGGCGGCTGGGCAGCGGTACTGCGTCTGGATAACACCACGCACAGGCGTGAGATTTGCGGAGGTTTCCGCCTCACCACCAACAACCGCATGGAAGTATGGGCGGCGATACAGGCTCTTTCGGCACTGAGGGAGACATGCGAGGTTACTCTTTATACCGATTCCCAATATCTGCGCAATGCTGTGGAAAAGGACTGGCTGGGGCAGTGGCAGAGAAATGGTTGGCGCAAAGCCGACAAAAAACCGGTGCTCAATGTTGATCTGTGGCAAAAGCTTATGCCGCTCATGCATGCGCATGACCTGAAATTGCGCTGGCTCAAGGGCCATGCCGGACACGAGGAGAATGAGCGTTGTGATTTTCTGGCGCGGGAATGCGCGGCGCGTACCGGGCTGCCTCCCGATGAAATATTTGAAAAGCAGAAATAGGGCGCCCGCACTGGAATATTCATTGTCTGGCTTTGTTCACATGGGATGACAGAATGGATTTTTTTGATTTCGCCCAGTTGACAAAGGTCCTTTTTGGACCGCTTTGCCGTCTCCTGGCTGGTCTGGCAGCAGGTCTTTTGCTGGCAAGCCTGCTTGAGAGCCTGCGCTGGACAGAGTATCTGGCCAGAATCACAGCGCCTTTGGCCAGGCTGGGTCATTTTGGACCCGCAACCTCTGCCGCATTTGCCCTTGCCTTCGTTTCCCCGGCGGCAGCCAATGGCCTGCTCTCCGGCAGTTATGCCAGCAATGCCATATCCCAAAGGGAGCTTGTGCTGGCAAATCTGTTCAATGGCCTGCCAGCTGCCATGAAGCATGCGCCGACCATTTTCTTCATTACCTGGCCCGCTGTGGGCATGGCCGCTGTAATTTATGTTGGCCTGAGCCTAGTGGCAGCTGTAGGACGCACCTTTGTCACCATATTGCTGGGCAGGATGCTGCTAAAAGGCCAATCCGGCAATGACGTCAGCGGGGTTGCCCCGCAAATGGAAAATGAGATGGAAGGCTGCTCACGGCTGGGACGCGCTTTGGGAAAAGCCTGGAAAAATTTTTGCAAGCGTCTGCCAAAACTTGTCTATTTCACAATCCCCTTTTACCTGTTGATGTGGCTGGGTCAGCAATGCGGCCTGTTTCAGGCAGCGGAATCCTGGCTTGCCGCGCACCTTGAATGGCTTTCCATAATCCGGCCCCAGGCCATCGGCATAGTAATTTTGCAGATTGTTGCGGAAACAGGAGCCACTCTTGGGGCGGCCAGCGCGGCCCTGCAGGATGGGGGACTCACTGTGCGCGATGTCGCTCTGGCCATGCTGGCTGGCAATATTCTTTCAACTCCGGTGCGGGCCCTCAGGCATCAGCTCCCCGCATATGCGGGTTTTTACCGGCCAGGTATTGCCCTGCGGCTGATTCTCGCTAATCAGGCCTTCAGGGCTTTCAGCCTTGTCATTGTGGTGCTTGTTTATGCAGTTTGCACGGCTTGAGGGTGCGGATGCTGAATAAAGGGAGGGATACAGACATGCAAAACACGGCAGAAAATGTCGAGGTGGTGGAGCCGGATCGCAAGTGCCAGAGGATAACAGTGCGCCTGGTGCCACCGGACCGCCTGATCAGTCTGCCAAGACCCAAGACGGCCATGCAACTGCTAGCGGCGCTTGGCCTTGCCGAAGAATCGGCACTGGTTGCCAGGGATGGCAAATTGCTCACTCCGGACAGGCGCATCTGGCCTGACGATGTGATTTTTGTGCGCGTGGTCGCATCGGCAGGTTAAAATAGATTTGTCAGAGTAAATCTGGTATTCCTGTCATTGATTTTCTGGATGTCGGCAACCGTATAATTGTCAAAATAATCATTCATCTGGGATTTGCAGACTGCCTGATCCTTGCCCAGACAGAAAATCTCCAGCTTGCCATTCTCTTGCAGCCTCTGTTTCATGGCTGCCTTAATATTTTCCTTATTGGAGATTGATCTATATGCAATGGTGTGGGAGTGGAAGCCCCTGTTTAAATCCCGGCTGGCAGCTGGCCACACCAGCCAGTAATCCCCGGCATATATGTTGTTGCCTGGCATGGTAATGCCGTTGCATTCCATATAGATGGTGCTTTTTGAGAGGTTGAAAGTGGGAGGATATAAAAAATATAATATTCCGCAAATGATCGGCAATGATAAAAAAACGATCAGCTTCCTATTAAAATATTTTGCTATTATATTCGCAAAAAATATGGAATTGGCAAAAACAGCTATATATATGGTAAAAATCATATAGCGAGGCATATATTCATTTAGATGGAACCATCTTATACAGCATATAAAGCTTGAAATAAGAATAGCCGCTATAAATGAATATATTATTATATATTTGGCTCTGGAATCTAGGTTGTATTTAGTCTTTAAAAATCTGTCATGAAATAGATAAAAACAGGCGCATAAAAACAATGCAATGGTTATAATTCCTGGTCTTATATAAAGTTCTATAATGTTTTTCAGCATCCGCTGCATGCTTTCCAAATACATGCCCGGCAGGATTGAACTGTAATCATCAAAGCTCCCATAAGATTTACTTATATAATACCAGACAATAAAAAATATGAAATATATAAAAAGCAGGGATAGCTCTCGCAATGTAATTTTTAAGTTATCCAGGCATATAAAAAATATGATGATTGAGATAATCATGAAAATGACCGGATTTAATCCTGTGGCAATAAAGGCAAGTATAAAAGTAAATAATTTATATCTCTTGCTCCCATAATACATGGCATATATATTTAATAGCATAAAAAGGGCTGCCAGACTGTACTCTATATGCCATATTGTCATCTCAACCCAGGCAAAAAATTTAAAAAATATAACGAGAGCGGCTATATTAATTAGAAATATAAAATTTGTATTCAGTAACTTTGCATCATTGCCACAAATTTTATTGCTGAAAAATGAAAGGGCATATATAAGGCAGAAAAATGAGATGGAGGTGATGAATAGTACCAAAAAAAGATTTGGCAGGGGCAGTCTTACGGGCGCAAGCAATATGGGTATCAAATTTAAAAGCCGGTTTTGCCCCCAATAAAATAGGGTGACATTGTCGAAAGCCATTATCTGATTCATGATTATGTCGGCGTTAAGACCATCCTTGGCAAGTTTAAAAACAGCAAGAAAGGAAAAGATGGCGATGAGCCCCATGCCAAGATATGCCTGCAAAGAAATTTTTTTTAATTTTTCAGATAAAATCCCTATCATGGTCCTTGCACCGCTGTTTATGTAGCATGTTCGCTTTGAAATAATCCCTGCCTCGGAGCGCTGTCCGTCCTGTCCAGTTCTCCCCGGAGCGGGACAGGGCGCGCCCTTGCACTGCAAAGGCGCCATTGCACTGCAAAGGCGCCATTGCAGCCGCCTGTTTTCAACAGGCAAATTGCCCCACGGCGAAACTTTAAATTTTATAAAATTTCAGAGGTTAAAGCGCGTCAGCCTCGGCGATTGAAACGCGGGCCAATAGCGTTTGCGCCTACGCCACGGGCGCCCATACGCTATAAAAAATATGCCGCATATGGCAATTCAATTATTGGCCCCACTGCCGCATGCTTTTGCGCTTTACAGGGCTGCCAATGAAAGATATGAAACATGCAGCTGGGGGAGCGGCGCTTGCGCGCCGCTGAGAGTGGAGCATGCTCCAGACCCTATGAACCTGACGCAGTTCGCACTGCCGGAGGGAAGCGAAGTCCGCCGGTTTTATGCCCGGGTACGATTTGTCCCGGCGCATTCTTTGGCATTGTCCCCACAGGATGATGCCCAGGCCGCTTTCCAACCAGGATTGCGGCGACATCCCGCAGAAATTACCCCTGCCTCAGCCTGCGTCACAACTTCGGGAGAGATGCATGAAGGATTCCATTTTTTCGAGAAATGTGGCGCTGGGTGCCCTTGCGCGACAGCATCTTGACACTCTTGCCAGAGATGAAGCACTGGCAAGGAATGCCATTGAGGAGGCTCTGGAGCTTGGCAGTATGGTTCTGCTGGGAAATCCGGCGCACAAGGATCTTCAACCATTGCTGGTTGGGCAGCCGGCACGCATCAAGGTCAATGCAAACATCGGCACATCTCCTCTTTGCAACTGCATGGAGACCGAAAGAAGCAAGATAGAGGCTGCCAAAAGGGCAGCCGCGGACACTTTGATGGATCTTTCAATAGCCGGGGATCTGGACGCCATCCGCAAGGAAATGCTCGCGCTCTGGCATCTGCCCCTGGGCACAGTGCCCATGTACGCTGTGGGCCAGCAGCTTATGGACAGTGGCCGCGATATTGCTGATATGAAGCCGGAGGAACTGTTTGCGGAAATAGAAAAACAGGCTGCCCAGGGCGTGGATTTTATAACCGTGCATTGCGGCCTCACCCGCAGGGGAGCCGAGCTGGCCGTCAAGGGCGCCCGTGCCATGGGCATTGTCTCCCGCGGCGGTTCCATGCTGGCCCGCTGGATGCTGGAAAATGACCGCGAAAATCCCCTGCTGGAAAATTTTGACCGCCTTCTGGAAATCTGCAGGCCTGCCAATCTTACCCTGTCTCTTGGCGACGGGCTGCGCCCCGGCGCCACAGAAGACGCAGGCGACGCTGCGCAGTGGGAGGAGGTCATAAATCTCGGTCAGCTTGCCGCCAGGGCTCTTGCCAGTGGTGTGCAGGCCATGATTGAAGGGCCGGGACATATGCCCCTCAACCTTGTATCGGGCCAGATCCAGGCCATTAAAAGGCTTACGCACAATGCGCCGCTGTATGTGCTGGGACCGCTGTGCTGCGATTCCGCGCCTGGTTATGACCACATAGCTGGAGCCATAGGTGGCGCCATAGGCGTAATGGCCGGAGTGGACTTTTTGTGTTATCTCACCCCGGCGGAGCATTTGACCCTACCCGATGAAAAGGATGTTTTTGCCGGTGTGATGGCTTCCAGGGTGGCCGCCCATGTCGCCGAGACAGCTCTTGGGCGCCCTGGCGCCATTGCCAGGGAGAAGGCCATGAACATGGCGCGCAAGAACCTGGACTGGGCCGGCATGGCCAATGCGGCCATAGACAGGGAACAGCTTGAAAAACGCAGGGAGCCCCACAGCAAGGAGGAGGTTTGCGCCATGTGCGGCAAATTCTGCGCAGTCAAGATGCTTCAGGGCAAATAGCCTTTTGAGGGAATGCAGGCCAGACTTTGCATAATTGCTTATAAATTGACTTGCTGCCTCGATCACCCGGCAAATTCGCATCGTCATTTCAGAGGCATGTATATTGCATAAAAAATGGCGAAGGACAAATTTTCCGGGTGATTTTTATTCTGGTTGCATATGTGGCCGGAAAAAAGGAGCAAAAATGGAACTGCAATTCCTTAGCCGTAATCATGACATTGGCGCCTACTTTCCCACTTTTCAGGAACGTGTGAACAGCATGCTCCCCGCGCAGCAGGCCGCATCCGCAGCCCCGGCACTTGAGCCGGAAGATTCCCCGGCCATGACGCCGCATCTTCCAACAAATGAGGAAGTGCAGCAGACCCTGGCCCAGGTGGAGCAGGAGGCAGCCCAGCAGAGCGATGAGCTGATCCAGTTGCATTCAGGCCTGAATGAACAACGTGTTGCGCGTTTGCTGGGTCTGCTGGATTAATTCGCCTGCCAGCGCAGAGTATGGAGGATCAGGGAATATAACCTGATTAGCGCAAATTTGTTGACATTTGATGTCAAAAAAGCGCCATTTTCGGCATGTGCCGGGGATGGCGCTTTTTTATTTGCCGCCACATGGGCTTGGGCAGCATGGACACAAAAAAGAGAGTATGATAATAAATATAGGCAAGTAGGCATGCGCGAGTTTTCTGGCAGCCATAAATGCCATGGAGAGGCCAAAGCTTCGCCATTCCCTCTTTTTGTGCTTTTGTCCTTATGTTATTTTATGCCATTCCAGGCCATTTCAAAGTGCAAGCTATAGACCAGGGGACATTATTGTCACTGGGATAATTAAATGCGAACAGGCCAGTCAGATTATAAATCCAGCCATTACCATACCTCCGGAGCTCTGTCATGACATTAACCCAGGGGGCGCTTGGGCATCTGCTCAAGGTGTATCGCGGCATACTGAAAAGATGCAGTCATTATAATGCCCTGATGTGCAGTGGCATAATCTGTGGCGCTCTGGCCTGCATGCCACTGCCGCAAATGGCCATGGCTGCCAGCGCGCTGGATGTCTCTGCCACCAATAACATTGCAACAATCAATGGCAATCAGACCGGCAGTATTCTCAATATCAAAGGCATTACAGGCGGTGGGACGCCAACTGTGAACATTGGTGCCAACTCAAGCCTGACCCTTACAGGGACTAGCAACACCACAAACCTTGTCAATCCGGTCCCTACGAATTTCGAGATAAATGGCGGCACTCTTCAATTTGGCAATAGTGGCGATTCCAATGGCGGCCGGTTCCTTTCCAGCGCCATCACGCTCAAAGATGGCAGGCTCAACATTGTCGGCTCCTCGTCAGGAACCTTGCCGGTTGCGACTTATACCATGACAGGCACCAATGTTGGCGGTGCTTTCAATGCTACATCAGAAGTATATGCCTCCGGGAACGCCATCTGGCGGCTGGCCAGGCTTGGCACCGGCACAGGGCCGCTTCAACTTGCAAATCTTGACAAGGCCCAGGTTTTTGTTACCGGCGGCGTGCATCTCAACAAACTGGTGATGATCAGTTCGCAGCTAACCTCGGATGAAACTCTGGACGCCGATGCCGACATGTTTTATTTTGGCGATTCTTCCGCCCTTCTCGAGAACTCCACCATCCGTGCCACCGTGGGTGATGTCATCCTTGGCGATGTGAATGCGCCAAATATTGGCACACATACTTTTAACTGGAGTTCCATATATGCGGAGGCTGCCGATGGCAGCGTAAGAATTAATGGCAATATAGGCATTGGCCCCACTGTGCATGATCCGAACAATGACTTTGCGGTGATCCAGGCTGGCAAGGATATTGTCGTCACCAATGGAGGAGTCCAGTTCGAGGGTGAGGGGCATCTGCATCTTACAGCCGGCCAAAACATTGCCATAGATGGCTCAGTCTCGGGCCTGGAGATATTTGCCGGCCAGACTGTCTCTGCGCAAAATCTCTCCACCCGCAGGCTCGAGGCCAACCGGGTAAATATATCCGGGGATTTGACTGTCCATGAAGGACCGCTCACAAGAAATTATATAAAACTGCAGGGAACAGGCGAGCAGGCCAGCGTTGTGGGCAGAAATCTCACCCTTGCCAATCTTGCCGAAGCCACCCTGGCAGACATGAAAGTTGGCAACAATGCCAGTTTTGAAAATACGACTGCCTCATTTGGCAATCTCGCAGTTACCGGCGTATATGACCAGTCCGGTGGCACGGTGACCGGCCAGCACCTGTCCACAGGCTCGCTGCATATGGCAAGCAGCAACTCCCAGGGCACATTGACGGTCAGCGATCTTGATTTTGGCGCAGACCTTTATGTGGGCCAGAACTCCACCCTGAACACTGGCACCTTGACCAGCGATAAGGGGAGCATGACCATAACGGATGGCGGCAGCGTCAATGCCGCCAGTGTTGGCAATGCCTCAAAACCGATGCCGTCCATAAGCATGGGCGGCAATGGCGTACTCAAGGCGGAGTCTGGCATCTGGGCCGGCAATTTCACTGGCGATTCCGCCACAGTGAGCACGGCCACCGGAGACATAACCCTCAATGGCCCGCAAATAGCCATGAGCGGGGTAAATCTGGAGGCTGTGGCCGGCAGTGTGGTTTTAAATTCCTCCGCAACGGCAGCCGCGAGCGAAATAAAAGCTGGGAAAGATATCAGCGTCACCGGGAGCATCAGCGATGGCGGCGCCCGCAATCTTACCCTTGATGCCGGCGGCCAGGTGACAGCCAGTGGCGGCATTCAGGCCGGCAGCATAGGCGCCGGCACGGACATCAGGGCCGGGGGCGATATTGTTGCCACGCGCGTCACCGCGGGCAGGGATATAGCCGCAGGCAATCTCACGGCCACCAATGCCAGCGCGGACACTGTTCACATCAGGGATACCCTGGCCATAAGCGGCGGCAGCCTTGTGACAGGCAAGACTGCGCCATCCAGCGCAGGCAATCTCAATATTACGGGTAGCTCCCTTGATCTTGGCGTGATGGCGGTGGCCGGGGCTGCCAGCCTCAAAGACAGCTCTGGCAGCTTTACGGAAATGACCGTCACCGGCGTATATGGCCAGTCCGGTGGCACGGTGACCGGCCAGCACCTGTCCACAGGCTCGCTGCATATG
>CAJUMQ010000001.1:0-59996 GCA_910587035.1 uncultured Desulfovibrio sp. | reverse complement strand
ACTGTTCACATCAGGGATACCCTGGCCATAAGCGGCGGCAGCCTTGTGACAGGCAGGACTGCGCCATCCAGCGCAGGCAATATTGTAATTACAGACAGCCATTTCAGTATGGGTGATATGGCCGTAGACAAGACCGCCAGGTTCAAGAATGTGGACGGGCATTTCAATAATCTGGAGACCGGCGGCACAATGACATTTTTGGGCGGCAATATCGAGGGCGTGAATCTCCATGCAGCCAGTTATGAATCCTATAGCTGGAAAATGCCGTCAAATCTGAAAGTTGAAAACCTGGAATTTGCCACAGACTTTACGGCCGGCCATTATGCGCATGTGACTGCCCAACATATTGCCAACAATGGCGGTTTCATGCGTCTGGAGAATGGAGCCATTGTCACTACAGGCTCCCTGGGCGCCCCGGATGCCTATCCTGCCAATCTTAATCTGCGTGACGGCTCAACCCTGCTTGCCAGTGGCGACATCTGGGCTGGAACCCTGACAGCCAGAGATTCCCTGGTTCATTCGGAAAATGGCTACATTGCGATTAACGGGCCTTATTCCAGTCTTGATGGCTCGAGCCTGGAGAGTGCATCCGGCAATATCGCCATTGCCGGGGGCATGGTCGCCAGGGGCAACAAGAGCGCCATTACCGCGGGCCAGAATATAAACGTGGAGGGATCTCTCAGCGATGGGGGGCGCCATCTGCTTGATATTCACGCCGGCAACAGCATAACTGGACAGGGTTCCATAACAGCCGATAACGTCAGCGCCGGTGGCTCCATCAGCGCAATGAGCCTCGCTGCCCATAATGTGGACGCTTTTTCCCTGGCTATCACGGACAGCCTCAAGGTTAGCGATGGCAGCATGCATGCGCCAGGGGCAAGCACCGTTGGCAACCTGACCCTGCAAAATGCAAGTCTGGAGGTTGGGGATCTGGCGGTGGCGACCAATGCCGACTTGCGTAATGTAAACGGACAATGGAACAGGCTTGCCATTGGCGGCAACATGTTCTTTTCTGGCGGCTCCCTTTCCGGCAATGAGCTGTGGGGCGGCTCCATAACCGCCGCAGGCATCGATACGCCCACAGAAATGTGCATTGGCGTCACAGGCGGGGATACCTTGCTCAACATTGGCAGTAATGCCTTTATCGCCATAGGCGAAAGGGACATGGAGTGGATGCGGCCGCTACTTGCCTCTGATGTCGCTGGTGGCGCTCTGGCCATGTCATCGCCGACAGTATTTGGCGCGCATGGCGGCATAAATCTTAATCCGGCCATTGCCCATGATATGGGAAACAGGCTTGCGGGCGCATTCACCTTCGCCCCGGATTCCTTTTTGCTGATAAATGGCGAAAACTCGCGCGAGGATGTAAATGCCCGCGGCATGATCTCCTCAACAGCGCCAATGCCGGCCAATGTGGCCAATGGGGCGCGCCTGCGCATTGCTGGTGTGTCTTCAAACCGGATTTACATAGTGCTTGGGGATAATGTTGATACCAGGTATGAGGGTGACAAAGCCTGGGAGGGTGAGAATCTCGATACAGACGCGCATATGATCAAGATTCGTAAAATTCCAGGCAGGGACGGCGCCTTTACCACCTATACCGCCAGTGCCAGCGAGGTTTATCCGGATCTTGATGGTGAGATTGGCGGCGTGATTGAAGGCGGGGTGGACATTGGCACCATAGGCACCGAAAAGAATCATTTCCATTCCAATTATGCGGGTGTGCGTTTTCTCTCCCGCGTTGGCAGCATAAAGTATATGGATCATGACTACAATCTGGCCATAACGACCATGGAGAGCGCATCGCGCATGGCCATTCTGGGGGCAGTGCCGCAACTGACCATGGCGGCCAACACGGCAGCCGTGGATGGCAGCGGATCACGCCTGGGTTTTGATGGTGGCGATGCGGCCATGCAGGAAATGGGCATGAGAGATGAGCTGAGTGGCATTGCCACAGCCCTGTGGATTTTGCCGATGTTCAAGAATGTGGCAGCCCATGATCTGCATGCCAATAATTATGGCTATGATTTCAATGGCAATCTTGGTGGTGTCGCCATTGGGTGCGACTGGACATTTGGCGACATGTTTCGCGCCGGCCTGGATTTCAATGTCGGCGGTGGCTATGCCTGGAGTGGTGGCGATCTGGCCAGAACCACGAACAGCATGACCTTCTGGGGCGCCGGTGTGTATGGTGGCTGGAAATATGGCAATTTTGGCCTTGGGCTGGACGCGCATTTTACCGCCACAGCCAACTATCTTGAACAGGAGCTGCCACCAAGCCTGGAAATGCGAGATTTTCGTGGTGATTTGACAGCGCGGGCCCTATCGGCGGGGATGCGGGCCGAGTATCGTCTGCCCCTGGGCGACACATGGCAGATTGTGCCCCATGCAGCGGCAAGATACCTGTATCTGCAGACGGATGACTACAGCTTTTACAGCAATGGCGCGGCCATGGATGGCGACGGCTTCGCACAGACGATCTGGACATTTCCGGTGGGCGCCACTCTGGCTGGCCGATATGACACTGCATCCGGCTGGCGGATTTCGCCGAAAATCGATGTCAGCATAGTGCCGGCTGCAGGCAATATTGAGGCACAGACAACAGTGCGTTTTACAGGTGTGCCCGGCGAGGCTGCGCTCTATACCCAGACCATGGATTATTTTACGGCTGGCGGAAGCGCCGGGATTGAATTTGCAAGCGGGCCTTTCAGCCTTGCTGCGACATACAGTGTGCAGGCAGGCAGCAAGACTGTCTCCCAATCGGTATTTGGAATGCTGAGATATGAGTTTTAGCTGTTATGGTTCTGGCTGCCCTGTGAGAGGTATAGCAGTTGCTCAATAAAATTTAACGGGCTTTCAATAAGGCCGCCTCCTGGCATTGGCTGGCCGAATATTTGCGCGGCGCTGGGGCCAGCTTCGGGCATGACCGCGGATTGCCCCGCATTGCGCAGGGTGGTTTCCATTCGCTCATTCCAGAGGAAAGTTTCCATTTGCCGCAAGAGCAGCCGCATCTGCAGGCAGAAATCCCTGCCCTGTTCCCTCCAGAGGCGCAGCGCTTGCGAGGAGGGCCTTATGCTGGCTCCCATGTAAAGGCTTGCCAGGAGGTTGTTGAAAGCCATCCCGGGCACGCCATGGCGCCAGCCCCAAAGCCAGGAGTTTCTTTGGAAAAAAAGGCGCAGCTCCTCCCCAAGCCGCAGGAGCTCAAGCAGTCTGGCCAGCATTTTTGCAAGGCTGCTTTCTGGCGAGTTCTTGTCAAAAAAATTTCCGTTGCCAGAGCCGGTTTCCGGGTCTCTGGCCCAGGATGGCACAGCAGCGGCCATGGGAACTGCAATCTTGCCCATGGAGCCAGCAAGTTCATAGAGAAAGGCGTTGGCGGCCGGGCTTTCCGGTGTCTCCAGATGGGCATAGCTGAGAATGTAGCGGCCCTGGCCAAAGTCTCCGGCAACTGCCAGAGGCTGGCCCTTGGGAAAATCGCTGGCCGGGTCGAGGCCGCAGCCGCGTTTCCACATGGCCATCACCCTGCGTGGTATCCGTGCCAGAGGCAGATCCGCCAGCCAGAGATCGGGGCCCGGGGCAAGATAGCGGGCAAGGATGCGCACATGTGTGTCTTTTTCGTCCGCAAATCGGCCTGGCCACCATACAGGCAGGGGCATTATTTTACGCTCTCCGGCCATGGCAAGCACATTGCCGGAGATCATGTGATAAAGCCTTTGGGAATAGCCGGCCCTGTGCCAGGGGCAGATGCAGAGGCTGTCCTGGCCATCTGCTGTGAGAGCCAGGCCCGCGCCGCCGCAAAAGCCCAGATATGCGCCGCCGGACGATATCCATTGGCGCAGGCTCGCAATGCCTCGGGCTCCAAGGGCATCGGCCTTGAGTTTTGCGCTGCCGCCCGGGCAAAGCAGCAGGTCGTGCTTGCCTAAGTGGCCGCCATGCGCTATTTCTCTAGCCTTCACCAGCCGGCAATTGATTCCAGCGGCCAGCATGGCATTCCAGGCCATGATGCCCCAGATATGGGATGAATCCCAGAGAATGTGGACAGTACCGCTTTGCATGTGAAGCATTATTGCCGCCTTTTTATGGAGATGCAATATGGCGCAAAATCTGCCAAAGGCCTATGAACCAGCGGATGTGGAAAAACGCTGGAGCGCATACTGGCAAGAGAACAGGACATTCACGCCTGATCCGCAAAAACCCGGAGAACCTTTTTCCATTGTCATTCCTCCGCCCAATGTTACCGGGGCCCTGCATGTGGGGCATGCCCTCAATTTGAGTCTCATTGACACCCTTTGCCGCCATGCGCGGCAAAAAGGGAAGAATGTGCTGTGGATCCCCGGCACTGACCATGCTGGCATCTCCACTCAGAACGTGGTGGAACGCAGCCTCGCCAAAGAGGGCAAAAGCCGCGATGATCTTGGCCGGGAGGCCTTTGTGGAGCGTGTATGGCAATGGCGTGATGAATTTGGTCATCGCATTCTTGGCCAGATAGCGGCCATGGGCTGCTCCGTGGACTGGACACGCCTGCGCTTTACAATGGATGAAGGCCTCTCCAGGGCGGTGCGCAAGGTTTTTGTGCAGCTTTACAATGAAGGCCTGATTTATCGTGGCGATTATATTATCAACTGGTGCCGACGCTGTCATACAGCTCTTGCGGATGATGAGGTTGAGCATTCCGACGAGGCGGGCAGCCTGTGGAAAGTTCGCTACAAGCTCACCGATGGCTCCGGTTTCGTCACCATCGCCACCACCAGGCCGGAGACAATCCCCGGCGATACCGCCATCTGCGTGCATCCCGAGGACGAAAGATATGCCAGCCTTGTGGGCAAAACCGCGCAGGTGCCGGTGCTTGGCAGGAAGATACCAATTATAGCGGATAATTATGTCGACAGGGAGTTTGGCACAGGCTGCCTGAAGGTCACACCATGCCATGATCACAATGACTGGATGCTTGGCAAAAAATATGATCTGCAATTCATTCAGGTCATTGATGAAAATGGCATTATGAAAGAGGAAGCCGGCCCATATGCCGGCCTCTCCATGCAGGAATGCCGCGAGGCAATTCTCTCCGACATAAGCGGAGCTGGCCTTCTGGAAGGGGAGGAGAAGCTGGGGCACTCCGTTGGTCGCTGTTACCGCTGCCATACCGTGGTGGAACCGCACGTTTCACGGCAATGGTTTGTTGCCGCCACCAAACTCGCCCCGCCGGCCCGCGCCGCTGTGCCGTCTCAAACCGCATTGCTGCCGGAAAACTGGCTGAAAACCTATTACCACTGGCTGGACAACATCCGTGACTGGTGCATAAGCCGGCAAATCTGGTGGGGGCATCGCATCCCCGCCTGGACATGCGCCGCGTGCGGGGAGCTGGTGGTGGCTGAAAACGCCCCCCAGGCCTGCCCCAAATGCGGTTCCACAACCCTGGCGCAGGAAGAGGATGTTCTGGACACATGGTTCTCTTCCGCCCTGTGGCCGTTTTCCACGCTGGGCTGGCCGGATATCACAGAGGATTTAAAACGTTGGTACCCTACCACCGTGCTTGTTACCGGCTTTGACATTCTCTTCTTCTGGGTGGCCAGAATGATGATGATGGGCATCCATTTTTTGGAGCAGCCTCCTTTTGGCGCAATTTATCTGCATGCCCTTGTGCGCGACGCGCAAGGCATGAAAATGTCCAAATCCAAGGGCAATGGCATTGATCCCCTTGAAATGATAGATAAATATGGCTGCGATGCCCTGCGTTTCACCCTGGTCTCCATGGCTGCCATGGGCAGGGACATCCGCCTGAGTGAAGACAGAATTGACGCCTCGCGCCATTTTGTAAACAAGCTCTGGAATGCTGCCAGATTCGCCCTTATGAACCTGCCGGATAATCCGCCGGCCCCGACGGAAGGTGTGCGCCAGCTTTATCAGATCTGGATCCTGGATCGGCTTGAGGGCGCAAAGCTGGATATGGATCAGGCTCTGGCCGAATACAGATTTAATGATGCGGCCATGTGCGCCTATAAATTTCTGTGGAATGAATTTTGTGACTGGTTTTTGGAATTGAGCAAGGATGATCTCCAGTCCGAGGACAATGCGGCCAGGGAGACCGCGCAGTATGTTTTGTGGCTGGTGCTGCGTGAAATTCTGATAATGCTCCATCCCATCATCCCATTTGTCACAGCAGAAATCTGGAGCGCCATTCCTGCTGGCGATGGAGCAGGCGACATTGCCATGGAGCCATGGCCAGCCAACAGGCCAGAGTGCGTGAAACCGGAAGAATCCGCGCAAATGCAGTTCCTGATGAATGTCATAACGGCGGCGCGCACCATCAAGGCCGAGCTTGGCATAAGCCCCACGCGCAAAATAGGTCTTCTGCTGCATTCCGCCACTCAGGAACAGGAAGATCTGCTCAAGACCAATGCCTCCTATCTCTGGACTTTGGCAAGGCTTGAGAACCTGGTGATTGACAATGCACAGGCCGCGCCAGGAGCCAGCGCCACGCAGGTGGTGGATGGCTGCCAGGTGATTGTGCCTCTGGCAGGGGCCGTGAATATAGCCGATGAGCTCGCCAGGCTGGAAAAGGAGCTGGGCAAAATCGAAAAAGAGCTGGTGGATGTGCAAAAGAAGCTGCATAACGAGAGTTTCACCAGTCGAGCTCCGTCAGAAGTGGTAGCCAGGGAGCGCGCCCGGGAGGAAAGATTGATGGATGCCCGCAACAAGCTGGCCAGCCGGCGGGACATGTTTGAAAATATGGAAAAGGATCAAGGGTAGTTTTTCAGAAGGTATTTTGGTTTCATATGAAATAACTTCTATTTTTACTGGAAATATGCTATAATACATATGTGCTAGTTGAAATTGTCCAAATTTCAACATACGGCCTGGCGCTTCACGGCAAAACGCGGTTTTGTTGTTTGCCAGTGGCCGGCCCGCCCGCTCTCGCGGACGGGTGCGCTGTCCATTTTCAATGGACATACGCTATACTGTCAGGCAATCTTCGGATGGATTGTCTTATTACAAATCATAATGCCGCGGACGCTGTGCGCCTGCCTGCGTGCCAGCTGCAAGGAGCGTGAAATGGCCAAAAAAATTCTGGTTATTGGTGGAGTGGCTCTTGGTCCCAAGGCCGCCTGCCGCTGCAAGAGACTCGCCCCTGACGCCGAAGTCACCATCGTTGATGAAAATTTGTATATATCCTATGGCGGCTGCGGGATGCCCTATTATGTATCCGGAGAAGTGCAGAATCTTGACGCGCTGCGTTCCACCAATGCAGATGTCATTCGCGATCCGGAATTTTTCAGCAAAATGAAAGGGGTGACCGTCTTCAACCAGACCCGGGCAAAAAAAATAGACAGGGCCAAAAAGACTGTGCTGGTGGAGGATCTGAATACAGGCGCCACCAGGGAACTGGCCTATGACAAGCTGGTTATCGCCACAGGCGCCCGCGCCCGTGTGCCGGAGATTGAGGGCATAACGCTCAAGGGTGTTCTCTCCCTCACCAGGCTGGAGGCTGCCGAAGCCATCCGCAAGGCCTGCGAGGGAGGCAAGGTGGCCGAGGCCGTCATTGTGGGCGGTGGCTTCATTGGTCTCGAGGCTGCTGTGGCCCTTGCCGACATGTGGGGCGTCAAGGTCACAATAGTGGAAATGATGGATCAGCTCCTGCCTGGCGTTCTCTCGCCAACACTGGCCAAAATGGCGGAGCAGGACTGCCGCGCCGCAAAGGTTGATGTGCATCTTTCTGAAAAGGTGCTCCGCCTTGAGGGGGATGGCGACAATGTGGCGAAGGTTGTCACGGATAAAAGGGAGCTCAAGGCGCAACTGGTCATCTTCGCGGCTGGTTTCATTCCCAATTCTTCCCTGGCCAAGGAAGCAGGCCTAGAGCTGGCCCCCTTTGGCGCCATAATCGCTGATGAGCATCTGCGCACCAGCGATCCGGACATTTATGCCGGCGGAGACTGCGCCGCAATAAAAAACATTATCACAGGCAAGCATGGCTACCTGCCCCTTGGCAGCATGGCCAACCGCGAGGGCCGCGTCATAGGCTCCAATGTGGCAGGCGTGGATGCGACATTCCCCGGCTATGTCGGCACCTGGGCGCTTAAGCTTTTCTCCCTTTCCTTTTGCGGCACCGGCCTCACGCCATCCCAGGCCTGCCGCGCCGGTTTTGATGCCATTGGCGTCTGCATAGAGCAGCTGGATCGCGCCCATTTCTATCCGGAAAAGAAAATGATGAGCCTTGAGCTGGTTGTGGATAAATCCAATCGCAGGGTATATGGCCTCCAGGGCGCATGTGTGGACGGGGATGCCCTCAAGGCCCGCATCGATGCGGTTGCCGGAGTGCTGGAGTATGCGAAGCCAGTCATTGAGGACATATCCAACCTCGAAGTGGCCTATGCGCCGCCATTCGCCTCTGCCATGGACGCAGTCAACACTGTGGCAAATGTGGCGGACAATGTCGTCTCCGGCCGATTCCGCGCCATTACTGGCGACGAGTTCATGGAACTGTGGCACAACCGAGCCAACAATGACATCTACTTCATCGACATGCGGCCGCCCAAGGCCAGCAAAAAAATCGAGGCCCAGTATCCGGAATGGCATGCCATACCACTTGAGGAAATCAAGGCGAGAATAGGCGAGGTTCCAAAGGATCGCCCCGTTGCCCTTATCTGCAACTCCGGCCTGCGCGCCTATGAAGGGCTGCTGATTCTCAAAAACAATGGCATCACGAACACCTCCAACTCCATGGGTGGCATGCAGGCCGTGACAAAAATGGGTCTAAAACCCTAACAAGGATTATTTTTATACCGGCCTTATTGTGGCCAATCCAAGGCTCCCGTTCATGCAGACGGGAGCCTTTTTTATGCCTCTGTCAAAAGTGCCTGGTCTTGCTCCACTCCCCACGTGCAAGGTTTGGCTCGTTATTTGCATATCAAGTAGCAAATTTGGTCTGCCTGTCAGGGCGCCAGGCTGCAAGTGCCTGCAAAGCGCGCCCGCAAAAGGAGTTTTTTATGCAAGACGCAATGTTTAGCGGTCTTTTCGGGGCGCTGACAACAGAACACCGCATGAATTTTATTGCCAATAATTTGGCAAATGTTAATACGCATGGCTACAAGCGTCAGACTTTGGCTTTCAAGGATACCATGGCCTATTATGCCCACGATGAAATCCGGGAGCCCTTGATGCACATGCGCTCGGAGCCGCTTTTTCCGGAACCCAAAAACATGGCCAGGGCGCGCATTGCCGTTTCCAAAACAGATTTCAGTCAGGGATCTATGGAGTTCACCGGCAACGCGCTTGATCTGTGCATTTCAGGGGAGAATGCCTTTTTTCGTGTGGCCACGCCCAGTGGCGAATTTTTGACCCGCAGCGGCCATTTTGTGCTTTCCAGCGATGGCACTGTAGTTTCTCCGGATGGCCATCCCCTTCAGGGTATTGGCGGCAATATCGTCATTCCCCCAGGCGCGCGCAATATTGCCATTGGCGGCGATGGCCAGGTGGCCGTGGATGGCGCTGTGGTCAACCAGATTGAGCTTGTCAGCGTGGACAATCCGCAAAACCTCGAAAAACTTGGCCATAATCTTTACAAGTCTCGGGAAAATGTGGATGTGGACGAAGGCAACGCCTACGACAATGGCGCGCGCATTGAGCAGGGTTTTACCGAAAAGGCCAATGTGGAAGTGGTCTCCGAGATGGTCAACATGATAGAGGTCCAGCGTCAGTTTGAAGCCTATCAAAAGGTCATGCAGACGGCGGATACACTGGATCGTGCCGCCAATGAAAAAGTCGGCAAGCGCATAGGCTGAGCGGCAGCGGCATAAATTTTGAATAGATGATAAAAACAGAAATTTCGGTGGAGGATAAACAGCCATGATGCGTTCCCTTTACACTGGCGCCACCGGCATGGTGGCCCAGCAGCTCAACATTGATGTGATTTCCAATAACCTCGCCAATGTAAATACCACAGGTTTCAAGAAAAGCCGGGCGGAGTTTGAGGATTTGATGTATCAGACAATGAAGATTGCCGGCTCCATCACGGAGGGCGACAACAGCCTGCCTGTGGGCATCCAGGTTGGCATGGGCGTGCGCCCCACGGCCGTGCATAAATTTTTCACCCAGGGCGATTTTCAGAACACCGGCAATGCCCTTGATGTGGCCATCGAAGGCGATGGGTTCTTTCAGGTGGATGTCAACGGCGAGCTGATGTACACCCGCGCCGGTTCCTTCAAATTGAATCAGGATGGCACGGTTGTCACAGCCAATGGCTACATACTGCAACCGGAATTTGCAGTGCCGGCCGAGACCAAGAATATTTCCATTTCCGCCAGCGGACACATCGCTGCGCTGGATTCCGAAGGTCAGGAAATCGCCGGAGCCGAGATACCTCTTTACACTTTCATAAATCCGGCAGGCCTGGATGCCAGAGGCCGCAACCTCTACACCCCCACCGAGGCCTCCGGCGATGAGCAGGAAGGTGTGCCCGGAGAGGATAATGTCGGCACATTGGCCCAGGGTTTTCTCGAAATGTCCAATGTTGAGGTTGTGGATGAAATGGTAAACATGATCGTTGGCCAGCGTGCCTATGAAGTCAACTCCAAATCCATTCAGACATCCGACTCCATGCTTGGCATAGCTGTCCAGCTCAAGCGCAGCTAATTTTTGTGCCTGTTTTTTGGGGGATATAAGGAACAGACTGATGCGACGGATACTTCTGCCAGCCGTTCTCCTGCTTGCCCAGCTCTGCTGGCTTGTGGTTGCGCAGGCCGCCCCCACCGGGGGTGTGCCAAGCGCCGTATGGCAGGATACGGAGAGAAACCACAGGCGCTCTCCGTCGCAGATCAAAAACCAGCTGAAGCCGCCAGTGGTTCGCGCGGGGAATATCGCCCTGCCTGATGATGCCCAGAAGGTGCGTCAGTCCAGGGCAAAAAACATGATCGCCACCGGGCAGGCTCCGCTGGCCAGTCCTGGCCAGCCAGCAAATCTTGAGGATGGTGACTGGCGCCTTAAAATCCTGCCAGCCGCCATTACGAACACGGGCAATGTGCTGCTTGGGGATATTGCCACACCCCTGGGCAAGATAGATCCGGCACTTTGGGAAAAACTCAAAAATCGGGAATTATGGGCCGCCCCGCCGGAAGAGGGCAAGCCACTTCAGATAAACAAGACCAGGCTTTCGCAGGCGTTGCGGGAGGCATTGGGAGCCGAATACTCCGGCCGTTGCATTCTGCCCACATCTCTTGTGATCCAGAAGGGCGGCGTTGTCTTTAGGGAAGATGATCTGCGCAATTATGTCGTCAACAGTTTGGCGCCCCAACTGGCCGCCATGCCTGGCGAGGCCGAGCTGACAGACTTTCGGCTGCCCGAATACATTTTTCTGGCGCATGGTCAGCAGCAGGTGCAGCTGGAACCTGGCAAACTTGCTCCTGGCCGTGTGCCCCTGCGTTTCGCAATTCAGGAGGCAGATGGCAATGTGCTCCGGCGCGTGGCCGGCACAGCCAAGCTTACATTATGGATAACCGCCCCGGCCGCGGCCAGGCCATTGAACAAGGGCGAGACTCTCTCGCCAGACGCCATAACCTTCATGCGCGTCAATGCCGCGCAGATGAAAGATGTGCCCTGGGATGGCCAGGGCGGCCCCTGGCAGGTTATTCGCTCCATAGGGACTGGCGAGCCCATCCTGCAGAGTGATATTGCCAGCAAAATGATGGTGCGCCGAGGCAATATTCTGACATTGATTTATGCGCGCGGCAATTTGCGCATGTCCATACAGGCAGAGGCTTTGGCAGACGGAGAGCCGGGGGCAACCATACCGGTACGCAATTTGCAGACCAAAAAACAGGTCTATGCTACAGTCAAGGACGGCAGCACTGTGGAAATCCGTTGATACGCAATGGAAAAACGCAATGCGCCGGCAATAATATTAAAGCGGGAATGTTATACAAGGAGAGGGGAGATGAGTAACAAGGCGCTTACACTGGTTCTTGGTGCGGCATTTATGCTTTGCACAGCATGTGGCGGGGGGTCGTACAAGAGACCGGCCCTGCAGCAGCCAGTAACGGAACCACAGCAGTTTCGCCAGGAAGTCAATGGCCGCAACAACCCTGGCTCGCTCTTTGCAGCCAGCCAGGAGGATACCCTGTTTGCGGACAGCCGCGCCCGTCGCGTTGGCGATATAGTGGTGGTGAAACTGGTTGAGAACACAAAGGCCCAGAACAAGGCGGAGACAACGGCTGACAAGGAGAGTGGCAACAACTATCAGGTGAATGCCCTTTTCGGCAAGAGCAAGTCTGGCTTTGTTCCCCTGGTGGGGCTTGGGCCACAAACAACAGTGGGCTTCCCGGCTTTGCAGACAACATCCAACAGCGATCTGCAGGCTACAGGCAAGACAAAGCGTGAGAACTACGTGACATCATCACTGGCGGCAAGGGTGCTTCGCGTATTGCCGGGTGGTCTTTTGCAGATTGAGGGCGCCAGGGAGATCCGCGTCAATGAAGAAACCGAATACATGGTCGTGCGAGGCATGATACGTTCAAAGGATGTGGACGCGGACAACAGCATCTACTCCACCCAGATAGCTGATGCCAGCATCGAATACTATGGCAAGGGTGTGCTGGCCGACAAGCAGAAGCCAGGCTGGTTCACTCGCCTGATGGACAATATCTGGCCCTTCTAGACGTATTTTCCTGAACTTTGGCGGGGAGCGGCTAAAACCGCTCCCCTTTTTATTCTACCTGGTGCCAAAGAGCCTATCGCCAGCATCGCCAAGACCGGGGATGATATAGCCATTGGCATCGAGGCCGGAATCGACAGCGGCTGTATATATGTCCACATCCGGGTGTGCCTTCTCCACCTTTTCCACACCTTCTGGAGCGCAAACCAGTGTGAGGCTTGAGATGTGGCGGCAGCCATGTCTTTTCAGGAGCTCTATGGCAGCCAGCATGGAGCCGCCAGTGGCCAGCATGGGGTCGAGGATGATGGCATGTCTCTCTGGCATGTCATTGGCAAGTTTGACAAAATACTCCACTGGCTCCAAAGTCTTTTCATTGCGGTAAAGCCCTATGACGCTGATGCGCGCGGATGGTATCATGTGGAGCACGCCATCCATAAGCCCAAGGCCTGCCCGCAGAATGGGAACTATTGTCACTTTTTTGCCTTTAAGCTCCTCAATTTCCACTGGCCCGGCCCAGCCCTCCACAACAGTTTTTTCCAGTTTGAAATCCCTTGTGGCCTCATATGTGAGCAGGCTGGCGATTTCATTGGCCAAAGTGCGAAATTCGCTGGTGGTGGTGCTGTTGGCCCGGAGCAGGCCCAGTTTGTGCCTGACAAGCGGCTGTGTGACTATATGAAGTGCCATTTTTGTATCCTCTCTATTTGTGAAATGTGAATCTGGATTCCATAAAACTGCCTGCGCAGACGCACATGGCGCCCACCAGGAGATAGAGAATCGCTCCGCTGATCCAGATCTCAAAGGTCATTCTGCTGACAGCCATGGCCTCAAGACATTGGAAAGTCAGATCTGGCAGCGAGATGAGCGATGCCAGGGCGGAATCCTTGAAGATGGTTATGGCCTGTCCGGTTAGGGGCGGCAGCATGAGAGCTGCCGCCTGGGGCAGCACCACAAGGGCCAGAGCCAGATGTTTGGGAAAGCCCAGGGCGAGTGCGGCATCCATTTGACCCTGATTCACGCTTTCGATGCCGGAGCGCACAATTTCCGCCACATAGGCGCTTTGGTAGAGCCCCAGGGCGAGTATGGCCGCGAGCATTCTGTCCAGCTGGCCAGGTGGGGCAAAAACAAGGGCCACAACCTCCCTGAGCTGGGGGCTGTGCCGCAGCGCATTTTCAATGCCGGTTACCGGCAGCATATTGCCGGCAAAAAAGTATATGCTGAACAGGATCACCAGTGGCGGCGTATTGCGGGCAAGATTCACATATAGCCTGTATGGGAGGGAGAAGACAAAACTTCTGCCCGCGAATGCCATCCCCAGCGCCCCGCCTGCCAGCAGGGAAAACAGCAGTGTCCAGAAACCTATGCGCAGGGTGGTGAAAAGCCCCTGCAGCAGCATGCCCGGATGCCAGGCGCCTTTGCTGTCCTGCCTGATGACAAACTCAAAGAGCAGTTTCCAGTTCCAGTCATATTCCGGCAACCGGGTGGCGCGCAAGGTCAACCATAGACCAAGGCAGCACAGCAGGGCGACAGCAATCACATCTGGCCAGCGCTTCCGGCGCCCCCCATAACTCCTGAATGGCGACCATTCGGACTGGTTCATTGCACCTTGTTTTCCCAGTCTGTGCCCTTGAACCAGTAGTCCTTGCGATCTTTCAGCCAGCCTTCCTCCTCCACCAGTCTTATCCAGTTGTCCAGCACATTCATGCTGTCATAATCACCTTTGCGAATCACGAATCCCACAGGCTGGCGGGCCAGGGGTTCCGTGGTGGGCTGGTACAGCACATTTGGCTGCTTGCGGGATTCAAAAGCTGGCAGGGGCGCCGAAGAGAGCATCATGTGCGATCTGCCAGAAATAACATCCTGTACGGCGGCAGCCTCATCGTCAAATGGGCGAATGGTAGCCTGGGGAAAAAGCTTTTTGGCCACAATGGCTGGAGTGCCGCCACTACGCACCGCAATTATGACTCCCGGCTTGTTGTAATCGCCAGGAAAAGCCATATCCCTTGTCTTCTCCCTGTTCGCCATGGCTTCGATGGTCGCATAGTCATAGGGGATGCTGAAATTTCCCTTGAGGTTGCGCTCCGGTGTCACGCTCATGCTGCCTATGATGATATCAAACTTGTCTGCCAGCAGGGCCGGGATAATGCCAGAAAAGCGCGTTGGAACAAGCTCCACATCCACGTCAAGATCTTTGGCCAGACGTTTGGCCACATCCACCTCAAAACCGATGTAATCACCATTTTTGTCCTGCATGGCCCAGGGCACAAAGGAGGAAAAGCCCACGCGCAGCACTCCTCTTTTCTGCACCGCATCCAGCATGGAGTGGGCGCCAAGGGCTGGGCCGGCTGCGATGAACAGGCAAAAGAGGGCCATGAGGGCATGGAAGACAGATTTGGCGGTTGCGTTTGCATTCATAAATTCTCCCTGGCCGGGCCTATTTCCATTTCCAGCTTTTTTCCAGCCAGATGCCCGGCAATGCTATAAATAGGGTGATGACGAGATAGATGAAGCCGGCCATAAGCCAGACTTCAAACGCCAGAAATGTTTCGGCCACAATGGACTGGGCGCGCATGGTAATGTCCGCCACGGCGATGGCGCTCACAAGGGATGTGTCCTTGATGAGGGATATGGCCTGGCTGGTGATTGCCGGCAGGGCATTGCGGGCGGCCTGGGGGAGGATTACCAGAATGAGTGTCTGGCGGATGCCGAAGCCAAGGCTGATGGCGGCCTCCCACTGGCCAGCGGGCACGCTGAGCAGTGCGCCCCGGAAAAGCTCCGCGGCATAGGCGCCCTCAAAGGCGCTCAAGGCGAGCACGGCAGACCAGAAAGGGCCCATATCAAGGAGTGGCGCAATTAAAAAATATACAAAAAAGAGCTGCAGCAAAAGCGGTGTATTGCGCAGGGCGCAAACATAGGCTTTTGCCAGCAGTATGCACCCCGGCCACGGTGAGAGGCGGAGAATGGCAAAAAAAAGGCCCAGGCCTGCGGAAAAGACAAGCCCGAGCGCGGAGATGCCGAGAGTCAGATATATCCCTTCAAGCAGTGGCCCAGCCTGGAAACCGGCATCGGTCCATCTGCCAAGATAACGCCAGGCCCTGTTCCACTGCCATTCATAGTCCATGCCAAGACTTGAAAGGCGCAAAAAAATCCAGGCCACAATAACGATGAGAAGGAGCCAGACCAGGAGCCGGCAGAAAGGCGCGCATCTGGAGGCAAGGCAGCTGGAAGTCCGTTCCGGCATTGCACCATTATCATAGGTATATGCCCGCCATGGGGCGTGGGGGTAAAAGTGCCGTATCGCGTGTTTCGGCGCTAGAATTTCGAGGTGGCGTAGCCCCCTATTAAAACCCTGGCAAAGCTGTTGTCATATCGTGGATCAAGGCCAAGCTCGCCAGCAGCATCCATGGGCTTTTTGGCTTGCGCGTAAGGCCGGTTGGTGATCATTGCCGCAAATGAATCCGCCACCGCCGCTATCCTGCCCACAGCGCTTATCTGGGAGCCCTTGAGCTTTTGCGGGTAGCCGGATCCATCCATTCTTTCGTGATGCTCAAAACATGCCTGGATGACGGGCTGGGTTGAGGCCTCCAGCTTTTGCATTATCTTGGCGCTCTGCACGGGATGCAGGGTAATTTTATCACGTTCATCCTGCTTTAGCGGCCCCTGTCTGGAGAGAAGAAATGGCGGCATTCTGCTCATGCCAATATCATGCGCCATGAGGCCCAGGGCGATCTGGTCGAGATTTTTGCGCTGGATGTCGGTGGTGGTCTCAAGCCACATGTAAAGACCTGCGCACATGGTGTTTATGGCGTGGTTGGCCGGAGAGTCATCTGTAAAAAGACGGCGCATGAAGGCATTCAGGCGCAATTTGTCCTCAAACAGATATTCTGTCACAACCATGATGTCGCGCTGCAGACTTTCAAAAACGGCCTTGACAGGCTGCTGGAAAAAATCGCTGTAGCGCATGTGCAGTGCCTGAATGCAGATATTGACTATCTCCGCTTCCTTCAGGTTTTTGTCCTGCAGCACGAGATCGAGCTGTTTGACTATATGCTCAGAATAAATATGGTGGTCAGACCGGGAGACAAACAGATTGCCATCTTCGCACAGCCTGGCCACCTCCTCAACCTGTTCATTGCTCAGGCGCGCGCCCTTTCTGGAAAAGGGCGCGAGCACGGCAATGTCTTCATTGAAAAAGAAGAGATCCACCGGCGGCCTGTAGCGGGGAAAGCTTGCCATTATCTCTTCGCTGATCTGGTAGTATTCCTCATTGATATTTTCCGGAACAGCGCGACTGGATCTCTTTTTGGATACCATTTTTTACTTCCAGTAGATCTTTACCAGGTTTGTACCCCTGGGGGTGGCTGCATCCTTGAGCTGGCCCGCGGTTATTACCACACAGTCATTCATCTTGAAATGCGGGTCCCTGTCGATGAATTCTTCGGCCCTTTCCAGATGCGTCTGGTGCAGATGTTCCTTTTCCACAAACACCGGAGTGGTGCCCCAAACGAAATTCAGGGCCTTTATGGTGGAGAGGTCCGGAGTGAGGGCGTATATCTCCTGAGGAGGCCTGCGGGAGGCAACCTGCCTGGCGGAGCCGCCGGAGAGGCTGTGGGAGACAATGGCGCAGGCTTTGGCCTTGTCTGCCAGCAGACAGGCGGAATAGGCCAGAAATTCCGGAATGCCCTTGTCGCTGTCCGGCTCTTCAAGCTTGCGCTGGTCGATGAGCAGCTTTTCAGCCTCCGTGGTAATCTTGCTCATGTACTGCACCGTCTCAACGGGGAAGCTGCCCATTGCGGTCTCTTCGGAGAGCATCACGCAATCAGCGCCATCAAGCACGGCATTGGCCACATCCGTGGTCTCCGCGCGGGTGGGCGCGGGGTTGTTGACCATGGACAAAAGCATCTGTGTGGCCACAATCACCGGTTTTGAGGCCTGATTGCAGGCGCTGATGATGTGCTTCTGGAGGGCCGGCAGCTTTGGCAGGGGGCATTCCACGCCAAGGTCGCCCCTGGCCACCATGACTATGTCCGTCTCTTTCAGGATGGCGTCGAGATTGTCGACCGCGCTCTGGCGCTCGAGTTTCACCACCACCGGCACCTTGCGGCCGGATTTGGCGATGAGCTCCTTGGCCTCGATCACGTCGTCCGCTGTCTGTACATAGGAGATGGCCACGGCGTCCACGCCAAGTGCCAGTCCATCGGCCAGATCCTTTTTGTCTTTTTCTGTCAGGGCGCGCACTTTTGTGGATTTGCCAGGCAGCGCCAGACCCTTGCGCGAGGTGACAATGCCGTCATTGTCGGCCACCAGCAACACAAGACCATCACCACGGCGCTCGCGCACTATAAACTGCAGGCCGCCATCAGCAAGGACCATCCTGTCGCCAGGCTCAAGGCTTTCGAGAATGACCTCATGGTCAAAGGGCAAAAAGGCCATTTCCGTAACTCGCTTATCGCTGGGGCCAAGCAGCAGGGTCATGCCTTTGCTCACCTGTATTGTTTTTTCCGGCACAACGCCAAGCCTGATTTTTGGCCCGGAAAGATCCTGCATGATGGTGATGGGCCGCCCCAGCTCCTGTTCCACTTCCCGGATGTAATTGATGATTTTTACAAAATCCGAAGCGCCGCCATGGGAAAAGTTCAGGCGGAAAACGCTCACTCCCGCCTCGGAGAGGGCTTTCAATTTTTCCTTGGTGTTGGAAGCGGGACCAATGGTGGCCACAATTTTTGTTTTCATCTATAATACCTCCACGCCTTGCTGCCAGAAATTTTCCTGAATAATAAATATCTCCACTCCATTGGCCTGATAATCAGAGTTTTGAGGGCCCATGTCAAGCATTGTCGCAGGTAGGCGCTGGCAAAACCGCTCCACGATTCCATAAAAATTGCACCATCACCCATGCCCGACGCCGGTTTTGCGCCCATCATTGCCAAAATGCAAAAAAGGCTTGCGGCGCCTGCATTCAGGAAAGGCGATTTTTAAAGTCGTCATGGCCAAAAGAGCGCACCAGTCTGAATTTATGGCCATTATTGGCATCTTTTGCGCATATGCCAATGGGGGGCAGGCGCAGGCCATTGAATGTTGTTGTCTTGACCATGCTGTAGATGGCCATGTCGGCAAATACCAGCCTTTGGCCGATGCCCAGGGGGGAGGCGAAGGAATATTCGCCAATGGAGTCCCCGGCAAGACAGGATTTGCCCGCAAGGCGGCAGTTCCAGACCTTTTGGCCGGGCTCGCCCGCCAGGGCAGGAATGCCCCCGTCAGCATACCAGACTTGCGGAGTGTATGGCATTTCCAGCACATCTGGCATGTGACAGGCCGCAGAGACATCGAGAATGGCCACCGGCATGTCCGCCTGCACCACGTCCAGGACTGTGGCCACCAGCCAGCCAGCATTCAGAGCCACGGCCTCGCCAGGCTCGATGTATATTTCAAAGCCGCGCTGGCGCCAGTTTCCAAGGGTGCGCCAAAGCAGGTCAACATCATAGCCAGGCCTTGTTATATGATGGCCTCCGCCAAAATTCAGCCATTGCATACGCGGCAACCAGGCAGTGAATTTTTTTTCAAAGGCGGCCAGGGTGCGCACCAGGGCATCGGCATCCTGTTCACAGAGTGTGTGGAAATGCAGCCCGGTAATGCCGGCCAGATCATGGTCTGTGGCCGTCTCCATGGCGGACTGCCTGATGCCCAGGCGGGACTGGGGCGAGCAGGGATTATAGATTGCCGGGGCTCCCTCCGAATGCTCGGGATTCACCCGCAGACCGCATTTTATGGGATTGCCGGCGCGTGGTCCTGCATTGGCTGCCTCGATGACGGGTCGGAACTGGCGCCACTGGTTGATGGAGTTGAAGGTTATATGATCGCAAAGGCACACAAGCTCGCGCATTTCCTCCATGGACCAGGCTGCGGCAAATGCGTGCACCTCGCCGCCAAATTCCTCTCGCCCCAGCCTGGCTTCATCCACCGAGCTTGCGCATGTGCCCCAGAGCGGGCCGCCATGGGCTCTGGAAAGCAGGGGGAAAACCGACCAGGCTGCAAAACCTTTCAGGGCGAGGAGGATTTTTGCCCCGCTTTTGCGCTCAACAGCATCCAGCATGGCCGCATTGGCCAGCAGCCTTTCCTCATCCAGTACAAAGCAGGGGGAGGGAACTGGCGATGCCTGGGACAAAAGCAGGGGCAGACAGGATTGGCCGTTATTTGTCATGGAGTTCCACACAGCTCCAGGGCAGCCCATAGGCGCCCAGCGATTCCATGAATGGGTCCGGATCAAACTGCTCCATGTTCCAGACACCTGGCTTTTGCCATGCGCCACTTGCCACCAGCATGGAGCCAATCATGGCAGGCACTCCGGTTGTGTAGGAGATTGCCTGGGCGCCGGTCTCCTCAAAACATTTCTCATGGTCGCAAATGTTGTAGATGAAAAATGTTTTTGGGTTGCCCCCGGCAATGCCTTTCATTCTGTCGCCAATGCAGGTTCTGCCTTTGGTGAGGGGGCCAAGGCTGGCTGGATCGGGCAGGAGGGATGCCAGGAATTTGAGGGGGATTATCTCCCTGCCCTCAAAATTGACCGGCTGGACGCTGGTGAGGCCGATGCTGCCCAGCACATGAAGATAATTGAGGTAGCTGTCGGAGAAAGTCATCCAGAAACGTGCGCGCTCAATGCCTTTCAGGTGCAGCACCAGGGATTCGAGCTCCTCGTGATACATCAGATAGCATTTGCGATTGCCAATACCCTCCGGAAAGTCATAGTCCATTGACCAGGAAAGAGGGTCGGTTTCAACCCATTCCCCATGCTCCCAGTATCTGCCTTTTGCAGTCACCTCGCGGATATTGATCTCGGGGCTGAAGTTTGTGGCGAATGGCTGCCCATGGCTGCCGGCATTGCAGTCGATTATGTCCAGCACCTGCACTTCATCCAGCTTGTGCTTCATTATCCAGGCAGCAAACACATTGGTGACGCCAGGGTCAAAGCCTGAGCCAAGCAGGGCAGTGAGGCCGGCCTCGCGGAACCGGTCGGCATAGGCCCATTGCCAGCTGTACTCAAACCGGGGAGTTTCCGGTGGCTCGTAATTGGCCGTGTCAATGTAGTTGCAGCCGCATTCCAGACAGGCATTCATGATGTTCAGATCCTGGTAGGGGAGGGCCACATTGCAGACTGTATCAGCCTTCAGTTCGCGGATCAGGGCGCACAGCTCCGGGGTATTGTCGGCATCGACCCTGGCCGGCCTTATTTCATAGCCCAGCCTGTTGCGCACATTGGCGCATATTTTTTCGCAGCGCGCGAGGGTGCGGCTGGCGAGGGTTATGTTGGTAAAGACCCCTGTGCGTTTGGCGGCCTCGGCGCACTTGCAGGCAACAACATTGCCCACGCCGCCAGCGCCAATAATCAGCAGATTTGCCATGGATAATCCTTTTTAATAATTTTGAATGCCGGTTTTCGCAGTCTCGGCTGGTTTGTCGCCAGCCAGAAGCCGCACATGGGCATAAAGGCCCGATTTTTCCGCCTCATGCCGCAGGCGCTCTCCCTCCGCGCGGCAGGCGGGGCAGGCATGGCGGGGAATGAGCAGGCAAAGGGAGGGGCGCACACGCTCCGAGGCTGTCTCAATTTTGCCAAGTCCGGAACAGGCATCGCAGAGACGCCAGCTTTCCAGCTGTCTTTCACGCAGCATGTCTGTATCATAAAAGATGTTTTTCTGTCTTTGCCACCACTGACCTTTTCTCTCGCCGGCTGCTGGCGTTTTGGGAGGATGGAAATAGACATCCAGCACCTGATCGCAAAGCTGTTCAATGTAGGCGCTTATCTCCGGTCTTTGGCGAATGGCTTTTTCAGTCCAGTCCGGCTCGCGGATTTCATCTGCCGCCTGTATGCCCGCCAGGGCCAGGCAGATGCCCAGGTTGACATAGGGCAGAGCGCCACGAATGGCGTAACCACCCTCCAGCACGGCTATGTCGGGATTTAATTCGCTGTTCAGCGCCGCATAGCCTCTTGCGGAAAGACGCATATTCGCCAGGGGATCGGTAAAGTGATTGTCCTGGCCTGCGGAGTTGATGACAATATCCGGCCTGAAATCGGCGAGAATTGGCAACACCGCATTGCGAATGGCAAAGAGATAGCCGGAATCGCATGTTTCCGGCGGCAGGGGTATGTTTATGGTTTTGCCAAGGGCGCCAGGACCCCCGCATTCATCCAGAAAGCCGCTGCCCGGGTATAGCGTGCGGCCATCCTGATGCAGAGAGATGAAGAGCGTGTGGGGATCATTCCAGAAAATATCCTGGCTGCCGTCCCCATGATGCACATCCGTGTCCACAATGGCGATTTTCAGTGGCATGCCATCAGCTCTGGGGTAATGATCGCGAATGTATTCGATCATGACGGCTTCGTTGTTTATGTTGCAGAAGCCGCGATTGCCATGGGACACTCGCATGGAGTGGTGGCCTGGCGGACGCACCAGGGCAAAGGCCCTATCCTCCTTTTTTTCCAGCACAAGCCTTGCGGCGGTTATGGCGCCCCCGGCGGCCGCAAGATGCGATTCTGTGCTGACCCGCGCGGCATCCGGCAAAAGAAAATGAGCGCGCTCCAGCTGTTCGTATGTGGCAAAAACAGGGCGATATTCACTGATGCCAGGAATGTCGAACAGCCCCTCCTCATGCAGCTGGTCGCGGGTGTAAAGCAGCCTCTCCTGCCTTTCGGGATGGGTGGGGGCGATGGCCCAGTCAAAAGCGGGGAAAAAGACAACGCCAAGGGATCTGCTGGCAACCAGTGGCTCAATCATCCGGTTCTTCCATATTTTCAAAAACGTCCACGCCATAGCGCGCATTGGCGACCATTTCGCCAAAAAAGGCCCATGCCATGCCATAGACAAGATTGTTGCCGGCTATGGCGGCGAAAAGAGGGCCAGACTTGTCGTGCAGGGAAAAATATCCACCCTGGCCCGGGCAGCGATAGACTGCGCAATGGATCAGATCCGGATCGCCCATGCGGCAGACAAAGGTGGCTCCGGCATCGCCATGGGCTGCGAATTTGCCAGCAAGCACGAAATCCGGTGGCTTCTTTGCGCATTCGGTGAATGCTATGCGATTTTTGTCAATATTCAGCTCATATACGGTCATCTCTGACATTTTCATCTCCATTGGTGGGTGGGGTGCCAGGCAGGCGGTGTGCGAGAACGGACATACAGGCCGCCAGGACCTCCGCAGGTGGCCGTGTGGCATCGATTACAGCAATTCTATCGGGATGCCGCGCGGCAAGCTTCAGATAACCTTGGCGCACACGGTGGTGAAAATCAATGGCTTCAGCGTCAAAACGGCTTTGCTCCATAAGTTTTTTGTCGCGGTTGTTGCGGGATGTGGCCCGTTCAAGACCTGTTTCAACCGGGAGATCGAGCAGAAAGGTAATATCTGGCTCCAGGCCGCCATCCGCCAGACGGCAGGCCATCAGGAGCGGCGCCTCGGCCATGCCGCGTCCATGACCCTGATAGGCGATGGTGGAGTCCGCATAGCGATCGCATAGCACGATCTTCCCGGCCGCCAGGGCCGGTTTGACAACCTCCGCGATATGCTGCGCCCTGTCTGCCAGAAATAGGAACAGCTCGGCATCTCCGGCAATGTCTCCCATCTCCGGCGCCAGCAGCAGGGAGCGCAGATTATGCCCGAGGCGGCAACCACCTGGCTCGCGTGTTAGCAGGGTGGTGTTGCCGAGGGCACGCAGTTCTTTATCAAGCATCGCCATGATGGTGGTCTTGCCTGCGCCTTCTGGCCCTTCAAAGCTGATGAACAGGGATTTTTGCATTACCTGGCCCCTGCCGGTGTGGGTTGGGGGAAATAGAGGCGCCGCTCCAGGGACCATTGCCTGGGACTCCAGCCATCCACGCTGGCGGGCTCCGCCCCCCTGCATTGGGCCAGCCTTGCATCCAGCTCATCAGCCGAATGCAGCACAAATGCCTCCCGCGTTTGCGGCAGCCTGGCGGAACCGTACTGGTACTCGCCATGATGGCTTATGACCAGATGGCGCAGATGCTGCTGCAAATGCGGCTCAAGTCCGCTTTTTTCCAGAAAGGGAGCCATGATCTCTAGCCCCAGGAAAATGTGTCCCAGGAGATTGCCGTCTGTGGTGTAGTCATTGTTGAGACCGCCGGAGAATTCCCGTATTTTGCCTATGTCATGCAGCAGGGCGCCGGCAAGCAGGGTCTGGCGGTCCAGCTCCGGATAATGATTGGCAATCTCCATGCACAGGCGGCAGACGCCAAGGGTGTGTTCCAGCAGGCCGCCCACATATGCGTGGTGCAGTGTTTTTGCGGCAGGCATGTTTCGCAGGGCAGTAACAATGCCGACATCAGTAAGAATTGCGGCAACAAATGCGCGCCAGGGCTTGTGGGTCATTTCGCGCGCGCAGAGATCACACAGCTCCGAAAACATCTCATCGGGATTGTAGGGGCTGGCTGGCAAAAAATCATCCCAGGGCAGGCCACAGGCTTCGGGGCTGGAGTAAATATCCATGTTTTCCACAGTGATCTGCAGTTTTTCCTGCCATTTGCCGGCTCGTCCCTCTATTCTTGCCAGGGCACCGCAGGGCAGTTTGTCAAAGCGGCTGGCCATGGGCTGCCAGATGACCGCATCGATAAGGCCGCTTGCGTCGGCGAGCCTGAGCCGCCAGTATGTGCCCCGTGTATACTGTTTGAGTTCGGCCTCGCTTATGAGAAAGGTTGCGGTTATATGGCTGTTGTGCGTAATATCCTTGATGAAAATGCCTTTTTCCATATATATTGCCCTGTGTTTTGCAATGTGGGACTACCCCGGAGGCTGCCAAGGCGGCTGCGGGGCACTCCTGATTATTAACTGGATGTTTAAAGGATGCAAGCCCCTGGAGGGAATATGAATGTTCTGCTCACCAATGATGATGGCATCAATGCCCCCGGTTTGCGCGCCCTGTGGTCTGCCCTGAAAAAAGCCGGCCATACCGTCTGGGCAGTGGCGCCAATGCGGCAGCAGTCCGGAGTTGGGCAGTCGCTTACGGTTTTTGACCCGCTGAGGGTCTGCGAAATTGAAGATGGGGATTTTCGGGGCACAGGGGTGCACGGCACGCCTGTGGATTGCGTCAAGCTGGCCCTGGCCGAGCTTTTGCCGCACAAACCGGATCTGGTCATGGCGGGCATCAATCAGGGACAGAACGCTGGGCCTGACATTTTCTATTCCGGCACGGCGGCAGCAGCGGCGGAGGCGGCCCATGCAGGGCTGCCATCCATGGCCGTATCACATGCCCCGCATGTGCGGACACCGTACATGCCGGCAGTGGCGGAGCATGCGGTTGCTCTGGCCGGGAGAATCCGCTGGGGCGACATTGCACCGCACAGGGTCATCAATGTGAACTATCCAGCCACGGATCCGGCAATGTGGCTCGGGCCGAAAATCTGCCCGCAATCGCCGGCAGTATGGGGAAATTCCTACAGCAGGCACCAGGATCCGCGGGGGCTGCCCTACTGGTGGCTTATGGGGGAGATAGATGCCTCAACTGTGGGTATCCACAGCGACAGGGGACTTTTACAGGCAGGCTACATAACCATGACGCCGCTGAAATTTGAATATACAGATGAAGCCAGTCTTGCCGTTCTTGGGAAAATGGGGCTTGAGGGTTGAGGGGAATGCCGGTATCATGTTTGTGTTGACTTTTTTCTGTCTGTCTGGCAAATTTCCCCTCTTGCATATTGTTTCTGCAAAAGCCAGCCTGGCCCGCAGGACATTTGCGCGAAGTTATCCGGGCATATGCGCCAATCCCCACAGGGGGATTGGTGGAGTGCCATTTGTTGTGTGGAGGAACAATGTACGCAATAATTGAAACTGGCGGCAAGCAGTACCGTGTTGAGCAGGGCTCCAAAATATCTGTGGAAAAACTCGCGCTGGAGCCTGGCGCGGAGGTTGTGCTGGACAAGGTGCTCATGACAGGCGCCGGCGATTGCAGGATAGGCACCCCCTATCTTGAGGGCGTGGAGGTGCGTGCCGAGGTCATGGCGCAGACACGCGCGCCCAAGGTGCTGGTGTTCAAACGCCGCAGGCGCAAGGATTCCAAGTCCCTGCATGGACACAGGCAGGACTGCACGGTTCTGCGCATCACAGCCATAAATGCCTGAGGCCTGCCTGACGCTGTTTCAGGGCCCGGACACAATGAACTCATTCCATAATCATTTATTATGAAATGACTTCAAGAAAATTTCAGGGAGTTTTTCATGGCACATAAAAAAGCGGGCGGCTCGTCCAGAAACGGCCGCGACAGCGCCGGACAGCGCAGGGGCGTGAAGCGTTTTGGCGGCCAGCATGTGGCTGCTGGCAACATCATAATCAGGCAGCTGGGCACAGTGGTGCACCCCGGACTCAATGTCGGCATGGGGCGTGATTTTACGATTTTCGCCAAGGTCGATGGCGTGGTGAGATTCGAAAAATATGTCCGCAAGCGCGAGGTCAAAACCCGCGTGCATGTCGAGGAGCTTGCAGGGGAAAAACAGGCCACAGCCTGAATTTTCGCCGGAATTTTTCGAACCGGGCTCGGTGTGTAATGCCGCTTGCCTGGCGAGAGCATATTGGGAAGGCAGCCTTGGCTGGCCTTCCTTTACTGCTTTAATCAATAATGATATTCAAAGGCAGGGTTGTCTTTGCGTCGATGTGGGCCGCCAACCTCATATTTATAAATTTGGCAGGTGCAATATGCGTTTTGTAGATGAGGCCAGAATACTGGTTAAGGCAGGCAAGGGCGGACGTGGCTGCATGTCTTTCAGGCGGGAGAAATTTGTGCCGCGCGGCGGCCCGGATGGCGGCGATGGCGGCAATGGCGGCTCCGTCTATCTGCGTGCCGACAGCCGGCTGCTATCTCTTTACGACTTCAGGCTCAAAAGGGTTTATGAGGCCCAGAATGGCCAGCCCGGGCGTGGCGGCCAGTGTGACGGCAAAAAAGGCACGGACCTTGTGATTGGGCTGCCTGTGGGCACACTGGTCTTTGCCGAGGATGATCATGGTGGCGGCAATCTGGTGGCCGATCTCTCTGAGCCGGAAAATCTGGTTCTTGTCGCTCGAGGCGGCAGGGGTGGCAAGGGCAATGAGCATTTCAAGTCTTCCACCATGCGGGCGCCGAAATTTTCGCAGCCAGGAGAGCCTGGCGAGGAGGTAACCCTGCGTCTGGAATTGAAAATTCTGGCGGATGCGGGCCTCATTGGGCTGCCAAATGCCGGCAAGTCCACCTTTATCTCTCATGTTTCCGCTGCCAGGCCAAAGATAGCCGACTACCCCTTCACCACCCTTGTGCCAAATCTTGGCGTGATGATTGACGAGGTCGATCCGGACAAGCGCCTGATCATCGCCGATATCCCCGGTCTTATTGAGGGAGCCCATTCCGGCCAGGGGCTGGGGCACAAGTTTTTGAAACATGTGGAGAGAACCCGCTTTCTGGTGCATATTTTGAGCATTGAAGATGTCAACGATGACGATCCCTGGGCAGGCTTTGAGCTGATCAATGAGGAACTGCGCAAGTTTGATCCCACACTTGCCGAGCGCAGGCAGGTCGAAGTCATCAACAAGATTGACCTGATATCAGAGGAGCGGCTGCAAAAACTCATGGCCAGGGCCGCCAGGGACAATCGACGTATATATTTTATTTCTGCCAAGGAGAATATCGGTCTGGAGCCCTTGGTGGAGGAGCTATGGCATCTGCGCGATGATCTTGGACGACATGAGCCGCTGGTGCATTTCCAGACAGCCGAGGAGCTTGCGGCAGAGGAATTTCCAGAAATCGAAGTGGAATACACAAAGGAGTGATGACATGGCCAGGTGCGCCAGGCTGGATAATGCGGTGGGCATGTGCCCTGCAGAAGGAGGCTGTCTGTGGGCTTGAACTCCAACGGCGGCGACAGGCTGGAATGTCTGCGCAATGCGCGCATTGTGGTGCTTAAGATTGGCAGCGCGGTCCTTGCCGGCGGCAGTGATCTCAATTTTGCCGTACTGGAATCCCTGGCTGCGCAAATAGCCGCCATACGCATCCAGGCCTGTGGGGAATCCGGCCATGATTTTACACGGCAGGTCATTGTTGTAAGCTCCGGCGCTGTGGCTGCCGGCAAAAAAGCCCTTGCCGGCGCCGGTATCTGCGACTTTGCCAATTATGACAGGGCCCGCCCTGCCATAGCCGCTGTGGGCCAAAGCCTGCTGATGCATGCCTGGAACAGGGCTTTTGCCCCGCATGGCATAATAACATCCCAGGTATTGCTGACCAGGGATGATCTGCGCAGCCGGAAAAGATTCCAGACGGCGGCGGGCACGTTCGCGGCTATGCTTTCGTGGGGAGTGGTGCCTGTTGTCAATGAAAACGACACCGTCTCTGTCAGTGGCCTCAAATTTGGCGACAATGACTGCCTGGCAAGCCTGCTGGTAAATCTTGTCGAGGCGGATATGTTCATCAATCTCACCTCCGCCCCTGGAGTTCTCAATGCCGACCCCCAGGCAAATCCGGATGCCTTGGTGCTGGAATCAATCGAGGAGATAGCCAGACTGGACATTGATGCCCTTTGTGGCTGCAAGTCCGAACTGGGCAGCGGTGGCATGCATTCCAAACTGCTGGCTGCCAGGCGCGTGTCCCAGCTTGGCGTGCCAACAATTATCCTGCCAGGCCGCGAAAAGGACATCCTTTTGCGCGCCTTTGGTCTGCTGCCCCAGGCTGACGCCTCCTGCCCCGGCACCTGGATATGCGCTGACAAAAAATCCATCCCCAGGCGCAAGTTCTGGCTGGCATACCAGTCCGAACCGGCCGGCACTGTGGAAATTGATGATGGCGCGGCCAGGGCCCTGCTATACAATGGCAGCAGCCTCCTGCCTGGTGGCATTACAAGTGTGACCGGAGAGTTTGAAAAAGGAGCCCTGCTGCGTGTCTGCCACTCAGGCCATAATCTTGGCGTGGGCTTCAGCAATTATGATGCTGACGATCTGGCAAAAATCCGTGGCCTTAAAAGGCATGAGGTGGCGGCAATCCTGGGGCAGGCTCGTTATCCTGATGTAATTCATCGGGATAATCTGCTGCTGGATGCAGCCATCTGAACAGGAATGCATGCCCTGATCCGGCGATATTTTTAGCCCATTCATATCAATTGTGGATGGGCTGCACATGTTCCGGGACATTCTCCAGATAATCAATTAATACATCCGCAATTTGGTCAAAGTACGGCTGCACAAATTTGGTGACATTCCCGATAAGAATGACCGCGTCCGCATGGATTAAAGAGTGGATGAATTGTTCGCGCGATGGAGTGCGGTTGTCAAAAAGAGTGGAAATTTCATCTGTGGAATAGCCCGATAATCTTATGTTCTCCATAAGCACCTGCATAAAGGAATCACCATAAAAGACTATGCTTACAGGCCTGGAAATCCTGTTTAAATCGGCCAGGTAATAATAATTGCGGCCTTTTTTGTAGGGTGGCCAGACATTCATCTGCTCCGCCATGTCGTTTTCGCTATATCTGGATTCGCTGGATCTGGAAATGCCGATAACCTTTACGGTGGGGAATTTCTCCTGGTTCAATTCATGCAGCCTTGAGGAAAGCTCCTGCAGGCACATGCCAGCCCCGTACATGGACCAGTGAATGCCCCTGTCCGGAAAGGCCAGCCTGCCCTGCCCCCCCCTGGCCAGAGGCTCATAGCAGTCCACAAAGGGGACATGCTGATTTTCCATCGCTTTCGCATAGATGGGGCCAGCTATGGAGGAGCCAAGAAAAGAACCTTTTCTTGCTGTATATTGCCAGGGCGTGTTTTCTGAAAAAAAGTCGACTTTGCTGGGGGCCATCAGCAGCATAAGAGTAATGCCGCGTCGCGCAAGAAGTTTTTGTAAAACTGCCAGCTTTTCAGCTGCCACCTCAGCAATACTTTTCACTTTGTTCGTGGTGGTGTATCCCCACGAGCAGATGAGATAATTTTTTTCGAAAAGAATACCATCTCTCCCCTGGACAACTGCGCCGTTATATCCTGCATGATACTGGCCAAAATTCAATATGTCATATAGATCATTTTTAATTACCAGTAGATTGGCAAGAGAAGGGAGCCTGTGGCTTAGATATTTTTCAAAATCCTTTTGATATGCTGTATTAATAAACGAGTTGAGAGTAAAATTTGGTTTGTTGTATGTTTGGAAAAAGCCATATGGAATATAAAAAGAACGCAATTTCCATGATAAAAGGATGACAGTGAAAAAAAGCGCCGGAAAAATTAACAGTTTTAACTTCATGGCTATCAGAACCTGAAATATAGGAACGAGCTGTAATCGGTAGTCATTATAAAGGCATAGGTTGCTATAAACACGATAAAAAGCGCAAGCTGTAATGCCAGGCTCCTGTAGAAATGAGTGAATGTGACCCTGTTTAATGGCTGGGAAAAAACAAGGGCAATTATAAGGAAAATGCCATTGCTGTATGTGAGGCAGTTTTCCCAGACTATGGGGAGAGCATAAAAATCATAATTAGGGTTGCCCATAAACATTGCTTTCAGATACCCAAGACAGGCGTCAGGCGTCTCGGTTCGAAAGATTACCCAGCCAACCAGAATAAAGAGGATGGTAAAAGGCCGGCGCAGACTTTTCAGAACTTGCCAGAGCCAATTGGATTGCAGGTTCGTGCCCAGCCGCCCCAGAATTCTTTCGCCCATGAGACCAAAGCCATTGTACAGTCCCCAGATAACGAAGTTCCATGCGGCACCGTGCCATATGCCGCAGCAAAGAAGCACGATGAGAATATTGCGGCAGGTGACGGGAAAGGAGCGGCGGCTCCCTCCCAGCGGGATATAGAGATAATCCTTCAGCCAGGTTGTGAGAGACATATGCCATCTGCGCCAGAATTCCTGAATGCTTTTGGCGGCATAAGGATAATTGAAATTTTCCGGAAATGTGAAATTGAACATCCTGCCTATGCCGATGGCCATGTCCGAATAGGCGGAGAAGTCATAATATATTTGCAGGGCAAAGGTAATTGCGCCGCACCAGGCCCAGAAAGACGGTAGCGAGTTTACCGGCGAATCAAAAATGCAGTCCGCCACATATCCCAGAGAATCTGCAATGAATACCTTTTTGGCCAGTCCGATGCAAAATCTTATCAATCCTTCCTGAAAATTTGTCGCATCAAATTTGCGCCGCCCCAGATCATTCACGACGGATGCGTACCTAACAATCGGTCCGGCCACCAGTTGTGGAAAGAGTGAAATATAAAGAGCAAAACGAAAAAGATTGTTCTGAACTGGAACCTGGCCTCTATATACGTCAACCAGATAGGATACAGCCTGAAAAATATAAAATGAGATGCCTATGGGCAGCAGTATGTTTGGTTGGGGGATGTGGGAAATTCCAATTGAAGACAACAAGATATTAATATTGCTCACAAGAAAATCAAGATATTTGAAAACAAGAAGAATGCCAAAATTTGCAACTATGCCAGCCATGAAAAAGTATGCTCTTGCTGATGACTGGCAAATTATTAGGGCTACGCAATAATTGACAAGAATGACCACCAACATTATCGGTAGCGCTTTTGGTTCGCCCCAGGTATAGAAAAAAATACTGAAGCAAAATAGCACCAAATTCCTGAGCCTGGCACCTGTGATAAGATATATAATCAGTAGAGTGGGGAAGAAAAAAGCAACAAAAAAGGGGCTTGAAAATACCATTGGATTATAGTGCCTGGTATGATATTATAGAAAATTTAATGAAATGGATAAAAGAGTTGCTGGCATATGCAAATATACGGCATTAAATTTTTTATTATTTCATATAAAATATATTTAAAATATATTTGAAACAAATACTCAGAATGTGCCCACACGTCAAGACATATGGCATGTGTCCCCAGCAGCACATCCCTCATGGGCTATCCATGTACTGCCCGTCTGGTAAACACCCGCCATTGACCATAATTGGCAAATTTGCCATTTTAGGCCAGCACTACTTCATACAGAAAGCCAACAATTTGTCCCCAGGCGCACATATGGCGTCTTATGGCTGGATCATATGTATACCATTGAATCTTCTGCCCCAGGTCAACGTGATGAAAGCGCGGATATTGCCAAAGGCATAGGCATGCTGTTTGTCATCGGTGGCCATTGCGGTTTCGAGCTGTCCAATTTTATCTCATATTCCTTCCATATGCCCCTGTTCTACTTCATCGCCGGCTTTTTTCTGGGCGGCTACGTTCAGGGCAACCTGGGCAGCGGCATGTTCATCAAAAAAAAGGTTGTATCCCTGCTGATACCTTATTTCTGGTACAATCTTTTTTTTGGCCTAATCACATTTTTGCTGCCATATGCAGACATTAATCTTCAAAACTCGCTTTCCACACAAATTTTTCCTGGAGAGGACAGCGGCGCAAATACCGGCATTCTGCCTTTTGATAAAATAATCAATTTTCATACCCTGTTTGTGGAGCCTTTCATCAGCGGGCATCAGTTCCAGATTTCCTGCCCGCTATGGTTTGTGCCCTCCCTCTTTCTGGTAATGCTTCTGGTCTGTCTCACCAGACCCCTTCTGCGGCGGGCCATGCAAGGCGTGTTTTGGGCCATTGCCTACACCTGTCTGCTGGTGGCAGTCTATTACATCTCCTGCAATGTCACCTTCCAGCAAAATCCATTGCTGGCTGTGGGCTGCAGAACAGTCATCGGCTACATTTATTGCGCCCTGGGTCTGCTATTTTACACAAAGCGGCGATTTTGGCGCCCCTTACCGGCTTTTTTGCTGGCCACAGCCATTTATGGAGTTATTTCAATCTATTACGGCAACTTTTATTATTCCGCCCTGGCCAACGACTATGGCACGGGCCGGGGCAGAGATCTTTCCCTGCCTTTAAGTATCTGCGGCATTTTCATCATTCTTTCTGTTTCCTCAATGCTGGTGAAATACAATATTTTTGTGAACAAAGCTGGCCTGATCCTCCTGGGGCGCAGCTCATATCACATCATGGCCGTGCATCTATCCTGTTTTCTGCTGCTCAATGTCATTCTGGCTCTAATCCTGCCTGGCAAGCATATTTCCGAATTTACAGGCATCTACTTCCGCTACCCCAATATCAGCTTTATCTATTTTATTTTTGCCGTCTGTCTTTGCTATTTTTATGTCAAATTCATCAATGAATATCTGCGCTGGCCAGGTTTGAAAAAGCTGGCCGCCTTCTGGAGCAGGCCATAACTCCGCCAGGCATGGCGCCTATTTTTTTGTCTTTTCGCACCTGTCTTTGTCCTGCAAAGCACCAGCCTCCCTGGCCAGGGCCAGGTCGGCCAGGGCGTTGACACAGGCTGCCGCCATGGCCGAGCCGCCTTTGCGACCCTCAATGCTGATGCTTGTCCAGGGTGATCGCCTGAGCAGCTCCTTGCTTTGGGCGGCGTTTACAAACCCCACAGGCATGCCAATGATTAAGGCCGGCGGTTCAAGATGGGGAGCCTCAAGCTCTTCAAGCAGGGCCATCAGGGCTGTGGGCGCGTTGCCTATGGCAACAATGGCGCCAGACATTTGCGCAGCCAGCATTTTTATGCCCATGCGCGCGCGGGTGCAGCCGGCCTGGCGCGCCTTCTCCGTGATTTTGGGCAGAGCCATCAGGGGAGTGACCTCGATGCCAAGAGGGCGCATGCGCCTATCCACCAGTCCGGCCGCCAGCATCCTGGTGTCCGTAAAGATTGCGCACCGCCCCCGCATGGCCTCGATGCCAGCCTCCACCGCGGCCGGGGAAATGTGGAGATCGCGCAGGATGGATGTATCGCCACAGGCGTGGATGCAGCGGCGTGCCACATGCCAGCAGAGATCGGGAAACACCATTTTGCCCCCGGTTTCCGCGTCAATGATCTCAAATGAGCGCCGCTCTATGTCGTCAGGGGCACCCTCGCAATCCAGAATTATGTCCTCGTTCACAGCTGTGAAGCTCCATTGTTATGCTGGGCTGCTTTATGCAGAGTTCTTCCCGTGGAAGATTTTACAATAAAATTTGGCAATTGGCGATTAATTTTTTTGAATTAATCAGTGTCTCCTTAAATATGGCATGTTGTTTAAGCATACGGCCTTTTGAACCCACAAATTTAATTTGCAGGGTCAGCTCTGCCGCATGGAAAAATTTGTTAGACAAATCTCCCTGTCATGCTATCATGAAATCAAACTCACATATTGCTGAGTCAAATGCAATGTCTTGCCCCAAAGGCTGGGAACAGGAGAATCCATGAGTATTGATTTTCGTGTCAGGGTGCCACTGCCAAGTTACAGGGGAGCGGAGTTCTTCACAAATTTTTCGGATGTGGAGCAAAGAGCGGCAAGATTCGGAGCCCGCATCTCTCCCTGGGCCCGCACTTTCTCCGTGGCTGATGTTATTGTTGAAATGGACGCATGCGGAGTTTCCCAGGCTGTGGTGCCCATGCGCAAGGGCTGTGGCGGCAATAATGATGAGCTTGTCACCCTGCTTGCCCAATATCCGGATCGCTTTATCGGCATGGCCGGAATTGCGCCCCTGGCGGGTATGGAAGAAGCCTTCAGTGAGCTGGATAAATATGTAATTTCCGGCCATTGCGCGGGAGTGACGCTGGAGCCGGCATTTGATCCGATTCCCTGGCATGTGGACGATGAGCGCGTATTTCCACTCTATGAAAAGCTTCAGGAAAATAATGTTCCTGTAGCTTTCACTTATGGCGGCATCTTCACACCGGCTCTTGAATATTACAATCCCCATGCCATGGACAGGGTGGCGCGCCTTTTTCCGCGCCTGAAAATCGCTCTTTGCCACGGCGGCTGGCCTCATGTCACAGATTTTTGTGAAATAGCCTTCAATCGCGGCAATGTCTGGCTTGCACCGGACATGTACATGATCAATGCGCCAGGTACGCCCGATTATGTTCTTGCGGCAAATGGCATTTTATATGATCGAATGCTTCTGGCATCTGCCGCACCCATTATTTCAATCGCGGACGCGGTGCGCAACTGCCGCCATTGCGGCATCCGCGAGGACAGGCTACCATTTATCATGGAAAAAAACGCGCATGAGTTTTTAGGTCTCTGATCGCCCAAAAAGCGCCGGCAAATAATGAAACTGGATCAGCTTGAGATTTTTCTGGAAGTGACCAGAGCTGGCTCCTTTTCGCAGGCCAGCCGCTCCCTGCACATCACCCAGCAGGCTTTAAGCGCCTGTCTGCGCCAGATGGAGGCGGATGTGGGGGCGATTTTGCTAGTGCGCTCAGCAAAAGGCGTAAGCCTCACGGCGGCCGGAATGGAATTTCGGGCTTTTGCCACATCAGTACTTGCCCAATACAGGGATCTCAAAAAAAACATTGGCACAGCCTGTCCCGGCATTGGCGGACTGCTCCAGGTTTATGTCAACAGCACCTTTTACCTTGAAAGGCTGTTTTACATAGTTGAGCGCATGTGCGGCCAGTACCCGGACATAAAGGTTACAACATCAGCCCGCAGCCATGCGGGCATCTGCGAATGTCTGGAGGCGCCCTCAGAACCCAATGTGCATCGGATTGGGCTTTTGAATTTGCCTGCTCCGGCAAGCGACTATCATTTTGGAAAGCTTGGTTTTCATCCACTTGTGGACGCCGGCTATCATGCATGCATGTCCCGAAGCCATCCGCTTGCGGGGCAGCGCAGGCTTTCCATAAAAAGGCTTCTGCGTGAGCCTGTGGTCATCGCCCTTGCTGATCAGTCGGACACAACAACCCTTTATCGTCTGCTCAGGCGTTACGGAACGCCAAATATTGTGCTTGCAACTACATCCCTGAACGTCTGGCGCCATTCCATCGCCAGCAATCTGGGAATAGGTTTTCTGCACGATATCTTTCTTGACGGCTCGGAACCATTCAGAACTTCACTGAAGGATTTGATTAAAATCCCGCTTGTGGAGGATATGAAAGCTGTAACAGGCTACCTGGTCAATGGTGTGCCAGGGCCGGTAATTGAAACATTCATATCTTTTCTTCCAGAAACAGGAAACAGGAAATTGCCATGACTGCCGACAAAAAAGAAACAATGTACTGGGTGCATACGGCTGTTTATTTTCTTTTTACGCTTTGCGGCGGCTTTGTGCCCTATGAGGGAATCTCCTCCCTGGGCATGGCCATTCTGGGCATTTTCATAGGCATGATTTATGGATGGACTTTCATAGGCTTCATCTGGCCTTCCATGATGAGTATCTTTGCCCTTGGCCTGTGCGGATATTTCAAGACGCCCCAGGCTGCTTTTGCAAATGCTTTCAGCAATAATCTCGTCATCTTCATGCTGCTGGTGCTTGTATTCACGGCATATTGTGAAAAAAGCGGCATCAACGCCAAAATTTCCGCCTGGTTTTTAAGCCGTAAATCCTTGGCTGGACGTCCCTGGCGTTTCACTTTCATGGTTTTTCTTGGCTCCCTCGTTGCCAGCTTTCTGGTAGATGGCAATGCAATGGTCTTTCTGGTCTGGAATCTTCTCTACAGCGTTTTTGATGAAACCGGCTACCGTCAAGGTGAGCGCTATCCCGCCTTTCTCTGCGCCGGAGTGGCCATCGCGGCAGTGCTCTCCTACGCCTGCAAACCCTGGGGTAATGTCTGCATTCTGGCCATCAGCGCCCTGGAATCCGCATCGGGTGGGGCATTTACAGTCAATTATCTTACCTTCATGGCCGTGAGCATACCCCTTTGTGTGCTGTTCCTGCTGGCCTACTTTCTTGTTATGAAGTATCTTTTCAGGCCCGATGTGAGCAAGCTGGAAAATCTTTCCGCCGAATATCTGGAAAAAATGCGCTCCACTCTCAAGCTCAATACCAGGGAGAAAATAGCTGTCGGAGCTCTTGTGGTCTTTATGGCGCTTTTGCTGATCCCCAATATTTTCATGGGCCATGCCGAATTTCTGGGAATTTTGGGCTCATTCAACTTTCTTTCAGCCGTGGCTGTAGTGCTAATCGCCCTATGTGTGATGCGGCTTGAGAAAAAGCCGGTTCTGGAATTTCAGACCTGTGCGGCCCAGGGTATTCACTGGAATGTATTCTGGATTACTGCCGCGGCGATTCCGGTTTCCGCAGCTTTGAGCAGTGATGTTGCCGGCATAACCACATGGCTTTCCCGCATGATGGAAAACAGCCTCGCAGGCATGAATGTTTTTGCCCTGCTTACTGTTTTTGCCATAATCCTCAATGTGGCTACGCAATTCACGCATAATGTCAGCCTCGTGGTCATTGCTGTGCCCATTGGCTACCAGATGTGCAATCTTTTGGGCCTAAATCCAGTCGCAATGACTGTGACGATCATTCTTTCCGCAGGCTGCGCCTATGCCACCCCCGCCGCCTCCACCTGCGCTGCCATCCTTTTCTCCAATGTGGAATGGATAGGCATCAAAACCTCCTTCAAAGCCGGCATCAGCGCCGTTCTTGCTGGTCTTGCCGTGTTCTTTATCTTCGGGTTCCCCCTTATAGGACTGGTTTACGGATTTATGAAGTAACTTTATGAAGTAAAAATCGCATGTAGAAATTTGAGGCGGATTATGTCTGCGCCTCAAAAGGGACGGCCTGTGCCTATATCTTCTGACATGGGCCATAAGTGGCACATAATCCTGAAAACAACGGAAAGACAATGAAAATTTTTGATATGCGCATGCGGCCCCCTTTCCAGAGCATTGCAAGGGGCATGTTTAATTCACCGGGCAGGGAAATATTTTTGCCTGAGGTTTTTGCAAGGCGGTTTGGCATGCACCTGGCGGAATCAGCGCGTCTTCAGTCAATGGATCTTTTTATACGGGAAATGGACGAGGCCGGCATTTCAATGGGGGCTGTCCCGATTCGCAAGTCCACAGGCATGGATAATGGCGATCTAAAAAAACTTGGAGAGCTGTACCCGGGCCGCTTTGTGGGAGTGGGCGGCATTGATCCCCATGATCCAGGGTGCCTTGCAGAAATTGACGCCTGCCTGGCCTCCGGCGCAAAAGCCATATTTATAGAACCCGGGTTCTGCAAGCCGCCTCTCAAGGCGGATAATCGGGCCATATATCCCATATATGAAAAATGCGAGGCGCAGAAAATTCCTCTTTTTATTTCCTTTGGCGGTTTCGTGGCGCCGGACCTCTCCTATACGGATCCAATGCTCATTGAAAGGGTGGCTCTTGATTTTCCCAATCTCCAGCTTGTTCTTGCGCATGGCGGCTGGCCCAATGTGAATGCCATCTGCCATGTGGCTTTTGAGCGCCCCGGCGTCTATCTGGCCCCGGACCTCTATACCATGAATGTTCCCGGCAACCGGGAATATATCGAAGCTGCCAATTATCTGATCCCTGAAAAAATCATGTTCGGGACCGCATATCCCTGCGTGGACATGCGGGAGGCCGTGGCCTATTATCTGCATTGGGGCCTCAATCCGGACATTTTTCCTGATATCATGTTCAATAACGCGGCCAGCTTTTTAAAACTGGACATTAATTCTGAGCCTGAACATTGAAGGTGAGAAAATTTGCGAATTCTCCCGCAGACATGAAATGGCCGTGCCTGGTAAATGAGCACCGCTCCATGTCGTCAGGGGAACCCTCGCAATCCAGAATTATGTCCTCGCTCACAGCTGTGAAACTCCATGTTTTGCTGCCTTTTTCATCCACATGCGCCAAAAGGGCAGGCTGCCTGCCGGGTAGAGATGAATCCATGATGCCAGCACATTGTCCTGCTGCCAGCCCTGGGGCTCCAGGCTGCGCCCCGCGCTATCCCAAACCTGCCATAGAGGGGCGACCGGGGATTTTTCGCCGCAGATGCGGGCATAGTGGTATTCGTGACCGCGGACATAGCCAAAATCGGCGCCGGCAGCCGATTTTACGCGCCTGTAGCCCAGGGCGGCCAGTCTGCCTGTCATCTGGCATTGTTGGGGAATAATGCCGCACATGGGCCAGCTTTGCCCGTTTTTATCGGTAATGGCCCTCATAAGATACATGTAGCCGCCGCATTCTCCATATATGGGCACCCCAGCGCTGGCCAGGTGGCACAGACTCGCGCGCATGGCCTCATTGGCCGCCAGTGGCCTGGCGAACTCCTCAGGATAGCCGCCAGGCAAATACACTGCGGAGCAGGGGGGCGGCGCCACATCGCGCAGCGGCGAAAAAAATTTGACTTCCCCGCCCAGCTCATGCAGCAGCTCCGGCAGCGCGGCATAACAGAATGCAAAGGCCTCATCCCTGGCCACAGCGATGACAGGTCGCGATGCTGAGATTTTTAAAGACTTTTTTGCCGGCAATGCCGCTGTCTTTTCCCTGCCTTTGCCTGTCACCGTGCCCTTGAGAATGGCATCAAGGTTGCAATTGTTTTCGAACCATTGGCCAAGTGCCGCATGGTTAAGGCTGCCGCCAATCTCGCCGGCCTGCACAAGGCCCAGGTGCCGCTCCGGCAGCTTGGGCGCGCCGGCAGCATCCAGAAAGCCGCAAAGGCCAAGCCTGTGCCTGGCAAGAACGGGTTTGAGGGCCTTTGCCAGCAGGGCCCGATGCAGGCCGGATCCGGTATGGGTGCATATGACTCCGCAAAAACTCGGTCTGCCCCATTTGCGCATCCAGGACAGGCTGTGGGTCAGAAAGCCATTGGCCATGGCAGCGCAGGAGTCCGATGCCCCCCTGGCATTGACAAGCAGGAGTATCGGAATTTGCAGTCTTGCGGCCAGCTCCGCACAGGATGCCCGTCCCTGCCTGTCGCCATCATAGAGGCCCATGGCGCCTTCAATAACAAGGATGGTCTTTTGAGTGGCAGGAGGCATGGCGGCGGTGATTGCAGCGGCGAGCTTGGGGACGGGGTTTGCGCCACACATCCAGATGTCCAGATTCAGGCATGGACGCCCGGCCGCCTGTGCCAGCCAGCCTGCATCAATGTAGTCCGGCCCGCATTTGGCCGGGAGCACCGCATGGCCTCTGGCCCTAAGGGCGCTGATCAGGGCAATGGCTGTGGCGGTTTTGCCGCTGTGGCTGGAGGTGCCGGCAATGAGAAGAGCCGGGGGAAGGCTCAAGATTCGGCCAGACAGCGGGAGATGAATTCGGCGTCTCCTACGCCTGCGGCCAGGCCAAGTTCCGGGCAGCCGCCCTCGCAGATGATGGCATTGCCATCAAGTCTCATGGTGCCAGCGGAAATTGCGCGGATATAGGGCAACTGATCCCGCATGTCCTCATGGCTGACGCGGTCCGGGAAAATGAAAGGGGCAGGTTTGCCGGAAAAATCTTCCATGATGAGATATTTCATAGCCTGGGCCTCACTTGTTGCGTTTTTGGCGCCTGTATTCACGCACTGCCTGCTCATGCTCGCCGTAGCTTCTGGAAAAGACATGACCCGGGCCATTGCCAGCGGCTACAAAGTACAGATAGTCATGTGTCTCGGGACTGATGGCTGCATTGAGGGCATCAATCCCGAAGGAACATATGGGGCCAGGGGGCAGCCCCGGATTTTGATATGTGTTGTAGGGATTGGCGGCATTGGCCAGATCGCTTTTGCGCAATTCGCCGGCAAAACCCTGCCCCATGCCATAAATGACGGTTGGATCAGCCTGCAGAAGCATGTTTTTGCGAATCCTGTTTTCATATACTCCGGCAACGCGCGGCCTTTCGGCAGGCAGGCCTGTTTCCTTTTCAACTATGGAGGCCAGGGTTACCCATTTTTGAAGATCGCGGCGTCCGGGCCGATTGATTCTTTGTGGCTGCCCTGTGCTGTTTTGTCCAGGCCAGACCGCATTGGCCTTGAGCCAGAAATTATCGATGAGCCTGCCGGCTATGGCGCGGGACTGCCTGCGCCAGATATCTGCCTCATCGCTGGGCCCTGGCTCGTTCCTTTGGGAAAAATCCGGCTTGCGCAGCAGGTAGGTGTCCGGCATGAGAAAGCCTTCCGCTGTCGCAAAGGGGATGCCATAATGCCTCAGAAAATCCGCATCTGTGATGGCATCCCTGAAATCGGCGAATTTGACGAAGCCGGCATCCTCCAGAAGTTTGGCGGTCTGCCACCATGTGAGCCCTTCGGGAATTGTTATCTTATACATCACAGGGCGCCCGTTTGCCAGGGTATCCAGAACCCTGTCAGGCAGCCAGCCGGAATTTAATTGGAAGCGCCCGGCCTGCAGCCGGTTTTGCAGACCCCGATAGCGGGCAAGCAAGGTGAACTTGCGGGCGTCCGTGATCAGGCCGGCAGCCGCCAGCTCATCCGCTATTTTGGCAAGGGATGCTCCCTGGGGCACATCGAAATACGCTTCAGCGCCAGGTTTTTGGGCCGGGGTGTTGAGAAATGACAAGGCCTGCCAGCCAAGCCAGGCGCCAGCTGCGAAAATCAATAGGAGAATAAAGGCGGCAACTGCCTTCATGCAGGGACCCTTTGTTCCGGCCTCTGGGCCAGAAAAGACTGAAGAATGCGGCATGCGGCCTGCTGATCCAGCACGGCAAGGATTTTGCCGCGGCCAACACCAGCCTGCCTGAGATCGGCCAGGGCTTCGCTGGAGCTCAAATATTCCGGCATGAGGAATATGGGCAGCTCAATGCGCCTTTTAAGCCTTGCCACAACATTGCGCACCTGCCTGGATGTTTCGCTTTCTGATCCGTCGCCATGCAGGGGCAGGCCAAGCACCAGGGCTTCCGCCTTGCGGGTGTGGGCAATGGTGGTTATGTGATTGAGCAGGGGCGCTCTGGCGCCAAAGTCGTCCAGCCTCAATGTGGCCAGGGGAAAAACGACCTGTTCGCCAGCATCGCAAATGGCGATGCCGGTGCGAGCCAGGCCGTAGTCAATGCCAAGCATTATGGCCATGCCTGCGCCAGCCTAATCCAGACCCATCATGGCCCTGGCTTTTTCCATGGTGGCTGCGGCGAATTTGCGCGCGCGGGCATTGCCGGCATCGAGAATTTCGGCTACACAGCCTGGTCTGGCCTCCAGAGCCGCGCGGCGCTCATGCAAAGGCTCCAGAAAAGCCTTGAGATTGCGTAGAAATATTTTCTTGCATTCCACACAGCCAAGTGTGGCGGATGTGCAGCCAAGGCGGATCTCGTTCTGCTCCTCTGGCGAACTCAGAAGCACATGATAGGGGAACAGATTGCAGATGTCGGGATTGCCGGGATCCGAGATGCGTTTTCTGGCCGGATCCGTGTACATTTTGGCAATTTTCTTGCTGATTTCGTCAATGGATTCGGAGAGGAAAATGCCATTGTTATAGCTTTTGGACATTTTGCGCCCATCCAGCCCGGGGCATTTTGCTGCAGGCGTGAGCAGAGCCTGCGGCTCTGGAAAGAGATCTCCATAGAGATAGTTGAAACGCCGGCCAATTTCGCGGGTAAGTTCAAGATGGGGCAGCTGATCCTCGCCTACGGGCACCCCATGGGGCAGATACATGAGGATGTCCGCTGCCATAAGCACCGGATAGCAGAGAAAACCGGCATTGCCCAGATCCTTGTTGCTGATCTGCTGCAACTGCTCCTTGTAGGTGGGATTGCGCTCCAGCCAGGATAGCGGCGTTATCATCGACAGCAGCAGGGAGAGCTCGGCATGCTCCTTGATGCGGGATTGCCGGAAAATTACGCATTTTTCAGGATCCAGCCCGGATGAAACCCAGTCCAGAACCATGGCTTCCGTATTGTGGCCTATATTGGAGGGATCGGCGTAGTCACTGGTCAGGGCATGCCAGTCCGCCACAAAAAAATAGGCATCCTCGGTGTCCTGCAGGGCGATCCAGTTTTTAATCACCCCGAAATAGTGGCCAAGATGAAGGGGGCCGGTGGGCCGCATGCCTGAAACAGTGCGCGGTTTTTGACTCATTTTTTGAAGTCCTGCCATGAATGTGATTTTGAATCTGTTGTCGCGTCTGGCGTCAAGGTTTAGAAACCCAGAATTTCGAAAAGCCCCAGTGTGGAATAACGCACCAGGGGGCCAAGAATCTTGCCAAGCAGCCCGGTGAAGAGCAGGGCCAGGAGTATGATAAACCCGTATCTGCCCAGTTCAAGGTATTTATAGGCCATGTGTGGCGGCAGAAAGTAGGCGAGTATCTTGCTGCCATCAAGGGGGGGGACAGGTATCAGATTGAGCCAGCCCAGGCCGAAGTTGATGACAATCCCCGCCTGCATGGAGGCCAGGAAAAAGGAATAGACGGCATTGGTCTGCCATTGGCCATAGGGCAGAAAGGTCACCAGAGCCAGCAGGCCCAGGCCAAAGGCGATGCCCAGCAGGAAATTGGTCATTGGCCCGGCCAGGGACACCAGCATGAGATCCCGGCGGGGATGGTGAAAATTGCGCGGATCAACGGGGACGGGCTTGGCCCAGCCAAAGACAAAGGAGCCTGTCATGCTGGTAAGGCCAAACACGGCCAGGCCCATGGGGTCAATATGCGGCAGCGGGTTCAGGGTCAGGCGCCCCAGCATCCAGGCTGTGGGATCGCCACAGCGGCGGGCCACCCAGCCATGGGCAACCTCATGCAATATGATGCCGAGAAGGGCGGGGACCAGGGACACCGCCAGAATGCGCAGAGCGGAGGAAAAATCGAAATCCAGCATGCTCTCCCTCTAGCATGTTCACCCCGCCTTGTCGAGAAAGGCGTTTGCCAACCGGGTTGGAATAATATAAATATTGGTGGCATAAAGCAGGCAATGTGGAATTGCCTGGCCATTTGGTATAAACAGGATTCAGCAAAGGATTGGCATCATGCCGGCAAAGCGCATTCTTGTCTCTGGTGGCGCGGGTTTCCTTGGTTCCCACCTGTGTGAAAGGCTGCTCTCGGAGGGCCATGACGTTCTCTGCGTCGACAACTTTTTTTCATGCGACAAGCGCAACATTCTGCATCTGCGCGACAATCCGCGTTTTGAGCTCATCCGCCATGATGTGACCTTTCCCCTGTATGTGGAGGTGGATGAGATCTACAATCTCGCCTGCCCGGCCTCGCCAATCCATTACCAGCATGATTCCGTCCAGACCATAAAAACCTGCGTGCATGGCGCCATCAACATGCTGGGTCTGGCAAAAAGGGTGGGCGCCACCATCTTTCAGGCCTCCACCAGCGAGGTCTATGGCGATCCGGAGGAACACCCCCAGAAGGAAAGCTACTGGGGCAATGTCAATCCCATCGGCCTGCGCTCCTGCTACGATGAGGGCAAGCGTTGCGCGGAGGCCCTCTTTTTTGCCTATCACCGCCAGAACGGATTGCCCATAAAGGTGGGCCGCATCTTCAACACCTATGGGCCGCACATGCACCCTCGCGATGGCAGGGTGGTCTCCAACTTCATCATGCAGGCTTTGCGCAATGAGCCCATCACCATTTATGGCGATGGCACCCAGACAAGATCCTTCTGTTATGTGGATGATCTCATAGACTGTTTTCTGGCGATGATGGGGACGGAAAAGGATTTTGCCGGCCCGGTGAACATGGGCAATCCAGGCGAGTTCACCATTGGCGAGCTTGCGGCCAGGGTTGTGGACATGACCGGCAGCCGCTCCAAAATCATCCATGAGCCTCTGCCAGCCGACGACCCCAGACAGAGACGTCCGGATATAGCTCTTGCCAGGGAAAAGCTGGGCTGGGAGCCCAGGATCACCCTGGAGGAGGGGCTTGCCAGAACCATCCCCTGGTTTGAAAAAATGGTTGCCAGCGGGGAATGACCAGAGGAGTTTTTGCCGCCAAAAACAGGCAAACGCCTGCGCGGGTTTGTCAGGAGTGAGACGTGTCCCGATTTGTCACAGGGCTGATCCTGGCTCTTCCGCCTTCCGCCCGGCCTTGATATATTCCCCCACCTGCCTTTTTATGGAGCAGACGCCGCATATTTCGCCGCCGGATGTGGGCTGGCCGCACAGGCTGCAGGGGGAGAGGGGCATGTCTTCCCTTTTGGCGGCCTGCGCGAAATTTTCCCGTCCCTTTTCCAGAAAGCCCTGATAAAAATCCAGCTTGCGGCCAGGCATGGCGCCCTCCAGCCTGTGCATCAGATTTTTCAGAATGCTGAAACTGGCGCCGGCGCTGTATGGGCATGGTGCCATGTGATGTTCTATGCCCCGCAAAAAGGCGTAATTGGCAGTCTCAAACTCGCTCAGACGCCAGAGCGGCTTTACCTTGCGGGCAAAGCCGTTGCCAGCCTCAAGTCTTGGCCCTTGGCTGCCCAGATAGGAGGCATCCCAGCGCAGGGTGTTGCTTAAGAGCCTGGCCACCTCGTCATCCAGATTGTGGCCTGTGGCGATGGCGTCATAACATCCGGCCATGGCCGCCCTGTTGAACCAGTACCTTTTTATTTTGCCGCAAACGGAGCAGACCGGCCTGCGCAGCGCCTTTTTCACCAGAGGCATGGCCAGCCCCTCCGCTGCAAGATCAACTATCTGCAGTGGCAGCTTGTGCCTGGCGCAAAATCCCTCCACCTGGGCCCTTGCGGCAGGTGATGATTCCGGAATTGCCAGGTCGATGAACAAGCCGGTGACATTGTAGCCCAGCTCGGCAAGCTCCAGCATCAGGGCCAGGGAATCCTTGCCGCCGGAGAGGGCCACAAGAATTTTTTCAGACATGGAAAATAGGTTTCGGGAGCTGATGCCCTTCTGCACCTGGCGCCGGAAAAAGGCCGCATAGCATTTTTCGCAAAATGCCGCGTTATGGCTCCTTAAGGCTACAGCCGCCTCCGCCTTGCAAATTTTACATTTCATATGATGATTCCGAAAAACTGTGTATGCCCTGGGCCAGCGGGGGGCTGCCGCAGATTTATGTCGCCAAGCCTAATCATATTTGACATAATGCGCAATCTCATGAAAATCCCGAGCAGAGTTGAGGACTTCTATGAATAGGGAACAGCCGGACAATGCGGAATTTTCCTTCAGCAGGGAGACTGGCAGTGGCTGCAATACCTGCCCCCTGGCGCAGATTCCCGCCACCGTATGGCTGCGGATTTTTCGCCAGCCATTTCGCAAAAGGCATCCCCTGCTGTTCTGGCTGTTGATTCTGGCCCTGATTGCCGGAGCCACCATATTTGTGCATTGGGCCTCCACGCCTGATGAGGAAATTGACAATATGGAAAGGCTGGCACTGGTGACCGTGCAGGGGGCAATTCTCGATCCCGGCCCGACCCTGGCCTGGATTCGCAAGCTGGAGAGCAAAGACACCATCAAGGGAGTGCTGGTGCGCGTAAATTCACCTGGCGGTGGCGCAGCCGCATCCCAGGAGATCTACGCGGCCCTGGCCCGCGTGGCCAAAAAAATGCCTGTGGTTGTCAGCATGGGCGCCACAGCCGCGTCCGGAGGCCTTATGATCAGCATGGCCGGCGAACGCATATTCGCCAATCCCTCCACAGTCACCGGCTCCATTGGCGTGCGCATGGACATCCCCCAGCTTCAGGGGCTGATGCAAAAAATCGGAGTGGGGCAGGAGACTCTGGTGACAGCCCCATTCAAGGACGCAGCCTCCTACATGCATCCCCTCACCACCCAGGACAGGGCCTATCTTGAAAAGGTGCTTATGGATATGCATGGCCAGTTTGTGGACATAGTGGCAAAGGGGCGGCGCATGCCGCGCGAAAAGGCCGAGGACCTGGCCAATGGCAAGATTTTCACCGGCGCCGAGGCCGTGGGGCTGGGACTGGTCGATGAGACAGGCGGCCAGTACGAGGCCCATGCCTGGCTTGCTCAAAAAACCGGCGTGCCCATGGAAAGAAAGCTGGCAGTCAAGCCGGCGGCAAAAGCAAAACTGCTGGAGGAGCTGCTGGCCATGGGCAAGGCCGTAAGAGAGCTTCTGACTGCCGCCTCAGCGGATGGCCTGGCCGAAAAAATGTCGGCCCCCATGTTTCTGTATCAGTTTTGAGCGGGAGGATCTGTCGTGAAAATGGTTGTGCTTGATGGCGCCCTGCTTAACCCGGGCGATGTCAGCTGGGCCCCCCTTGAGGAGCTGGGCGAGCTTGAGATATTTGCAGCCACCGCTCCAGCGGATTTTGCCAGCCGGGCTGCCGGGGCGGATGTGGTGCTGGTCAACAAGACTGTCATTGGCCCTGCCGAGATCCCGGCCCTGGCCGGCTGCCGGCTTGTGGGCGAGCTGGCCACAGGCTCAAACAATCTTGATCTGGCCGCCCTTGCGGCCGCCGGCATAAAGGTTTGCAATGTGCCCGCCTATGGCGCTGACGATGTGGCCCAGCACGCCCTGGCCCTGCTGCTGGAGCTGGCCCGGGGCACAGCCCTGCATTCGGCGGGAGTCACCAGTGGCGAATGGACCCGCAATGGCCAATGGTGCTACTGGAAAAAAACTCCCCTGAATTTGAATGGCCTGACCCTGGGCATTGTCGGCTTTGGCGGCATAGGGCAGGCCCTGGGCAGAATGGCCACAGGTCTTGGCATGAATATCCTGGCCAATTCGCGCAGGCAAAGGGCGCAGGTGGACTATGCTTTTAAATGGGCCGATATTGACCGGATCTGGCGCGAGGCCGATGCCATTTCCCTGCATTGCCCATTGACGGTCGAAAATGCCGGTCTGATCAATGAAAAAAGCCTTGCGGCCATGAAGCCGGGGGTAATCCTGATCAACACGGCCAGGGGCGGTCTGGTGGATGAGCAGGCAGTGGCAAAGGCGCTCCTGAGCGGCCAGCTTGGCGGTTTTGGCGCGGATGTCATGGTTTCGGAGCCGCCTGCCGCGGACAATCCCCTGCTCAATGCGCCAAATGTGCTGCTCACCCCGCACATGGCCTGGGCGACTGTGCGCGCCAGACAGAAAATAATCGATATCATGGCCGACGATATTCGCGCCTTTCTGGCCGGGACTCCGCAAAACATCATCAACTGATGCCAGACGCGGTTGCAGGCTTTGGCCTCACAACTGCACTACATTGATGGCAGGCTCTATATTTTTTTGCGTCTGTTCCAGGGCCTTTTGGGCAATGGCCGTAAGACCTCCGCAGCAGGGAACGCTCATGCGCAGCACTGTCAGATCCCTGATGTCATTGGCGGCCAGGATGGCGGCCAGCTTTTCCACCAGCATGGCATTGTTTTCCAGCTTGGGGCAGGCAATGAGAGGCACATGCCCGGCCAGATGGTCTTTCTGGATGCCCGGCAATGCGAAGCCGGAGCAGTGCGCGCACAGTATGAGGCTGGCATTTTTCAGAAAGACCGCGGCAGGCGGCATCAAGGCCAGCTGCAGAGGCCATGTGCGCAGGGTTGATTGCATCTGTGCCGCCGCCATTGGCTGCAATGGCGCAAGGGGCGCCTCCTGTGCCTCCCTGGCAGCCTTGGCCGCCAGCGCCGCCTTTTCATCAAAGGCCGGGGCATCGGCAATTACAAGGGCCAGGGCGCCCTGGGGGCAGTTGAGACATGCCCCCAGGCCATCACAATAGCTCTCGCTAATCAGTTTGGCCTTGCCATTGACAATGGCAAGGGCTCCTTCCGCGCAATCGGTTATGCACTGGCCACAGCCATTGCAAAGCTCCTCATCTATCTCGATAAGTGGCCTGAGCATGGCCTCTCACCTCTGCGCCTCAGTTGTTGCCCGCCAGTTTGTCCACCAGGGCGGCCACACTGGCGCAGATTTCGGCATTGATCAAAAATGTCGCCTCTTCGTCCATGCCTTTTTCCGCCCTGGGAAATTTGAGGCCGGAAACAGCCAGGGAGCTGTCCAGCGTGAACTGCAGCTCATCATCCTCATTTTCCGTATTGGTGGCAATGATGCCCATTCGCTTGATGGCCAGCCCCTGGCTCAGGCCGTCCGAAACCGCATCCGGGCTGTTGCGCACGGCAATGGCGCTTTTTTCGCTGCTGGCATCTGCGGATTGCAGGCTGGCGCTGCCCATGGGGGCAATATTGTAGCCAGCCAGCTGCAGGGAGCCTTCATTCTGCAGCAGAGAGAAGATTGTCTCCATGTCCTTCTCCGCGCCAATGGGGGCAGCGTCCATGCCAAAGGAGCCCTTGAAGCGCGAAAGTATCCTCTCCAGCATTTTTTCCGATGTTGTGCCTATGAAAAGAACCCCGCTCTTGCCATCCCAGATGCAATCCGTAAGGGAGGGCACAAAATCTGCGCGGGCTGTGAGTTTTTCGATTATGGCCTCCCTCAGCTCCTTTTTGCGTTTTGAGCCAATTTTTTTGCCCTCCGCCTCCTCGGCCCTGATCTGCTCCGCCAGCTGGAGCCTGATTACAGCGGCGGCTGGCCTGCGCATGTCCAGCCTGTAGGAAAAGCCGGAGAATCTGGCATCGGAGGTGGCCAGAAAAAAATTGTCCGTATCCAGAAGGTCGTTCAGCCCCACCCATCCGGACCGGATGCCATCCGGGTCAATGGCTTCTGTGAATGCGCCCTTGCGCAAGGCCTCCACATCAAGTGGGCGGGCCTGCTGGCATTTGCATATGGTCATGGAAGCGCTGGAACTCATAAATCCGGACATGTATGCTCCTTATAATTTGTCAGCTAAATGGTGAATGCGCATATTTTACCATTATCAAATTTCTTTCAAGGGATTAATTTCTGGATTGGGATTCAAAAATTTGTATGGTTTTTGCATAAAAGGGGTGTCAGGCGTCTGGAAATATGGTCGCCTGGATGATTTTTGGACGGAACGGGAGCGAACCGGAAAATGAACCATTCGGCGAACGCCATATTCCCAAATCTGGTGCACAGTTGAATCCTGGGTTCGAAGAAATGGAAGTTTGATGCCAAAGAAGTTTATAATTATATGTTCACTGCTTGGAGCATGTATGGCAGGCAATCTGCCGCAATCCAGCGTATATGCAGGCGACGGCTTTGCCCCCCGGGGCGAAGCGACCGTTAATTATAGTGAACGCGGTTATGATGAGGAACAATTCAATGAACACTCCGAAGATTCGGAGCTGAGTGCGCCATTTGCCAATGATGACCCCTCCAAAACCGTGGACAGCATTGCTTCCCGCGCCAATGACTGGCGCGAGCCAAGCCGGCGCAGCGAGGAGCGCTATGTGTTGGCCATAAGGCAATGGCTGGACAGTCTGCAGCCATTTCAGCGCGAGCGCGCCCGCAAGATATTGCATGATGCGCATCCAGGTCTGCGCGCCCTGCGCATTGCCATTCGGGAAAAGAAGGCGCAGCTTGCTGCCATCAGCTTCAATCGCAACACCAGGCCGGACACCCTGCCGCGTCTCGGCCAGGAGCTGCAATCCCTGCGGGAGGCCCTGCGCGGCAAGCTCAAGGATGTTGGCGACCGCCTGCGCATTGAGGCGGGCGTGCCCATGGGTCCTCTTGGCGGCGATGGATTCTGGCTGGCGCCACCGGATGAAAAGGACGACAGATCATCAATCCAGCCCTTTGGCAGACAGCCGCATCTTGGCTAATTTGCCAATATATCAACAGATTTTAATTCGTTCCTGGCAGACACCCGCAGGATATGTCTGCCAGGAACGCGTTCTTCAGGCGCAATAAAATTCCCCCCTGCGCTTTGCTGCCTCTCCTGTGTCCCCTGCCCCTGCTGCGCTCCGGTCTGGCCTTCCAGTTATGGTTTTTCGGACTGATTTTTCACACGCAAGCTCTGTCTTCCCATGACTTTTGCTCGCGGCCTGGAGGAGGCGCAAGCCTGGGGCGGTAGAGTTTGCCTATTATTTCACAAGGTTAAGCGGGCAAAATGTGGCGAGACATTTTTTTACACCTGAGCAAAATTTATACATCCAGAATCAGGGCGTGTATAAAAAACATACGCTCCTGGAAAAATGCCACGCTGCCATGACCCGCAAAGCGTTGATTTTTGGGCATCTGCCAAACAGGAATTGTCTGGCATGGCTTTTGCTATATTATAAGTAACAGCGAATGATAAAGCTGCTAAAAACCGCATAGGGCCAGAAGGAAAAACAATCTGTAATTTGCCTCCATAGATCAAATTGCAGCGGGGCAAATGACAGTCCAGATATAACGGCGCAGGCAGCCCGCCGCGCCTCCCAACTCTTTCTAATCCGCCCGGGCGGTTTATATACAAACCCCACGTGCTGGAAAAAATTTCTGCGTAGCTCTATCCCCCATACGGAGCTGCGCAATCCCCACCCCAAAACCCTCCTCCTTTGAACAGAACCCTAAAACCATCGGAACATCCTCCCTCTTTGTGGCCGCTGATCCCCCCTCAGCGGCCACGCCTCTTTAAAGCCAAAGCCATATCGTACAGGTTTTTAAACACAAAAAGCCGCAGGGCGGCTTTTTGCTGATGGACAATCGCAATGCTGCGAATGCAAAAAAGTTTTATTCCGCGGCCATGTCCGGCTGGTGCAGACTCACCTGCGCCGGGCCCTCAAAGCCCTGGGGAATTTGCAGGCCAATTTTTGCCTGATGATTTATCACAATGGGTCCGGTGAGATTGAGCATGGCGTTTTCCGGCTCGCCAGCTGGTATTGTGACAGTCACCAGAATTGCCGCATCGCCGGTTTCGTTTATTTTCAGCAGTTGCTGCTCGGCCTCGCCAACCATTACAGGGTAGGATGGCAAAAAGCTGTACGGGTCCGCCACCAGCAGCCCCACATCCGGTTTGGTAACGCTCTGGAGAATCAGCAGCGGAGCATCCGGACGAAGCTGCAGGAGCGTGAATTCATGCTCTGTTTCAAAGCCGGCCAGACCACGGGGAAAATTAACTATCTTGTCGGGATCGATCTTCCTGCGCCCAAGGCGGGTATCGATCTCTATTTCTTTTTCGCATGCCATAGTTCAGCAGCCACCATGAAGTCTTCATTCTTTGTCGCCAGAGCGCGACGGTTTTCTTCAATAACCCGTTTATAAACTTCTTCGCGATAAACGGTGGTCTCACTTGGCACCTCAAGGCCCAGCTTGACCTGTTTACCCTGCATGCCCAGTACGGTTATCTTGATATTTTCGCCCAGATAAAGGCTTTCGCCAGGGCGTCTGGTCAAAATCAGCATGGTTTTTCATCCATTGCGCCGCTTGTCATCACACTTCCCATTTTAAAAGGGTGAAATTCCGGGCATTCATGCCCGGAATTTCATATAGCAAATTTATATGTAATTGGCCAGACTAAGCTGCATGATCATCGAGGAGGACTGGAGCACAGTCTGATATGTCAGCTGCTGGCGGGTGAGTTTGGTGAGCAGCTCCGTCAGGTCAATGTCCTCAACATAGCTGAGCCTCTCCTGCTGGTCGATCTTCTGGAAGGAGAGCACATCCGCGGCCATCTCCAGCCTGTTTTCCATGCCGCCTATGCGGGTGGCCTCGGCCAGAATCTGCTTCTCGGCTGTGGTGAGCGCGGCCAGGGTCTTCTGGCAGCCTTCCTGGCTGTTGCCCTCGAGGTAGCCTATGAATGCGCCCACAACCTCAAACAGGTTATTGTCGCCCTCCAGGGCCGGCTTGCCCTCATAGTAGCCGCCAAAAACATCCTTGCCCACGCTGTTGACGGACAGGTAGGTGTCCTTCATTATCTCGTAGTCCAGATCCGAGCGCGAGGGATGAACCATTATCTGGGCGCCCTGCGAAATTTTGCCGCCATTGGCTGTGGCGTCAATCTCCACATAGCCACCAGGAATGGGCAGCTTGATCTGGTCTGTGCCCGTGGTCTTGCCCTTGGCCGTAACCCAGGTGGATCCGCCATCCGTGCTGTAGGACCAGGTGAACTCCTCGCCGGCAGGTTTCAGGCTGACATCGCCCAGGGTGCCGTCAGCGCCTTTCTGGCCGTCTATGCGCACCAGCACATTCTTGCCAAACTCGCCTGTGGCTTTGGCATCTATGTTGCCCGCGCCCATGAGGGTCACATCCACCGGCGGATCCTTGTCATCCCCCTGGTAGATGGCCGTGGGCCGCACAAACAGGAAGGTGCCATTGTTGGGGCCGGATTTTTCATTGGGGTTGGCGCCTGTGATCTGGGTGGGCACCTTCTTTGTGGGATCATCCGGGTCCGGGAATTCCTTGGGAATGGACATGTAAATGCCGGAACCCTCGGGCTTGAGCACAAAGACCTCATTGCCGTCCTTGTCCTGCCCAAGCTCCACCGTTCCGGTCTGCCAGGTGTCGCCGCCATCATTGGACCAGCGGAAGGTGTCGCCAGCTGCGAGATCCTTTTTTTCGCCCGGATTGGTGGTGAACTCCACAATCACCGTGCTGGATGATGAGCCGTCAATGGTGATGCCGCCATTGTTGACATAGCGGTTCCAGTCCTCATCCCAGCTGGTGATGGCCAGGCCCTGCTCAAAGGCATTGTGGTCATAGCGGTGGCCGGCAAAGATGCTCTTGCCCTCAAATTCCGTATTGGCAAGGTTGAGCAGCTGGCCAAAGTACTGCTTGGCCTGATCCGCCATGATCTTGCGCTGGGAGGCATCATATGTGCCTGTGGAGGCCTGCTCGGCCAGTGTCTTGAGGCCGGTGATGGCCGTGGCCACATTGGTGCTCAGCACGCTGTCCGCAAGATTAAGCCAGCCCTTGGCGGTATCCACATTTTCCTGATACTGCTCAGTGCTTGTCATGTCCACGCGGGTTGTCAGCACCCGGTAGGTTCCAGCCGGATCATCCGATGGCCTGTTTATCTTCTTCTGGGATGCGCCCTGTTCCACGGATTCCATGTAGGCGCCTAAATTCTTCTGCATATTGCCGACCATGCTGTTATACATGGTGTGCTGGGTAACTCGTATGGCCATGATATTTTCCTCGCCTGTCCTGATTTCCTACTGCTTGAGGCCAAGCAGGGTTTGAAGCATTTCGTCCGCGGTGGTGATGAGCTTGGCTGCCGCGGTGTATGAATGCTGGAACTTGATCAGGTTTGTCATTTCTTCATCCATGTTCACGCCTGTGACAGAGGTCACACGATCGTAAAGATCCTGGGTCAGGGCGCCATGGTATTCGGTATTTGTCTTCGATAATCTGCGGTCCGCGCCGACTGTGGTCACCAGATTGGCGTAGTACTGGCCCAGGGACTGGTTGTCCACTGTCTTCCACATGGTGGTGATGGTGATTTTCTTGTCCACCAGCTTGCCAATCTCTGTGGCTATGGAGTTGTCGCCGGCATTGACCTGGAACTGGCCGTTCACCTGGCCGGAGGCGATGAGGTTGGTGTTGTTGTGAATCTGGGTGTTCACAGCAATGTCCTGTGCGCCTGTGCCGGAGAAGAAGGTGTTGATGCCCAGGCCAGCCATGAGCCCGCTGCTGTCCGCGCCCATGGCGAACTCCACCTCGCCATTGGTGTCCGGATGCATGTCAATGATCAGCTTGTTGTCCTGAATGCTGGCGGAAAAGGCCTGCACTTCCTTGCCATTGCTCAGGGTCACCTTCACGCCATTAATGGCATTAACCACATCCTCAAGGGAATGCTTGGCCGGGTCAAAATTGGGACCGTCCGGAGCCGGGAATTCAAGCATGCTGGATGTGAGATGATCGCCAGTATCCTTGTCATAAAAATGGAAGTTGACATTGCCGCTCTGCAGCCTGTCGCCATTGGGCAGCATGGCCTGATGGCTGCCAAGTGGCCTGGTGGTGTTCTCCACCCTCTGGGTGCCATTGGCGTATTCCAGCTTGGAGAGGCCGGCGCCCTGGCTGTGAATGCGGTTGACCTCCCAGATGAGGGAGCTGGCGACAGCATCGAGCTCGTCCATGTAGCGGCCGCAGTTGTCATCGCGAATGTTGAAATAGGCCGCCAGCTTGCCGCCGGTCACGCGATTGGGATTCTCCTTGCCATCAAAGCCCATCTGCGGGGTGATGTTCTGGGGGCCCCTGGTGGGCTCATTCCAGTACAGGCCGTCCTTGGGCGTGATCACAAACTTGTCGCCGGCTGTGAAATTTTCATGGCTGGTGAAGGATATCTTGAGATCCTTCACCATTATTTCTTCCACAATGGGGTTGCCGTCTTTATCTAAAATGTCGTTGCCATCTTTATCCTTGGCGGTCGTGATGTCGTAATGCAGTTCCTTGCCATCGGTATCCTTGAGCCAGCTTTTGCCGCCATCAAGGGACACGCGGAATTTTGGGGCGCCGGTTGTGGCATCGCCGCCTTCCACTATCTCGATGGTGTATTCGTGCGTATCCGAGCCATCGAACTTGATCTGGCCATCGTACTTGGAGCCAGGCTGTATCTGCTCCTCCTTCATGGGACCCTCAACGCTGAGCGAATAGGTCTCCACGCCGTCCACCAGCGGCTGGCCTGTGGAAAGCTGCACGCGGAAATTGCCCTTGCCATGGTCAATGGTCTCCACATCGACATAGGTGGAGAGCTCGCGCACCAGCTGGTCGCGCTTGTCCAGCAGGCTGTTGGGGTTGCTGATGCCATCAACAGTCATATAGGTGATCTGGCGGTTGAGATCGGCAATGGATTCTGCCAGCTCATTGACCCGCTTCACACCCTGGCTGATGGATACATCCATCTCGTGCTGGATATCCTTGATGGCGGTCATGGTGTTGCTGAACATGTCATTGAGATTGTCCGCATAGGAAAGCAGGCTGACTCGCACGGAGGTGTCATCAGGCCTAAGGGACAGGTCCTGCCAGGCATTGAAAAAGTTGTTGAGGGAGGAGCTTATGCCCTTGCGGTTGGATTCGTTGAAAATGTTTTCCAGCGAAGCCATGATGGTGTCCTGCTCTGTCCAGCGGGAGGAATTGGCATTCTGGCGCACATAGGAGCGTTCCAGAAAGGCGTCAAAAAAGCGCATGATCTGCTGGGCATTCACGCCAAGGGGCTGCGCGCCCGGCCTGTAGGTGAGGCCGCCCGCATCCTTCTGATCCACATACTGGCGCGAGTAGCCCTCGGTATCCGCATTGGCCAGGTTGTTGCCGGTTACGGAAATCCAGGCCTGGGAAGCATTTAGGGCCGACTGGCCTATATTCATTAATCCATTAAGCATGACTTATAATCTCCCTGAAATGAGGGCGGCCCGGGGATGCGCCGGTTGACGGATATCACCATGGCGGCCATAGACGCCTGTTGGTGGTGTGGCCACCTGATTTGTTAATACCTGTAATGTGTATGTGCTCTGATCCAGCAGGGCCAGGCTCAGCTCCGCGTTGCGGGATGCCTGGCGCGATACTGTCTGCTCGCCTTCATCAACCGACTGGAAAAGGTTGCGCAGGGCATGGCCCTGCTCCTGCGGCAGCTCGTCGGCATACTCAAGCACGCGCTTGCCGCCAAGGGAACGGATCACAAGATCCTTTTCCACGGCTATCTGACGTATAAGCTCCTGAATTGAGAATTCCAGGGCAGCCACCAGATTGGTATCGCGGCCCAGAAGAACCTCATATTCTTCCTCCAGCAGGTCGCGCAAAAGAAACAGCGCCTTGTCCTGGCGGGATAAACTTTCATGAATCCTCTGGTACATGCCGGCCTCTCTTTGAGCTCAGGCAGGTAATTTCTGCCTGGTGTTCGTGATTTTTACCAGTTACAGCAAAATATGTGCCATTACCGGAGAATCAGCTTTTCAGACCGGAACCCGTAAGGGGCGGAATGCTGAAACTGGCTTCGCTTTGGCCAGTTCCCGCCTCTGAAGCCCGAAGAGGAGCTATGGGCTGGGCCGCGGCAGGAGCCCCTGTGGCCATGGCTCCGGGAGCGGGCACAGCCCCGGCAGGCGCCTCCTGCGCGGCAAATGCTGCCTGGCTGGCATGATAGGCCGCCAGACCCTGGCCTGCCTTGCTGTTGGCGCTGACATTGTCCACATTGAGCATCCTTATGGCCTGGCTATTCTTTTTGCTCTTGTCGCGCCTGGGCACATTGGTTGTGAAGCGCACCTTGCGGGTCACGGGCGCGTTTTCATCCACAGCCTGGGTTGTGTCCATGGCGGCAGCCATTGCTGCGGGAGCGGCAGGCGCCTGGGCTACGGTTTGAGCCGCGCCGGCAGCATTGCCAGCCTTGACCCGGGCTACAATCTCATCAAGGGACATGGGCGCGGCCTGCGCGTTTGGCGCCCCGCTCCTGGCCAGCTCCAGGGCCGCAGCCAGGGCGGCGGGGGAGCCAGGTTGCGGCGGCGCGGCATTGGCCGCGGCCTCCACAGGCTGGGCAGCCCGTCCGCTCTCGGGATTCCTGTGACGCAGGGCCGGACGCACTGCGCGCGCGCCCAGCTTGTCTCCGGCCTCGCGCCTGGCTATGTAGGAGAGATCAAGAGCATTGCTGTTGTTGATATCTCCCTTTTTGACATGATGCGCCGCCCTGGGCCGCTCCACAGCCTGGGCCACGGGCTGGATGGGCTGCACCGGCTGCGCCAGCTGGGCCATGGTGGCTTGAGCCTGCTGCGTCTGGCCTGGCATGGCCTGCTGTTCGGCCAGAACGGCGTCCTCCTGGACATCGCCCACGCCTGGCGCCGAGCCGTCATATACGGAGGCCGCCGGCGCGCTCTCTTCAAAATGGCCATCATATACGGTTTGCGCAGGCGCCAGCAGCGGCGCGGCCTCCGGCGCAAAGGCCGCGGATGTAGTCATGCCCGCCGCATCCCGGCTGGCACTGGCCAGCCCGCGCGAGAGCTGCTCGTACATCATGTCCGCCAGGCCTATGCCGCCGGCCCTGGTCATGGATTTGGAGAGCTCCTGGTCATACATGTCCTGCCAGAACTTCTCCTCCCGGCCATGCAGCAGGCCGCTCTTGGGCACGGTATTGCGCATTTCCTGCCACATCTTCTGGATGAAGATGGATTCAAAACCCTCGCAGGCCTCGCGCAGTTTTTTTGCCTTGGCCTCCGGCGACATGTTTCTGCCGCCATTGCCAAGACCGGCCAGCCTGGCCTGGAAATCATTGCGGGACTGCTCGGAAACACTGGCCTCAGGCGGAATAAGGGCTGAGGAAATTGGCGATGTCATGTTAGATTACCTCCAGATCGGCATGGAGCGAGCCGGATACCTGCAAACTGCGCAGAATGGAGATCAGGTCGCGGGGAGTGGCGCCAATGGCGTTGAGACCATCCACAAGCTCCTGCAGGGTCGCGCCCTCCACAAGATGCAGGCGGCGGTTTTCTTCGCGCACATTGATATTGGTTTCAGGCGTCACAACAGTCTGCCCCTGGGAGAAGGGCCCTGGCTGAGAAACCTGCTCGCTCTCCTGAACCGTTATCTGCAGATTGCCATGGGCCACGGCCGCGCGGGTAATGCGCACGTCCTTGCCAAGCACCACAGTGCCGGTTTTTTCATCCACAACCACCTTGGCGGCAGTGTCCGGAGTGACCTCCAGATTTTCCACAGATGCCATCAGGGGCACCAGATTGTTGCGGTATTGCGGCGGAACATTGACATGGATGCTCATGGCGTCCACGGCCCTGGCAAAGGAGCCGCCCATGGCGGAATTGAGGCGCTCCGCCACCTGCTGGGCCGTGGTGAAATCACCCACCCGCAGATTTAGCGTGAGATTGTCCTGCTGGTTGAACTGGAAGGGTATCTCCCGCTCCACTATGCCGCCGCCGGGGATAAGGCCCACAGTTGCGATGTTCTTGCTGGTGCTGGCTGCCTCGCCATTGACTGAATAGCCGCCAACGGTCAGTGCGCCCTGGGCCAGACAATAGGTGTTTCCATCCACCCCCTTGAGAGCAGTCTGCAAAAGCACGCCGCCCAGAAGGGATGTGGCGTCGCCAACAGAGGAGACTGTGACATCAAGCCTGGTTCCCGGCTTTGAGGATACGGGCATTCTGGCCGTGACCATTACTGATGCCACATTTTTGACTTTCAATGCGGATGAATTGGAACCAATGCCCATGCGATCCAGCATGTTCTTCATGGAGCTCAGGGTGAAGGCGGAATCCTTTTTGTCGCCTGTGCCGGCAAGGCCAACCACCAGGCCATAACCTATGAGCTGGTTGTCTCGCACACCCGAGAAACTTGCTATATCCTTTATGCGCACAGCCTGGGCGGGGGCGGCCAGGCAGCTGATCATCACTGCCAGAGTCAGAGAGAGGATAAAACGCCCCAATAATGTCAAATTCATGGCAAAATCTCCTTGCGTCCGTTCGGCCCTGCTGGGTACATGTCCAAAAAAGGCTTGTATTACGCGGGGTTGCGTGGCGGCGCCCTATAGAATCCTGTTATTGTGATGCATTTATGCATGATTCGTGCCTATTGTGGCAGAATGGACGCGGGAACGGCAGGTGAGATGCCATGGGATGGCGGCCATTGCCGGACGTCCAGGGCAGGGATTGAGGCCTTTACCCGCTGGCGCACGGACTGGAAGAAACAGGGGCCGGGCCGGCTGAATTCGGCCCTGGTCTGCCCATTGCCTGTGTTTGGCTGCCCAACCTGCATACTTTGCGCCAAAAAGGCAATTTTTTGAGCATGACACCCCTTGTTCCCGGCTGCCCAGGCCGGTTATAAACCGGAAATACCCCTGTTTACCACCGGAGCCGGGCAATGGCCATAAAGATGCTGATTGGCATATTGGCGGGTATTCTGCTTGTGGGCGGTCTGCTGGCATGTGCGCCGCGACTTGGCCAGAATCCCAAGGGTGAGGATCTGGCCAGACTGGAGCGCTCTCCCAATTATGCCGATGGCAAATTCCACAACCAGATCGACACTCCCATGTTTGCGGAGGGCACGACCTTCTTTTCGGCCCTCTTTGGTAGCCTGTTCTCCTCCACGCCCAACACCAGGCCGGACAAACCCCTCCCTGCCGTAAAAACCGATCTCCGCTCCTTGGACCGCTCCCGGGACGCCATAGTCTGGCTGGGCCATTCCTCCTATCTGCTTATTCTCAATGGCCGCACAATCCTGCTTGACCCGGTGCTTGAGGATCATGCCGCGCCTCTCTCCCTTTTCAATCGCGCCTTTGCCGGCACAACCATCTACAGGCCCGAGGACCTGCCGGACATTGACTGCCTGCTCATCACCCATGACCATTGGGATCATCTGGAATATCCCACGGTCACGGCCCTGCTGCACCGCATCAAAAAGGTCATCTGCCCGCTGGGTGTGGGCTCGCATTTTCGCAGTTGGGGCTTTCCGCCAGACATGGTGGAGGAGAAGGACTGGCAGGAGACGGGGATGGTGGGGCCAGACATTGCCATTCATGCCCTGCCTGCCCGCCATTTCTCCGGCCGAGGCCTGGTACGCGACAGGACCCTCTGGGCCGGTTATGCCGTGGAGACGCCAGGGCGCAAAATCTACATCAGCGGCGACAGCGGCTATGGCCCCCATTTTGCCGAGGCCGGCAAAAAATTTGGCGGTTTTGACGTGGCCATTGTGGAGGATGGCCAGTACGATGCCCGCTGGCCCTACATCCACATGCTGCCGGAGGAGAGCGCCAAAGCCGCGCGCGAGCTGGGGGCAAGGGCTGTGCTGCCCTGTCACAATGGCCGCTTCAGCATGGCCCGCCATGCCTGGAATGAGCCTGTGGCCAGATTTGGCGCTGCCGCGGCCAGAGAGGATTATGAGGTCTGGCTGCCCATCATAGGCGAGCCTGTGTATCTGCCCTGATTTGCCGGCTGTTTGCCCTTTTGGCCCATCTATATTAAAGGTAGCCAGAAAGGCCGCTTTCCGGCCCGGGCTTACCATGAAAAAAACCGCCTTTTTCCCCAATATCCATAGCCAGGGTGCGCTTTTGCCC